>CAISDJ010000024.1 GCA_903884105.1 uncultured Pseudomonadota bacterium | reverse complement strand
CGGCACGTGGCCGGCTGCTGCTTGTTCACGTCAGCCGCGAGCTTGTCCATCAGGTCGTGGAGTGTGCCGTGCAGCGCCTCGTTGATGCGCTCACCCGGCTTGGAGCTGACCATGTACCGGCGACCTTCGACCGGCCCTGACGAGTACGTCTTGCTCACGATCTGTGTGCCGCTCGCGTCGTAGGCCCTTGCAGTGAAAACGACATCCACTTCCGGAACGATCCAGCTTTCCTGCGTCTCGTCCGAGAAGCCGCTCTCGATCACGCGCGTGTAGCTGTAGATGAACTGGTCCATGTCGCCTTCGATGGTGATGTCGCAGCCGCTGAGCGTCGGTCGTGCAGCGACGAACTTGACGCCAGAGAAATGCGTACCGAACACGTCGGTGGCAATCTGTTCCACGATGGTTCCGAGCGGCAGCTCCAGGACCGAACTGCTGCCGATCCAGGACGATGCCTTGCCGGCCCAGCGGAAGTCCCTTTGCCCGTCGGGAATGACGATCATGGCCTGTCCTTTACCCGTGAACTCCGGTTTGTCCTGGGGCAGGTAGCGGCCCTGGAAGCCGGAAGTGGTCTCGGTAACGCAGGCGGCAAGCAGCAGCATCGCTGCTGCGGTCGCTCCGCAAGCCGCCCGGAAGGCGTGACTGTGATTCATGGGGAAGGGTCCTCTCGGCTCAATGCTGATGCTGTGCTTGTTTGTCGGTGTCGGTGCCCTTGGCATCCTTGTTCCCCATCGTATCCATCATTCCGCAGCCACTCCCCTTCATGGACTCGCAGCCCTTGCGCATTTCCTGTTGGCACGTATCAAGCGGCTGGTCAGAGCGCAGGCAGCGCGCCACGCGTTCGTGGACAGCGGCCATCTGTTGCCGTTCTGCCGACCTGCCGACAGCGCGCGGCGTTGCCAACTGGCATCCGGCAACAACCGCGAGTGCAACGCCGATCAGGGCGGGCTGCGCTGCAGCCTTGACGATGACATTCCAACTCATGGCCTCTCCAGCTAACAGCAGGTGTCTCTCGATCAGCACGGACCGGAGCGCCCTCTGGCGCATGCCCCGAGAGGCGACAGCTTCCACTCAAGTCAGCACCCTCGATATAGGGACTTGGGGCGCGTGGGGCTGCGAAATTAAGGGGTATCCGCAGCGCAGCAGGCCTTTTCCGGGAGGCACGGTCCGTGCCGCCCAAGTCGGCTGGCGGGCTTGGCGGCGCTGCATCGTTTACCATCTCCGACCACTCCGACTCAGAAGCGAATCATCAAGGGGAAGCCATGCGATTCAAGACCCTCCTGGCCCTGTCCGCGGTGGCGATGCTGGCCGCAGCCTGCAGCCGCACCGAATCGCCTGTGACCTATGAAATGCAACCCTTGGTGAAGGGGGGCTCGAAGTTCCACGGCGTCCACGGTCTGCGGTTCGACAACGACGACACTCTGTATGCGGTCAGCGTCATCGGGCAATCGCGCTTCAAGGTCAACACGAAAACGGGCCAGGTCGAGACCGTTCAGGGTCCTCCTGAAGGCATGGCCGACGACCTCGCGATTGGCCCCGACGGGACCTTCTACTGGACAGCCATCGAGGACGGCATCCTCTACGCCCAGACGCCCGGCGGACCCATCCGCAAGCTGTGGGAGAACCAGCGCGGTCTCAATGCGATTTCGTTTACTCGTGACGGCAAGCGTCTGTTCGTCACGCTGGTGTTCTACGGCGATGCGCTTTACGAAATCGATCTGACGGGTGCGAAGCCGCCGCGGCTGGTGGTGGACAAGCCAGGTGGCCTGAATGCATTCGAGATCGGCGACGACGGCATGATCTATGGCCCGCTCGTGTTCGGGCATCGCATCGTCAAGATCAACCCGGATACCGGCGCAATGACCACTGTCACCGACGAGGTCAAGGATCCCGGTGCGCTGAAGCTGGATTTCAAGGGCTCTGCCTTTGCCCTCAACAACGACACGGAGCTCTGGAAGATCGACCTCAAGACCGGCAAGGCGGCGCTCTTCGCAAAGTTGCCCGCAGGAGCCGACAACCTCGACCTCGATTCGCATGGCAACATCTTCGTATCGTTGTCGCAGACGAATTCGATCGTCGAGGTGGATGCCGCCACGGCAGCGATCCGCTATGTCGTCGAGCCTGCGTCGCTGACGTCGGCCACGGGGCTGTCGGTGCAGACACAGGACGGCAAGGACACGGTTTACCTCGGGGACCTGTTCGGTGGCGTCAAACGCATCGATGGGACGGGTGCCATCGAGAAGACGCCGGTCAATATCTTCCAGCCCGCGCATGTTTCGACCACGAACGACCATCTGGTTGCGGTAGGACAGGTGTTCGGCGTCATCCAGTTGCTCGACCGGAAGACGTTCGAGGTACTCGGCAACTGGGGCAAGTTCGATTCGCCGGGTGACGCGCTCGAAGGGCCGAACGGTACGGTCATCGTCGCGGAGACGGGATCGGGGCGCTTGCTGCGGGTGACGGGGCCGGAAGTGGCCGACCGTCAGGTGCTAGCCGAGAACCTGCAGGGTCCGATTGGCCTCGCCTGGGCCGGAGCGGACGCTGTGTATGTCACGGAGAGCATCGGCGGACGGGTGACACGCATTGCACTGGCCGACGGTGCCGCAACGCCCGTCGCGCAAGGCCTTGCGCAGCCCGAAGGGATTGCGGTCGATGCCGACGGCAGCCTGCTTGTCGTTGAAGTGGGTGCGAAGCAGATCAAGAGGCTCAATGCCCAAAGCGGCGAGGCCACGGTGATCGCGGCGAATTTGCCGATCGGTCTCAGCAACGGTCCGAGCCTGTACCGCTCCGTTGCCGTCAGTCCGTCGGCGATCTACTTCAATTCGGATGTCGACAATTCGGTCTACAAGCTGGTGCCGAAGCGTCCATAGCCTGCGATCCAGGCGTCCGGGTTGCTTGCAACCCGGACCCTCTATCGGGCTACTCGGTCCGTCCTGGCTTCGGCGCTTCCGTGATGATGCCGCGGGTCAGATGCGTCGCCAGGCCTTCAGTGGGCAGGTCAAGCTTGAACTCACGATGACACCCCTCGCAATTGAGGACGATGTCGTCGCCTGCTTTCTGCAGCGCCGCCACGTCCTTGGCTTTAGCGGCCTGCACTGCCGCCAGCGCCCCGTCCGTCATCTTGTCGGTAAAGGACGCCCAGCCCGGCGAGTTCGTCCATTCCATATCCTTGGGTCCGGTACCACCGACACGCATCAAAGTGCCGGTTACGGCCAGTTGCGTGGCGTGATACTCGACCGTTTCCCAATCTGCGTCAGTCTTCGGCGGTTCGACCGCGGCGGTCCAAACGGGATCGGCCGCCTGGTCCACGAACTTCACCATCAGCACGTTGAAGCTGATGGCGGGCTTGATCGGTGGGGCCGCGGTGGCGCTCGCAGTAGCCTCCGGCGCTGGCGCCTGATTGCAGGCCGCGAGTAGCAGTGTACTCGCAAGCGCAACCGGTCCCGATACACGAAACAGCTGATCGAGTGTCATCTTGTGATCCCCCATTTGGTTGTGTGAATCGGCATGCCGCCATGCCCAACGTATCCAGATTAGCTCCGTTTCATGCCGGTGCGCATTGTGAGTAGTCCCTAGGGTGAGGACGACAGTGTTTGGCAGAGTAATGACGTGCGGACTGGACAGCGAGCCTTAAGAAAAAGGCTCTGTTCTTAAGGGGAGTCAACAGGCGCTTCGACGCAAGACAACCAGCGCGACTTGGTGTTAACTGTGACCAAGAAGAAAGGAGCAAGCGATGCCCGTACCGTGGGTCCAGATCGTCCAATGGGTGCCTTCGATCCTCGAAGTGTCGCGGCAGCTGCTGCAGGAAGCCCGCAAACAGCCGGCGAAAACTCCGCTGACGGGCGAGGAACTGCCGGCCGAACTGGCCGCGCGGATTGCAGCGCTCGAGGAAAACGAGCGTCGGCAGGTTGAGCTGTTGCACCAGATGGCAGAGCACATCGGTGAGATGACCCATGCGCTCACCGCGTTGCACAAGCAGTTTCGCTGGCTGATCGCGGGTCAGGCCGTGCTGGTCGTCGTGGTGGTCATCGCCGCCATTGCGACGTGACGGGAAGAACCCGGCTGCAGGCCGGGTTCCTCTGGGAATCCATCAGGCAGGGCGTCTTGCGGGCTGCATGGCGTAGCCGCGAAGGGCCGCTGCGTAGTCTGCCAGCGCTTTGATGCCGCTGGCTTCGGCCTGGGCAATCCAGTCCCGCATGTATTGCAACATGGAATCGTTGCTCTGATGCGCTCCGCCCCACAGCTGCTTCAGCCGGTCGCGGAAGTCGTGCACCGTCTTCAGTTCCTGGTTGCTGGCCAGCAGTTCCGACAGCCTGCGACGGGCAGCCTCATTCAGGATCGCGGGTTCGCGTACGAAGAGCTTGCGAGCGCCGTGTTTCAGCTGGCTGCTCACTGAGCTGATCTGGGTACGCAGCACGGGCAGCATGACATTCAGCGAGTAGTCCCTGAGCACGTGCATGCGATTGATGACGACTGCCTGCACTGTGTCGAGATCCACCGGGCGGTACTGTTGCCGCAGCGGTTGCGGTGCAATGCGGATGACCTGCGCCAGGCCCAGCGTTGAGAAGATCTTGATATAGAGCCAGCCGATGTCGAATTCCCAAGGCATCAGCGAGAACTTCGCCGAGCTCGGAAACGCATGGTGGTTGTTGTGCAACTCTTCGCCGCCGATCAAGAGTCCCCACGGCACGATGTTGCGCGCCGCGTCGGGGCATTCGAAGTTGCGGTAGCCCCAATAGTGGCCGATGCCGTTCACGATTCCGGCGGCCATCAACGGCGTGGCTATCAGTTGTACTGAGAGAATGATGATGCCGGGCACGCCGAACAGAACCAGGCAGGCAATGACATACAGCGTGACGCCCAGGAACTGGTACTTCGAGTAAAGGTGGCGTTCGATCCAGTCGTCGGGCGTGCCGCGACCGAACTTCTCCAGCGTTTCCGGATTGCGGGCCTGTACGCCATACAGTTCAGCGCCTTCGAGCAGCACTTTCTTGATGCCGAGGATCTGCGGACTGTGCGGATCGTCCGCCGTTTCGCAGCGCGCGTGGTGTTTGCGGTGGACCGCGACCCACGACTTCGTGAGCATCGTGGTACCCGCCCATAGCCAGAAGCGGAAGATGTGCCTGAGGACGGGGTGCAGGTTCAGGCTGCGATGACAGGCGTCCCGGTGCAGGTAGAGCGTGATGGCCATGAAGGTGAACTCCACGGACAGGAACGCGACCAGCGCGTAGCCCCAGAAGCTAAGCGGCAGAATTCCATAAAGAAAGTCGATATTCACGGGGCGTCCTGTAAGGCGAGAAACCGCCTGGTGCCCCAAGTATGGGGGCGGTCCGCCGCTTATGAAAGGCGGCAGGGCCCAAAGTGGCCGGTTTTCAGCCAATGCCTGCCTGCCCCTTCCCCACTGGGGAAAGGGCAGCGGCTGCGGCTATCCCAGCAGTTTGCCGACCGAGGACAGCAGACCCCCCAGGTCGTGCGGCAGGGGCAGGCTGCCTGCGGGACTCAGCTTGTCGACGACCTGCGGCAACAGGTGAGACAGGGCCGACGCCGCATCCGGGGCGTGCATCCCGGACTTGGCCGCGAGCTCACCCAGCATGCTGCTGCCGAGCACTTGCTGGATCTGGGCTGCCGAGATGGGCAGATTCTGCCCGGTGCCGACCCAAGATTGCACGATCGAACCCAGGCCGTGTTTCTGGAACGCGGCCAGCAGGCCGTCGAGCGCTCCGGGCTTGCTCAACATCCCGACGAGTTGCTGCAGAAGGATGGCATTCATGCCGGCTCCCTTGCCGCCTGCGAGCGCGCCTGCAACCTGATCCAGAATTCCCATGGCTCTTCCCCTTGAGGCGTGACGTGAATTGACGGTTGTACAAACCCGAGGTTAACCCCGATGCCACTCAAACCGCCAGTCTTCGCACCGCGCAGACAGCGTGGGCGCTTCGCGCTACCTTGATCGCTGGCACGGGGTGCAGCTACAAGGAGTCGATCATGAGCGATGCGGGCATGCCCGATCGCGCCGGCAGCGTGACCTTCGTCGTGCAGCACTGGGTCCGTCGCGATGCCTTTGCGCGTTACGAGGACTGGTTGCGAGGCATTGTGCAGGTGAGCTCGACCTATCCCGGCTACCAAGGCGTCGACATCATCAGGCCGGTGGCGGGCGACAACAAGTACTCGACCGTCGTGCGCTTTGCCACGTTTGCCGATGCGGAGCGCTGGTGCAAGTCCGCCGATCGTCCCCGGTTGCTTGGCCTGATCACGGATATCCTCGAGCGCGATGACAACGCACGAATCGAGACCGGGATCGACTTCTGGTTCACGCCGCAAAGCCAGCCGCAGGCGCTGCGCTGGAAGCAATGGCTCGTGACGACTTCCGTCATCTGGCCCCTCACGCTCGTGGTGCCGTGGCTGCTCGAGCCGTTCTTCAGCGCCGTGCCGTGGCTCGGCGTGCTCGGACTTCGCCAGGGCGTGGTGGCTGCCGTGGTCGTGGCGCTCGTCGTCTTTGTCGTGATGCCGCGCTACGTCAGGCTCATTGCGGGTTGGCTGTACTCGCGGCGAGTCCCGGGCTCGTGACGCCCAGGCGTTGCTGATCGCCAGCGGTTGCGCGTCCCGCCCAGCTGCTGCGGCTGACTTCCGTGAGCCACGCCTGCGTCACCTGCGGCTGGCCGCTCCCGAGCCACGAGAACACGACGGTGTGCCACAGGATGCGTTGCACGTAGTTTCGCGTTTCATTGAACGGGATGTTCTCGATCCACACATCCGTATCGATGGGTTGTTCGGGAAGCCAGCGCAGTGCGGCGCCCGGCCCCGCGTTGTACCCCGCGAGCGCCAGTGGCACCTGGCCACCGAACTGGTCGATGAGTTCTTTCAGGTGGGCCGCACCCAGCCTGACGTTGATCGCCGGATTCAGCAGGTCGGCAGGCCTTGGCACCGGGTGCTGGGCGCGGCGCGCGGTCCGCCTGGCTGTTTCCGGCAGCATCTGCAGCAGACCTACCGCGCCGGCGGACGAGATGGCGTCAGGCCGATAGAGACTCTCCTGGCGCAGCACGCCGTAGACGAGTTCGGTTGGCAGGCCGGATGACGCGACGGCCGTCTTGACGTCCGCATCGTAGGGGCGGGGATAGAGCAGCGAGTAGTCGTCGAAGATCCGCTGCTGCGTGGCCGTTGCGATCGACACGTCGTACCACCGCCAGCGCATGCCAAGATGCACGACCTGGGGCTGCGAAGCTGCCGGGAGGTTGCGCACTCCGTGCTGCCATTCCGCCAGGGCTTCGGTGCGCATGCCGGCAAGCAACAGCTCGCGAGCCCGCACGAACCCCGGCAATGCGGCGATACGGGCCAGCTCCATTTCGTCTGCCGCCAACGGGGCAGGATTTGGCGTGAAGGCCTGTTGCAGGTGTGCGGCGGCCATCGCGGAGTAGTAGTTGTCTGCACTCAAGATGGACACGTAAAGCCGGTGTGCCGCGTCAGGGTCACCCGTCGCCGCTGCGGCTCTCGCTGCCCAGTATTTCCACCGCGGGGTTTGACCCAGTGCTTGCGGCATCGCTGTGACCGCAGCCGCCACCTCGTGCCAGTCCCTTGCCCACAGGGCGGCCCGTGCGCGCCATTCCCGCCCCGCGTCATCGAAGTCCGCATCGCGCACGCGAGCGAAGTAACTGACCGCATCAGGGTGGCGGTTCCATGACAGGCGCAGCGCGAGCGCGAGCGCGTACGGACTCGCCGCATCGCGGTCGAGTCCGCGGGCCCTGGTGAACGCAGCGAAGCGTGTGCGCGCGTAGTCGAAGTCCACCGTGACCAGGCGCGTCCAGCCAGCGAGTAGCGCGGCGGGTTCCACCTTTGTGCCAGGCGACGCCACCAGTGCGTCGATTTCGCGATGCGGTTGTTCAAGCAGTGCTGCCCACTGCTGCAGCGGCGCAGCCTTCTGTGCGGGCAGGTCGCCGACAATCATCCGCGCAAACCGGACATTGCCCTTGGCGAGGCTCATCCGGACGCGCTGCTCGACGAGTTCCTCCGTCAACGCGCCTGCTGCGCGCAGCCACGTGAACGGGCGTTCGCATTCGCCGGGCAGCTGGTCCGCGCTTAACCATTGCTTGATCACGAGGGGTGCAAGGCCCGTCGTCTTGCCAGTCTCGATACGCGCTGTCAGCCCAAGGCAGTTGAGCGCCGGATCGGCAAGCGGTTCGGGCGCGGCGGCGAGGTACGCCGTCCACAGCTCCCGCCGGCCCAGGCTCGCAAGCCAGTCCCGCCGCAGGGGAGATGCGACCGGTTCGCCGGCGTGCTCTGCGAGAAACTCGCGGACCTCGGGATCGGCCGGGTTGTCCCCCGTGATTGTCGCGGCCAACGCCTTCTGCATCCGCGCGGACTGCAGGTAGGGATACAACGGGTAAGTGCGAAGCACTTCATCGCCGGGCTGGACCCGCGCCTGCGGTCCCGGCTGGATCGCAGCGTAGGCATCCATGAACTGCTTGCGGGTGGCCGCAAGCGAGTCCTGCGCTTGCGCAGCGGGTAATGTTGCGGCCAACGCACAACACGCAATTCCGAGGAATGCGATTGAGCGAGAGGCCTTTGGGGGCAAGCGCGCGAACATGACAGGTGGGACAAGTCTCGGACGGGGAAATTCCAGCTTAACCAGAATTGGCCGCGCCAGCCATCCTGCTGTTGCCGGACGCGTGTTGCGTCTCCGGCGGAGCGGGGTTCGCATGAAACTCGTGCCGGCCACCAGCCACCAGCCACCGGCCACTTCCTAGAAGATATTCAGGCAAGCCGTGATCAGCAGTGCATTCGTGAAGTCGATGAAAAAGGCTCCCACCATCGGTGCGACGAAGAAGGCCTTCGGCGCTGGACCGAAGCGTTCGACCATTGTCCGCATGACGGCCATGGCATTCGCCGTCGTGCCGAGCATGAATCCGATGAAGCCTCCGCTCATGACGGCGGACTCATAGTCGCGGCCCATGACCTGGAACACCGGCCACAGGCACACGAGCGCGACCAGCAGCACCTGCGCGAGCAGGATGACGAAGAGCGGGGCGGCAAGGCCCGCGAGGTCCCACAGCTTCAACGTCATCAGGGCCATGACAAGGAACAGGGACAACGCGATCGAGCCGATCTCGTCGATGATCTTCTGGGACAGCCCGAACCAGCCGGTGACATCGTCGAGGTTCCGAAGCAGCGCGGCAGCAAGCATCGCGCCGATATAGGCAGGGAGTGTCGCGCCGATTGCAGCAAACCCCTTGCTGATCCAGAAGCCGGCCCACATCGCCGTCAGCACCGCCACCAGGTTCTTGAGCAGGGTGTAGGTCTGGCCATCCTCTCCGGCAGGCGCATCCGAGTTGGCGTGTGGCAGGTGGTCTTCGACGACATCCTGCATTTCCACTGGCATGGCAGGAGAGTGCCTGCGCTTCGCCGCGTGGAGGTTATGGCGGCGGACGAGATAGGTTCCGACCGGCCCGCCGACGACGGCACCGGCGACGATGCCCCCCATCGCGACTGCAACCGCGATGGCAGCAGCGCCTTCGACGCCGGCTTTCTCGAACAACGGCGCGAAGGCGAGGCCGGTGGCCGGCCCGCCCGTCAGGGTGACCGAGCCGGCAAGGACGCCAAACAAGGGGTCAAGGCCGAAGAGCGTGGCGATCCCTGCACCGACGAGGTTCTGCACGATCGCGAATGCCGTGGCCAAGGCAAAGAACCGCATCACGAGTGGCCCGCCGACTTTGAGCAGCGAGAGGCTCGCGCCAAAGCCGATCGACGTGAAGAACGCGATGTTGAGCGGGCCCTGCAGCGTGGTATCGAACTGGAAGACTGTGGTGCCGCGGCTGCGGGCGATGAGGACAATGACCGCGACGATCAGGCCGCCGATGACCGGCGCCGGGATGTTCAGCCTGCCGAACACCGGGATCGTACGTTGCAACGCGTAGCCGCCGAGCAGCACGAGCCCACCGAAGGCGACGGTTTGAACCAGGTCGAGTTCGAGCACTAGGGAACCTCTGATTAGCCTATACGCGCTCGCGACGGCGAGCCATTGCGTGCAGGGCGAGGCGCGACGACCGCCGTGTACTTGATGTACTCAAGGGAGGAGCAACGCTG
Organism: uncultured Pseudomonadota bacterium; assembly: GCA_903884105.1. Classification (GTDB taxonomy): domain Bacteria; phylum Pseudomonadota; class Gammaproteobacteria; order Steroidobacterales; family Steroidobacteraceae; genus CAIUGU01. Next base: position 116,746 of record CAISDJ010000024.1, on the reverse strand, counting down.
CCATGCACGCAATGGATCCCGTCCCGATCAATGTATAAATAGCATTAATGCGTTGCGTCTCCAATCGCCTGCTGCGTCGTTACGGACCTTGTCAATATTCCCGATATTGCCTGCGGCCCGATGCCTCGCAGCAGGCGATTGGAGGCGCAACGCGAGTGCATATAGGCTAATCAGAGGTTCCCAAGGACCCCTCACCACTGCGTGTGTGAGGCGATGCTAGTCGCAGACGCAGCGAATCGCCAGTGAGGTCTACGCGGGCGGGGCAGGGGCTGCCGCCGGAGCAGCAGGCTTGCCTGGCGATTTGGGCAGATCGTCGTACGGCACCGAGATTGTGTTCATCACCGGTGCATCCAGTTTTTTGATCGCCTGCTCTTCCGCTTCCTTGGTCATCACGATGATGCTGATGCGACGGTTGATCTCGGATTCCGGATGTTCCTTGTCGAACGGCACCAGCGAGGCCAGGCCCACCACCCGCATGGTCTTCTCGTTGCCAAGGCCACCGTTCTCGAGGGCCCGGCGCGCTGCGTTCGCGCGCTCGGTCGACAGTTCCCAGTTCGAGTAGCCACGCCGGCCGACAAACGGGCGGTTGTCGGTATGGCCGCTCAGGCTGACGTGGTTCGGCACCGTGTTCAGGTACTTCGCGAGCTCGGTGAGGATTTCTCGCGTGTAGTCCTTCAGTTCCGTACTGCCGGTGTCGAACATCGCACGATTCTGTGCGTCCACGATCTGGATGCGCAGGCCCTCGGGAGACAGGTCGATCTTGAGCTGGTCCTTGTAAGGGGCGAGCGCCTGACTGTTGGCAATCGCTTCGCGCAGGTCTTCCATCAGCGACTCGAGATTCTTCTTCTCGAGCTCGGCCTCGGCAGCACGCTTCGCCGCTGCATCGACATCCACGGGTTCGGTCAACAGATCCTGGTTGACCGGCTGGCCGAGGCCCGGCGTCGTTGAGGCGGATTCGGTGAACTTGGGGGCATCGAGACCGCCACCTAGATCGATGGGACTCGTGCTTGCGCCGCCGGGGCCATTCAGGCCCGGGGCGGGCGTCGGGCTCTTGCCCGGCTCCATGCTGGGATTCTTGAAGTATTCGAAGATGGCGGCCCGCTGTTCCTTCGACACGGAAGCCACTAGCCACATGACCATGAAGAAGGCCATCATCGCCGTCACGAAGTCTGCGTAAGCCACCTTCCACGCGCCGCCATGGTGGCCACCGGCCACCTTCTTCGGGCGCTTGAGGATGATGATCGGGCGGGATTCGGCGCCAGCGCTCATGCCTTCCTGCGCTCCCGCTTGCCCTTGAGGTGCGCTTCCAGAGACGCGAACGTGGGACGGATGTCAGCGAACAGCAGCTTGCGGGCGAACTCGACGGCGATCTGCGGGTTGTAGCCGCGGACACTGGCGACCAGAGCCATCTTCACGACTTCGAATGCCTTGCCTTCTTCGAGCGCCCGGTTTTCCATCGCAGAGGCGATGGGGCCGATGAAACCGTAGGCCACGAGAATACCGAGGAACGTGCCGACGAGTGCCGCGCCGACCTTCTCACCGATTTCCGCCGTCTCGGCACCTTCGAGTGATGCCATCGTGTTCACGATGCCGAGCACGGCCGCCACGATGCCGAAACCAGGCAGCGCATCCGCGACCTTCTGCACGGCATGCGCAGGTTCTGCCGCTTCCTTGTGGTGGGTTTCGAGTTCGTATTCGAGCAGGCTCTCGAGTTCATGTGCCTCCATGTTGCCGCCGCTCATGAGGCGCAGGCAGTCGGTGATGAACTCGATCATGTGGTGGTCGGCGAGGATCTTCGGGTAGGCGCCGAAGATCTTGCTCTCGTGGGGCTTCTCGATCTCGGCTTCGAGGGCCAGGACGCCGTCCTTGCGCATCTTCATCAGGATGTCGTAGATCAGCTTGAGCAGGTCGGCGTAGTCGGCCCGGGTGTAGCGCGGGCCCTTGATCAGGCCGAGTGCGCCGGCGAACGACTGCTTGGCGACTTTCGGCGTGTTGCTGGTCATGAACGCGCCGAGGGCCGCGCCCACGATGATGATGATTTCGCTCGGGTGCCACAGCGCCAGCAGGTTGCCGCCTTCCATGAGGAAGCCGCCCAGAACGCACGCCAGAACGACAATCGAACCTGCCAGGAAGAACATAGGCTAGCCGTCTTAAGAAGGTGACCCAGGGTTACTGGAGTCTATCGGCCGCCCAACTGGATACTTGATGGGTCGGACTGAGCCTTCGGACCAGGAGTTCCTTCAGGGAATTCCGGGTGCTGTGAGGCCGGTTTTCCGGTGTATCAGCCGCGTGTGAGCGAGATCACTGCGGACAATGACTTGACCGGCTCCGAGCACGAGGTCCCACGACAAATATAGGCCACCGTTGAATCCGCCGGCTGCTTCGCTGCCAGCGCCGCGGGGAGATCGGCGGCGGTCTTCGGGATCCCGAACACCAGCCGCCTCGGCGAGTAGAGTCGGTTGGCCTCGGACTGCCATTGCGCGACTTCATCGGCTTCACCCCGAATGATCACCATATCAACCGGTTGCAGGTACTCATCCAAGGCCATCAGGAGCGTTGCATGGGCCTGCGGATAGCGCTCGAGGAGGGGCCAGGCTGCCTTCAAGACCCGCTCCGCGGCGTCGAGGTAGCGGGGTTCGCCCAGCAGCGCTCCCAAGCGGCCAAGGGCAAGGGCGGCGACGCCGTTGCCGGAGGGCACGGCATCGTCCTGGAAGGCTTTCGTGCGGTGGAGCAGCGCTTCATGGTCGTCGGCGGTGAAGTAGAAGCCGCCCGCTTTCCGATCCTCGAAGTGCGTGAGCAGGATCTCCGCAAGGTCGACGGCAAACGCCAGGTCGGCAGTCCGCCAGCGGCTTTCCAGCAGGTCCATGAGCCCCGCCAGCAGGAAGGCATGATCGTCGAGATAGGCAGGAAAACGGGTGCGTCCGTCCATGTGAACGGCGAAGAGGCGCTTGCCCGAGTCTGTTGATTGCCAGAGCCTGTCGCGAATGAAGTCGACGGCCCGGGTTGCCGCCTTTTCCAAGTCCTCGCGAGCGAGGGTGCGGGCGGCGATGGCGAGGCCCGAGATCATCAATCCGTTCCAGCTGGTCAGGATCTTCTCGTCGCGTTGCGGCCAAACGCGGGCATTGCGCACCGCCAGGAGCGTGGTGCGAGCCGCTTGCAGATGAGCATTCACTGCGTCGACGGTCAGGCCCTGCTCGGCCGCGAGCGCGTCCACGGAGCGGCTGGCCCGCAGATGCCAGTGGTCCTCGAAGTTCGCATCGAGATCAAGGCCGAAGCGACTCGCGAACACGGCAAGGCATTCCGGGCTCAAGGCACGGCGAACCTCGTCGGGCGTCCACACGTAGAACCGGCCTTCGTGGCCTTCGGAATCGGCATCGAGCGTGGACCAGAACGCGCCTTCCGGGGAACGCAGGTCGCGCAGCACCCATTCTGCCGTTTCCAGCGCGATGCTCCGGAACAGGGGGTCGCCCGTCGCGACAGCTGCCTGCGCATAGGCACCGAGCAGCTGTCCGTTGTCGTACAGCATCTTCTCGAAGTGGGGGATCGTCCACTCGGTATCGACCGAGTAGCGGCAGAAGCCGCCGCCCAGCTGGTCGTACACGCCACCCTCCGCCATTCGCGTCAAAGTGAGTGTTGCCATGAACAGCGACTGCAGGTCGGGCTCGTCGCTGCCTGCGGTAGCGCGCCATTCCTTGAGCAGGAAAGTGAGGTACGTCGGGTGCGGGAACTTGGGCGCTCCGCCAAAGCCGCCCGACGCGCGATCGAAATCGCGGGCCATTGCGCCCCGGGCGAGTTGCAGTGGGCCCGCCTGCAGACGGTCAGCGGAATCGACCGGCGTCGGCTGCATCTCGGCGAACGCCTGCGCCAGCGCAGCGTTCTGCTTGGCGATCTCGGCCGGGTGCCTGCGGAAGTACTCCGCGACGCGCTTCAGGATGTCGGGGAACCCGGGCATCCCGAACTTGGGTTCGGGCGGGAAATAGGTGCCCCCGAAAAAGGGTTGCTGGCCACCGGGGGTCAGGAACATCGTCAGCGGCCAGCCGCCACCGCGCTGGGTGAGCATCTGGTGGGCCATCTGGTAGATCCGGTCGATGTCCGGGCGCTCCTCGCGGTCGACCTTCACGTTCACGAACAGCTCGTTCATGAGCGCCGCCGTGGCCGGATCTTGGAACGATTCATGGGCCATGACATGGCACCAGTGGCACGCGGAATAGCCGATGGACAGCAGGATCGGGCGGTTTTCCCGCTGCGCGCGTTCGAGGGCCTCCGGCCCCCACGGGTACCAGTCCACCGGGTTGGTGGCGTGCTGCGCGAGGTACGGACTCGTTTCTTGCCTGAGGCGATTCTGCTGGGGGGGGGGCGAAGTCGTCATGAAGCAGCCAAATGAACCTTTCTGTCAGTAGAATGGCGGACTATAGCTGAAGGAGCCGCAAGGTCCCTTGAGCCCGCTACTCCGCCCAAGTCCCAGAGAGTTCATGACCACACAGCCTATCGCTGCGGCCGACCCCGCCGCAGCCGACGCCCCGACGTTCCCCGCCCTGCGCCTCAAGAACGGCGAGGACCGGCGGCTGTCTGCGGGCCACCTGTGGGTGTTCTCGAACGAGGTGGATACAGCCGCGACGCCCCTCAATACCTTTGCAAAGGGCGCCATTGCTCGGGTCATCTCGAGTCGTGACAAGTTCCTGGGGTATGCCTACGTCAACCCGAATTCGCTGATCTCGGCGCGGATCATGGGTCGCGACCAGCGTTATCCGCCGGGTCGCTCGTTGATCGTCCATCGCCTGCTGGTGGCCTTGAGCCTCCGCGAGCGGCTCTACGACAAGCCCTTCTACCGTCTCGTCTACGGCGAGTCCGATGGCTTGCCGGGACTCGTGCTCGATCGCTACGGCGACCGCATCGTCGGGCAGATCGCGACGGCAGGCATGGAGGCCATGAAGGAAGACATCGTCGCGGCGGTCCAGAAGGTGTTGTCCCCGAAGGCGATGATCTGGAAGAATGACAGCGGTGCTCGCGAGCTCGAAGGCCTGCCGTCTTACGTGGAAACGGCGATCGGCGACATGCCCGACGTCCTTGAAGTCGAGGAGAACGGGGTCCGCTTCAGGGTGCCGTCGCTGACAGGCCAGAAGACCGGCTGGTTCTTCGACCAGGCCGCGAACCGCCATGGGTTCCTCAGATACGTGAAGGGGCTGCGTGTGCTCGACGTGTTCAGCTACCTCGGTGCGTGGGGCCTGAGCGCGGCTCGTGCCGGCGCGAGCGAAGTTACCTGCGTCGATTCATCGGCGGCCGCAATCGCCATGCTTGAGGAAACGGCGGCCGCCAACGACCTCGCTGTAGCGACGCTCAAGGGCGATGCCTTCGCTGTGCTGGAGAAGCTCCACGAGGAGCGTCGCAAGTTCGATGTCATCGTGATCGACCCGCCGGCCTTCATCAAGCGCAAGAAGGACATCCCGAAGGGCGAGGCGGCGTACCGGCGGCTGAATCAGCTCGCGATGCAGCTGCTCGACCGGGACGGCATCCTGGTGTCGTGCTCGTGTTCCTATCATCTCGAAGCCCACCAGCTGCTCGGGGCGATCAACAAGGCCGGGCGCCACGTCGGCCGGTTCGTCCAGATCCTTGAAGCCGGCGGGCAGGCACCGGACCATCCGCTGCACCCGGCGATTCCGGAGACGCGCTACCTCAAGGCTTTCGTCTGTCGGGTGGTGCAGGAATAGGAAACGGGCTGGAGACAGGGGGCTTGCCGCTAGAGCAAGCGCCTCTGGCGAAACGCCCTCTCTAGCCCCAGCCTCCGGCCCCCAGCCTTTGTTACACTTTCCGTCCTCGTGATTACCTATACCGACATCGATCCGATCGCGCTCTCGCTCGGACCCCTGAAGGTCCGCTGGTACGGGCTGATGTACGTCATCGGCTTCGTTGCCGCGTGGTGGCTCGCCCGTCGCCGTGCAGCGCAGCCGGGGTCGACGTGGAAGCCCCTCGATGTCGATGACCTGGTGTTTTACTCGGCGCTCGGAGTCATTATCGGCGGGCGGCTGGGCTGGGTGCTGTTCTACGGCTTTGAGGGCATTCGCGCAAATCCGTTGCAGATCCTGAAAGTGTGGGAAGGCGGCATGTCGTTCCATGGCGGGCTGCTCGGCGTCCTGGCGGCGCTGACGCTGTTCGCACGGCAAAGGGGCCGTCGCATCGCAGACGTGCTCGACTTCGCCGCGCCGTTGCCCGCGATCGGGCTGCTCGCGGGGCGGATCGGCAACTTCATCAACGGCGAGCTGTGGGGAAAGCCGACGGACTTTACGTGGGCCTTTGTTGTCGACGGCGTCCCGCGCCATGCATCGCAGCTGTACGAAGGCGCCCTCGAAGGCGTGGTGCTGTTCATCATCCTGTGGACATTCACGTCCAGGGCGCGCCCGCGACTCGCACCTGCGGGGCTGTTCCTCCTGTGCTATGGCTGCTTCCGGTTCCTCATCGAGTTCGTGCGAGTGCCCGACCTCAATCGCGGCTACTTGCTGTTCGACTGGGTGACGATGGGACAGATCCTGTCGCTGCCCATGATCCTTGCGGGTCTCGCGCTGCTCGTCATTGCCTATCTCAACCACCAGCCGAGTGGCAATCGCATGCTCGAGCCCCAGGCCCAGGGGGCGCGCTGATGCAACAGTATCTCGACCTGCTGCGGCACGTCCGCAGCTCGGGAACCCGAAAGACCGATCGCACGGGCACTGGCACGCTGTCCGTGTTCGGCTATCAGATGCGATTCAATCTGGGCGAAGGTTTCCCGCTCGTCACCACCAAGAAGCTGCATCTGCGTTCCATCGTCCACGAGTTGCTGTGGTTCCTGCGCGGTGAAACCAACGTCGCCTACCTGCGCGAGCACGGCGTGACGATCTGGGACGAATGGGCCGATGAGCGTGGCGAGCTCGGGCCTGTGTATGGTCGGCAGTGGCGCTCGTGGCCGACGCCGGATGGCCGCTACATCGACCAGATGAGCCGCACGATCGACCTGATCCGCCGCGATCCGCATTCGCGCCGTATCGTCGTCAGCGCCTGGAATGTGGGCGAGCTCGAGCAGATGGCGCTGACGCCCTGCCATGCGTTGTTCCAGTTCTGGGTGGGTGACGGCAAGCTGTCCTGCCAGTTGTACCAGCGCAGCGCCGATATTTTCCTCGGCGTGCCGTTCAATATCGCTTCCTATGCGCTGCTGACGCACATGGTGGCCGACCAGTGCGGGCTCGAGCCGGGAGATTTCATCTGGACGGGCGGCGATTGCCACCTGTATCTCAATCATCTCGAACAGGCGGACCTGCAGCTGGCGCGGTCGCCGCATCCGTTGCCGCGGCTTGAGCTGAAGCGTCGTCCACCATCGATTTTCGAGTATGCCTTTGGCGATGTCGAGATCGCAGGCTACGAGTCCCATCCGCCGATCAAGGCGCCCATCGCGGTGTGATAGGGGATAGGGGATAGTCGGAAGACTCGCGGTAGCCCGTCGAGCAACAGAGTGTTTTCAGATCATCTGCATGAGGGATCACTAGCGAGCTATGGCAACCAAGAAGACGAAGCAGACCGGCAAGAGCAGCAAGACGCAGGCCAAGGCCGGCAAGCAAGGGAAGAAGCCCGTGCAGAAGCCGGCTGCCAGCCGGGCCAAGGCCGTGAAGAAGGTGCCGTCGATCCCGACGTCGCCGCTGATCGAGGTGCGCAATTCGCCGATCCACGGGCGCGGTGTGTATGCCAAAACGCGGATCGTAAAGGGCGGGCGCGTTATCGAATATCTCGGCGACCGCGTTTCGCACGCAGAGGCGGATCGGCGCTATGAGATCAAGGACAATGACGACGGGCACACGTTCCTGTTCATCGTCGACAATCGCACGGTGATCGATGCGGGCGTGGGCGGCAACGAAGCGCGCTTCATCAACCACGGCTGCAGCCCGAACTGCGAGACGGTGACCGAAGACCGCCGCATCTTCATTGAGGCCACGCGGACCATGAAGCCGGGCGAAGAGCTCTGCTACGACTACCAGCTCGTCTGGGAGAGCACCGATGATCCCGAGGATCTGAAGCTCTACGACTGCCGTTGTGGCGCGAAGAATTGCCGCGGCACCATGCTGGACCCGGTGCCGCTCGACAAGGCGAAGCAGGCAGCGAAGGCCAAGAAGAAGACAAAGGCCAAGACAAAGCCCAAGCCCAAGACAAAGCCCAAGCCCAAGACAAAGACTGCGGCGCGGAAGAAGAAGTAGCGTTCTCCGTTCCCGGCTACCGTGAGCGGAAGCGATCGGTAGCCACAACCAGCTCGCGGGTGTTGCCAGGCTCGAAAGCAGAATGTCCTGCGTCGGCAGCGACGCGGAAGTCGGCTTCCGGCCAAGCCAGGTGCAGATCCCACGCTGTCTTGATCGGGCACACCACGTCGTAGCGGCCCTGGACGATCACGGCAGGGATGTGACGAATCCGCGCAACGTTCGTGATCAGCTGGTCTTCGTGGTCGAGAAAGCCCCTGTTCACGAAATAGTGGCATTCGATGCGCGCGACCGCGGTGGCGAAGTCCGCATCGCCCCAGCGGCGCAGGCTCTCGTGGTCGACATGCAGGAAACTCGTCGCAGCCTCCCATCGGGACCACGCACGGGCAGCGGCGAGCTGCTCTTGCCGGTTGTCTCCCGTCAGCCGCTTGTGGAACGCCGTGATCAGGTCGCTCCGTTCGGCTTCCGGTATGACCGACACGTAGTCCGCGAAGAAATCAGGGAACAGCGCCGAGCAGCCTTCCTGGTAGAACCATTTGAGCTCCCACTGTCGCAGCATGAAGATGCCGCGCAGCACCAGTTCCGACACCCGCTCGGGATGCGTCTGCGCATAGGCCAGCGCCAGAGTCGACCCCCACGAACCGCCGAACACCAGCCACTTGTCGATTCCGAGGTGGCGGCGCAGCACTTCGATGTCGTCGACCAAGTGCCAGATGGTGTTGTCGACCAGGCTTGCGTGAGGACGGCTGCGCCCGCAGCCCCGCTGGTCGAACACGACGATGCGGTACGCCTTGGGGTCGAAGAATCGACGGGCCCGCACATCGGCGCCAGCACCGGGTCCCCCGTGCAGGAACACGGCCGGCTTGCCCGCCGGGTTGCCGGATTCCTCGAAGTACAGCTCGTGCACGTCCGACACGCGCAGGTAGCCCGTGCGATGGGGTTCAATCGGAGGGTACAGGCGTCCCTCGTTTTCCAGTTGTTTCATCGTTGCCGTCATTGCCGTACGCGGTCCGGTCATCAAGAGTCGTGCCGAGGACGGCCACGAGTCGCCGTTCACGGGTCCTTGTAAACTTCCATCGACGTGGCTGTCACAGTATAGGCCGCCGCGCCTACGCGGCTAGTCTTGCCCATCGTCCGCTGGCGACCGGTGACCCAGTAAGGCGTCGTCAGCGTCGGCAGATTGAAGGGCTTGGGAGGAATGACGTACACGATCTGGTTGGGGGGCGGCGGCGGATAGTGGATGCACGCGCCGTAGTAGGGGACGAGGAAGAACTCCGTGACCTGGCCCTTGTCGTCCAGATCGAGCGGGACGACGAATCCGGGGACCTTGACCAGAGCGCCATTGATCGCAGGGTTGACCGCGAACGACATCTCCTGCGACATCGCGGTGCCACTGTCGTCGAGAAAATTGTGCCCGGTCGGCGGCGCCGCGGCCACTCCCTTCGCGCGCTCGTTCTCGGGCAGCAGTTCCAGCCAGTCGAGATTGACGACCTTTTCTGCGCTCGGCGGCTTTGCCGCAGTCTGCGCAATGACGGTGGTGCTGGGCGCGAGAAGGAGGGGTGCGAACAACAGGTGCAGCGAGGCCCGATAGGCGAGGACGGTCGCGCGGCGGCCAATGGCGAGCATCATCGTTCGCATGATTGCATCCTGGGGGGGAATGGCGGGAGGGAGGGAGGGGGCCGCTGCGCCAGCGTTACACCCTGATCGTCAAGCCGTCCGCCAGCGTTTTTCGATAGGCGCGCCAGGCAGGCAACGCGCCGGTCAGCAACGCAGCCGCGATGACGATCGTGCCGATCAGCAGCTCGAAGGCGGTGACCCGGTTGCCCGAGAGAAAGACGCCGTAGCGGCTTTCAAGCACGGGGCGGACGATCGCGACGGCTCCGTGCAGCAGAGCCATGCCGACCACCACGCCGGCAGCGCCGAGCAACGCGGCCTCGCTCATCATCAGCAGGAAGACGTGAGCGGGACGCGCGCCCACGGAGCGCAGGATGGCCATCTCGCGCCGGCGTTCGTTCAGGCTCGTCAGCACGGCTGTCAGCCTGCCGAGCAGGCCGGCGAAGACCACGCAATCCGCCACGACCAGCAAAGCTGTTTCGGTAATGCCGACCACTTGCCACAACTGTTGCAACGTGACGCCCCGCAGGATCGCGAGCAACGGTTCCCCGAGAAATTCATTGATGTCGCGCTGGATCTGGAAGGAGGCGACGCGCTTCCGTGCCTGGCTGCAAGCCGCGGGTGTCGAGGTTCATGCGCCGTTCGCGCGAGAACTCGAGGGGCAGCAGCACGTTGTCGAGGATCGACAGGTACGGGATCAGGTTGAACATCTGGAAGATGAAACCCACGTGGCTCGCACGGAAGTGGTCGCGGTCCTGCCGGCGCTTGGTCTGCAGCGACTCGCCGAGCACGCTGATCGAGCCTGACGCCGGTTCCAGCACGCCGCCGATCAAGCCGAGCAAGGTGCTCTTGCTGCAGCCGCTCGGTCCCTGCAGCAATGCCTTTTCGCCGCGGGCGACACTGAAGTGTGCGATCTTGAGAAGCGGCCGCCCCGGGGTCCAGCCGAACTTGAGATCGCTCAACGAAATGGCACTGCCGGGCGCGTTCATTGCGGTAAATAGGTGGCGACGTTCAGGGAACCGCTCGCACTATTCGTGCCCGTGGCAGGGTTGGCGGGGGAACGGGCAAGAACGCGGGAAAGCCCCATGATCGCCGCCATTTCCTGCGGGGTTTGCACCACCAACCCGGGTGCCGGGCACCCGGCGCGATGCCGAGTGCGCTGCGCCGCTGCACTGAACCCGTGCAACCCTGTGGCAGGCGAGCCCAGGGTGGCCCTCGATCGGGCCACCTGAACTTGCGTCGCCGTGGACTAGAACGAAACGCGCACGCCGGCGGAGACCGAGCGGCCGGGCAGCGGCACCCTGTCCTTGAGCGGCGAACTGGCTTGCCGGATTTCCTCATCGAGCAGGTTGTTACCGCGCAGGAATACGAACAGCGTGGTGTCGCCCACCTGCATGCGGGTGCTAACGTCGGCATTCACCGCGGTGTACGCGTCGGTCGGCAACTCGTACTGCGCGATGCGGCCCTGCTTCAGGTTGTAGAACGCTTCCACGCCGGCATGCCACGTGCCCTGCTCGTAGTGCAGCCCGCCGCCGAAGCGCTGCGAGGGCATCTGCGGCAGGTTTCCACCGTCCTTCAGCTTGCCGCGCACGTAGTCGGAAGCCAGCCGGAATTCCAGCGTGCTGCCGTTCGAGAGGTCCAGCGGATACAGCACCTCGGCCTCGTACCCGTAGAGCTTCGCGCCACCCTGCAGGGCCTGGAACACGGGCAGTTCTTCGCCGGGGGCGATTTCCTGCGTCGACCCGGTGGGGTTCAGGTAGATGTAGCTCGAATAGTCGTTGTAGAACGCGCTCAAGGTCCAGGTGAGGCCATCGCCTGTGTGCCTCAGAGCGACGTCTGCCGTCACCGCGTCCTCGATATCGAGGGAGGGGTCGCCGACTTCGACGCGCCCGGCCGCGATGTGCGGTCCGTCTGCGTAGAGTTCGGCTGCCTGCGCATGCCTTGCAGTTCGCGTGACGTTGAAGGCGAGGGCGTAGTCCGGGACGAACTTCCAGACGACACCTGCGGAAAGGTTCACCGCCGTCTTGTCGTAGGCGTCGAGTCCGAGGCCCGCTTCCGGGTCGACGGTCTGGTTTTCGGCCCGCGCGCCCAGCTCTACGGTCCACTGGTCGAAGTGACGCTCCTCGAACGCGAAGAGACTCATGCCTTTCGTGAGTGAAGGGGGAACATAGGCTTCCTCGCCGATCGCCTTGAAGTCGATGTCGAGGTACTGCGCGCCGACCGTCCCACGCCATTCTCCAAAATGATGATCGACCGCGACGCGCAGGTCGTAGGCGGTCTGGAAGAACTCCGTGCCCGGTACGCCTGGCGCCTCGAACTCGGTGTGCGTGTAGTCGTTGTAAGCACCACGGACCCGGATCGCATCGATCGCAGCCATCGACGGGCGCCACTCACCGTTCAGGTCAAAGCGGTCCTGTTGCATGTCGATGAACGCTGCTTCCTCGACGGGAATGCCGTAAGTCGTGGCGAAGTGGCTGTAGGACACGCCACCGAACCCCGAATCGCCGACCAGCGACAGCCCGAATGCGCCGCCGCTCGTGTCGCTTGCCGAGTTCGCGACCCGGTCACGCGCATCGCTCGGTGTTTCACCTGCATCCAGCAGCTGCTGCCTGAGTGCCTTTGATTCGGCAAGTCCCGCGATGCGGACGTCATCGGTCTGACGATCGAAGTAGTCGGCATGCCACGCGACGTTGCCGCTGCCGCCATTCAAGCTGACGGCGCCCGTCAGTTCACCCGTGGCACTCGCACCGCGCACTTCTGCGGCTCCCGTCACTGCCGCTGCTGCCTGCTTGCGGGGAATCCGGTTGCTGACCATGTTCACGAGGCCGCCGGCGGCGCCGCTGCCGTACAACAGCGAGGCGGGTCCCTTGATGATTTCAATCTGGTCGGAGATTACCGACTCGAGGCTCACGGCGTGGTCCTGGGAGAGGCCCGAGACGTCGAGTGCCGACAGCCCGTCTTCCAGCATCTGCACGCGATCGCCACTCAGGCCGCGAATCACCGGGCGGCTGGCGCTCGGGCCGAAGTACGTGGAACTCACGCCGAGTTCATGCGACAGCGTTTCGCCGATGCTGCTCTCGATTTGGCGACGCAGATCGTCGCCGCTGACGACATCAGTGGGTTGTGCGACGTCGAGCGGACTCTCACGCAGGGCGGACGCCGTGACGACGACCTCCTGCAGGGGAGTTTCCTGGGCGACTGCGGCGGCCGCGCCGAGGATGGCGGCAATGCCCAAGGCCAGCGATGAAAACCCAATGGGAGACAAGCGCGGAGCGCGCAAATAAATAGCCATGTGATCGTTCCTCAACAAAAAGATCGACTAAGCGTGGAAACGGCCCAAGGAGGGCGGTTCATGCACGAAGGGCCACGCGGACGTGGCGCGAGCGGTCGATCAGGCGGCAGGAGGCCCGCGGGGAACGAGGCGGAACGGGATGGGCAGGGAAGGAGGTGCAGCCTCGGGCAGCGAGGGGTGCAGGATGGGGTCGACCGGCGCGATGGCAAAGACCGGGGTCGCCGGGCCATCCGCCATGCGGTCGAACGCGACGCAGAACCCGCAGAGCGCCGATTCGACGCCAGGGCGGCCGTCGAACTCATGGCCGTGCGCGTGCTGTACCTGCGCCAGCGAGTCGAGAGCAAGCACCAGCATCAGGCTTGCGAGCAGGGCTCGCAGCCAGCGCGGTGGGTTTCTTGCCAAGTGCAGGACGTTCATGTGCGTGCATCTATACCATAAATCGACAGGGGCGCGGCTGGCAATGGCGGCGCCCATCCGCCATAATTAAAAGCGAATTCAGGCAATTGCAGCTTCACCTGCGCAGTCGCCATGTCGACCCAGACGACCCCCGTTACCGGATGACCTCGCAGACTGCCACCTTGACGCTCAAATCTGCACCGCTGAATGCCCGGACACCCGGCTGTCCGGTGCTGCGCACCCCTTCCTTTTGAAAATCAACGCCGACAATCTGCGCGCAAGCCTCGCCAAGGGTTTGAGCCCCGTGTATCTCGTCGCCGGTGACGATCCGCTGCTGACCAGCGAGGCCTGCGATGCCATTCGGGCGAAGGCGCGTGCTGCCGGCTTCTCGGGGCGCGAACTGCACTTCGTCGAGCGCGGGTTCGACTGGAGCGAGCTGCGTGCCAGCACGCAGTCACTGTCGTTGTTCGCAGAGCGCCGCATCGTCGAGATCCGGATGCCAACGGGCAGCCCCGGCGATGGCGCAGAGACGATCATCGACCTCGCCAATCAGAAACCCGACGACATCCTGCTGCTCATCGTCACCGACAAACTCGACGGGCGCGCGCTGTCCACGAAATGGGCAACGGCCGTCGAGCAGCACGGCACCGTGGTACAGGTGTGGCCGATCGACCTGCCGAAGTTACCCGCGTGGATCCAGGAACGGCTTGAACGTCATGGGCTCAAGGCAGAAGGCGCTGCGGCATCCCTCATTGCCGATCGCGTCGAGGGCAACTTGCTTGCGGCCCACCAGGAAATCGAGAAGCTGGCGTTGTTGCATCCCCCGGGTCCGCTCACTGCAGAGGCCGTGCTGGAAGAAGTGGTCGACAGCGCTCGCTACGACGTGCTGCAGCTCGGTGAAGTGGCCATGCGCGGACAAGCTGCGCGGGCCCTGCGTATCCTGCGTGGCCTGCGCCAGGAAGGCACCGAACTCACGCTGGTGCTGTGGGGCGTGAACAAGGATTTGCACTGGCTGGCCCGCGTCGAGTTCATGGTGCGCAATGGCCAGACGCCGGATGCCGCCATGAATGCGGAATTCGTGTGGCGGCCGCGCCAGGCGGCGATGCGGCAGGCGCTGTTGCGGCTCAAGGGGACGGCGATCCTTGGCCTGCTCAGTGATGCGGCACGCGTAGACCGGGCCATCAAGGGTGCGCTCAAGCGCGATCCGTGGCTGGAGATGGAAGCGTTGATTGCCCGCCTGGCGGGCGTGCGACTTGCCAGAGCCGCGTAGCTTGCGAGGGGATAGGGGATAGGGGATGGGAGATAGTGAGAGAATTCAGGAGAGACAGCCCATGCTCAGAGTTGCGCAACTCTGGGCGGGCAGCCGTACCTTGATGTCCGTGCTGTCCCTTTCACCATCCCCCATCCCCTAGTCACCATCCCCTTCCATGAATCCAATCGGTATTTTCGGCGGTACGTTCGACCCGATTCATTACGGGCACTTGCGCACCGCGTTCGAACTGCTGCAGGCGCTGAAGCTCGGCGAGCTGCGGTTCATGCCGGCGGGCAATCCGCCGCATCGCGAGCAGCCGATGGCGAGCGCCGAGCAGCGTGTGGCGATGGTGCGCGCTGCCACTGCGGGACAGCCGGGCTTCATGGTCGATGATCGCGAGACGCGCCGTGAAGGGCCATCCTATTCCGTCGACACGCTTGCAACGCTGCGTGCCGAGCATCCGACACGATCCTTGTGCCTGATCGTCGGCATGGATGCGTTCCTTGAACTGCCGAAGTGGCATCAGTGGAGGGAGCTGCTGCAGCTTGCGCATCTGGTCGTGGCGCATCGGCCCGGCTGGCGAGCACCGGCGATGGGACCGCTCGGCGAGTTGCTGGTCGACCGCGGCACCGGCCGCGTCGACGATCTGCATGAAGCCATCGCCGGCCGCATCTTCATCCACGCGGTCACGCAGCTCGAGATTTCGTCTACTGAAGTGCGGCGCCTGATCGCGTCGGGGCGCAACCCGCGCTACCTGATGCCCGACGCCGTGTGCGATATCATTGCGAACACCGCCTGCTATGCCCGTGGCCAGCAGCGTTAAATTTGAAAGAGGTACTTAAGGTCATGGCCGTGAAGCGCGCAAAAGCGACTGCAAAGAAATCTTCCAGGGCTCCCGCCGGAGCCTCGTCGTCGCCCAAGTCGGCCGGTGCGCCGCCACGGCGGGGCGCGAAACCGGTTGCACGACCCTCGCTCAAGTCGGCCGGTGCGCCGCCGCGGCGGAGCGCGATACCGGCTGCACGCCCCTCGCCCAAGTCGGCCGGTGCGCCGCCGCGGCGGGGCGCGAAACCGGTTGCACGACCCTCGCCCAAGTCCGCCGGTGCGCCGCCGCGGCGGAGCGCGAAACCGGCTGCACGACCCTCGCCCAAGTCGGCATCTCGGCCTGCGGTAAGGCCCAAAGCGAAACCTGTCGCCGCGAAGCCAGTGGCTGCCAGGAAGGCAGTCAGCAACCCCAAGGTCGCTGCAAAGCCCGCGGCGAAGCCTGCTGCCGGCAAGGACGTCAAAGCCACTGCGCTGACGAGCATCGTCATGTCCGCCCTCGAGGACATGAAGGCCGTCAACCCGACCGTACTCGATGTCCGCGCCCTCACGGATATCGCCGACACGCTGATCGTCGCAAGCGGCAACTCGGACCGGCACGTCCGCTCGATCGCCGACCGTGTCATCGAGTATTCCAAGAAGGCCGGCTTCCGGCCGATGGGTGTTGAAGGCGAGCGCGACGGCGAATGGGTCCTGGTCGACCTGCACGACATCATCGTGCATGTCATGTTGCCGCGAGTCCGCGAGTTCTATCGTCTCGAAGACCTGTGGGACGTGAGCGCGGCCGCCCGGGAAAGCGCCAAGTAGTCTTCCGGTTCGTTCAGTGCTGCTGCGCCTGATCGCCGCCGGGAACCGCTTGCCCGGTTGGGTGCAGCAGGGCTACGCCGACTATGCCGGGCGGCTTCGGGGCGACTATCGGCTGGATCTGGTGGAAATCCCGCTTGGCCAGCGCACCGGAACCGACACCTCGAAGGCCGTCGCGAAGGAGGGCGAGCGCATGCTCGGCCACCTGGCCGACAAGCCCTACGTCGTCGCCCTGCAGGTGGGCGGCAAGTCCTTGAGTACCGAACAGCTGGCCGCGTTTCTGGCCAAACGGGCCGAGGACGGCCGGCCGGTTGCCTTCCTGATCGGCGGACCCGAAGGCCTCGCGCCCGAGGTCGACGCCCGCGCCGACCTGCGTTGGTCGCTCTCGGCGCTGACATTGCCCCATGCCCTGGCCCGAATCCTGGTCGCCGAGGCGTTGTACAGGGCGGTCAGCGTCCTCAAGAACCATCCGTACCATCGGGCCTGACCATCGGCCCTTAAGGGGCACCCCGGGTTCAGTTCCGGTTAACCCCGGCTGCCGTATTTTGCGGCAGTTCATGCCAATCCCCGGCATGCCCTGTATTCTTCGGGGACTATGAGTCTTAAACCCTTGATCTATCTTGCCTCCGCCTCGCCCCGGCGGAGCCAGCTGCTGGCGCAGATTGGCGTTGGCCATGAGGTTCGACCCTCATCCATTGACGAGTCCGCGCTGCCTCACGAAGACCCGGCGACCTATGTCGAAAGGCTGGCCCAGTCCAAGGCCGAGGCCCTGTGGGACCAGCTCGCGCCTGACGACAAGGTGCCGGTCCTGGGAGCCGATACGACAGTGGCACTCGGCAAGCTGATGCTCGGCAAGCCGGCGAACAGCGGCGAGAGCCGCGCCATGCTCGAGCAACTCTCGGGTCGTACTCATCAAGTATTCACGGCCGTGGCGCTGCGCAGTGAGGCAGGGTGCGAAGCGCGGGTCAGCGTCAGCAATGTCACGTTCCGGGACCTCACCGCGCGTGAGATGGAAGCGTATGCCGCTATGCCAGAGCCGCTCGACAAGGCTGGCGGTTACGCGGTTCAGGGACTCGCTGCCGTGTTCATCTCGCGCATTGCCGGCAGTTACTCCGGCATCATGGGATTGCCGCTCAGCGAAACCGCCGAACTGCTCGCAGCCATCGGCTGGGCGCCGTTTGACGCGTCCGTGCGGGATGGGGCCGCATCATGACCGCGGAGATCCTGATCAACGTCAGCCCGCGTGAAATCCGTGCTGCGCTCGTCGAGAACGGCGTCCTGCAGGAGATCTTCCTCGAGCGCGCCAACCGGCTCGGCCTCATCAGCAACATCTACAAGGGCCGAGTATCGCGCGTGCTGCCTGGCATGCAGGCTGCGTTCATCGACATCGGTCTCGAACGGACGGCCTTCCTGCACGTGTCCGACATCGTGCAACCCGCCGATGCGGAGAACGGCCAGCCCGAAACGCGCACCGACGACATCCAGATGCTGGTGAGCGAAGGGGGCGAGATCCTCGTGCAAGTCCTCAAGGACCCGCTCGGCACGAAGGGTGCGAGGCTCACCACGTTCATCACCATCCCGTCGCGGTATCTCGTGTACATGGCGAAGGGCCATGGCGTCGGTATCTCTTCCCGCATCGAGGACGAAACCGAGCGGAATCGACTGCGCGAGACCGTGGCGCAGTTCGTCAAGCCGGACGACCCGGGCGGCTACATCGTGCGCACGGCGGCAGAAGGGGCGACGGCAGAAGCGTTGCGAGCCGACATGCTGTTCCTGCAGAAGCTGTGGACCGTGCTGTCGGCAAAGGCGGCAGCCGCGAAGCCGGGGTCGCTGGTGCACGAAGACCTGCCGCTCACGCGCCGCGTCCTGCGTGACGTGGTCTCGAGCGGCATCGACAAGGTGAGCGTCGATCACGCCGACACCTGCGAGAGCATGGTCGAGTTCTCGCGGACCTTCATGCCGGAGATGGCCGGGCGTATCGAAGTTTACGGCGGCAACCGGCCGATCTTCGACCTGTACGCGGTCGAGGAGGAAATCCAGAAGTCGCTCGAACGCAAGGTACCGCTCAAGTCCGGCGGCCACCTCGTGTTCGACCAGACCGAGGCGATGACGACGATCGACGTCAATACGGGCGCTTACGTCGGCCACCGTAACCTTGAAGAAACCATCTTCCGCACGAACCTCGAAGCTGCTGTGGCGATTGCTCGCCAGCTGCGCCTGCGGAACCTGGGCGGCATCATCATCATCGACTTCATCGACATGGAGGAAGAGGAACATCGGCGCCAGGTGCTGCAGGCCCTCGAGAAGGCGCTTGGCATGGACCATGCGAAGACCCATATCTCCTCCGTGTCGCCGCTTGGCCTGGTCGAGATGACACGCAAGCGCACGCGGGAAAGCCTGGAGCATCTGTTGTGCATGCCTTGCCCCGCCTGCGAGGGCCGCGGCTTCCTCAAGACCACAGAGACGGTGTGCTACGAGATCTTCCGCGACATCCTGCGGCAGGCACGGCAGTTCGATTTCCAGGAAATGATGGTGCTCGCGCACCAGGACGTCATCGAGCGGCTGCTTGACGAGGAGTCGGCGGCGCTGGCCGAACTCGAAGTCCACACCGGCAAGCCGATTCGCCTGCAGACCGAAGCCCTCTACCACCTCGACCAGTACGACGTAGTGCTGATGTGAAGCCGAGGGGATAGGGGATAGTCAGAAAGGGCCTATGGATCATGCTTAACGTTCTGCAAATTCGACCGCATTTTTCCCTGCCGCAACGTATTGCTTTGCTGATCCATCTCCACAATCTCCTATCCCCTATCCCCTAGCCACTTCGATGCCCACACTCTCTCGCAAGCTCTGGAAGTGGACGGCCGGTACCTTCGCGGTGCTTGTGATCCTGCTTGGGCTGGCCCTTGCCGTGTTCCGGATCGTGCTGGCGCAGGTGCCCGACTACCGCGACCAGATCCAGGCCTTCATCAGCCGGCAATCCGGCCTCGAGATCG
Organism: uncultured Pseudomonadota bacterium; assembly: GCA_903884105.1. Taxonomy (GTDB): domain Bacteria; phylum Pseudomonadota; class Gammaproteobacteria; order Steroidobacterales; family Steroidobacteraceae; genus CAIUGU01. The sequence continues at coordinate 97,363 of CAISDJ010000024.1, read as the reverse complement.
AATTCTCCGAACTCGATGCCCGCTGGCGCCTCTACGGTCCCGAACTCGTCTTCGAGAACGCAGTGGTCAGCGCCCCGAACGGCGGACGCACGCTCGTGCAGGCGCGCCGCGGCAGCATTGCACTCGACATCTGGGCCTCACTTGCCAGCCTGCGCATCACGACCGGCCGCTTCTGGCTCGACGCTCCGCAGCTGTTACTGGTCCGCACTGCAGCTGGGCGCATCGAGCTCGTGGGGCAGGACGACTTGCCCGAGCGCACGCGTCCGTTCCTGTTCGATGAATTGCCCACCGGCCGCTTCAGCATCAGCGATGCGCGGGTTACTTTCCGTGACCTCGCGACGGGCCGTGGGCCGTGGACGTTCGCGCGAGTCGGCCTGACCTTGCAGCGGCGTGTCGACTCGATGCGCTTGGGCGGTACCGCCGAGCTGCCTTCCGCGCTCGGCAAGCAGCTCGAGTTCACAGCCCGCTCGGCAGGGCAACTCGACGAGCCTGAGACACTGCAATGGGATTTTGAGGTGGAGAGCAGGGATCTCGCGCTGGCGGGCCTCGCCGACCTCCTGCCGGACGATTGGCCCGCGCCGACGACTGGCAATGGCAGCTTCAAGCTCGCGGGAGTATTGAAGGGCTTGCATGTCGAGGCCATGAGCGGCACGTTGTCACTGTCCGGGGTTTTCCTGCCGTTGCCAATCTGGAAGACCCCGTTGCCGGGGGCCGATCCGCTCGTCAACCGGATCCTCGATCCCGTGAGCGGTCAGGTTGTCGACAATCCGGAGACGCCGCCCGCGGTCTTTACTGCTGGCGATGCGCGTGTTGCTTACGACCAGATCCGGGCTGCTTTCGAGATCAAGCGTACCGAGGATCACGGGTGGCACGTTGCGCTCGACGGATTTCAACTGGTTCGCCCTGGTGCAAGGTGGGACCCTTCGCGGTTCGAGCTCGACATCGACGGGCCTGCAGCGGGATCGCCAAGCCTGCGCGGAACGCTTGGATTCGTTTCCCTGGACGGTGTATGGCCGTTGCTTGCATACCTGCCCGAATCCGCTGAGACCGCCAGGTTGCGAGCGATGCAGGCGCAGGGGCGCCTCCGCGACGTGAGTTTCAGCATGACTCGTCGTTCGGAGGAAGCGCCGCCGGTTTTCGCGTTCTCCGGCAAGCTCGAATCGTTCGGCTTTGCGCCGGTAGGCCGCGCGCCAGGGATCGGGAGCCTGACCGGCGAGATCGTCGCAACGGACCAGGGCGGCCGTTTCGTTCTCGCTTCGCACGATTTCATGTTCACGTTGCCTCGTCTGTTCCGCGAGCCGCTGCTCACGGACTTGCTGACGGGCGCCGTTACGTGGGCCAGAGGGACGGACCGTTGGCTCGTCACCAGCGATGCTCTGTCGATCGAAGACGCCGATGGCAGGGGCCGGGCGCGATTCCAGCTGGCACTGCCTGATGACGGTTCGTCGCCGATCCTCGATCTCGATGGCACGGGAGAGGCCATCGATGCTACAGCGACCCCTCGCTACATTCCGGCGGGACAGCTCACGGCGCGGACGGTCGGCTGGTTTGATCGGGCGTTCACAGCCGGCACAGTGCCCACCGCGACCATTGCCTACCACGGGCCGATGCGGCGCTTTCCGTTCCATGACAACGAAGGCACCTTCCTGGTGCGCGGAGCACTCGAGAACGTTGCGCTCGACTACGACCCGAACTGGGCACCGCTCACCGGCGTCAATGGCGAGATCGAGTTTCACAACAACAGCCTGTCGGCGCACGCGACTTCCGGTCTGCTGGATGGACTCAAGGTCGGGAATGGCACCGTGGACATTGCCGATCTGAACAACACGGAACTCGATATCAAGGCCAGGTTGGCAGGTGATCTCGGTGCAGCGCTCGGTTACCTGCAGCGCAGCCCCGTAGGTCCGACGCTCGGCGACCGCTTCCTGGCACTCGAGGGACGTGGGCCGACCGCACTGGACGCGAAATTGCACTTGCCCCTCAAGCGCATGCGGGAAAGGAAGATCGATGTCACTGCGCGCCTCGCCAACGCGGACCTCGGATTGCGGAATCTCAGCCAGCGGCTGAGCGCCCTGAACGGGCCCGTGCAGGTGCTCGACACCGCGATCATTTCTTCGGGCCTGCAGGGCCGGTTCCTCGGCGGGCCGGTCAACATCGTCATGAAAGCGGATACGGCGGCCCCGGGTTCTCCGGTTGCGACGGTCCTCGAAGCGACTGGCCGCCTGATGGCAGCACCCATGAAGGAACTGCTCGAATTGCCGGAATTCGTCAAGCTGACAGGAACGACTGGCTGGCAGCTGCATGCGCGATTCCAGCCGGAAGCAATGCCCCGGGAAGGCGGTGCGGCAAGTGCTGCCGAGACGCAGGCTTCCAATGCCTCCCGGGCCTTGCTGCAGACGTACGAGATCGATTCCGACCTGCAGGGACTTGGGCTAGCCTTGCCCGATCCCCTGCAGAAGCCGGCGTCTGCTACCCGTCCGTTGCACGTCGAAGTCGAACTGGATGGCGGGCCCAATCTCACGTTGCGCGGCAGTCTGGGTGAGTTGAGGGCTGTCGCAAGGCTCAAGCGGAACAACGGCGCCTGGGTGTTCGATCGCGCCGGTGTTCGCGCAGACGGCGTGGCGGCCTCGATCCCCGGGCATGAAGGTGTGCGTATCGAAGGGGAGATCGATCACTTCGTGCTGGACGAATGGCTGGCCCTCAAGGGCCCGGGTGCAGGCAATGGTTCTACGGGAGGGCGGCGGCTCGGCGACTACCTGAAGGCCGCAAATGTCCGCATCGGCACGTTCGGGCTTTTCGGCTACAGCTGGTCGGATGTGCGCGGCCTGATGCAGGCGACGCCTGCAGGCTGGCAGATCGATGTCGCGGGGCCGGATGCCACCGGCAAGCTGCTGGTTCCGTATGAGCTGAGCGGAACTGCGCTAATGACACTGGAGATGGAGCGCTTGGTCCTCGCGTCGATGGGCGGGGGTACGGTGAGACAGTCGACGACCGACCCGCGTCAGGTGCCACCGATCCAGGCGCGCATCAATGATTTCGAGCTGGGCGGGCGCAAGCTGGGCAGCATCCGCGCGCAACTCGACCGCGTCCCCCGTGGTCTGACCTTCACGAACGTCACCGCACAGAGCGCTACCTTCAATGCCGAAGCCAAGGGGTCATGGCTTGCGAACGATGGACCGTCGCCTGCGGCGCGTGGCGTCGCGACAGACGTAGATCTCACGCTCACCAGCACGAACGTGCAGACGACACTCAAGGCACTTGGCTACGGTGATGTCGTCGCCGGGACTCGCGGGCTGCTGCAGGCAAAGCTGTCGTGGCCAGGCGGTCCCGATGCGCAGGCGCTGGGTCGGGCTTCCGGCACCGTCCACCTCGAGATCGACGATGGTCAGGTCCTGGATCTGCAACCGGGCGCCGGGCGTATGCTCGGACTGCTTAGCGTTGCCGCGTTGCCGCGGCGCCTGTCGCTCGACTTCAGCGACCTGACCGACAAGGGGCTCGCCTTCGATTCGGTGCGGGGTGATTTCGAACTGCAGCAGGGCAACGCATACACGAACAATCTGAAGCTCACCGGCCCTGCCGCGGACATCGGGATCGCCGGGCGAACGGGCCTCGGCGCGCGTGACTACGACCAGACAGCAGTGGTGACCGGTAACATCGGGGCCACGCTGCCGGTCGCCGGCGCACTGGCGGGTGGCCCCGTCGTTGGCGCTGCCATGCTGCTGTTTTCACAGGTATTCAAGGAGCCCCTGAAGGGCATGACGCGTGGCTACTACCGCATCACCGGCAACTGGGACGAGCCGCAGGTCGAGCGCGTGGTAGCATCAGAGGCCAAGGAAGCGGGTGCCCACGCGCCTGCGCAGGCCACGCCGGCAAGCCCCTAGGCCAGCGGGCGGAACCTTCCCCGGGCTGACGCGTTGACGTCAGTGCATGCACCCCAAGGAACATGAACTCTTCATCCATGAACGTTGCCAGCCGCCTGCACCTCGAAGCTCCCCTGTCCGTTGCCGGCGCAGATTCATTGGCGCTGGCCGAGGACCTCATCCTGGCTCCCGCGGGACTCGATCAGGGCCATCTCTCGGATGCCCTCGGCACGGTCATGGGCCACGCAGTGGACTACGCTGATCTGTACTTCCAGTTGAGCCGGGAGGAGTCCTGGGCGCTTGAGGACGGCATCGTAAAGGAAGGGACGCAGAGCATCGAGCAGGGTGTTGGAGTGCGCGCCCTGGCGGGTGAGAAAACCGGCTTCGCGTATTCGGACGAGATCCTCCTGCCGGCGCTGACCGAAGCAGCGCGGGCAGCACGTGCGATTGCCCGCAGCGGGAGTAGCCACACGGTGGCCTCGCGCCATGCGCTCTCCGGCCATCGTTTGTACTTGCCAATCGATCCACTGGTGGGAACGACGGATACCGACAAGGTGTTGCTGCTCGAACAGATGGACGCCGAGGCACGTCGTCTGGATCCGCGGGTCAAGCAGGTGATGGCAAGCCTGTCGGGGGTGCACGAAGTCATCATGGTCGTGGCGAGCGACGGCACGCTGGCCGCGGATGTGCGACCGCTCGTCCGCATGAACGTTTCCGTCATCGTCGAGCACGATGGACGCCGGGAGCAGGGCTACTGCGGTACCGGCGGACGGTTCGGATTGTCGCGACTCATGGAAGGCGATCGCTGGAAGGCGCTCGTCGCCGAAGCGGTCCGCAGTGCGCTCGTCAACCTTGATGCGCGTCCGGCACCGGCCGGGGCAATGACAGTCGTGCTCGGGCCGGGCTGGCCCGGCATCCTGCTGCACGAAGCCATCGGCCACGGGCTCGAGGGTGACTTCAACCGCAAGGGCACGTCGGCGTTCTCGGGGCGCGTGGGCCAGCGCGTGGCGACGGAACATTGCACCGTCGTCGACGACGGCACACTCGGCGCGCGGCGAGGTTCGCTCAACATCGACGACGAAGGGACGCCGACCCGCTGCACGACCCTCATCGAAAACGGCATCCTGAAGGGATACCTGCAGGACAAGCTCAATGCGCGCCTGATGGGTGTGCATTCCACTGGCAATGGCCGCCGCGAGTCGTTCGCGAACATGACGCTGCCGCGCATGACGAATACGTACATGTTGCCTGGTCCCCACGATCCCGAGGAGATCATGCGCTCGGTGCAAAAGGGGCTCTTCTGCAAGAATTTCGGCGGCGGGCAGGTCGACATCACCTCCGGCAAGTTCGTGTTCTCCGCCAGCGAGGCCTATCTCATCGAGAATGGCCGCATCACGGCGCCCGTAAAGGGCGCCACGCTGATCGGCAATGGGCCGGATGTGCTGACCCGTGTCTCGATGGTCGGCAACGACCTCGAACTCGATGCCGGCGTGGGTACCTGCGGCAAGGACGGGCAGGAGGTGCCCGTGGGAGTCGGCCAGCCGACACTCCGTATCGACGGACTCACAGTGGGCGGCACGGCAACCTGATACGATTTGTCACGTCATGTGGATCGCCAGGCCTTTCTACGAATTCCTGCCGTACCTGTACATGGTGGCGGGTGCCTTGTTCCTCGCCGCGTCGTGGTACCTGACCGAGGGCGCGTGGCCCATGCTGCTGCTGGCCGCCGGGGCCCTGTGTCTCATTGCCGGAATGGTCCTGTGGCTGAGGCGCCGCGACTACCGGACTGCGCAGTCCGAATACAACAGCCGTTCGCTGGATGACTAAGCGAACAGAACAAGCGACTAGCGATTGGTCCAGATTCCAATCCTCTATCCCGAATCCCGAATCCCGAATCGCTAGTCGCTAGTCGCTAGTCTCGTCTTCGTCGGGCGGGTCGTGTGCGAGCGTGTCGGTCCCGTCGAACGGCTCATCGCCCGCCGACCTGGCACGGCTGTGCCGATCATCTATGTACATGATTTCATGCTGGCCTATCAGGAACACGTCGCCGTCGTTCAGGATCTGGCGACGCACCCGCTTGGAACGCATGTACACGCCATTCGTGCTGTTCAGGTCCTCGATGACGCAACCTTGCAAGGTGGTGATGACCTGCGCGTGATGCCGGCTCACGAACTTGCTGTCGATCTGCAGATCGTTGTCCGACGTCCGGCCGATGATCAGCCGTCCCGGCACGAGGTCCCGTTCCGCAACGGTCTTGCCTCCCATCCCGACCAGGATATGCCCGAGCGCCATGCCATGTTGCTTGCCGGTCGTCTCAATCTTCAGCGTTTCAAGGCGCACCGATCGCTCGGCAAACTCCACCCACTGTAGCTCCTCGATCGCGCTCTGGATGTCCTCGAGCGTCACGTGGTCGCGGTCCTGCGCAAAAGCCGCCATCATCGCCGTGTCGCACAGTGTGTTGATGAGTCGCGGTGTCCCGCCGGTATAGCGGAAGACCGGCCGGATGGCGTCTTCCGTGAAGATCTGTCGCCCCTGCGATCCCGCCACTTCCAGCCGGTGATGGATGTAGGCGGCGGTGTCGGCCTGCGAAAGCGGAGTCAGGTGGAAGCGCAGGCGGACGCGCTGGGCGAGCTGGATCAGCTCCGATGAATTCAGTTTTTCGTTCAACTCCGGCTGGCCGGCCAGGATGATGCGCAGCACTTTTTCCTTGGTGGTCTCGATGCCGGAGAGCATCCGGATTTCCTCGAGTACCCGGTTCGTGAGGTTCTGCGCCTCGTCGACGATGAGCAGGACCCGACGGCCGTTCGCATACTGCTCGATCAGGAAGTTGTTGAGCGTGGACAGCAGCTCTGCCTTCTTCATCTTGAACGGCTGGAAACCGAACTGCGCCAGGACCGACTGCAGGAACTCGATGGGCGACACCTGCGTCTGGTTGATCTGCGCGACCACGACATCCTTTTCGAGCTCGGACAGGAAGGTCTCGATCAGCGTGGTCTTGCCGGAGCCGATCTCGCCCGTGATGATGACGAAGCCGTCCGTAAACCAGATCGTCGACTCCATGTACGCCTTGGCGCGGGCATGGTGCTTCGACAGGTACAGGAACGCCGGATCCGGGCTTAAGCGGAACGGGAGTTCGGTGAGTTTGAACAGTTCGAGATACATGGCGATCGCTGTTTCTTCCGTGGCCTTCAGGCCTGACCGTTCTGGAGTCTAAGGGCGAAAGGCTCCTTCGCACAAAGAGGGAATTCACAGAGACGGGGATTCATCCCGTTCTGTTCAGGCAGTGGTTTTCAGGACGCGCTTGACCGCCTTGTCCCGTGCGGCCGGCGAAGCCGCCGTGACCGTGCAATGGCCGATTTTCCGGTTGGGGCGCGGTGCTTTGCCATAACCATGGAAATGCGCCCCCGGGATCGACAGCACCGCCTCGAGCTGCGGCATCGTGCCGATGAAGTTCACCATGCCGGAATGACCGATTGCTGCCGTGCTGCCGAGCGGCAGGCCCAGGATCGCGCGGACGTGGTTCTCGAACTGGCTGGTCGCGGCGCCTTCGATGGTCCAGTGCCCGGAATTGTGTACCCGGGGGGCCATTTCGTTCGCGATCAGCCGGCCCTTCGTGACGAAGAATTCGATCGTGAGGATACCGGCATAGTCGAAGCGCTTGAAGACGCGCTTCAGGTACGTTTCGGCCTGCTTCTGCAGGCCCGCATTCCGATAGGGGGCAAGGGAATACCGCAGGATGCCGTCTTCATGCGTGTTCGCGGACAGGGGGTAGATGCGGATTTCCCCTCGCGTACTGCGGACGCCAATGACGGAGACCTCGCGGCCGAAGTTGACGAACGCTTCGTAGATCAGGGGCACCGAGCCCAATGCGGCCCATGCGGCTTCTACATCCGCGGGGGACCGCAGGCGGAACTGGCCGCGCCCGTCATACCCGAGTCGTCGTGTCTTGAGGATTCCTGGCAGGCCCACCTTGGCGACTGCATTCTCGAGGTCCGCGAGGGAGTCGACAGCGTGGAACTCCGGGGTCGGAATCTTGAGCGAGCGGAACAGCGTCTTCTCCGCGAGCCGGTCCTGTGACGTGCCGAGGGCATCAGGCTGCGGCAGGAACGGCGTGGTCTTCGCGATTTCGCGAATGGCGTCGACGGGGACGTTCTCGACATCGAATGTGATCAGGTCGACCTTGCTTGCCAGCTCCTTGAGCTTGGCGGCGTCATCAAAGTCGCCGTGCAGGATCGGCCCCACGTGGCCGCCCGGCGCATCCGGGCTCGGATCGAGGAACAGGAACTCTTGCCCCAACGGATAGCCCGAGAGCGCCAGCATCCGTCCGAGCTGGCCAGCGCCGATGATGCCAATCTTCATGGCTTGTGCGGCGTGGCGCTGCGCGGGTCCGGCTGGTCGAGCACGCGCTCGGTCTGCTGCGCGCGGAACGCGGCGAGCGCCGCGTGGATTTCCGGGTACTTGTTGCCGAGAATCGCGGCCGCGAGCAGTGCGGCATTGGTTGCGCCCGACGCGCCGATGGCGAGCGTGCCGACCGGAATGCCGGCAGGCATCTGCACGATCGACAGCAGCGAGTCCATGCCGTTCAGCGCCTTCGACTGCACGGGAACGCCGAGCACGGGCAACGTCGTCTTGGCCGCGGTCATCCCGGGCAGATGGGCCGCGCCGCCGGCACCGGCGATGATGACTTCCAGTCCCCGGTCGCGCGCCGTGGCTGCGTAGTCGAACAGCAGGTCCGGCGTTCGATGCGCTGACACCACCCGCGTCTCGTGCGGCACGCCGAGCTGCTCTAGCGTGCGAACTGCCGATTCCAGCGTCTCCCAGTCGGAGACAGAACCCATGATGATGCCAACCAGTGGTTTCATGATGCCGAGGCTCGGTTGCGGGTCAAGGTACGGATTCTAGCAGGGCGGTTTACGGCACGGTGGCGCAAACGGCCTGGCATCACTCGCCTGAGGTGTCACGCAGCAGCGCGAACAGTTCCTTGGACGCCCTGGGTGGCTGGCCGCGCTCACGCTCGCGCAGTGCCTGGGCCACAAGACGGGTCACGGCGGCCCGGTCCAAGTCAGGGCACTCGGCGAGCAGCTCATCAAGCAGCCCATTCAGTGCCTGGGGCGGCACTTCCAGCAGCTTTGCGCGCCACGTTTCCACTTTGCGCAGACGCAGGGTTTCGGAACGCTGGCGAAGGTCGCGCGCTTCCAGCGCCTTGCGGATCGGCTCCGCATCGACATTGCGCATCAGCTTGCCGATGTACTGCTTCTGCCGGTACAGGCCACCGTGCGCAGTGATCCGGCGCGCCAGGGCGACGGCATCACGAAGCGTGTCGGGCAGGTCCATGGCATCGAACTCGGCCTGCGGCAGCCCGATCAACTGCTCACCGAGCTCCTGCAGGCCCTGGCTCTGGCGCTTCAGCTCGCTCTTGCTCGGTCCGTAGTCGATGTCGTCATCGCCATTGTCATTGGGGTCGTAGTTCATGGGCAGCACGATAGACGGTTCCATGACCGCCGTGAAGCCGGGATATAATGCGTTCCTCTCAAATCCCAAGGTTGCGCCATGTCCCTGCCGCAGAAATCCGCCCCGGCCCTGAACCGCGACGACCTCGACAGCCTCGTCCGGTTCGCGCTCGACGAGACGACACGTCTCGGTGCCAGTGAAGCCGAAGTCGGCATTTCCATCGATACGGGCCTGTCCGTCACGGCGCGGCTCGGTGACGTGGAAACCCTCGAGTACCAGCGCGACCGCGGCATGGGCGTGACCGTCTACCGGGGCAAGCGCAAGGGCTCGGCCAGCACGGGCGACCTGTCGCACCAGGCCATTTCGGAGACGGTCGCGAAGGCCGTCAGCATCGCGGGCTTCACGGCGGAGGACCCCTGTGCCGGGTTGCCCGACCCCGACATGATCGCGCGCGACATTCCGGACCTCGATCTGTGCCATCCCTGGGACATCGAGCCCGAGGCTGCCCGCGACATGGCCATCGCCTGTGAAGCCGCGGCGTTGCAGGCCGATCCCCGCATCAGCAATTCCGATGGTGCATCGCTCAGCACGCACCAGGGCCTGCGGGTGTTCGGCAACACGCTCGGTTTCCTGGGCGGTTACGCGAGCACCGTGCACTCGCTCAGCTGCGTGGTCATCGCCGGCAAGGGCGACGAGATGCAGCGGGACTACTGGTACAGCTCGGTACGCGACTGGCGAGAGCTCGAGGACGGCCTCGCCATCGGCCGGCACGCGGCACGCCGTGCGCTCGACAGGCTCGGCGCAGCGAGGATGGCGACCTGCACGGCACCGGTCTTGTTTGTGCCGGAGCTCGCACGCGGCCTGATCGGTCATTTCCTCGGCGCGATTCGGGGCGGCAGCCAGTATCGACGCTCTTCGTTCCTGCTCGATGCGGCAGGGCAGCAGGTGTTTCCCGATTGGTTCTCCCTGTCAGAGCGACCGCACATTCCGAAGGCACTGGCCAGTGCGCCCTTCGACAGCGAAGGTGTCATCACGCGTGATCGCGAACTGGTGAGCGCAGGCGTGCTGGACGGCTATCTGCTCAGCACGTATTCCGCCCGCAAACTTGGACTCAAGACGACGGGCAACTCGGGGGGCGTGCACAACCTGATTGCGCCCACCGGCGCACGAGACTTCGATGCGATGCTCAAGCTCATGGGCCGAGGTCTCGTCGTGACCGAGCTGATGGGGCACGGCATCAATGGCGTGACCGGCGACTATTCCCGCGGTGCCGCGGGCTACTGGGTCGAGAACGGTTCCTTGAGTCATCCCGTGCACGAGATCACGATCGCGGGCAATCTGAAAGATATCTACCGCAACATCGTTGCTGTCGGGAGTGACGTCGACCCTCGCGGTGGCGTGCGGACGGGCTCGATCCTGGTCGAGAAGATGACGATCGCGGGGGAATAGCCAGGGAAGCCATGGAAGCGAGGGATGGCGGGGAAGCCAGAGAAGTCGGGGAAGGCGAAGCCCAGGCGGAGTATTTCCGGCTTCCATGCTTCCACGGTATCCGCTGTTCGCTTCGCCTATTCCACCAGGTCCTTCAGCGTCCGGCCGTTCATGCTGGCATTGATGGCGGCCTCCGCTTCGCGAGCCGCCGCCTCCGCGGGCTCGATGCTTCGCCCCAGGGGCATTCGCGGTCCCTCACCGTCGTTGCGCACTGCTTCGAGAATCTCAGCCAGTCCGATGCTCCCGAGGTCCCTCCCGGGCATGAGTATTTCTTCCTCGGTCGCAACGAGCAAGCCTCGACGTTCGAGGCACGCAACGACAGGCCCGAGGGCCGTACCCGGTACTTCGAGCGACTCAGCGAGCCGTTGCAGCGTCCACGTCGGGCCCGTGATCCGGAAGTCCTTGCCAACGAGATACATCAGCGACAACGCGAGCCGCTCCTTGAGGCCGGACGTCAGCCGGATGTCCCCGTGGCCGGGCCGCAGGAACTGCGGATGCTGCAGGTAGAACGCGAGCTGGACGCCGAGCAGCAGGATCAGCCACGACAGGTACAGCCACATCAGGCCGACGATGACGATGGCAAAGCCCGCGTAGATGGCCATCGTGCGCGAAGAGTGGACGACGATGGCGGCGAACAGCTCGCCGCTCGCGGACCACAGCACGCCCGCCACCACGCCCCCCACCGCCGCAGCGCGGATTTCCACCTTGGTGTTCGGAATGAACGCGTACATGAAGGTGAAGACGCCCGCCACGAGCACGTACGGCGTCAGTCGGCCGATCTGCGCGAGCGCGACGCCGAAGAATTGGATATGGGCGACGAACTGCACCATGCCGTTGCTGCCGACGGTAGCGATCAGGCCCATGGCTGCCACCATGATGACGGGGCCGACCACCATGACGCTCAGGTACTCGCTGAAGCGCCGTCCCAGACTGCGCGGCCGTCCCACCCGCCATACGAAGTTGAAGCTCTCCTCGACCTTCTGGATCATCGAGATGACGGTATAGAGCAGGAAGGCGAGGCCGAGTGACCCGAGTACGCCGCTCTGGACGTTCTCGACGAACCCCATGACTCGGGCGGTGATTTCAGTGGCGCGTTCGCCGAGCGGTTCGAGGAACTGGTACAGGATCGGCTCGAGATAGCGGTGGTAGCCGAGGCCCTTCAGCACCGAGAACGAGAGCGCGATAAGCGGCACGATCGACAGGAGGGTCGTGTAGACCAGGCTCATGGCGCGCAGTGTCAGGTTGCCCTGGGTCAGGTCGCGCAGCAGCGCGAAGGGGTAACGCAACAGCACCATGACGGGCAATGCCCTGGCCGAGGTGGGCTCGAACAGGCGCTGTTCGAGCCGGGCCGTGAGTGATCCGAAATAGGCGATGAGGTCCATGGGTCACTACGAATTGGCAATGAGCTGGGGGTGTAGCAAGCCGTTGACCGTGGGCACAAGCGCGGACCACTGGCTCTTGAGCAGGCACCCTGCAGCGCCCAGTCGGATGCACTCATCCAGCTGGGCCGGCGCCACCGTGCCGGTGTAGACCAGGAGCGGGATCCGGCTGGCTGTTTCGGCGAGGATGCGCAAGGCGGCGATCGCGCCGAATCCCGGGACTTCGAAGTCCGCGATGATGATGTCCGGTTCCCGCGCCAGGGCGGACAGGAATTCCCTTTCAGTTGCGACGCGTTCGAACGCGAGGTCAGGCCATCTCCGGATGAGCATTGCAACGGCCAGCTCGCAGTCCGCCGCGGTGTCTTCGACCAGCAGGACCTTGAGGGATGCGCTCATGCAGGCGGAGGGGCGTTCTGGAGGTAGCCCTTGGCGTGCGGCAGCGTGAATGTGAAGGTTGCACCCCGGTTGATGGCAGCGTCAGCCCAGATCCGCCCGCCGTGCCGTGACAGGATGCGGTGCACAGTGACAAGTCCGATACCGGTGCCGGGGAACTGCGATTCCGTGTGCATTCGCTGGAACGCGCCGAACAGCCTGCCTGAGTAGGCCATGTCGAAGCCCACGCCATTGTCGCGTACGAAGAAGCAGCGTTCCCCTGCAACTTGTTCGCTGCCGACCTCGACCGCCGCCACCGGCGCGTGCGCCGTGTACTTCCAGGCGTTGTCGAGCAGGTTCTCGATTGCGATTCGCAGCAGCCGCAAATCGCCGTGCACCGTCATCTCCGGTTCGATCGTGAGCCTCACCTGCCGTCCCGGAAAGCGCTCGCCGATGCGGGCCCCGCAGTCGGCCACGAGCCGGCTGAGGTCCACTTGCTGATGCAGCATCTGGCTCTGGCCGATGCGCGACAGGTCGAGCAGATCGTCGATGAGTTCCACCATGCGCTGGCTCGCTTCCTGGATGCGCTTGAGGTAGTGCTGCGCCTTGTCGTCAAGGGTCGCGGGCGCCATGTCCTGCAGCGCCTTGCTGAAGCCGGTCATGGAACGCAGGGGAGCCCGCAAGTCGTGCGAGACCGCATGGACGAAGGCTTCGAGTTCCCGGTTCGCCGCTTCCAGCTGCTGTGTCCGTTCCTCGATACGGCGTTCGAGGTCCAGGTTGGCATTGCGCAGTGCGCCTTCCGATTCGATCAGCGCCTCCGCCATGCGCGAGACGATCGTGAGGCTTCGCTGGTTGCGACTATGGTAAACGCGCAGCAGCAGGTAGATGACCGCTGCCGACAGCAGTACATACAGCACGCCCTTGCAGGTCTGGAAACGCGCCGCCTCGGTGGGAGAGGTGACGAATCGTTCGACAGCGAGATCGGAGAACAGAACCCAGGCGACACCCAGTGCGAGATAGAACAGCGTGATCGCGACTGGCATGTGCCGCTGCAGCCATGGGTCTGCCCGCTTGGCGTCCGCATCTCCTTCCGCGGGCAGGGTGTCAGCCATGTTTGCTCTGGCAGGCGGGGAGGGTCCCTGGTGTCACCTGGTGAGCAACCTGAGCGCCTGCGCATACCGTGCGCTCGTGCGCTCTATGATCTCCGGCGGCAACTTCGGTCCCGGGGGGCGCTTGTTCCAGGTGAGCGTCTCGAGATAGTCGCGGATGATCTGCTTGTCGAAACTCGGCGGACTCATGCCGGGACGATAGGTGTCCATCGGCCAGAAGCGGGAGGAGTCCGGCGTCAGTGCCTCGTCGATCAGCGTCAGCGTGCCGTTGTCGTCGAGGCCGAACTCGAACTTGGTGTCCGCGACGATGATGCCGCGTGGGGCCGCATGCGCTGCAGCGAAGCCATACAGTGCGAGGGCGGCCGCGCGCATCCTGTCCGCCAGGTCGGCGCCGATCGTCTGCACCACCTGCTCGAAGCCGATGTTTTCGTCGTGCTGGCCTGCGGGGGCTTTCGAGGACGGCGTGAAGAGCGGCTCGGGCAGCTTGTCCGCCTGCCGCAAGCCTGCCGGCAGGCGAATGCCGCAGACCTCTCCGGTGCGTTGGTAATCGTTCCAGCCAGACCCGATCAGGTAGCCACGCACGACCGCCTCAACGGGCAGCGCCTTGAGCTTGCGGACGACCATCGCACGGTCGACGATCAGGTTGCGCTCGGCGGCATCCGGCACGACGGTGGCGAGATCAAGGCCGGCCCTCGTGGCTAGATGATTCGGCACAAGGTGCCGTGTCCGGTCGAACCAGAAGCGCGAGATCTCGGTGAGAATGCGACCCTTGCCTGGGATGGGATCGGGCAGCACCACGTCGAACGCGCTCATGCGATCCGTCGTCACGATCAGCATGTGTTCCGCATCGACCGCGTAGATGTCCCGCACCTTGCCCTGGTGGATGCGTGTCAGGCCCTTGAGGTCCGATTGCAGCAACGGGGGCGAAACGGGGAGGGTCGACACACTCATGAGCGGAAAAGCCTCTGGGCTGGCTGGCGGGAGGAGGTGGGGAAGGCAGTGATGCGGACTGTCGGCCCGCTGCCGATGCCGTGGCTGGTACCATACCTGTCTTGAGGCATTGTCTCAGCGGTCCCTTGACGGGGTCAACTTGGGGCCCTGCCGCTCGAGATGCGCGAACGGGTATGTCAGTTACGGTGGGAGAGCCAAGCGGGTGGCATTGCAGGGAAAGATATTGGGCGGCCTGTTCGGCTTCTTTGTCGGCGGGCCGGCGGGTGCGCTGCTCGGCAGTCTCGCGGGCCATCAGGTGGACCTGCAGATCGAACGCAAGAGCCACGGTGCGCACTCCGGCGTTTCGCCTGCCCGCGCCGTGCAGGAAACGTTTTTCCGCGCGACCTTCCAGGCGATGGGGCATCTCGCGAAGTCGGACGGCCGCGTGTCCGAACAGGAGATTCATGCTGCCCGCCAGGTGATGCAGCAGTTCGGGCTGGGCCAGCCGGAGACGCGCCTTGCCATCGACCTGTTCAACACCGGCAAGGCCCGCGATTTTCCGCTCGAAGCCACGCTTGGCCAGTTGCACGCGCAGATTCGCGGGCGCGGCGACCTCGCGCGCATGTTCATGCAGATCCAGATCCAGGCCGCGTTGTGGGGGGGGGCGATGCACGGTCCCGGCCGCGCCGTGCTCGAACGCATATGCCGCGTGCTCGAGATCTCGACGCTGGAGCTTGCGCGCATGGAGGCGCTGCTGCGGATGCAGCAGCCGGACGGCCAGACGCCTGGGCAGCGCGCAGCCGAAAACCAGACTTCGGCCTATGAGGTGCTGGGCGTGGGCCCCGAAACCAGCGATGCGGACGTCAAGAAGGCCTATCGCCGGCTGATGAACCAGAACCACCCGGACAAGCTGGTCGCGAAGGGCCTGCCCGAGTCCATGATGAAAGTAGCCGAAGAGAAGACCCGGCAGGTCCGCGCAGCCTACGAGCTGATCAGCGAAGCCCGCGGGATCAAGTGATACAGTGTTCTCTTCGCGAGCCCGAATAGCCCAAGGTCCCCCATGATGCAGCCGTGGATAGCACCGTCGATTCTGTCTGCCGATTTCGCCCGACTGGGGGAGGAAGTGGAGGCCGTGCTGGCGGCCGGTGCAGACATCGTCCACTTCGACGTCATGGACAATCATTACGTGCCGAACCTCACCATCGGCCCGCTCGTGTGCGAGGCGCTGCGCAAGCACGGCATCAAGGCGCCGATCGATGTGCACCTGATGGTCAAGCCGGTGGACCGGATCATTCCGGATTTCGCGAAGGCCGGTGCCACGTGGATTACCTTCCACCCGGAAGCGAGCGAACATGTGGATCGAACGATCGGCCTGATCCGCGACAGCGGATGCCTGCCCGGACTCGTGTTCAACCCCGCCACGCCGCTCAACTGGCTCGATCACCTGATCGACAAGGTGGACATGATCCTGCTCATGTCGGTCAACCCCGGTTTTGGCGGCCAGTCTTTCATTCCGACGACGCTCGACAAGTTGCGCAAGGTGCGCGAGCGGATCGATGCCAGCGGTCGCGAGATTCGACTGGAAGTCGATGGCGGCGTAAAGGCTGACAACATCGGCGAGATTGCGCGGGCAGGCGCGGACACGTTCGTTGCCGGGTCCGCGGTGTTCGGTGCGCCGGACTACCGCGCGATGATCAGCCGCATGCGCGAAGAGATCGCGAAAGCCGGAAGAGGGTAGTGATCGGTGGCCGGTGATCGGTGGCCGGTGATCGGTGATCGGTGATCGGTGATCGGTGGTCAGTGGTCAGTGGTCAGACAGAGACAGAGCCAGAAACAGAAAAAGGCCGGCAATGCCGGCCTTTTTCATTTCTGATTACTCGCTAGTTACGGGCCACCGATCACCGGCCACCAGTCACTAGCGGTTCGCCGCAGGCAACCGCCTGCTACTCGTCGTCGTCGTCAGGAACGCCGCTGCGCTCCTTGGCGACGATCGGGGTGCGCGCCGCGAGCATGGGCCGCGTGCGGACCTTGGGGCGGGCGCCGAACACGACAATGGTCTTGCCCGTCGCGCGCAGCAGGCGCTGGTCTTCAAGCACCTTCAGTACGCGCCCCGCCATTTCGCGGGAGCAGCCAACGAGACGCGACAATTCCTGCCGGCTGACCTTGATCTGCATGCCTTCCGGATGCGTCATCGCATCGGGTTCGCCGCAGAGGTCCATGATCGCGTGCGCGACGCGGCCCGTGACGTCCACGAAAGCCAGATCGCCGAGCTTGCGGTTCGTGCGATCGAGGCGCGTGGCCAGCTGCGTCGCGAGCTCGAACACGAGTCCGGGGCTCTCGGCAGCCAGCTGGCGGAAGCGGGGATAGGTCATTTCCGCGAGCTCGCACTGTTGGCGGGTGCGGACCCAGGCGCTGCGGGTGGGCTGTTCGTAGAACAGGCCCATCTCACCGAAGAACTGGCCCTTGTTGAGGTAGGCCAGCACCATCTCGTTGCCTTCCTCGTCCTCGATCATGACTTCGACCGAGCCGTGCACGATGTAGTAGAGGATATCGGGCAGGTCGCCCGCGTGGATGACAACCGTCTTCGATGGCACGGTGCGGATGCGGCAGTAGCTCAGGAACCGGTTGATGGCCGGTATGTCGCTCAACGGTTTCATGCCCTCGTCCATAGGATCCCCTTCTATTGTTGTTGGTCTTGACGCGTGTCAAACGCGAAAAGCCCTGCGCGCCTTTTAATATACCCAAAGACTTGCTGCAAGTGATATGTAAAACGCACGTCTGCCGCATCACAACCAGCGTGCCGCTGTCGTCATCACTTTCCCGGTGAGTTTCATGGCTGCCCGCACCAGGGCAGGCAACGTCGTTCCGCCGGCATTCACGGCTGCTCCACCGTGGTGCGCTTCATCGATCCGCATCTGCGAGAGGATGGCGCGGGTCCTCTCGTCACCTGCGGGCAACTGTTGCAGGTGGGCTTCCAGGTGGTCGCCCACCTGCTTTTCCGTTTCCGCGACGAAGCCGAAGCTGGTGGCATCCCCCATCGATGCAGCCAGCACCCCGATCGCGAAGGAACCGCCGTACCAGAGGGGATCCAGCAGGCTGGTTCGCCCACCGAGTTCATGGATACGGTCGGCGCACCACACGAGGTGATCGCCTTCTTCGCGGGCGGCTTCCTGCAGGGCGGCTCGGGTGGCCGGGTCCCGGGCGACGAAGGCCTGTCCGTGGTACAGCGCCTGGGCGGCAATCTCCCCGGAATGGTTGACGCGCATCAGGCCGGCAATCCGTCGCTTCTCGGCCGGTGCGGTCACGGTTTCCGGGGCGGAGCGGGCCGGATTGGGTCGTGTCGTCGTGGCATACACGCCAGACAGGGTCCGCAGCGCCCGGTCGGCCTCGGTGATCAGGGAATCCAGCAACGACGCGGGCCTCAAGGGCCGATCGGCAGGACGGGCGGGCGGGGGGCTTGAGGGCGAGGCGCGGGATCCTGGCATGGACACATTATATATGGCGATTCCGTCCCTTCGCTGTCCCCGCTGCGGGGGACAATGCCCCTCAAGATGGGGCCTTCGCCGGCCCCAGTGAGGGGGAGTTTTGGTTTGCAAACCCCTGGGTCGTCCATTAGACTTGTCGGCCTTCCGCCTATAGCGGATTTTTCCGGAGCTCACGTTATGAAGACCGTTTTCGCTAAAACGGCCACTATCCGCCGCGACTGGTATGTCGTGGACGCCGCTGAACAGACCCTGGGTCGCCTGGCGACGCAGCTGGCTTTCCGTCTTCGTGGCAAGCACAAGCCTGAATACACCCCCCATATGGATACGGGTGACAACCTGATCGTCATCAACGCTGAGAAGATCAAGGTCACGGGCGCCAAGCTTCAGGACAAGATGTACTACCGGCACACGGGCTACGAAGGCAACCTCAAGGAAACGAACCTCGAGAAGCTGCTGGCCGAGCACCCGGAACGGGTCATCGAATTCGCGGTGAAGGGCATGCTGCCCAAGAATCCGCTGGGCCGCGCGATGTTCAAGAAACTCCACGTATTCGCGGGCGCGGCTCATCCGCATACCGCCCAGCAGCCCAACGCGCTGAAGATCTAAGCTAGGACCCGACATGGCGACAATCAGCACGAATTACGGCACTGGCCGCCGCAAGACCTCGACGGCCCGGGTGTTCCTCCGTCCCGGCTCCGGCAAGATCACGATCAATGCCCGGCCGATCGACGAGTTCTTCGGCCGCAAGACGGCTCGCATGATCGTGCGCCAGCCGCTTGAGATCGTGGATCTCGCGACGAAGTTCGATGTCGAAGCAACGGTTGCGGGCGGCGGTACGACCGGACAGGCCGGCGCCATCCGTCACGGCCTGACGCGTGCCCTCATGGACTACGACGAAACCCTGCGCAAGGCGCTTCGCGATGCCGGCTTCGTCACTCGCGATGCCCGCGAAGTGGAACGAAAGAAGGTTGGCTTCCGCAAGGCACGTCGCGGCACCCAGTTCTCGAAGCGCTGATTTCGAATCAGCGCCGGGACCCTCAAGCCCTGGCGTTCAGATCTCTCGTTCAGGTTTCCTGGGGGATCGTCTAGTGGTAGGACAACGGACTCTGACTCCGTTTACCTAGGTTCGAATCCTAGTCCCCCAGCCAAAAAAGTGGAAAGCCCGCCAAGCGCGGGCTTTTCGCTGCTTGGCCTTTGGGACTAGGACACGAACCTAGCCTCGGTTCGACAAAATCGCCGGGAGCGATTTTATACATCTGCACATGCGGACTCCGTCCCCGGAGGAAGCATTTGCAGATGGCCCCAACGGGGTGGAGCGCATGGACGGCGCGGAATGATCCTAGTCCCGGATCGACTCTTCGCCCTCGCGGTGAGGTCCCGAACTCGCGACGGCGATCCTGCGGAAGTGGAGCAGGCCGCGAACGCTCGATTCGTCTTGCACTGTCTACGCAGTGAGGTCCCGAACCAGCGTACGCGATCTGAATTCAGAGTCTGCTCCCCGTCCGCGCGACGGCGATCATGGAGAGGCGGAGCTCGCAGCCAATGCACCCGTCCCATTTCTTCGCTCTCACGGTGACGTCCCGAGCCGGCGACGGCGACTTCTCCCTCCGCAGTACCTCCCCCCTCATTGCCCCGCGCCTCCTTCCGCAGGCATAGTCGTCCCCGCCGATTTCCCAACCGCCGCGGTGGCCCTTATCCCCGCGTCTGATCAACACTTGTCCATCCCGAAGGAGCGCGTCCGATGAAGAAAGTCTTGTCTGCAATTGCCCTGTCCGTCCTGGCCACGACCGCAGCCCACGCACAGCGTGCCAAGGTGACGGCCGATGAAGAGGCCAACAAGAAGGTCATCTTCGAGTTCTATCGCCAGGTCTGGGAGACCGGCAACGCTGAGCTGCTGCCACAGTTCTACGCCCCCGATTTCAAGGAGCACAATCCGGCAGTGCCGCCGGGCGGCCTCGATGGGTTGGCGCGCTATCTCAAGGTGCGCTTTCCGACCGTGAAGCCCGCCGGCAAGGAACTGCAGAACCCTCCCGCGATGGTGCAGGTAGATGGCGACCTCGTGACGTGGACCTTCAAGCGCGAGGCCAAGGATCCGAAGGACGGGTCGCCCTATAGCAGCTACTGGTTGGATACCTATCGCGTCAAGAACGGCAAGGTCATCGAGCATTGGGATGCGGCGACACGACAGGCACCACCCGCCGCGCGCTGAAGGGCGTCTCCTGGGGCTGCCCCGAGCCCTTGAAGCCAAAAGGCCCGCATGATGCGGGCCTTTTGTTTGGTGCGCGTGGGAGGGCGGCGATCAGCGCAGCGTCTTCACTCCGTCCTTCCCCCCGATGATCAGCAGATCGGCCGGTCTCCTCGCGAATAGCCCGACCGTGACGACACCCGCGAGCTGATTGATCTCGGTCTCAAGGGCGACAGGGTCGACGATCCTGAAATTGTGGACGTCCAGGATGTGATTGCCGTTGTCTGTGATGAATCCTTCGCGCCATACGGGCGTCCCCCCTAAGCGAATCATCTGCCGCGCGATGTAGGACCGCGCCATCGGGATGACCTCGACCGGCAACGGGAACCTGCCAAGCACGTCGACCACCTTGGATTCGTCGACGATGCAGATGAAGCGGGTCGAAGCGGCCGCCACGATCTTCTCGCGGGTCAGTGCCCCGCCGCCGCCCTTGATGAGACGCAGGTGCGAGTCCGCTTCGTCGGCGCCGTCGATGTAGACATCCGGGGCATCGGCGGAGTTGAGATCCACGACCTCGATGCCATGCTTCCGCAAGCGGGCGGTGGAGGCTTCCGAACTCGAGATGGCACCCCGGAGAGCCAAGTTCGCGCTGGCCAATGCGTCGATGAAGAGGTTCACGGTCGACCCCGTTCCGACCCCGACCATCATGTCGTCGCGGACGTGGGCGAGGGCCGCGACGGCGGCGAGTTGCTTGGCTTCATCCTGGGTCATGAGTCCACCGTGAGGGCAGGAAATGCGAAAACAGCTGTTTTTACCGTGCCGTTAAAACGACTGTGCCCGCTTGCGCGGGCACAGTCTTCAGCTACATAGCCGAGAAGAATTACTTCTTCTTGGCGGCCTTCTTCTTCGTAGCCTTCTTCTTCGTAGCCTTCTTTGCCTTAGTTGCCATAGTAGTCAATCTCCATAGTCGAGTTAGTCCGCGGGCAGTATATACATAAAACAAAATTACCTAGCAAGTGTTCGTTGATTATTTCTTTACTGAGTTAGGGCGGGGTCTCACTCTCGCGTGCACCTCACGCAAAGAAAGAATGAAGTCCCATTCCCTCTTCGACACCTGCGTGACCGACAGTCTGTTGCCCCTGCGAAGAATCAGAAGGTCCTTTAATTCCCGAGTGGAATGCATGCGCAGCGTCTTGAGCGTGATGGGTGGATCAAGCTTCTCTTCCAGCCGCACATCGACCGCATACCACGTCGGATTGTCCTTGAGACACTTCGGGTCGTAGTACTCGCTCTCCGGGTCGAACGCGCTGCCATCCGGGTATCCCGCGCGCACGATCGTGACCATTCCCGCAATTCCCGGGACGTCGCAGCTCGAGTGATAGAAGAACCCTTGATCCCCCTTTGCCATTCCATCACGCAGGAAACTCCGGGCTTGGAAGTTCCTGACGCCTTCCCAGGCCGTGGTCTGACCGGGTGCCTTGACCAGTTCATCGATGCCGAACACGGATGGTTCGGACTTCAGCAGCCAGTAGTTCATTGGAAATCCGGGGCGCTCAAGTAAAGAAGCGGCATCCGCGTGCCGTTAACGTTGTTATCGATGAGGCTGGCGGTACACGCGGCGTTCCGTCATGACCGCATCCAACGCGATGTCCCAAGGTTCGGTGGGTACCGATGGAACGCGCTGTATATCGTAGCCGACGCCGATCAGGCGGGGCTTGCGCCAGTGGCGGCGGCTTCCAAGGAATGCGAAGCGGCGATCGTAGAAGCCACCACCGGTGCCCAGGCGATTCCCCAGCGAGTCGAATGCAGCGAGTGGCACGAACACGCGATCCAGTGTGCGGGCCGCGATGCGGGGCGCCGATGGACCGGGCTCCAGCAGACCCAGGGCATTGCGTTTCAAGTGCCGCAGCCCCGTGAAGCGCAGGAATTCCATCCGTCCTTGTTTCAGGTTGACGACTCTCGGCAGGTATACCTGGCACCTGAGCTTGAGCGCCCTCGCAATCAAGGGCGCGAGGTCTGCTTCATTGCGGACGGCCACATACGCCGCAACCTTCAGGCCGGGCCTGAGCAGTCGGGCACGCTGTGCCTGTCGGGCGAACGCCTGGGCTGCATGTTGCCGGTCCCGGGGAGTGAGGCCGGCGCGCAGGATACGCATGTGCCGGCGCAAGCACTCGCGGGCGGCCGAGCGTTCTGCCGCGGCGCCGAGACGCGAAGGAGAGGAGGCGCTACCCGCCTGTGCCGTCATGAACCATTGCCCTCGACGCGGAGCAATAGGTGGGACGCGACCACGGCACTTAAGGCTTCCCGTTCGAGACGGACTTGCACAATGATGCCGCGGACCAATGTCCCAGGGGTATTAACATTAGGGTCGAGGGGAAACCCGACTCATGTCGAACACCGCAGGCAGCGCCAAACAAAACAGTGGCCGGTGACCGGTGGGCCGGACGAATCACACTCTACAACAAGAGCGACTGCGACCAGAGCCTACAGCTCCATCTGCCGGCCCTGAGTGAGCGCCGTCTCAACCCGCTCACGCAGTTGCTTGATGCGGTTGCCGACCTCGCTATTCAAGGAGCGATCCTGATTTCGGAGCGTCAGAAGCTCGTTCGCGATATTGAGGGCGGCCATCACGGCGATACGGTCGAGGCCGATGACATTGCCGGCATCCCGGATCTCGCGCATCTTGCCGTTCAGGTATTCGGCGGAATCGAGCAAGTCCGAGCGCTCTTCAACGGGGCAGCTGACCTGGTACTCCTTCTCGAGGACCCGGACGCTGATTCTCACCATGCGGTCAGTCGTCATGCACCGTGCTCCATTGCCTTCAGGCGTCCGATCATGGCTTCGACCCTAGCGCGGACCTGCTCGTTCTTCTGCAGCAGTCCGGCCCGTTCGGTCATGAGCGTCTCCTGACGCTGGCGCAAGGCCCGATTCTCTTCCTTGATCTGGGCGACCGTCGCGACGAATTCATCGAGGCGCTTTTCGAGGCGCTTCAACTCCTGTTCGACCGCTACTTTGGCCTGACCTTCGATCATGGGTTGATTATGCGGGGACACAGGCGCACCGACAAGCGCCATGGCGGCGGGTCCCGAGAGGGAGGCAAGGCGGGCAGGGCAGCGGGGATTCGGCCGGCGGCGGTGCTACCATAACGCCATGACTATCCCCCATGCGGAAGTGGCCCGCGATCTCGATGCCGCGTCCGCCGAAATGCAGGCGGCCGAGGCCCATGGTTGCCTGTGCGGTGCGCTCTGTACCGTCGACGAGTACACCTTCGAACAATGGCTGGCCGAGCTCTCTCCGGACGTCGCCCGTGCCGACGCCCTCAACCTGCCTGACTCGCCACTGCGGCTCCTGTTTGAATCCACGGGCGAGGCTCTGCGCTCCGACGCAATGGAATTCACTCCGCTGTTGCCCGATGACGACGTCTCGCTGGCGCTGCGCACGGATGCCCTGGCGCAATGGGCCCAGGGGTTCCTCTACGGGCTAGCGATGGGCGAGATCGGACGCAACCCGTCTCTGCCCGGTACCGTGAGGGAGATTCTGGGTGACTTCGCCGAGATCAGCCGCGCCACGTTGTCCACGGACGGGGATCCAGCCGACGTGTACGTGGGTGATGAGGCCGATGAAGAGGCCTTCTTCGAGTTGCACGAGTTCGTGCGGGCCGGCGTCCAGTTGGTGTACGACGACCTGTTGACGCTGCGACGTCCTTGATGTCCGCACCGCCGCCCGCGATGTTTTCCAAGTAGCCGACCCAGACCGTTGAGGAGCCTCCCGCGATGCAGTCATCCAATCGCCAGTCGGAGTTCGCGCGCCGCCGGCGCCAGCTTGCACGCATGGTGGGCAAGGGTGGGATCGTCATCATCCCGACCGCTGTCGAGAAGACGCGCAACAACGACGTCCACTACGAATTCCGGTCCGACAGCGATTTCCATTACCTGACGGGTTTCCAGGAACCGGAGGCCGTTGCGGTCCTGGTGCCAGGCCGGCCGCAGGCGGAATACGTGTTGTTCGTCCGTGACCGCGACCCGGCGCGCGAGACCTGGGACGGCAAGAGGGCGGGGCCCGAAGGCGCCACGCGTGACTACCGTGCGGACGATGCCTTCCCCATCGGCGACATCGACGACATCCTGCCCGGGCTTATGGAGAGCTGCTCCCGTGTCTATTACACGATGGGCCTGAACCCCGACTTCGACCAGCGCGTCATCGGCTGGGTGAACGGCCTCAAGGCCCAGGCACGGGCCGGCGTGCGCCCGCCGCAGGAGTTCGTGGCACTCGATCATCTGTTGCACGACATGCGGCTGTACAAGTCCACTGCCGAACTCGGCCTGATGCGCCGCTCGGCGAAGATCGCCGTCGAGGCCCACAAGCGGGCCCTGCGCTTCACGCAGCCGGGTCGCATGGAATACGAGGTCATGGCGGAGCTGGTGCACGAGTTCCGCCGCAACAATGCGGATACGTCGTACCACCCCATCGTCGGGGGCGGTGCCAACAGCTGCATCCTGCACTACCACGAGAACAACCAGGAGCTGAAGGACGGCGACCTGTTGTTGATCGATGCCGGCTGCGAGTACGGCATGTACGCATCGGACATCACGCGAACCTTTCCGGTCAACGGCCGGTATACCCCCGAACAGCGGGCCGTGTACGAGGTCGTCCTGGAGGCGCAGTACGCCGCCATCGAGAAGGCCAAGCCCGGCAACCACTGGAACGACCCGCATGATGCTGCGGTGCGTGCCATCACGCAGGGACTGGTCCGTATCGGCCTGCTCAAGGGCAAGGTGCCGAACCTGATCCGCGACGGTGCGTACAAGCAATGGTTCATGCATCGCACCGGCCACTGGCTCGGCATGGACGTCCACGACGTCGGCGACTACAAGGTCGGTGACGAATGGCGGGTGCTCGAACCCGGCATGGTGATGACAGTCGAACCGGGCCTCTATATTCCGGCTGGATCCAAGGGCGTGCCCAAGCGTTGGTGGAACATCGGCGTGCGCATCGAAGACGACGTGGCCGTCACCAAGAGCGGCTACGAGGTGCTGACCGACGGGTTGGTGAAGGACCCGGACGACATCGAGCGACTGATGCGGTCGGCCTGAGGCGGGCCAGCCAGATCCAGACGGCCGGATGAAGACAGACATCGTCATTGCAGGGGGGGGCATGGTCGGCGCGAGTCTCGCGCTGGCGCTTGCCCAGATCGGGTTTCACATCACCCTGGTTGAGGCCGCCCCCTTCAAGGCGGGAGGCAGTCCCAGCTTCGACGACCGCACCACTGCGCTGTCCAACGGCAGCCGCCGCATCATGGAAGGGCTCGGGGTCTGGCCGCTCGTGCAGCATGAAGCCACGCCGATCCGGAGAATCCATGTCTCCGATCGCGGCCGCTTCGGTTTTGCGCGCATTGACGCCGCCGAGCTCGAGCTCGATTCACTCGGCCTCGTCATTGCGAACCGAGCGCTGGGCGCGGGGCTGTGGCAGCGTCTGGAAGCCTCAGGCGTGCGCGTGCTCGCGCCCGCCCGGGTAGTCGACTACGACGTCAGTGCTGATGGCTGCCAG
Source organism: uncultured Pseudomonadota bacterium (assembly GCA_903884105.1). GTDB lineage: Bacteria > Pseudomonadota > Gammaproteobacteria > Steroidobacterales > Steroidobacteraceae > CAIUGU01. Next base: position 71,557 of record CAISDJ010000024.1, on the reverse strand, counting down.
ATCCGCCTCGAGGGCGATGCCGCCGGCAACGAACCGTTGCACTGCCGCTTGCTCGTCGCCGCCGATGGCGCGCAGTCCGCCGTTCGCAAGTCGGCGGGCGTCGAGTCGTTCACGTGGGACTACGAGCAGACGGCGCTGACTGCCAACCTCACCACGCAGGTCTTCCACAACCATGTGGCCTTCGAGCGCTTCACGCCCACGGGGCCGATTGCCTTGCTGCCGTGCGTCGAGGGTCGGGTGGGTCTGGTCTGGACTTTGGCCCCGCAAGAGGCTGCGGACACGCTTGCTCTGCCAGATGCCGACTTCCTCGCCCGCCTGCAGCAGGCGTTCGGCATGCGTCTCGGCCGCTTCCTCAGCGTGGGCAAGCGGCAGAGCTATTCGCTCGCCCTCACGCGAGCCGAAGAGCAGGCCACTGACCGCGTCGTCATCCTGGGCAACGCTGCGCAGGGTCTGCATCCCATCGCGGGACAAGGGTTCAACCTGGGACTGCGCGATGTGGCCTGCCTTGCGGAAGTGCTTGCCGATGAGTGCGCGAACGGAGCAACAACCGTTGATCCCGGGGCACCCGCCCTGCTTGAACAGTACCGTGCCTGGCGCCAGGAAGACCGCCGCCGCATCGTTGCGTTTACGGATGGTCTGGTCCGCGTGTTCCGCCAGCCGTTTGCGCCAATCCGGTTGCTGCGCGATGTCGCGTTGCTCGCATTCGACCTGTCGCCGCAGGCCAAGCAGGCCATGTCGCAACTGTCGCTGGGTGCGGCGGGCCGCATTCCCCGCCTCGCGCGTGGAGCCCGGCTGTGAAGCCCGACTACGACATCCTGATCATCGGCGGTGGCCTGGTCGGTGCCTGTGTGGCCGGGTTGCTTGCCGCCAGTCAACCGCTTGCGGGGCTCAAGCTCGGCGTGGTCGAGGCGAACCCGCCGTCGCAGCCCCCGCCGGGCGCCATCGATATCCGCGTCTCCGCGATCTCGCACGCGTCGCAGAAGATCCTGCGAACCGCCGGAGGGTGGCAGCAGCTCGCTCCCGACCAGACCTCGGCCTACGTCGAGATGGTGGTGTGGGATGCCACCAGCCACCCCGATAGGAAAGGCTCGATCCATTTCAGTGCCGCCAATACCGGAGAGCCGGATCTCGGCCACATCGTCGAGAACCGCCGCCTGCAGTGGGCCCTGTATTCGGCGCCGGCGTTTCGCGAGCGCGTCGTGCTGTTGCGTGCCAGCCTCGCTGGCCTGACGTTCGATGAGGGGCAGGGCCTCAATACCGCCACGCTGTCCGATGGCCGTCGCGTCACCGCCAGGCTCATCGTGGGTGCCGATGGAGCCACGTCGCAGAGCCGCAGCCTGGCCGGCATCGATGTCACCGCCAGGCGCTACAACCAGTCGGCCGTCGTTACGCATGTGCAAACCGAGCGGCCGCATCGGCAGACGGCATGGCAACGGTTCCTGCCGGCGGGGCCGCTTGCGTTCCTGCCGCTCGCCGATGGCCGTAGCTCCATCGTGTGGAGTACCGGCCCCGAACACGCGGACCAGCTGGTCGCGATGTCCGCCGACGACTTCGAACGTGCGCTGCAGGTGGCAAGCGATGACGTGTTCGGCGGCATCAAGCTTGACGCCCCCCGCGCCCGTTTCCCTTTGCAGTTCATGCACACGCGGGAGTATTGCCGGCCGGGCTTCGTGCTGGTCGGCGATGCGGCCCACGCCATACACCCGCTGGCCGGGCAGGGCGTGAACCTCGGGTTCGCGGACTGCGCTGCCCTCGCGGAGACCCTGGCCGAATCCGTGCTTGCGAGCCCCGCTGGCTGGGCAGACCGTCGCTGGCTGAGGCGGTACGAGCGCTGGCGCAAGCGCGACAACCTGCTCGCGCTGACCGTGGTCGATGCGATTGGACGACTGTTCAGCAACGACGATCCGCGCCTCAAGTTCTTCCGTAAGGCTGGTCTGGATATGCTTGATCGCAGTGCATTTGCCAAGCGGATCCTGATTTCCGAAGCCAGCGGCTGATCGGGCTCGCCACGGAGTAGGCATTGCCCCTCTTGACAGCGGGAGGCCGTCGAGAGAATGCTAAAAGGCAGAACAAACAGTTCTTTTCCTGCGAAAGGAAGGCTGGCCATGGCCGTATCCCGCGATCAGATGGGAGTGTCCCGGTACTTCAGTGCCATCGAGTCCATGCTCGGCGGCACCGATGTGAGGCTGAACGGGCGCAATCCACAGGACATCCGCATCAACGACGAGGTCTTCCTGCAGCGTGCGCTGGCGCAGGGCTCCCTTGGCGTGGGCGAGTCGTACATGGACGGGCAGTGGGACTGCGAGCGGCTGGACGACATGCTCACGCGTGTGTTCCGCGCCGACGCGGACCGTCGACTTCCCAATGCCGGCCAGATCTGGGCCGCGTTCCTCGCCAAGCTTGTCAATCCGCAGTCGCCCGCGCGTTCGTTCAAGGTGGGCGAGCAGCACTATGACGTCGGCGACGACCTCTATGTCCGCATGCTCGACAGCCGGATGATCTACACCTGCGGCTACTGGCGTACAGCCACCACGCTTGAAGAGGCGCAGGAAGCCAAGCTCGACCTCGTCTGCCGCAAGCTGGGCTTGAAGCCCGGCATGAAGGTGCTCGATATCGGTTGTGGCTGGGGCGGCGCCGCCCAGTTCGCGGCCGAGCGCTACGGCGTCAGCGTCACGGGCGTGACGATCTCGAAGAACCAGGCCGCTGCGGCCGAAGAGCGCTGCAAAGGCATGGACGTCAAGATCCTGCTGCAGGATTACCGCAGCGTGGAAGGCCAGTTCGACCGCATCTATTCGCTCGGCATGTTCGAGCACGTCGGCATCCGCAACTACCGCACGTACTTCGAGACCGCGCGCAGGCTGCTGGTGCCGGACGGGCTGTTCCTGTTGCATACCATCGGCCGCAACCTGTCTGGCAGCACGAACGATCCGTGGATCGAGAAGTACATCTTCCCGAACTCGATGCTGCCGTCGATGGCGCAGATCGCGGCCACTACCGAGGACCTGTTCGTCACCGAGGACTGGCACAGCTTCGGTCCCGAATACGACCGGACGCTGATGCACTGGTACAAACGTTTCATCGCCGGCTGGCCGCAGATTGCCCCGCAGTACGGCGAGCGTTTCAGACGCATGTGGGAGTTCTGGCTGCTGAGTTCCGCGGCGTCGTTCCGGGCGCGCCGCAGTCAGCTCTGGCAGGTGGTGCTGTCGCCGAGCGGCGTAGTCGGTGGCGCCATCGTGGTGCGTTAGCCGCCTATCGCTCCGTGGCGATTGAAAAGCAGCGTCGCAGCGCCTACCCTGCGACGCTCTCCAGCCCATGCGCAATCGCCAACTCTACATTCTTGCCAGCCTGCTCGCGGTCGCCGGGCTCGCCATCTTCCTTTTCAAGTACCAGACACTGGGGTTTCCCGTCAGGGCGGACGCGGAGACGCAGGTCTGGAACGTCGAAGCCGCCGTCAACTTCGAACCGGGACCGGCCGCGGTCAAGGTGACGTTGCAGATCCCGAGCCTGACGCCGGGTTTCACGGTCCTGGATGAAAGCTTCGTCTCGCGCGGGTTCGGCCTGTCGACGCACAACACGACGAACGGTCGCGAGGCGCAATGGGCGGTCCGCGAGGCCGACGGGCCGCAGACGGTGTACTACCGCGCGCTGGTCTACCGCGATCCGGCCAAGGCAACCGAGGACTCGACGCCGCCGTTTCCAGAGATACCCGAGTTCGATGAAGCCTCGCGCATCGCCGTCGATGGCCTCATTGCCGAAGTGCGTCGGCAGTCTGCCGATGTCGCGAGTTTCACGTCCGAGCTGCTGCGGCACATCAACAACGCCGGCAGCGACCCCTACGTGCGACTCTTCCTGAGCGATACCAGCAGCCCGACCGCGAAGGCCCAGCTGGCCACGCGCATCCTCGCTGCCGCGCAGATCCCGGCTCGTGTCTCGCACGGCGTGTTCCTCAAGGAGCAGACGGGCATCGCGCGAACGGTCCCTTTGCTCGAGGTGCACGACGGCGTCGAATGGCTGTACTTCGATCCCGTGACCCGCGCCCAGGGCTGGCCCCAGGATTTCCTGGTCTGGTGGCGGGGCAACGGACCCATTGGGGACGTGGACGGCGGCGTCGATGTCGACGTGTCGTTGGCGGTGCAGCGGAGTGTCCTCAACTCGCTCGAAGTCGCCGAGCGGCGCATGGACAGCATGGGGTCACAGGCCTTCGACTTCTCGCTGTTCTCACTGCCGATCACGACGCAGGCTGTGTACAGCGTGCTGGTCATGATCCCGATCGGCGCGCTCGTCATCGTGCTGCTGCGCAACTTCATCGGCATCAAGACGTTCGGCACGTTCATGCCGGTGCTGGTCGCACTTGCATTCCGCGAGACGCGGCTGCTGTGGGGCATCGTGTTGTTTGCGGTGATCGTGGCGCTCGGGCTGCTGATCCGGTTCTATCTCGAGAAGTTGCGGTTGCTGCTGGTGCCGAGGCTCACGTGCGTGCTGACGGTGGTGGTCATCCTGATGGCCGGCATCAGTGTCCTGAGCCAGAAGCTCGACATCCAGCCTGGCCTCTCCATCGCGCTGTTCCCGATGGTCATCATCTCGATGACCATCGAGCGCATGTCCATCGTCTGGGAGGAGCGCGGCGCGTCCGAGGCGTTGCAGGAAGGCTTCGGCAGTCTCGTGGTGGCCGCGATCACGTACCTCGTCATGGGGATACCCTGGCTCTCGCACCTGATCTTCGTGTTCCCGGAGCTGCTGCTGGTGGTCCTGGCCGTCACGCTGCTGACGGGCCGTTACACCGGGTACCGCCTGCTCGAGCTCAAGCGCTTCCGCTCCTTCCGCAAGCCCGTGGAACCAGCCGGTAGTCCGCCTTGAGCCTGCTGGCGCGGTACCGGTCGCTGACCGAGTCCGGCGTCCTCGGGCTCAACAAGCGCAATGGTGACTACATCATGCGGTTCAATCCGCGGCGCCTGTATCCGCTCGTGGATGACAAGCTCAAGACCAAGCAAGTCGCGATCAAGGCAGGCATCGCCGTGCCGGCGCTGTACGGCGTCATCGAGACGCAGCACGACATTCGCCGCCTGGGAGAGATGGTCACCGGGCACAGGGAGTTCGTGCTGAAGCCAGCCCATGGCAGCTCTGGCGACGGCATCATCGTGGTCGCCGGCCGCAGCGGCAGTCTCTATCGCACGATCAACGGTACGTTGCTCGATGCCGAGTTCCTCGATCACCACCTGTCGAACGCCATCAGCGGCCAGTTCAGCTTAGGCGGCATCCAGGACACCGTGATCGTCGAGGCGATGGTGCATTTCTCGCCGCACTTCGAATCCCTGAGCTTCCAGGGCGTGCCCGACGTGCGAGTGATCGTGTTCCGCGGCATTCCGGTGATGGCAATGGTGCGACTGCCGACGCGCATGTCCCACGGCAAGGCGAACTTGCATCAGGGGGCGGTGGGCGCGGGTGTGGATATCGCCAATGGCACGACGCTGGGCGGCGTGATGAGCGGTGAGGTCATCGATACGCATCCGGACACCGGCGTCGTGATCGCAGGCCTCACGATTCCAGGCTGGGACACGATGCTCGACATCTCGGCCCGCTGCTACGAACTCACCGGCATGGGTTACATTGGCGTCGACATCGTTCTCGATCGCGATCTCGGACCTTTGGTCCTCGAACTCAACGCCCGCCCCGGGCTTGCCATCCAGATCGCCAATCAGCAGGGTCTGCTCAGGCGCTTGCAGATCTGCGAGGAAGCCGCGAACTTCGAAGCTTTGCCGGCGGAGAGGATCGCGTTTGCGAAGAAGCATTTCGCGCATCCGGTGGGGCCGGTGTTGGAACCGGGGGATGTGGCGGGGCAGATCGGATAGGACCGGAGCGACCGGCGGACTCTGTCCGCAAATGGTCTGGCGACAAATGGCCGATTTCATCGGCAAATGGCCTGCCGGCACAGTTCTTCCAGAGTTCCGTTTGCTCGCGTCGCGAGCCATTTGCCAACAGAGTTGGCCGTATGCGGGCGCCATTTGCCGGCATAGCCGGCCTGGTCCTGCTCCGGACGCCGTGCCGGCCACAGGGGAGTGGTCTGGCCGGTTGTTGTTGGTGACGTCTGTGCCGCGGCGAGGAACGGGTGCCCGCCTGCGTTTGGGCGTCACATCGGCTAATCGTTGCTCGCGAGGCCCGTCCGGGCTCGCTGCTCCCTCTTGCTGGCATCTTGTGCTCATGCGACGGAGTGCCATTTAGGTAGGTGTGGCAGTGCGTCACCCTCTGTCGGCCATACCACTCTCCTATGTCCGTCCCGGCGGAGGGGAGTCCGGAGTTGCTCCGGGCGCTTTGCTCCGCTCGCTTGCTGTCGCTGACTCGGTCAGGCAGATTAGATGCGTGAACTTCGCGATTAATCGCGCATTTAGTGCATCTACTAATAGTTAGGCATCGCTATGGCGAGCACCGTGACAATTCCATTTGCCGGGGGCTGCGCGTGTGGCGCAATCCGCTACGAATGCTGGGCATTGCCGCTTCGAATGCTCAATTGCCACTGTCGCGACTGCCAAGTTGCGAGCGGGAGCCCTTTTTCGCCAACTTTGATCATGGCAAGCAGCGCAGTCGCGGTAACGAAGGGGCAGCCTGCAAATTTCGAGAAACTGGCCGAGAGCGGCAACACCGCGAAGCGTGCGTTTTGCTCTGCCTGCGGTACGCCACTATTTGCATCGAGCTCTGCCGCGGTCGAATATCTTGGAGTGAGGGCCGCGAGCCTCGACGATCCCAGTTGGTTCAGCGCCGAGGCGAACGTTTGGGTTGGAAGTGCTCAACCGTGGGACCATCTTGACCCAGCAATACCTAAGTTCGAAAGAAACCGACCGCGCGGCAAGCAGCGAGACATCGATGCCTAACTTTAGTTGGAGCGGACACAATGCAAGCTGCGCTTGCCGGCGCCGCTCAACATGGCGTTAGGTGCTACGAACGCCCCTCAGGTCGCGACTGCAGAGAGTTCACAGCTACAGCTTTACTTGAGGCTGGTACTGTCCTACAAAGACTTCAAGCACGCAAAGCGCTGCTGCGAATATCTGGTGGCTGAGCATGCTGCACTAGTGGAGCGAGGAGGAGATGATCTGACGCTCCGAGCACTGTACTGCTACATGATCGTTTCATATGCTCGCCCATTTAACTCGTTTTGGACATCGAGGCTTGGTCGCGTGCCGCCACTCCGTGACGAATATCTGTCGATGCTCACCCCGGACGATTTGGAACTTCATAAATACATTCTCTGGTGTCGTAATAAGCTGATTGCGCACGCTGACGCAGAGGCGGTCGATCCGTTGCCTTACGTCGCAACAGACCTCCCGGGCGATATGGTCATTCCAGAAACCAACGACTCGCTGGCGCCTTTCACGCTAGAGGTAACGCAAAAAGTGCTGGTGCTACTCGAGAACGCACTTCGCTGGGCGGTTCTATTACGCCGAGAATTGGAACCCCAGATCCTTCATCTCTTGGAGCGTCGCCAGCTCAATCCCGGTGACCACCCACACCATGTTGGCACCTAACACAAGAACCTTTGGAACCGGGATGAGCTTATCGGCATATTTTTTAGTGGCGCAGCGCCGGAGAAAATGGAGCCGGATCTATGATTTCTGCTCTAGGGTCGCCGCCCGCCAGAATTCGATCAGACAAAGGAGCCCGCAATGCTTCAGCCACGCCCGAACTGCGAGTGCTGCGACAGGGATCTGCCACCCGAGTCGACGGAGGCGCGCATCTGTTCGTTTGAATGCACGTTCTGTGCGTCGTGTGCCGAATCGGTTCTCGGCGGCAAGTGTCCGAATTGCGGCGGCGAGTTGGTGGTTCGGCCACGCCGGCCGGCCAGCAAGCTGGTGAACAACCCGGCTTCTACTGAGCGAGTCCTCAAGCCGGCGGGTTGCAGCCGAGTGGCGTGACGGGTGTGCGCAAGAGAAATGGGCACTGAGCTGGTCTTGGCGACTTCCAATCCTGGGGAATGGCAAGAGGAGACGGCGCAATGATCTTCGGCAATGCCAGGGACAATCTCTATCGAAGCCTGATGAAGAACATGGCAGCGGACCCGGGGAAAAAGCTGCCGGCCAGCTTGAGGAACGACCTCTGCTTTCTGTCGGCGGAGGATCCGAAGGCACTGGCCTTGGTGCTGCAGGAAGCATTTGTAAAGCCGCGGCGGGTCGTCAGGGCGTCGTGGAAATTGCCGTCGCGAAAGGAAAGACAAGCCGCTTGCCGGGACCCTATCGCGAAGCTGGAAGGCATCTTCAAGGCTCTGGTGGGAGCGGCCACCAAGAACCCGGACCTCGAGAACGAGGCGCTCCGCTTCCGCTTCTCGCTGAACATGCTGACGCTGCAGATGAATGCCGGGGATCCGAAGAAGTACCGGCTGAAATAGCGCCGGCTCTCCCAAACGCTCGGCCTTTCTAAAGCCCCGCAGCCTTCCGCAGCGTTTCGTCGATCCGGGTCTGCCAGCCGGCACCACTTGCTTTGAAATGATCGAGCACTTCTGCCGACAGCCGCAGTGATACAAGCCGTTTGGGGTTCGCCGTCTTCGGGCGCCCGCGTGGCTTCAGCAGCCGTTCCGCGACTTCCTTCGGCAGGATCTTTGGCAGCACTTCGCTGGCAGGACGCGCGCGGGCAAAGTCCGCCTTGGTCCACTCGGGATTGGTTCGATCAATCAGCGTCGGATCGGGTTTGCGTCTGGCTCGCGAAGGTTTCATGGCGATGAATCTCTCTTTCGTTGGCCTTGCGTAGGCTGATGACATGGGTCTTGCCGGCACGAATGGTGAACACCACAACATGCAACCGCGTGCCGATGTTTCCCGTGGCCCGGTACCGCCGCTCACCGTAGTGTCGACGGACATCCTCGATCAAAGCTGCACCTGCCCAGTCAAAAACACGCGCGAGCTCGAATGTCAGACCCCGAAGGGCCACATTCCGCCTGTCCTTGGCGGGATCGTAGCTCAAGTCCATGGAATTAGTGTAGCTGCGCTAAATAGGCTGGCTGTGGGCGGTGGTCGGCTGCCAGCGTGTCCCCGCAGAAGCGGCTGTTGCACCTGCCATATCTGCTCTGAATCGCAGGAAATGCGCGTCATTCCTTGCCGGGCGAGGAAGCCGAATAAGCGGAGTCGGGGGGTGCGCCTCAAGGTCCGATGGCCAGTCTGAAGCCGGTCAGGTGTTCGGCGAAGCCCGAGACCCTTATATATAGAGAGGGCGTTCAGGGTGCCCTGGCGACTGGCAGGTAGAGGCCCATTAAATCAGTGGGTTGCGTTTATTCTGGCCTGGTCAGGACGATCGCCGGCTACCTCTGGGTCCGTGCCGTCGAGGCGCGCCGGTGCGTTTCGCGGGTACTCCGTAGGCCGATAAGAACAGCTCTCAATTGACAATCATTCTTATTGGTGGCTATTGTTGGCCCAAGCTCCCTGCAAGGACCTTCATCAGTCGCCATGTACATCTGTGTCTGCCACGCCGTCACCGACTCCCAGATCCGCAAAGCCGTGGATCAGGGCGCAACGACGCTGCCGGAACTTCAGTGCCAGCTCCCCGTGGCGAGCTGCTGCGGGCGCTGTGAGACGGCTGCTCGGGAAGTGATCGACGAACACCTCGTCGCGCGGACTCGCAAGTCAGCAGCCTGACACCAGCCTCCGCCTTCCTCGCGGCGGAATTGTCGCCGCCCCTCGTTCACCCCGTTTCCTGATCCGAATCCTGAGTTGCACAGGGGAGTGCCTTCGGCACAAGATCGCCCTTCGTGATGCTTACACTCTGGAGTCCAGCATGAAAGGCAATCCCACCGTCATTCGCCACTTGAACGTGGTGCTGAAGAACGAACTGACGGCCATCAACCAGTACTTCCTGCACTCGCGGATGTACGGCAACTGGGGTCTCAAGCGACTTGAGAAGCACGAGTACGAGGAATCCATCGACGAGATGAAGCACGCGGACAAGCTCGTCGCGCGCATCTTGTTCCTGGAAGGCCTGCCCAACCTGCAGGATCTCGGCAAGCTGCTGATCGGCGAGGACGTCAAGGAAGTCATCGAGTGCGACCTCAAGATCGAGCGCATGGCGCATCCCGACCTCAAGGCGGCCATCGCTGACTGCGAAACCGCAGGCGACTACGTCTCGCGCGAGTTGTTCGAGGAAATCCTCGAGTCTGAGGAGGAGCACATCGACTGGCTCGAAACGCAGCTGCAACTGATCGAACGGGTCGGACTGCCGAACTATTGCCAGTCGCACATGCAGGAAGGCAGCTGAGCCGGCGAGCGCGCGCTGCGATGCCGGCCGGTTGGTAGCCGCAGTCTCTGGCCATGCGCATCGGCAACCTGTTCAAGAACGCAGCGCCTTCGCCTGATGGCGAGCGCTTCGAGACGCTACTTGAGCACAAGAACCTTGTGGTCGAGCGGATCGTCAGTCCTGCTTCCACGATACGCGCCGAGTATCTGCAGCCACAGGACGAATGGGTCGTGCTTCTCAACGGCGAGGCCACGATGACCATCGGTGGCGAGCCCGTTGAACTCAACGGCGGCGACTACGTGTTCTTACCGGCGCGAGTGCCGCATACGGTCGAGCGAGTCTCCGAGGGCGCGGTGTGGCTGGCGGTGCATCTGCATTCGGAGTGAAGAGCCCACCGGCCAGCTTCACTGGCAAATGGTCTAACGACAAATGGCCGACCTGCGCCCTGGCCAGGGCATCGGACAGCAAATGACCTGCCGGCAGGCCAGAATGAAAGTGGATAAGCGGAGCGACAGCCTCGTCTCGTCGTCTTTCGGGCTCTCGCTTGCTGGCCTGCCGACAGGTCATTTGCTGACGGAGTCGGCCATATGCGGATGTCATTTGGAGTCTGCGGCCAGGCCCTAAACCAGCAGAGCTGGCCGGTCGATGCTCATTGGGTGGGTTGCACCCCTACCCATCAATCACCCCTCACCCATGACTCCATCCCCTCCCACCTTCCACCTCTCCCTCGTCGACGCCTTGAAGCTAGGCCCGCCGCCGCCCGGCAACGCCGCGGTGCCAGTGTTCGCCGCTCGGGCATGACGGGCAGACGCCGCACACGAGGGACGAGATCTACAGTCATTGCCAGGGGCAAGGGGCTGTTTTTCGATGGCGAGCGACGCTATCCCGTTGAGGCGGGCGCGTTCCTGTTCGCCGCAACCGGCCAGGTGCATCGCTTTGCAGACTTCTCACCGGACTTCTCGGTCTGGGTGGCGTTCTATGGGCCGGAGGGCGGCGAGGCGGCGGGCTAGCAAGCGGTCGCCATGCCTGGGGCTGCGATTACAGTTGCGCACGCTGGATCTCTCTTTAAATTCACCAGGAAGTCGCTTACCGTTCGACGATAGCCATTCGTCGCAGTCTTACGATCAGGAGAGTTTGATGTTGCAGTTCCGCAAGCCAATCATGACGTCTGCCGTCCTTGCCATGGGCTTGATCGCATCGATCGCCGTCGCGCAGGACCGGTTGCCGCCGATTCCGGCCGACAAGGTTACCGCGGAACAGAAGGAGTTCGTGAAGGAATTCCAGGCCGTGCGAGGGCGGGAGCCCTTCGGTCCCTTCGTGCCGCTGATGCGTAGCCCCGACCTGATGGTCCGCGCCAGCGCGATGGGCGAGTACCTGCGCTATCGCACCAGCCTGCCCCCTCGCTTGAGCGAGTTCGTCATCCTGTTCACGGCTCGTGAATGGACACAGCAATACGAATGGAACGTCCACCATGCCGACGCCATGAAGGCAGGCATCGACCCGAAGATTGCGCAGGCGATCGCCGACGGGCGACGTCCCGAGGGCATGAGTGACGACGAAACGCTGCTGTATGACTTCTGCCTGGAGCTGCAGCGCAACCGCAGCATCAGCGATCCCACGTACGCCCGCATGGTGGCCCGGTTCGGCGAAAAGGGCGTCATGGATACAGTCGGGCTCGTGGGCTACTACAGCCTGCTCGGCATGGTGCTGAACACGGCGCGGACGCCCGTGCCGCAGGGCGTCAAACCGCCGCTCGTACCGATGCCGCGATGAGATGGCAGAGGCATTGCGCGAGGCCTTGAGGTAGGCTGCGCATCGGCCGGTCGATTCCAATCAGAACAACACGGGGGAGCCGTCATGAAGGCACGGGTCACGGGCAGGGTGTGGGGACTCGCCGGCATCGCGCTTGCCCTTGGCAGTGTGAGCACCACGGCAGGTGCTGCGGATGACAAGTGCGATCGCGCCTGCATGCGCGGTGTCATGGACCAGTACTTCGCCGCCGTCTTCCGCCATGATCCGCAGGCCGCGCCTCTGGCAGCGAAGACGCGAGCCACCGTCAACGCGGTGGATCTGGAGCAGGGCAGCGGCGTCTGGAAGTCCGTGACGGGATACGGCGCAGTCGAACGCCGCTATTTCGATGTTCGCGAACGCCAAGCCGTGTTCTTCGGGATCCTCAATGAAGGCGCGGACCCTGTCATCGTGTCCGTGCGGCTGAAGATCGAAGGTCGCAAAGTCGCAGAAGCGGAGTGGACCGTCGCCCGCAAGGAATACGGCGGTCTCTTCTCGATTGAAGGACTGACGGCGTTGCCGCCCCGGCCCGACACGCCTGTTCCAGCCCAGGACCGCCCCACTCGCGCCCAGCTGATCGCCATGGGCAATGCCTACTTCGATGGGCTGGAAGCAAAGAATGGCTCGAAGATCCCGCACATCGATGGCTGCGAGCGGGTCGAGAACGGAGTGAAGGTCACGCACCGTCCGCGTACTGCTCCGCTCGGCGCATTGCCCGGGGCTGCGCCGGCCGCCGCACCAGCTGCAGCGCCCGCACCGACCGGCATGTCGGGTGACTGCGCGGCGGACATGGAAACTGTCGCTGCAAATATCACGCAGGCCGCCCATCGTCGCTTCCCGGTCGTCGACGAGGAGGTCGGTGTTGCCATGGGCACCACGATCTTCCATCGTCCCCCGGGCGCCACGATCAAGCGCAACCTGCTGACCGAGTTCTTCGTGGGCAGGAACGAGAAGATCGAGTCGATCTACGCGGCGATGTTCTATCTGGATCCATCCGCCCCGGATAACCCGGGGTGGGCGGTCCGCTGACAGCACCTGGAGGCGATATGCGTTACGTGTTCACACTGATCCTTGCATTGGGCTTCGCCATGCCTGCGTTGGCGCAGCAGTCGGCTGCCGAGGCGGCACGACTGGAGGCCAACAAGCAGCTGGTCCTCAAGTTCTTTGCCACGTCCGTTGGCGAGGAGCGCAAGAAGATGCTCACGGACGACTACATCCAGCACAACCCACGCTTCGTTGCGCTCACGGGCATGCATGGCCCGCAGGCGTGGCTCGATGCGGCCAACATGGCGCGCGGCAAGATCCGCGTGACGGATCCCGATTTCAGGCTGAGCGGCACGCCGGTGATCATGATGGCGGAGGGCGACCTGGTGACGCTCATCTTCAAGGCGGTGCTGCCGGATCCCGACGATCAGGCCAAGACCTACGAAGCCTTCAATTTCGAGACGCTGCGGATCCGCGACGGTAAGCTGGCCGAGCATTGGGACGCGCTGAAGCTCGAGAAGGGCTGGAAGGACGGACTCAACGCACCCCCGCAACCTGCAGCCCCGCCCGTGACGGGACGCTGATTCGATCTGCCCCGGAGACTGACCCATGACGTTGTATCCCCGCCGCATCGCTGCCGCTGCCTTGCTCTTCACCTCCGGCCTCATGCCGGCACTTGCGCAGCAGGACTTCTCCGCCGTGCAGATCAAGCCTGAACAGGTCGCGCCCGGCGTGTACATGCTGGCGGGGTCGGGCGGCAACATGTCGCTGCTCACGGGCCCGGAAGGAGCGCTCCTCGTTGACGATCAATATGCGCCGCTCACGACCAAGATCCTCGCCAGCATCCGCACGCTGACCGACAAGCCGCTGCGCATGGTCGTCAATACCCACTGGCACGGCGACCATACTGGCGGCAACGAAAATCTCGGCGCGTTGGGTCTCCCCATCGTTGCGCATGTGAATGTACGGACGCGCCTCAGCTCGCCGCAGAAGCTGCCCTTGTTCAAGTACGACGGTCCGGCATCGCCAGCCGCTGCGCTGCCCATCGTGACGTTCACGGACAGCCTCACGCTGAACCTCAACGGCGAGACCGTCCGGCTGATCCATGTGCCGAACGCGCATACGGACGGCGACGCCATCGTCCACTACCAGAACGCCAACGTCTTCCACTTGGCGGACGTCTTCTGGAACGGCGTGTATCCACGCATCGATGCGGGCAAGGATGGCTCGGGCGGGTCGCTCCAGGGCACGATCGCAGCCGTCGAGCGCGTGCTTGCGATGTCCAATGCGACGTCGCGATTCATTCCGGGTCATGGACCGCTGCCGGCGCCCGGTCCCGCCGCGCTCAAGGTTTATCTCGACGTGCTGAAGAAGTCCCGCGACAGCGTGCAGAAGCTCATCGACCAGGGGCTCACCGAGGACCAGGCCGTGGCGGCCCAGCCCACGCGCGAGTTCGACGCAACGTGGGGCACCGGGTACATCAAGCCTGATGTCTTCGTTCGTATCGTTTATCGCAGCCTGAAGCCTTGAGCAGGGCTTGACCGGCTTGTCCACGGATCACGATTCACATTCTTGAGCGGGGGAAGGACTATGCACACGCTGTCTGTTCGACTGGGCCTGATGACATTGCTCGCGCTGGTGCTCACGGCCGTATCGGCTGCGGAGCCGGATCCGGCGGTGATGAGCCACAAGCTCCCGGGCGAGCTCAAGTGGACGGACAGCACCGAGTATCCGGGCCTCAAGAGCGTCGTGCTGTATGGCGACCCCAACAAGCCCGGTCCTTATGCCATCCGCAACCGCTTTTCCGCGGGCACGATGTCGCGACCGCACACCCACAACACGGACCGCTTCGTCGTCGTGGTTTCCGGCACGTGGTGGATGGGTACTGGCGAGAAATTCGACCCGGCGAGCACCAAGGCTGCGCCGACCGGCAGCACCGCCGTGCATTTCGCAGGCAAGGTGCATTACGACGGCGCCAAGGATGAGGCGTGCGAAGTCATCATCTACGGTATTGGCCCAGTGACCTCCACGCGAGTCGGCGCCAAGTGAGGCGGTAGCCTGTGATGAAGCTGACCGACCTCGTCGCTGTTACGATGCTGGGTCTGCCCGTTGCCATGATCGCGCCGCCAACTCGTGCTGCAGACTATCCCGCGCCGGTCCAGGGCGATTGGGTGGTGAAGGACTTCCGCTTTCATACGGGCGAAGTGCTGCCCGATCTGCGCCTGCACTACACGACCGTCGGTGCATCGACGGGTGAGCCGGTGCTGATCCTCCATGGCACCGCGGGATCGGGCGCTGCGTTCCTGAATGCGGGGTTCGCCGGCGAGCTGTTCGGGCCCGGCCAGCCGCTCGATGCCAGCCGCTATTACCTCATCCTTCCGGATGCGATCGGTGCGGGGGATTCGGCCAAGCCTTCCGACGGGTTGCGGATGAAGTTCCCGCAGTACAACTACGACGACATGGTGGAGGCGCAGTACCGCCTCGTCACTGAACATCTCAAGGTGAGGCACCTGCGGGTCGTGATCGGCAATTCAATGGGTGGCATGCAGACATGGCTCTGGGCCACGAAGTATCCCAAAGCCATGGACGTTGCGGTGCCGATGGCCTCGACTCCGTCGGAGATGTCCGGCCGCAACTGGATGATGCGCCGGCTGATCATCGACTCGATTCGCAGCGATCCCGAATGGATGAATGGTGAATACACGCAGCAGCCGCGCAGCGCCCAGTTGGCGTCCGTTTTCTACGGCATCGCGACCGCCGGCGGCGAGCAGGCACTGTACAAGGCCGCGCCGACGCAGGCCCAGGCGGATCAGCTGTTGAACCAGCGGCTCTCCGCGCCCTTCCGGGCCGATGCCAATGACCTGCTGTATCAGTGGGCTGCTTCGCGCGACTACAACCCGGCAGCCGGTCTCGAGCGCATCGAGTCGACGCTGCTCGCCATCAATTCGGCAGACGATGAACGCAATCCCCCGTCGCTGGGGTTGCTCGACCGCGAGATCAAACGCGTGAAAGGCGGTCGCGTGGTGCTGATTCCCGCGAGCGAGCAGACGGCAGGCCATGGCACGACTGCCCAGGCGAAGTTCTGGAAGACGGAACTCGCGAAGCTGCTGGAAAGTGCGCCGCGGAAGGCGGGCTCGTAGACAAGCGGGCAGAGCGGAGGGCCTAAGTCCGCATTTTCAGCTGCAGTTCCGCGCGCTCGTAGTCGATGATCAGCGTATCGAGAAGTCCGAGCGCATCCATGCCGATCAGGATCGCCGGTTCCTCGGTCAGTTCCCAGTGCTTGAAGATGTGCAGGTCGGCAAAGCTGGTCCGCGTCGTGCGGATCACGATGTTGCCGATGACGATCGGCGGGGTACCGTAGCGCTCGGCGGGCTCGACGTCCGTCGTGGCTCCGGCAATCATGTCGATGATCGGATTCGTTGGATTGCGGACCAGCGCGTCGCGGGCGGCCAGGTTGGCAATGGTGACCTCGCCTCCCGTGTCGATGATGGCCTTGACCGCTACCCGGCCGATCATGGCGTCGATCGTGAGCAGGTTGCCGTGCAGGAACTTGATCGGGATCGTGATGAATTTTTCGGGTGCGGGTTCGCCGCGCGAGCGGTTGATGCGGATGAAGTCATTGATGAAGTCGATGTAGATCCGCTTCCCTTCCATGCCCTCGGAGCCAAGGATGCCTTCGGCGCCGCCGAGTGGGTCGGTGATGATGGGCAGCTTCTTGCCGCGCAGTTCCATGTCGCCCATCACCAGTGAGTCGACGCGGATAGTCGAGACCACGTTCGTCCCCGTGACGCCGCGCACCCGGACCTGCTCCGCCTTGTTGGGTTTGAGCTGCAGCGCTTCTGCCACGCTGGCCCGGATGCCGGTGTGGCTCGCGCCGGTGTCCAGCACGAGGCGAAACGGCCCCTTCTCATTGATATAAACCGGTGCCCAGATCCGTCCGATCTTGTCGCGCTTGGTCGGCGCCACATAGCGGGGCTCGGGCGCGCTGATGATGATTTCCTCGAGTTCGACCTCGCCGTAGCTCCGGGACGAGGGGGCCGAAGCGGCTCCGGAAACCGTCGGAAAAGCGGCCAGGAAAGCGCCGGAAACCAGCGCCCCAAGGAGCGAAATGTCCTTTCGGGTCAATGGGTTGTGGCCGAGACAGGGGGGCTTCATTGCGGGTGTACTTGGCTCTTGGTTCAAGCTCAGCGCCCGGGTACGACAGGCCTCAAGTCTTCGGTATTTACGGATGGGAAGCAAGGCGGCGTTAGTCGCGACGCACCACGGCTAAGGAACATCGCGAGGCAGCTAAGGACTGTTCGCAGACGGCTGAGGATTCGTGTGCATGAGGCGTACACACGATTGGCGGTGGGACTCCGACGATCGTTCCCGCCGTTCCGCATGCGGAGATCGCAAGAAGGGGAGCGCCATGCCAGATGCCGGACCGCTGAATGCCTTTGCCGAATGGATTGCAACGACCTGGCTCGCCCACCTCATCGGCGGGCACATGTGGGCGATTCCTACTATCCAGTCGTTCCACTACATGTCGCTCGCGATCCTGTTCTCCACGGCGGTCGTCGTCGACCTGCGCATCCTCGGATTGATAGCCCGGCACCAGACTCTCTCCAGTCTGACCACGCGCCTGACGCCCGGCATCTGGATCGGGCTCACCGGTGCCGCGCTAACCGGCCTCCTGTTGATGATCGCGGAGCCGGTGCGCTCGATCACCACGTGGGAGTTCCAGTCGAAGATGGTGATGCTGGTGATTGTCGTCATCCTCACCGTGTCCTTGAAGAGAACGGTGGTAGCCAACGCGGCCCAGTGGGATGCGGCGCCTGCGGCCCCCGGTGGCGCGCGGGTCGCCGCCGTCAGCTCAATGGCGCTGTGGATGCTGATCATCCTCGCTGGCCGCTGGATCGCGTACCACGCCTGAACCGTGGCCGACGCCAGACATCGCTGCAGATCCAGGAGAACAAGAAATGGCCTTGAGCGACTTCTTCCTGACCATCGAGAATTCCGCCATCGGCACGCTGATTCGTGAAGGCGGGCCGTACTTCCCGTTCCTTGAGTCGATCCACGTGATCGCATTGACGCTCGTCGTCGGCACGATCGTGTTCATCGACCTCAGGCTGCTCGGCATGGCGTTCCGTGACCTCAGGATCACCACGCTGCACAAGGACCTGCTGCCATGGACGTGGGGCGCCTTTGGCCTCGCGCTCGCCACGGGCCTGCTGATGTTCTCGGCGACGCCGCAGCGGTACTTCGATAACACCTATATCCGCATCAAGTTCTTCTTCATGCTGCTCGCGGGCATCAACATGCTCGTGTTCCAGTTCATCACGTACAGGAATGTCGACAAGTGGGATCTGGGCCAGGACGGCATCCCCACCTCCGCGCGGGTCGCCGGCGCGTTCTCGATCCTGTTGTGGTGCATCGTGATCTTCTTCGGCCGGTGGGTGGGATTCACGCTCTAGGGACCCTGTGCAGAGGTTCCCTGGCGGCTTGCCTGGTCGAGTCCTCTCGCGGTGCCCGGCGGAGGCGGGCACTGCGGAGTGCATACGTGGTTCTGCGGATTCCGCAGCAGCCGGTCCCTGCCGGATCATCCATTTAATATATGAACTAGGCGGACAGGTCCGCCAAAATCAGGGAGTAACGTGATGCCGAGCGCCGCCATCAGTGATTTCGCTGCGTGGATCGCCACCACGCCCTTGAGCAACTTCTTCACCTCCCACCTGTGGCTCATCCCCGCGTCGCAGTCGGTCCACTACATGGCACTGGCCATCCTGTTTTCGTCGGCCGCGATCATTGACCTGCACATCCTGGGGCTGGTCCGCGTGCACCAGGCGCTGTCCAGAACCGTGCAGCGGTTCGTCCCGGGGATCTGGATCGCGCTGGTGGTGATGACGCTGACCGGCCTGCTGCTGCTGATCGCGGAACCGGCCAGGTCGCTGACGACCTGGGAGTTCCAGTCGAAGATGGCGATGCTGCTCTGCGTGGTCGTGCTCACCCTGTTCATGCAGCGGCGCGTGGCCGCGCAGTCAGGCGGCTGGGGAAGCTCGGCGGACGTGCCCGTGTCGGCACGACTGTTCGCGGTGGCATCCCTGACGCTGTGGCTGTTGATCATCGTCGCCGGCCGCTGGATTGCGTATCACGCTTGATGGTTCCCGCCTTACGCCTGCCTTCGGAGACTCCCAATCATGGCACTGTCTGACCTTCTGCTTGGCATCGAGCATTCTGCGCTCGGGACGGCGATCCGCGAGGGCGCGTCCTGGTTCCCCATGCTGGAATCACTGCATGTCATCGCGCTGGTGTCGGTGGTCGGCTCCATCGTTGCGGTGGATCTGCGGCTGCTCGGGCTGGCTTCCCGCGACCAGTCGGTGATGCGGCTGACGAACGACCTGCTGCCGTGGACCTGGGGCGCATTCGTCGTGGCAGCGATCTCCGGCCTGCTGCTCTTCTCCTCGACACCCGTTCGCTACTTCGACAATACGGAGCTGAGACTGAAATTCTTTTTCATGTTGCTGGCTGGCGTGAACATGATGGTGTTCCACTTCGTCACCTACAAGAACGTGCACACTTGGGATACGAGCGATGCCATTCCCGGGTCTGCGCGGTTGGCCGGCGGACTCTCCCTTGCCTTCTGGGGCCTCGTGATCGTATTCGGAAGGTGGGCGGGATTCACGCTCTGATGCAACGGCGACCGTTGCGGGCCCGTCGGTAGCGGGTCGCAGCCGTACCGTCGTCCAGGGGGTCCTCGGCTTTTCCCACCCAGTTGCGCATACTGGGAGGGAACTTGAGGCCCGGGGACGTACCTTGGAACGTAAAAGCAGCCGAATTGCGAGGGGACGCCTCTTACTGGGCTGTGGCGTGCTGCTGCTGGTGTTCAGCGGCGCGTTGTACGCGCAGCGCGCGTTTCGGGAGTACCCACCGCTTGAAGGGGGCGAATCGGAATCCGGCTTGCCGCTCGACTACCAGGTTCCCGCTGATTTCGTGCTGGGTCGCCTCATGTATCCCCCCGCCCGCGGTCGGGGAGGCGGCGACTGGAAGGCCGGCAATTCCTCGTGGACCATCGACTACCCGCTCGGTGACCGCAAGTTCTCGCGACTGCTGCGCCGCCTGACCACGATCGATGTTCGCTCGGTGGAGCAGCCTGTCGACCTCGACGACGGCGACGACGTTTTCGATTGGCCGTTCCTCGTCGCCAGCAATGTCGGCAGCTTTGACCTCACGACGGAGCAGGCTGCCAAGTTGCGCGATTATCTTGATCGTGGCGGCTTCCTGCTCTGCGACAGCTTCTTCGGGACGCAGGAATGGCAGACGTTCGAAGCGGCGCTGCGGAAGGTATTTCCGGACCGCACCATCGTGGAGCTGGCCGCCACGGATCCGGTCTTCACCACATTCTACGATCTGGCGCAGCGCAAGCAGGTGCGCAACATGCGCTCGATCCGTCGGGGCGGCCTCACGCGGGGCTACCGCGCGGATGGCGCGGTGCCACACTGGCGCGCCATCCTCGACGACGACGGCCGCGTGATGGTGATGATCACGTTCAACAACGACCTGGGCGACTCCTGGCAGTACGCCGACGATCCACAGTACCCGCAGGAAGACTCCAACCTCGGCATCCGCCTCGCAGTCAACTTCGCGATCTACGACCTGACGCATTAGCGCGCCCGGCGGCCTCAGGAGGCGCTACTTGCCCGTCAGCACATCGATCTTGGCCGCACAGATGAAGTCGTTCTCCGACAGCCCGCCGATCGCGTGGGTCGTGAATTCGAGGCGGCAGTAGTTGTAGCCGCACTCGATGTCGGGATGATGGTCTTCGGTGTTCGCGATGTAGGCCACCGCGTTAACGAACGCCATCGTGTGGTAGAAGTTCTTGAACGCATCGGCGCGGCGCAGCGCCTTGCCGTCCGGTGTCAGACTCCATTCCGGCCGCAGGCTGACGAGCATCGTCGTTGCTTCGTCCTTGGTTAGCGGCGCTACCCCGCCTTCGCAGGGCTTGCACTTCTTCTCGCTCAACGCAGTCATGCGGGTTCCTTAAGGCTGCACCGGCGGGTAGCTGCGGGACACATAGTCCTCGACGAGCGCCTGGAATTCCTCGGCGATGCGATCGCCTTTCAGCGTCGGGCCTTTCTCGCCGTCGATGTACACGGGGGCCACCGGCCGCTCGCCGGTGCCAGGCAGGCTGATGCCGATGTTCGCGTGTTTGCTCTCGCCGGGGCCGTTGACGACGCAACCCATGACGGCGACGGTCATGTCCTCGACCCCGACATAGTGCTTGCGCCACTCGGGCATCTGCTGCCGCAGGTGGGACTGGATCTTCTGAGCGAGTTCCTGGAAGAAGGTGGACGTCGTCCGCCCACAGCCCGGGCACGCGACGACCATCGGCATGAACGAGCGGAGTCCCATGGTCTGCAGCATCTCCTGCGCGACGAGTACTTCCTGCGTGCGGTCGCCACCGGGATCGGGGGTCAGCGACACGCGGATCGTATCGCCGATGCCTTCCTGCAGCAGCACGGCCATGGCGGCCGTCGATGCGACGATGCCTTTCGAACCCATGCCGGCTTCGGTGAGTCCGAGGTGCAATGCGTAGTCGCAGCGTCGTGCAAGTTCGCGATAGACGCTGATCAGGTCCTGCACGCCGCTGACTTTGCAGGAGATGACGATGCGGTCGCGTGCGAGCCCCAGTTCCTCGGCGCGAGTGGCGCTGCCGATGGCGGACTGCACCAGGGCCTCGTGCATGATCGCGTTGGCCTCGAGCGGTTCGGCCTTCGCCGAGTTCTCGTCCATCAGCCGAGTGAGCAGATCCTGGTCGAGACTGCCCCAGTTCACGCCGATGCGGACGGGCTTGTCGAATTCACAGGCGACTTCAATCATCTCGGCGAACTGCGTGTCGCGTTTGCTGCCGCGGCCGACATTGCCGGGGTTGATCCGGTACTTCGCGAGCGCGCGGGCGCACTCGGGATGCGCCTTCAGCAGTTTATGTCCATTGAAGTGGAAATCACCTACGAGCGGGACAGCGACACCGAGCTTCAGCAGCCGCTCATGGATCGGCGCGACGGACGCGGCCGCTTCATCCGAATTGACAGTAATCCGAACCAGCTCCGATCCCGCCCGCGCCAGCGATTTCACCTGCTGGACCGTCCCCTCGATGTCCACCGTATCCGTGTTCGTCATCGACTGCACGACCACCGGCGCCGTCCCGCCAACGGTGACGTCCCCGATGCGGACCGGAATCGATTTGCGGCGCTGGATCAAAGGCATAACGAGCGGGGCCAAATGGGAATGAGGTGCGATTGTAGCCCAACGGGACGAGATCCAAACGGCCGACGTTGTGTAGACACCCATTCCGGGACGGCCTACCGGCCAGTGGGCCTATCGGCAGGGGCGGCTGCCGGCAAGTCTGAATGGGATCAGAGAGGGATCTACTTAAACTGACCGGGCCTTGTTCCCCTCTGACTTGCCGGTAGGCCGTCCCGGATCTCCTTTTCGAACGAAGTCCGCCGGTCGTTCCGCCTTTCCGCTCTATCTCCCCCCTTCATCTTCCGCTACCATTCCGCCACCCATCGCAAGACCCGTCCGGAGAGAGTCGCAAGACCGCCGAAGGCGCAACCCGCCCGGAAACGCTCAGGCAAAAGGACGGCGGCGTCACATGGTGGGCTCTGGAGAGTGGTTGCAAGCGCGCAGGCGTAATAGCGACCCACCGAAGGGGAGAGGCGAGGCTGTTAGAGAGGACTGCTTGCAGGACTCCGGCCGGGCGCCCGATCTCTCAGGTTGCAAGGACAGAGGGGCGGCAAGTCTTCTTCGCAGGAGGCGTGCCGCCTTTTTTTATGCCCGGAGTTTGGGGATGCACTCCAAGTTCGGGGTCTTGAAGCCGCTTCAGACTTGAGGAATCCGCCCACGATGGGTTTGCGCACACCGCTCTACGATTCGCACGTTGCCGCCAACGCCCGCATGGTCGACTTCGGCGGCTGGGACATGCCTGTCAACTACGGCTCACAGATCGAGGAACATCACATCGTGCGGCGCGATGCCGGCATGTTCGATGTGTCGCACATGTGCGTGGTCGATCTTGCAGGCGCGCGTACGCGCGAGTGCCTGCGCCATCTGCTCGCCAACGACGTAGCGAAGCTCAAGGTGCCTGGCAAGGCGCTCTACAGCTGCATGCTGAACGAGGCCGGGGGCGTCATCGACGACCTCATTGTCTACTTCCTGTCAGAGTCGGCATTCCGTCTGGTCGTCAATGCAGGCACCCGGGACAAGGACATTGCGTGGATCACTGCACAAGCGATGGCCTATGGCGTGACCGTCACGCCGCGAGCCGATCTAGCAATGATCGCCGTGCAGGGACCGAACGCCCGTGCGAAGGCCGCGACGCTGCTGGGTGAATACGCTGCCGCCGCTTTGCAGGTGCCGCCGTTCTCGGGCGCCGCCTGCGGCTCTTGCTTTGTTGCCCGAACGGGCTACACAGGAGAAGACGGCTGGGAAGTCATGCTGGCCGCGACCGAAGCCCCCGCGTTCTGGCAGAAGCTGATTCAAGCAGGCGTGGCGCCATGTGGCCTGGGTGCACGCGACACGCTGCGGCTCGAAGCCGGCATGAACCTGTACGGCAACGACATGGACGAGGCCGTGTCGCCGCTCGAGTCCGGTCTTGCATGGACCGTCGCGTTCGAACCGGCCGACCGATCGTTCATTGGCCGTGCCGCACTCGATGCGCAGCGCGCCCGCGGCAACCTGCGCAAGTTCGTCGGTCTCGTTCTCGAGGAGCGCGGCGTGTTGCGCGGTCACCAGAAGGTGATGGCGGGTGCTGCCGGTGAAGGCGAACTGACAAGCGGTACGTTCTCGCCCACGCTCGAGCGGTCGATTGGCTTCGCGCGCGTGCCGGCTGCAACGGGAGAGACCGTGCAGGTCGACATCCGCGGCAAGCTGCTCAATGCCCGCGTCGTCAAGCTGTCCTTCGTTCGCAACGGCAAGCCGAGCGGCGATGTCGCTACCGCAGTGAGCAGGGGATAATGGATAGTGAGGCAAGGCCAGCGCCCAGCATCCTTTCGGAATTCCATATCTGACTATCCCCTATCCCCTATCCCCTATCCCCTATCCCCTATCCCCTAACTTTCACCACGAGTCCTAACCCATGACCACCCCTGCTGACCTCAAATTCCTGAAGTCCCACGAGTGGGCCCGCACCGAGAGCGATGGCACGGTGACCATTGGCATTTCGGATCACGCGCAGAACGCGCTCGGCGATCTCGTGTTCGTCGATGTCCCGGAAGTCGGCAAGACGCTGGCTGCGGGCGATGCCTGTGCAGTGGTCGAGTCGGTGAAGGCCGCCTCGGACGTCTACAGTCCGGTGTCCGGTGAAGTCATTGCAAACAATGACGCACTCGGGGCGACGCCTGAGCTGATCAATACGGATCCTTACGGCGCCGGCTGGATCGCGCGCATCCGCCCGAGCAACGCGGCGGAACTCGCGAAGCTGCTCGATGCGGCTGCCTACGACCAGATTGCCGCTGCCGAAGGGCACTGAGCGGTGATCAGTGGCCGGTGACCGGTGAATCGAAGCCAGTCGCCGACCCCCACCTACCGTCCACCGACCGCCAGCCACTGACCACCGACCACAAGTCACCGCCCACCGACCACCGACCACCGCCCACCGACCACTCCTGACCACCATGCCCTTCATCCCCCATACCGACGCCGATGTCCGCGACATGCTCGCGACCATCGGTGTGCCGAACATCGACGCGCTGTTCGATGAAATCCCTTCCTCGCTGCGTTGCGGTGTGCTGGCCTGCATTCCGGAAGCCCTCACGGAGATGGATGTCGGTCGACTGATGCAGGAGCGCGCCGCGCAGGACGGCAGGCCACTGAACTTCATCGGTGCGGGCGCCTATGAGCACCACATTCCGGCAGCGGTCTGGTCCATCGTCAGTCGCGGCGAGTTCTACAGTGCCTATACGCCGTACCAGGCCGAGGCGAGCCAGGGCACGTTGCAGCTGTTGTACGAGTACCAGACGATGATCGCGAGCCTCACGGGCATGCAGGTAGCGAACGCATCCCTGTACGACGGCGCGTCAGCCGTAGCGGAAGCCGCGCTGATGGCAGTGCGCGCCCACCGCCGTTCAACGTCGGCGCGCATCCTGATGCCGACGACGCTGAACCCGGTCTACCGCCAGGTGACCCGGGCCATCGCCGGCAACCAGTCGCTCAATTTCGAGATGCTGCCCTATGTGCCCGGCAGCGGGACTATCGACGCAACTGCGCTCGACAAGTGGAAGGGACAGGACGTGACGGCGCTCGTCATCCAGCAGCCGAACTTCTTTGGCCAGCTGGAAGACGTCGATGCGCTGACGGACTGGGCGCACGCCAACGGCGCACTCGTGATTGCGGTCGTCAATCCCACGTCGCTCGCGCTGCTCAAGCCGCCGGGCGAGTGGGGCCAGAAGGGTGTCGACATCGTTGTAGGCGAAGGCCAGCCGCTTGGCGTGCCGCTGGCGGGCGGCGGTCCGTATATCGGCTTCATGACGACACGCATGGAACACGTGCGGCAGATGCCGGGTCGCATCGTCGGCCGGACGCTCGACCTCGATGGCAAGCCGGGCTTCACGCTGACGCTGCAGGCCCGCGAGCAGCACATCCGCCGTAGCAAGGCGACTTCGAACATCTGCACGAATCAGGGATTGCTGGTCACGGCGGCGACCATCTATCTGTCGCTGGTCGGCCCCGAAGGGTTGGAGCGTGTCGCAGCCGCGAGTCAGGCACGCACGCGCGAGTTGGTGGCCGCATTGACGAAGGTCCGCGGTGTGCGTGCCGTGTTCAATGGTCCGCGCTTCCACGAGGCAGTGCTGACGCTCGATCGACCGGTGGGCCCGGTGCTCGAAGCGCTGGCTGTACAAGGCATCGTCGGCGGTTACTCGCTCGCCGAGCACTACCCGGAGTTGGGGAACGCGCTACTCGTCTGCGCCACCGAAACCCGCAACAGCAACGACATCGCGCGGTACGCCGCGGCGCTTGCATCGTTGTTGTCCTGAAGCAGAGCCAGTCACATGCACGAAAAACTGATTTTTGAGCATTCCCGTACCGGTCGGACGGCGACGGCGCAGTTCCCGGCGGCGGAAGCGGCCGACATTCCTGCCGGTTTGCGTCGCAAGCAGCGGCCGCTGCTGCCGGAAGTGTCCGAGTTGCAGGTGGTGCGCCACTTCACGCGCCTGTCACAACTCAACTTCTCCATCGACACGCACTTCTATCCGCTCGGGTCGTGCACGATGAAGTACAACCCGCGCGCCTGCAACGCGCTCGCGATGCTGCCCGAGTTTCTGTCGCGGCACCCGTATGCGCCCGAGGCGACGGGGCAGGGCTTGCTCGGCTGCCTGTACGAACTGCAGGAGATGCTGCTCGAAGTCACCGGCATGCAGGGTGTGTCGCTGACACCGATGGCGGGCGCGCAGGGCGAGTTTGCCGGCGTGGCGATGATGCGCGCTTATCACCAGTCCCGCGGCGACCTGGCCCGTGTCGAGATCATCGTGCCCGATGCCGCGCACGGGACGAATCCGGCGACGGCAACGATGTGCGGCTGCAAGGTCGTCGAGATTCCTTCGCTACCGAACGGCGACATCGACATCGACGCACTGAAGCGCGTCGTCGGCCCGGCGACGGCCGGCATCATGCTGACGAATCCTTCCACGCTCGGTGTGTTCGAGCGGCGCATCGCCGAAGTGGCCGGCATTGTTCACGACGCCGGTGGCCTCTTGTACTACGACGGCGCGAACCTGAACGCGATCCTGGGCAAGGTGCGCCCGGGCGACATGGGCTTCGATGTCATTCACATGAACCTCCACAAGACGTTCTCGACGCCGCACGGCGGCGGCGGGCCGGGTTCAGGTGCGGTCGGTGTCGGCAAGCGGCTGTTGCCGTTCATGCCCATTCCCGTCGTCGGCACGCAAGGCAATCAGTACCGCTGGCTGACCGAGAAGGACCTGCCCCAATCGATCGGCCGGCTCTCCGGCTTCATGGGCAACGCAGGCGTGCTGCTGCGCGCGTACATATACATGCGCATGCTTGGGCGGCCCGGCATGCAGCGGGTGTCCGAGTACGCGACACTAAATGCCAACTACCTGTTGGCGCGGCTGAAGGCGGCGGGTTTCGATGCCGCGTACACCGATCGGCGTGCGAGCCACGAGTTCATCATCACACTGAAGCGGCAGTCCAGGGAGTTGGGCGTCTCGGCGATGGACTTTGCGAAGCGGCTGCTCGACTACGGCTTCCATGCGCCGACGACGTACTTCCCGTTGCTTGTCCCCGAGTGCCTGCTGATCGAGCCGACTGAAACCGAGGCCAAGGAAGAGCTGGATGGGTTCGTGGACGCGATGATCGCCATCCTTGCCGAGGCCAGCAGCGATCCGGACAAGCTCCACAGTGCGCCCCACACGCTGCCGGTCCGTCGTCTGGATGATGTACGTGCCGCGAAGCAGCTCGACCTGACCTGGAAGCCCGCGCAGGCCTGAAGCCACCCGGTCGGCACGACGACTCGGCAGCCGCCGTCCCCAGTGGGCGGCGGCCCCGACGCGGCTGCCCGATTCCCTCTATACTTCGGCGGATTGCGTCTTTGGGACGTGTAGCCAGAGGTTGTGAACCCGCAATGCAGGACCGCCCGAAACTGACCGGTGTGAACCGGCTGCTGCTCGCGTTCGTGAATTCCTGGAAGGGCTTCAAGGGCGCCTTCCGGTTCGAGGCGGCCTTCCGGCAGGAGGTCCTGCTCGCCATCGTGCTCGTTCCCCTGGGGGCCTGGCTCGGCAAGACCGGGATTGAAAAGGCGCTGCTCGTCGGCTCGGTGTTGTTCGTCCTCATCGTCGAGCTGCTCAACACCGGGATCGAGACCGTGGTCGACCGCATTGGCCTTGAACGCCATGAGCTTTCGGGACTGGCCAAGGACGTGGGCTCCACCGCCGTGCTGCTTGCCCTCCTGTTCCTTGCCGTGATCTGGGCCGGCGTGTTGCTCGGCTAGTCCGGCTTCTTTGCGACTATCCCCTATCCCCTATCCCCTAAACACTAAACACTGCCTCCATGACAGCACTCATCTGCGGTTCGTTCGCGTACGACTCGATCATGGTCTTCTCGGGCCGGTTCAAGGACCACATCCTGCCCGAGCGCATCCACATGCTGAATGTGTCGTTCCTCGTGCCGACGATGCGCCGGAATTTCGGCGGTACCGCCGGCAACATCGCCTACAACCTCAAGCTGCTGGGCGGTTCGGGCCATGCGATGGGCACGGTGGGGCATGACTTCGGGGCTTACCGGAAGTGGATGATCGAGAAGGGTGTGAGCCTCAAGTACGTGGCGGATGTGTCGTCCGAGTTCACTGCGCAAGCCTTCATCACGACCGATCTCGACGACAACCAGATCACCGCGTTCCACCCGGGCGCGATGAACCATGCACATATCCAGAGAGTGCCGACGGATGCCGGCATCACGATCGGTTTCGTGTCCCCGGACGGCCGGGACGGGATGATCCAGCACGCCGAGCAGTTCGTCGCGGCAGGCATTCCGTTCGTGTTCGACCCGGGCCAGGGCCTGCCCATGTTCAATGGCGAGGATCTGCTCAAGTTCTTGAGCCAAGCCACCTGGGTTGCGGTGAACGACTACGAAAGCCAGGTGCTGGCGGAGCGTACCGGGCTCTCCCACGCGGAGCTGGCGGCACGGGTCAAGGCGCTGATCGTCACTCGCGGCGGGTCCGGCTCGCAGATCTATACCCAGGGGAAGTGCATCGAGATCCCCGTCGCCAAGCCACTGGCCCTCAAGGACCCCACCGGGTGCGGCGACGCTTACCGGGCAGGACTGATCTATGGAATTGACAAGGGCCTCGACTGGGAGACGACGGGGCGTGTAGCCTCGCTGCTCGGCACCTACAAGATCGAATCGGACGGGCCCCAGAACCACGTGTTCACCGTGGCCGAGTTTGGCGATCGCTTCAAGGCCGCGTTCGGATACGCCCTGTGACTTGACGGCAGGCCAGCGGGAACCGGATGCAACCGCAGGCGGTCAGCTAGAGAACGGATTGACAGACAGTCGGACGCCCCCTTATCGAGCCCTCGGTTTCCCTATGAACAAAGCCGCCCTGCTTGCCGGATTGCTCGCCGCGTCAGCCGCCTTGGGTCAGGCGCCGCCCCAGCGGGACGCTGCACCCCCCGCGATCCAGCCTGCCGGTCCCGAGGATTCGCGCTGGACGCGCACCATCGAGCGGGTGGCCTCCGGCATCGTCACCATCCAGATCGACCAGGTCCGTGCGTTCGATACCGAGTGGAACAGCTCGAGCCAGGCCACCGGATTTGTCGTCGACGCCGCGCGCGGCCTCATCCTGACCAACCGCCATGTGGTCACGCCCGGTCCGGTCACCGCCCAGGCGGTCTTCCTCAATCGCGAGGAAGTGACGCTGTATCCGGTCTACCGCGATCCCATCCATGACTTCGGCTTCTATCGTTACGACCCGTCGAAGCTGCGCTTCATCAAGCCTGCGGAACTGCAGCTGCATCCGGAAGGCGCGCAGGTGGGCCGCGAAATCCGCGTGGTCGGTAACGATGCCGGTGAACAGCTGTCCATCCTGGCCGGCACGCTGGCCCGCCTGGATCGCGAGGCGCCGGCGTACGGCGTCGGCAAGTACAATGATTTCAACACCTTCTACTACCAGGCGGCCTCGGGCACCTCCGGCGGTTCGTCGGGTTCTCCCGTCCTCGATATCGACGGACGTGTGCTGGCCCTGAACGCCGGTGGCAGCAGCAATGCGGCCTCCAGCTTCTACCTGCCTCTCGATCGCGTGGCTCGCGCGCTCCGCCTGATCCAGCAGGGCAAGCCCGTGCAGCGGGGCACCCTGCAGACCGTCTTCAAGTACACGCCTTTCGACGAGCTGGCGCGTCTGGGCTTGAAGCCCGAAACCGAAGCTGAAGTCCGCAAGACCGAGCCTGGCCGGACCGGCATGCTCGTGGTCCGCGAAGTGCAGCCGGGATCGACCGCAGAAGGCGTCCTCGAGCCGGGCGATATCCTGGTCCGCCTCGACGGCAAGCTGGCCGATACGTTCGACCCGCTGTCGCAGGTACTCGATGACAAGGTGGGGCAGGTGGTGAAGGTCGAAGTGCAGCGCGGCGGCACGACCCAGACGCACGAGCTGCCCGTCCAGAACCTCGACCAGATTACGCCCGATGAATACCTGGAACTCGGCGACGGCATCGTGCACACGCTGTCGTGGCAGCAGGCGCGCCACCTCAACTCGCCGGTAAGCGGCGTCTATGTCGCCAATCCGGGCTATGTACTCGGTTCCGCCGGCATTCCGCGCGGCGCCGTGATTACCGACTTCAATGGCAAGCCCACCAAGTCGCTGGCTGACTTCGAGGCCATCCTGCGCACTGTCCAGGACGGTGAGCAGGTCTCGGCCCGCTTCGTTTCCATCGAAGATCCGCGTGCGTCGAAGCTCAAAGTGGTGCGCATGGACCGCCGCTGGTTCCCGATCCGCCACTGCAAGCGGGATGACGCGCTCGGCGTCTGGCCGTGCACGGAGTGGATCAGCGACGGCACGTCCAAGCCGACCGTGCCGGCGGGCACCCGCTTCGCGAAGTCGGGCGATCCGCTGATCGACAAACTTACGCCGTCACTCGTGCTGGTCGATTTCGACATGCCGTACTCGGTCACCGGCATTACCGATCGCAACTACCACGGCACGGGCCTCGTCATAGACGCGGCTCGGGGCCTGATCCTGATCGATCGCAATACCGTACCCGTGACGCTTGGCGACGTGCGTCTGACGTTCGCCGGCACGCTCGAAGTGCCGGGACGCGTGCTGTATGTGCATCCCGTGCACAACCTGGCCATCGTCGCCTACGACCCGAAGCTGATTGGCGACACGCCGGTGCAGTCGGCAGTGCTGAAGTCGCGTGAATTGAAGGCCGGTGAGCAGGTCTGGGCCGTCGGCCTCAACGCCGATTCCATGGTGCAGTCGCAGGCCGCCACCGTTGCCGCCGTCGACGCCGTGGACTTCCCGCTGTCGCGGACCTTGAGGTTCCGGGATTCCAACCTCGAGACGGTCCGGCTGATCAACGGCCCGGCCGAGTACGACGGCGTGCTCACGAACAAGCAGGGTGAAGTGCTGTCTACGTGGTCGAGCTTCTCCTACGAGGCCGGCCGCGATCTCCGCCAGGACAATAGTGGCATCCCGATCGATCTCGCGCTCGAAATGCTCCCGTTGGTGCAGCAGGGTCTGCCGCTCTATTCGCTGGAGGCCGAGTTCAGCGCGGTGTCGCTGGCAGCCGCGCGTTCGCTCGGGCTGTCGGATGAGTGGGTCAACCGGATCCAGCAGCACAACCCGGCGCGTCGCCAGATCCTCGGGATCACGCGGACCGTGGCGGGATCGCCTGCCGCCAAGCTGCTGCGCCCCGGCGATCTCGTGCTCGCGGTCGACGACGTCGTCGTCAATCGCTTCCGCGAGGTCGAGCGCGCCACGCAGAAGCAGAAGGTGCAGCTCGCGATTCTCCGCGACGGCAAGGAGATGAAGCTCGACATCGATACGATGCCGCTGGTCGGCGAGGACCTGAACCGCATCGTCGTGTGGGCGGGCGCCGTGTTGCACATGCCGCACCGGCCGATGGCCGCGCAGCGGGGCATTCCGCCGCTCGGTGTCTTCGTCGCCTACTTCTCCTACGGTTCCCCGTCAACCCGCAACCAGCTGTGGGCAGGGCGACGCATTGTCGAAGTGGATGGCCAACCGACACCGGATCTCGACGCGTTCCTGAAGACCGTGTCCGGGCGCGAGGAGCGCGCGTCTGTCCGGTTGCGCACCGTTTCCTGGAACGGCGCAGTCGAGGTCATCACGCTCAAGCTCGACAAGCGATACTGGCCTGCCTACGAACTGCGCCGGACCGCCGGCGGCTGGCAGCGCACCGCGCTCGAATAAGGAAGGGGTGGCGCTGGCGAGCGACACGCGACTCGTCACGACGTAATCGGCTAGCGTTACGCCGGTGAGCCCATTGGGGGCGATCAATCCGCAGCACTGCGCCGCGGACCACACTTCGCCCCGTTCCTGCTTGGTATGATTTGATTATGGCAATTGCACGCGTTACCCAGAAGCAAATCGAAGCGGCTGTTGAGGCGCTCCGTGCGGGGGAGCTCGTGGCGTTTCCCACGGAGACGGTCTACGGCCTGGGTGCCAACGCGAACAATCCCGAAGCGGTTCGCAAGATCTTCGCCCTGAAGGGGCGTCCGTCCAGCCACCCCGTGATCGTGCACGTCGACGACGCCAAGTACCTGCAGCGCTGGGTGCAGGAAATGCCGCCGGCCGCGCAGGCGCTGGCTGACGCGTTCTGGCCGGGCCCCCTCACGCTGGTCCTGAAGCGCGGACCCGCCGTCCACGACGTCATCACCGGCGGCCAGGACACGATTGCCGTGCGCATCCCGAACCATCCGATTGCCCGCCAGCTCCTGACGGCGTTCGGAGGCGGCATTGCAGCCCCCTCCGCCAATCGCTACGGCCATGTCAGCCCCACCCGGACCGAGCATGTCCGGGAGGAATTCGGCGACGACGTGCCGGTCGTGCTGGAGGGGGGTGATTCCAAGATCGGCCTCGAGTCCACGATTGTCTCGTGCTTAGGAGCCGAAACGCGGTTGCTCCGGCCCGGCTTCATCACCGCCAGCCAGCTGCGCGCTGTCGTTCCCGGCCTGATCGTAGGCGCTGATCCCTCGGGGCCTCGCGTCCCCGGCAGTGCGGTTCGCCACTACTCTCCGTCCACGCCTCTCAACATCGTTCCCGGCCGCGAGTTGGCGAAGGTCATCCAGGAATTCGCCTCCACTGAGGCCAAGGTGGCCGTGCTTGGCATGAAGCCGCCGTCGATCGCCAGCCCGTTCATGACCTGGATCAATGCCGGCAACCGGCCGGACCTCTATGCGCGCAACCTGTATTCGAATTTGCGCACGCTCGACAAGTCGGGAGCGCGGATGATCCTCGTCGAGGACGTCCCCGAGGGCGAGCGGTGGGATGCGGTGCGCGACCGGCTCAAGCGGGCTGCCACTGCCGAGAACGTCGTCACTTACGACCATGACGTCGCTGCGCTTCGCGCAGACATGGACGAGGACTTCACCTGACGCACCGCTGATGCCGGAAATTTCCGGCATTTGGCCGCTCTCTCCCCGGGACGATTGCGTTCCCTGCTTCATCAAAGGTGCGCGCAGCAATCGCTGCAAACCGGTCGCTCGGGTCCAGGCGCCCGTCGCTCGCTCCGTCGCCGAGGGACCTCCTCGCGCCGAGTCCGAAAAAAGTGTGACTCAGTCCTTGCATCGCTGGCCATTTTTGCTACATTGCGCCCGCGCGGCAGCTACGGGTTCCCCGAACTGCCACGGCTGTGTAAGAGAGCACTCAGAGGTATTGCGCAAGCTGCAGGTGCCGCTCGACCAGACTCATCACTGGGTTGGTTTAGTGTCAGCAGCTTTTTTCGCAAGAGGTACCTACAGGTGTTACCCCGAGCCGCTATTCAGGCATCGAGTGTCTCTCCTTCCGATTCCTTCGACTCCACTTCGCTCGCCGCGACCGAGATCCGTGCGCTCACCGCCCGATTCGGCTCGCCGCTGCTGGTCGTCGACTGCGAGCAGGTGCGCCGCCAGTATCACGCGCTGAAGGCCGCCCTGCCGGGCGTCGACCTGCATTACGCGCTGAAGCCGCTGCCGCATGCCGCCGTGGTCCAGTGCCTGAACCGCGAAGGCGCGTTCTTCGACCTCGCCACCACCGGCGAAGTCGAGCTGGTGAAGGCGCAGGGTATTGCTCCAGAGCGCTGCATCCACACCCACCCGATCAAGCGCGAGAGCGACATTCGCGACGCGCTGCGCTTCGGCGTGACGACGTTCGTGGCCGACAATCCGGAAGAAGTCCGCAAGTTTGCCAAGTTCAAGAAGCGCGCCGAGCTCCTGATCCGCGTGTCGTTCCGCAGCCCGTCGGCTGTCGTCGACCTGTCGCGCAAGTTCGGCTGTGAGCCGGGCGCGGTCCTCGATCTCATTCGCCTAGCCCGCAGCCTCGGTGTGCGCGTTCGCGGCCTGTCGTTCCATGTCGGCTCGCAGGCCGGCGACTCGTCCAAGTACGTCGAGGCCATCGGTGCCTGCACGAACGTGATTGGCGAGGCGCTGCTGGCCGGCCTGCCGGGACTCGACATCCTCGACATCGGCGGCGGTTTCCCGGTCACCTACCAGGAACAGATGACGCCCATCGATGCTTTCTGCGCGCCGATCCGGGCCGCGCTGGCCCATGTGCCGGCCCACGTGCGCATCATCGCCGAGCCGGGTCGGTTCATTTCGGCTCCTGCCGGCACGGCGGTGGCGACGGTCATGGGCAAGGCCAAGCGGGACGGCCGCTGGTGGTACTACCTCGACGACGGTGTCTACGGTTCGTACAGCGGCCAGATGTTCGACCACGCCAAGTACCCGGTCGACTCGTTGCGCACGGAAGGCGAGCGCTTCCCGAGCGTGCTCGCCGGACCGACGTGCGATTCCATCGATGTCATCGACGACAACATCATGCTGCCCGAGCTCGAGGTCGGTGACCTGGTCGTCGGTCGGGTGATGGGCGCCTACACCTGGGCGAGCGCCACGGACTTCAACTTCTTCCGCCGCGCGAAGGTGGTCGTGATGAACGAAGGACCGGCTGTCGAAGGGCGCGTCGTGCGTCTCGATCGCAAGTCGGGCAAGCGCACCTGAGTCTGAATGGCAGGGCCGCCTTTCCCGGAGGTCCCGCGAGCGTTAGCATCAAGGCCTGCGACTGACCCGGTCGCGGGCCTTTTTCTTTTTCAGGAGCCCCCGATGAAAGCCATCACGGTCGCAAGTCTGGTGCTGGGAGCCCTGCTGTCGGCGGGTACCGCAATGGCTGCCGACGACGCCGTCGTCGACCAGCTGCGCACCGACGTCCGGACGCTGGAGCGCGAAGTACGCGAGCTGTCCCGGCGCCTCGACCAGCTGCAGCAGCCACCGCGCGCGGCAGCGCCGGGATCGGGCGTGACGCGTCGTTCAACCGCCCCCGATCCTTTTCCTGGCGCCTGGCTCAATCCAGACAAGTGGGACAAGGTGAGCACAGGCATGACAGCCCAGGAAGTCATCATCGTCCTCGGCACCCCGGTCTCCCTGCGTCCGGGTGACTCGCCCGGCACCCAGACCCTCTTATATACGCTGCCCATCGGCGACACCGGGTTCCTGACCGGCACGATCAAGCTGCAGGGCGACAGGGTGTCTGAAGTCAGGAAGCCGGAGTTGAGGCAGGTCGGGAAGTAGGGGCGGCCGGACGGCGCTCCGCCCTGACACGCCGCAGCAAACCTGCGCGGCGCTCCGTATTTGCCCTGAAAACGAAAGTAGTTATACTCAATAACAATCGACCGGTTTGAGCATCGCTCGTCGCCGCGCCGGCATTGATACAAGACAGGGGGTCTGAAGAATCATGAGCCGCATCCACGGAACGCTGGTCGCTGTCCTGCTCGGGCTTGCCTTGCCCGCTCTGCCTCTCGTTGCTTCTGCGGCTGCGCCTGCCACCGCGTTGAAGCCGGTGGCGCCGCAGCCTCTCAAGACCGAGTTTGTGTTCACTGCCTACGTCCAAGTCGCTGCGCCGATCGTCATCGGGAAGGGCGCGGACGGATTGCGTCGCTATGTCCCCATCACGGGCGGCGAAGTGCAGGGTCCGATGCTGAAGGGCACCGTGCTTGCTGCAGGCGGTGACCTGCAGGTATTCCGTACCAGCGACGATGTCCTCGCTCTCGAGGCAACGTACATCCTCGAGAGCGACGACGGCGTGAAGATCTCGGTCGTGAACAGTGGCTATCGCCACGGCCCTGCTGAAGTCATCGCCCGGATGGGCCGGGGTGAGGCGGTAGCGCCGACCGAATACTACTTCCGCACCTCCGCGCGGCTCGATGCGCCGCGCGGTTCGAAGTATGAGTGGGTCAACAGGACCCTGTTCATATCAACGGCCGAACGCCAGGCAGATCTCGTGATCGTGCACTTCTATCGGGTGCTGTAAGGATCGAGGCAGCCCCGGGCAAGTGGGGCAGGTCGCATCGGCAGAACAACAAGCGGCACCCCGACGGGGCCACAGGGGAGCGCTATGAAGGGTCGTCACAACGTCTTTTTCTGCTTTCTGGCGATGCTCTGCGAGGGCATCGACCTGCAGTCTGCGGGCGTGGCTGCAGCCGGCATCGCGGGAGAGCTGCATCCCTCGCCACAGGTCTTCGGTTATTTCTTTGCGGCAAGCACCGTGGGCCTGTTCTTCGGCGCCCCGTTCGGTGGCTGGGTCGGCGATCGCAAGGGGCGCAAGTTCGCGCTCATCCTGTCGCTCGCGCTGTTCGGCCTGTTCTCGCTGCTGACGGCTTTCTGCACGACGATCGACACACTGACACTGACCCGTTTCCTCACCGGCTTGGGTCTCGGCGGTGCCATGCCGAACATGATCGCCCTCACCGCTGAGAGCAGCGCCCCCGAGAAGCGCAGCCGCAATGTCACGCTGATGTACTCGGGCGTATCGCTCGGCGGGGCGCTTGCGAGCGTCGTTGCGGTGCTCAGTACGCCCGCGAGCTGGCGCGTCATATTCGTTACCGGTGGCGTGGCGCCGCTCATCATCGCACTGGCCTTCCTCTACTTCGTCAAGGAACCCGAGTGGCAGAGCCAGTCGGCCGGCGGGTCGACCGCGCGGCCCGGCTTCGCAGTGGCACTCATGGGTGATGGTCGCGGCCTGAAGACCGCGCTGCTGTGGGGCAGCTTCTTCTTCTCGCTGCTGCTCTTGTACCTCCTGCTGAACTGGCTGCCGTTGCTGCTGGTGGGCATCGGTCTGACGCGCGCCGACGCGGCCTTCACGCAGATCATCTTCAATATCGGGGGTACGGTGGGGGCTGCGTCAATCGGCTTCATGCTCGACCGCGGCAACCGGATGCTGACGACCGGACTCGTCTTCGCGCTACTCGGTGTGATGTTGTTGCTGCTGGCCAAGGCGGGTATCGGCGCGATCACGGTGCTGGCTTTCGTGCTCGGTGCTGCCGTGCTGGCGGCGCAGGCGATCGTTTATGCCTTCGCGCCAAAGTGCTATCCGCGCGCCGTTCGCGGTGTGGCGGTCGGGGCCGCAGTGGGCGTCGGCCGCCTGGGCTCGATCGCCGGTCCCTTGTTCGCCGCTTCGCTGCTGGGCGCGGGACAGTCGAGCGCCCAGGTGCTGATGGGCATGCTGCCCATCGTCGTGGTCGCAGGCGTTGCGTCCGTCTTCCTTGCCAGCAGGTTGCCGATCAATGCCCAAGCCGCTGACTGACCTGCCAATGACGGCTGATCCGCCCTACGACTGCACGGTCACGCTGCAGGCGGATGGCGCGTGGCTGATGGAGCCCAAGGGAAAGATGCGCGACTGCCCGGCGCGCGTGACGGATCGGCTCGTACATTGGGCAAGCGCGGCGCCGGATCGCACCTTCATTGCGCAGCGCGGACCACAAGGCGAGTGGGTGCGGGTCAGTTATGCCGAGGCGCTCGCGATGGTCCGGAGGATGGGCGCCGGTCTGCTGGCCAGACGGCTTTCGCCGGATCGGCCCATCGCCATTCTTTCCGGCAGCAGTATCGAGCACCAGCTGCTCGCGCTTGCCGCCATGTATGTCGGCATTCCATACGTCCCCGTCTCGCCTGCCTATTCGCTGACCGAAGGCGCCCTCGGGCGGCTGCAGTACGTGCTGTCGCTGTTGACGCCCGGTCTGATTGCCGTGTTCGGCGGCCCCGAGTACCAGCGTGCGGTAGAAGCCGTGCACGCCGGCGACGCGGACAGCGACAGGGAGTGGGTCACCCTCACCGGGCGGGAGTTCGGTCGAACCAGTACTGCGCTGGCAGACCTGTCGTCGGACGACGTCGCGGCCGCGGATGCCGCTCACGCGCGTGTGGGTCCGGACTCGATCGTCAAGTTCCTGCTGACGTCGGGATCCACGGGCAATCCCAAGGCGGTGGTCACCACGCATCGCATGCTGATGAGCAATCAGGCGACGCTGCTGCAGGCGATGCCGTTCCTGGAGAAGGAGCCGCCTGTGCTCGTGGACTGGCTGCCCTGGAACCACGTGTTCGGCGGCAGTCACAACATCGGCATCGTCCTGATGAACGGCGGCACGTACTACATCGACTACGGCAAGCCGACCCCGGCCGGCATCAAGGAGACGGTCCGCAACCTCTGCGAAGTCTCTCCCACTGTCTATCTCAACGTGCCGCGCGGCTACGAAGTCCTGCTGCCCTTCCTGCAGCAGGACTCCGCGCTCCGCGAAAGCTTCTTCAAGCGGCTGAGGACGACCTTCGTCGCAGCGGCCGGGCTGTCGCAGGAAGTGTGGAATGGGTACCTCGAGGTGTCTCGCCGGGAGCGGGGCGAAACTGTCCCGATGATCAACGGCATCGGTGCGACGGAGACGGCGCCCAGCGTCACGTTCGCCACGAACACGAGTCGCGCGGGTTTCATCGGGCTGCCGGCCGCCGGTTGCCTGGTCAAGCTCGTTCCAGTGAACGGCAAGCTCGAGCTCCGCGTGCGTGGACCGATGGTCACGCCGGGCTACTGGCGCGATGCCGAGCGAACAGCAGCCGCGTATGACGGGGAAGGCTGGTACCGCATGGGCGATGCCGTGCGCTTTGCCAACACGGACGATCCTGCGGCCGGCCTGATGTTCGATGGACGCATCGCCGAGGACTTCAAACTGTCGTCGGGAACGTGGGTCAGCGTCGGGCCGTTGCGTGCCGCACTGCTGACAGCCTTGTCTCCGCTGTGCCTTGACGTCGTGATTGCGGGCCTGAATCGCGATGGGCTCGGCGCGCTCCTGATTCCCGACGCACGCGGCTGTGCGGCGTACTTGCCGCATCTCCCTGCCGATCTCGGCGCGGCGCAGCTGGCGCAATTGCCGGAACTGCGCGCAGAACTGCAGCGTCGCCTCGATCGCTTCGCGGTGGACCACCCGGGAGGCTCAACCAGCATTGCGCGTGCGCTCGTGCTCGATAGCCCGCCCGCACTCGGCAACGGCGAACTGACCGACAAGGGCACGATCAACCAGCGTGCCGTGCTCGACAATCGCGCGAACCTCGTCGAAGCGCTGTATGCGCGCGAACCGGGGCCCGCCGTGATCTGTGTCGCGACGCCCTGAATCCAGCGGATCGCTGCGGCGTACTGATTCTTGAGGAGAGGGATTGATGGCGATTCGCCGGGACGGGGCTGCAGTGCGGAAGCGGTCCTCGGATGCTGAAGCTGAACTGTTCGACATGGGACTGCTCGAGCAGTCGGTGGGTTATCGGCTGCGCCGGGCCCAGCTCGCCATCTTCGCGAAGGTGACCCATGAACTCAGTGATCTTGAATTGCGGCCGGGACAGGTGGGCGTATTGACGCTCATCGAACGCACTCCCGGGATCACGCAGGGTGAGGTCTGCACCGCGCTCGGTATCCAGCGCGCCAACCTGGTCACGCTGATCAACGTGCTCGAAGAGCGGGGTATCGTCGAGCGTCAGGCAGTCGCTGCGGATCGCCGATCGAATGCCCTGGTGCTGACGGTGGACGGTCGCCGCCTGTTGCGCAAGGCAGCGGACGCGCTGCGCAGTGCCGAGACTGCCATTGCGAGACGCCTGGGCGCCGCCGGACGCGACCAGTTGCTGCACTTGCTTGACCTGCTGACTGAATGAAGAGGGAAATGGAATGAATAAGGAAATCGTGACCGTCAGCACCGCAGGCGCTGCGGGTGAGTTTGCGGTCATCACGGTGAACAACCCGCCAGTGAACACCATCGACGCCGGCGTGCGTGTGGGGCTCGCTGCAGCGCTCGATGCGGTGGACCGGCGCTCCGGCCTCAAGGGCGTCCTGCTGCGTTGTGAAGGCAGCACTTTCTTTTCGGGCGCGGACATCGGCGAGTTCGCTGGCCCCCCGAAGGAAGTTGAATATCGCCTGCTGTTCGGACGCTTCGAGGCGCTGACCGTGCCCGTCGTCGTCGCCATGCACGGCACGGTCATGGGAGGTGGGCTCGAAATCGCGCTCGCCTGCCACTACCGCGTGGCTGCGCCCGGCACCCGCTTCGGTCTGCCTGAAGTGACGTTGGGCATCATCCCCGGTGCAGGCGGCACGCAGCGCATGCCTCGCCTGATTGGCGTCGAAAAGACCCTTGACCTCGTGCTGGGAGCGAAGCCGGTCGATACGGCGGCCGCGATGCAGGCCGGGTTCCTCGATGCCGTGTTGGAGGGCGATCTCGCTGCCGCCGCGCTCGACCACCTGAAGGCGCTGGTCGCGGCGGGCAATGGACCGCGACGGACCTCCGAGCGGCCGGTCGATCCGTCCACGGCGACGCCTGCGATCGTCGAACGCTGCAAGCAGCTGGCGGCCAAGCAGTATCCGAACCGGAAGGCACCCCATACGGCCATCGAAGCCATCACCGCGTCCGTGCGGCTGCCGTTTGCCCAAGGCCTCGAGTACGAAACCGAACTCGTCAACCAGGCCAAACTGACGGTGGAGTCGCGCGGGGCCGTCCATGTCTTCTTCGCCGAGCGGGCAACGCGCAAAGTGCCGGGCATTCCGGCCGACGTCCGGGCTGCCACGGTCAAGCAAGCAGGCGTGATCGGTGCCGGCACGATGGGCGGCGGCATCGCGATCTGTTTTGCGAATGCCGGCATTCCCGTCGTGATCGTCGACGCCAGCGACGAAGGGCTGGCGCGGGGCCTCGGTGTCATTGGACAGACCTACGATTCGATGGTCAAGCGCGGCCGCATCACCGAAGCCGACAAGGCGCAGCGGATGGGCCTGATCACCGGCTCGCTCGACTATGCTTCGCTCGCGAATGCCGACGTCGTCATCGAGGCGGTGTTCGAGAGCATGGACCTGAAGAAGAGCATCTTCGAGCAGCTCGACAAGGTCGTGAAGCCGGGCGCGGTGCTGGCCACCAACACGTCGACGCTCGACATCGAGCTGATTGCCGATGCCGTCAGCCGCCCGGAGAGCGTGATCGGCATGCACTTCTTCTCGCCCGCCAACGTGATGCCACTGCTTGAAGTCGTGCGCACGCGACGCACCTCGCCGCAGGTGATCCGCACCGTGCTCGAGATGGCCAAGCCGCTGCGCAAGACGCCGGTGCTGGCGCGGGTCTGCTACGGGTTCATCGGCAATCGCATGATGGAAGGCTATGCCCGCGAAGCGGAGGCCATGGTGCTGGAAGGCGCAAACCCCCGCGAAGTGGACGGCGCGCTTGAAGGGTGGGGCATGGCGATGGGCATCCTGGCGGTATTCGACATGGCCGGCATCGAGGTGGGCGTGAACGTCCACAAGGCGAATGCCGATCGCTTTCCGCCTGATCCTGCTTACTACCAGGCAGACTTCGCATTGCATGAGGCGGGCCGGCTGGGCCAGAAGAATGGCAAGGGCTATTACCGCTACGAGCCGGGCAATCGCGCCCGGCTCGACGACCCCGAGGCCATCGCCATCCTGCGCGCGCGGGCCGAGAAGCTCGGCATCAAGCCGTGTGGCCACACGCCGGAGGAGATCATCGAGCGATGCCTGTATCCGCTGCTCAACGAAGGATTGCGCATCCTGGAGGAAGGGGTGGCGATGCGGGCCAGCGACGTCGATGTGGTGTGGACCTCGGGTTACGGATTTCCGCGTTACCGTGGCGGCCCGATGTTCCATGCCGACACGATCGGCCTCAAGATCCTGTACGAAGGCATCCTGAAGTACCAGGCCCGGTTCGGCCCGATGCACTGGCAGCCCGCGCCGCTGCTCGAGAAGCTGGTGCGCGAAGGCAAGACACTGGCGCAGTGGGATGCGGAACAACAGAGCAACGGGACCAAGTCATGAAGATCGAAGACCTCGTCGCCATCGACGTGCACACCCATGCCGAAGTGTCTTGCCGTCACGAGCCGGACGAATACGGCAAGCCGTTCGAGGACGCCGCCAGCCAGTACTTCAAGGCCGGCAAGCGGCCGACCATCGCGGAGACGATTGCCTATTACCGTGAGCGCAAGATCGGCCTCGTCATGTTCCCGGTGGACTCGGAGTTCCAGACCGGCGTGCGCCGTATTCCGAACGACGAGGTCGCCGAGGCGGCCATGGCCAACCAGGACATCATGCTCGCGTTCGGCAGCGTCGATCCGCACAAGGGCAAGATGGGCGTGCGCGAGATCCGCACGCTGATCAAGGACCACGGTATCCGCGGCTTCAAGTTCCATCCGACGATGCAGGGCTTCTTTCCGAACGACCGCATGGCCTATCCGATGTACGAGGCGATTGCCGAGGCAGGGCTGCCGGCGCTGTTTCACAGCGGGCATTCCGGCATGGGCACCGGTATGCCGGGCGGTGGCGGCCTGCGGCTCAAATATTCGAACCCGATGCACCTCGACGACGTGGCGGCCGATTTCCCCGGCCTCACGATCATCATCGCGCATCCGTCGTGGCCGTGGCAGGACGAGGCATTGTCGGTCTGCCTGCACAAGCCGAATGTCTTCATCGATCTGTCGGGCTGGTCGCCGAAATACTTTCCGCCGCAGCTGGTGCAATATGCGAACAAGCAGCTCAAGACCAAGATGCTGTTCGGGTCCGATTTCCCGCTGATCACGCCGGACCGCTGGATCAGCGACTTCAAGGATGCGGGCTTCAAGCCCGAAGTCCACGACCTGATCCTGAAAGAAAACGCGATCCGTGCGCTCGGGCTGGGACAGCCGCGCAAGTAATCAAGAACGAGTGGGATACGAGGGGGAGGACGGATGACCAGACAACCGGCATTGCTACTGGGTGCGGCGATTGCAACGTCGCTGGCGGGATGGGCAACCACCGAGGCCGCGACGCCTCCTGTTCAGCGCAGTCCGGCGCTGCCTGCCGTCATCCGCAGCTGCGCGGAACTCCCGACGCGCTTCAGCTTTCCGCAGACCTCCCTGCAGGGGGCCACCGTGGTTCCCGGCGGCACTGCATCGGTATCCGGCCGGCCCATCGGGGCACACTGCCTGGTGACCGGCAAGATGAATGAGCGCGTGAGTCCGGTGGACGGGCAGACCTACGCAATCGGCTTCGAGATGCGGCTGCCGGTCGACTGGAATGGCCGCTTCCTGTACCAGGGTAACGGTGGCATCGACGGTGCCGTCATTCCGGCCTTCGGTGCAGTCAACGGCGGGGCTGCAGACACCAATGCACTCGCCCAGGGCTTCGCGGTGATCAGCTCCGATGCAGGACACTCGGGGCAGCAGAATCCGCTGTTCGGCCTCGATCCGCAGGCGCGGCTCGATTACGGCTACCAGGCGGTGGGCTCGCTCACGCCGATGGCGAAGGCACTGATCCGCTCGGCCTACGACAAGGATCCCGATTTCTCGTACATCGGCGGGTGCA
The DNA here is from genome assembly GCA_903884105.1 of uncultured Pseudomonadota bacterium. GTDB lineage: Bacteria > Pseudomonadota > Gammaproteobacteria > Steroidobacterales > Steroidobacteraceae > CAIUGU01. The sequence goes on along the minus strand of CAISDJ010000024.1, from coordinate 28,251 downwards.
GCAACGGCGGCCGGCATGTGCTGGTCGCGGCAGCGCGCTATGCCGACCAGTACGACGGCTTCCTCGCAGGCGATCCCGGCTTCAACCTGCCGCAGGCCGCGCTCGCGCAGCTCTATGCCGTGCAGCAATACTCACGAGTGGCGACATCGCAGGACCTGGAGAGCGGCTTCACGTTGCCCGAGCGTCAACTGGTGGCCAATGCCGTGCTGGCCAAGTGCGACGCGCTGGACGGCGCGAAGGACGGCCTCATCCAGTCGACGGCCCAATGCCAGAAGACCTTCAGCCTTGGCCGCGACGTGCCCACCTGTGCTGCGGGACGCGACGGGACGTGCCTGACCAAGGACCAGAAGGACGTCATCGGCAAGCTGTTTGCCGGCGTCCGCGATGCGAAGGGCAAACCGCTGTCTCCTTCGTTCCCGTTCGATGCCGGCATTCCTGGAGCCAACTGGGCCGATTGGAAGTTCGTGGCGTCGGTGACGAACCGCGATCCGCCCGCGATGGCGTTTATCTTCCAGTCACCGCCGGCACCGGCATCGACGCTGCGGGACATGCGGGGTTTCGCGCTGGGCTTCGACGTCAATCGCGACGGCCCGAAGATCTTCGCAACGGCTGCGCCTTACAACGAAGCGTCGATGTCGTTCATGACACCGCCCAATGCCACGCAGATGGCGGACCTGAAACGCACGGGCGGCAAGCTGCTCGTCTATCACGGCACCAGTGATCCGATCTTCTCGTCGAACGATACGGCGGCGTGGTACGACGGCCTGCGCAAGTCGAGCCGTGGTGACGCCAGTGCCTTCGCGCGATTCTACGAAGTTCCCGGCATGAACCACTGCCGTGGCGGCATCGCAGCCGACCAGTTCGACATGCTCACGTCGCTGGTGGACTGGGTCGAGAAGGGTCAGGCCCCCGAGGCCATCGTCGCGACAGCGCGCGGTGCCGGCAATCCGGCCGGCGTAAATCCCGAGCTGCCCGCCGGCTGGGCCGCAGACCGGTCGCGCCCGCTGTGTCCGTATCCGCAAGTCGCTCGCTACGACGGCAAGGGCGACATGGAAAAGGCGTCGAGCTTCAGCTGCAAGCGCCCGTAACGAATCAGCCAAGGACAGAACCATGAGCACCACTCCATCGCGCTGGAATCGCAAGGCCCTTCCCGTTGCCATTGGCGTCGCGCTGCTCGCGGGCTGCGCGGGCGCCGTCGATGAACCGGCGAAGGCTTCCATTGCTGTTGTCAGCGCGGAGCGCTGTGCGGCACTGGCCAGTACCAGCTTGCCGGGCGTACGCATCACCGACGCGAAGTGGGTCCCCGCCGGCACCGAACGGCCGCGCAACGGCAACACTGCAGTCGGCACTCCGTTGCCCGAGCACTGCATCGTGCACGGACGCATCGACGAGCGCGTCGGTACGGATGGCAAGCCGTATTACACCGGCTTCGAGCTGCGCTTGCCGAGCGCGTGGACCCATCGCTTCCTGTACCAGGGCGGCGGCGGCAACGACGGCTTCGCCAGACCAGCATATGGCAACAACTCCGGCGCGCTGGGTGCGCAGGACAACGCCCTGCAGCGCGGCTATGCCGCTGTCACGACGGATGCGGGGCACCAGGGAGGCGAGCCGCTGTTCGGCCTCGAGAACCAGGCGCGCATCGACCATGCCTACCATGCTCACGATCGAACCGCTGTCACCGCGAAGGCGATCATCGCCGACTACTACGGCAACCGGCCCGACAAGAGTTACTTCATCGGCTGCTCCGGTGGCGGTCGCCAGGGCATGATGTTCTCGCAGCGCTTCCCCGACTATTTCGACGGCATCATCGCGATCGCGCCTGCCATGCGCGTCGCGTCCGGTGCGAGCATCGCGGCGGCATGGACGACGCAGCGCTTCCAGAGTGTCGCGCCTGCGGGTGCCGACGGCCAGCGCGTCCTGTCGCAGTCGTTCACGCCAGCCGACCTCAAGGTCGTGGCGAACCATGTGCTCGCGAAGTGCGACGCACTGGATGGCCTCAAGGACGGGCTGGTGCAGGACTCGAATTGCCGCATCAACACGGACGAGCTCAAGTGCAACGCCAGCAATACGGGTGCGTGCCTCAAGCCGGAACAGGCGGACGCGCTGGCCGCCATGATGGCGGGCCCGCGGACCAGCGCGGGTGAAGCGTTGTACTACCGCTGGCCGTGGGATCCCGGCATCACGGGCGCAGGCTGGCGCGCATGGACACTGGGCACGTCGACGACCGGGACGCCCAATTCCATTCACGCCGCGCTGATCTCGGGCGCAGTCGGCTATGAGTTCGCGACGCCGGCCGATCCGTCGCTCAACATGCTGAACTTCAACTTCGATCGCGATCCCGCGCGCCTCAAGGCGTTTGCTGCCATCTACAATGCCGCGGACGATGTCGACCTCGCCGCCTATCGCAAGCATGGTGGCAAGCTGCTGATGATCCACGGCCTCGCGGATCCGATCTTCTCGGCCGCCGAGTCGATGGACTACATCCAGCGTGTCAAGGCGAAGCACGGCGCGAAGGCGGATGACTTTGCACGGCTGTTCCTGGTGCCCGGCATGAACCATTGCGGGGGCGGGCCGGCGACAGATGCCTTCGATGGGCTGGGCGCCATCGAGCGCTGGGTCGAGAAGGGTGACGCGCCAACCCGCATCGAGGCCAGCGGTACCGCGGAGATGCCCGGGATTTCGCGGCCATTGTGCTCGTACCCGAAGGTGGCCCGCTACCAGGGAGGCGATGAGAAGCTGGCTGCCAGCTTCGAATGCCGCTAGCCCCTCGATCCCGGCGGTTGCCTGGTGCGGCCGCCGGCGCTCATTGCGAGTTCTGCCGCGTGAGGACAGAATCCGCGCTTGATTCCGAACCACAACAGGGGATTTCACGATGATCGGTTACGTAACCATTGGAACCAATGATCTGGCGCGGGCCGCCAAGTTCTACGACACGCTGCTCGGGGAGATCGGTGCGAAGCGCGCCATGGAATCCGAGCGCTTCATCAATTGGTCCACCGGCCCCGGCACCCCTGGCCTTGGCTTGATCAAGCCCCTTGATGGCATGGCAGCAACCGTCGGCAACGGCACGATGGTCGCGTTGCATGTCGACAGCCCGGCCAAGGTTGATGCCCTTTACAAGAAGGCCATGGAGCTCGGCGCGAAGGACGAAGGTCCGGCGGGTCCCCGCGGTCCGCATTTCTATGCCGGCTATTTCCGCGACCTCGATGGCAACAAGTTGAGCTTTTTCTGCATGACCTGAGTCAGTAGATGGAGGGGAGGCCGGAATGACTCCGGCCTCCACTGCCCTTGCTCGGTCTGCAGTCGTAGAAGGAGCGCCATGATTGCTTCTCCACTGTCGAGCCTGCGCCGAGTGGCCCTCATCGCGATCGCGATGCTGGTCGCGGGCTGCACCAGCAGCCTGATCTACAACCGCCTGGATACGCTTGCCCGCTGGTACATCGGCAGCCTCGTCTCCCTCGACGACGCACAACAGTCCCACTTGCGTGACTGGCTGGCCCGTTCACTCGCCTGGCACCGCGACACCGAACTCAAGCGCTACGAACAGTTCCTCCGGGCTCTGTCCGGCAAGGTGTCAGCCGGCCCTGATCCGGCGCTCTTCCCGCAGGCGATGCGGCAGGCGGAAACCTTCGTCGGCGAGCTGGCCGCGCGAGTGACGCCCGAGGCGGCCCAACTCCTGGTGACGCTCCGGCCGCAGCAGGTGGATGAATTCCTCGGCAATCTCGAGAAGCGCAATCGCGAGGAACTGGAGGAAGAAGCCGAGCGCACACCTGCCGAGCAGCAGAAGCGCCGCATCCGTTCCATGACAAAGACGCTTGAGAAATGGACCGGCTCGGCCACCGCCGAACAGAAGGCCCTCCTCGACCGCACGGCGAGCGAGATGGGCGCTGCAGGGCTGCTCGGTGAGACCGACGAGTGGCTCGCCAGCCAGACTGCGTGGCGCGATGCTCTGCGCCAGGCTCTGGCAAAGGGAGCGGCGGGACGCGATGAAGTCGAGTCGCTACTGCGCGATCCGCAAAAGACCTATACGGCAGCGCACCGGGCCGCGGAAGCCGACCAGCGTCGTCGCTTCCTGGTCCTCGCCAACGAGCTGGATACTTCATTGACGCCGAAGCAGCGGGCCACGCTGGCGGAGAAGCTGGCCAACCTCGCGCAGGACGTGAAGTCCCTGCAGCCAGCGACGTAACTTCAAGTCAGGCCGGAAAACCGCGCTTGCGCATCAGGGCGGCGACGCCGGGGTCCTTGCCGCGGAAGGCGCGATAGGCGGTCAGTGGATCCTGCGTATTCCCGCGGGTGAACACCTGCTCCTTGAGGCGGGCCGCCACATCGCGATCCCACGGCCCGCGACCTTCCGTGAAGGCCTCCCACGCGTCCGCTGTCAGCGTGTCCGCCCACAGGTAGCTGTAGTACCCGGCGGAGTAGCCATCGCCCGAAAACACATGGTTGAACTGCGGTGTCCGGTGCCGCATGACGATCTCGCGTGGCATCGCAAGCGACGCCAGTGTTTCGCGCTCAAAGATGCCCGGATCAATGGAGTTCGATCCTTCGAGATGCAGCTTCATGTCGATGAGCGCACTCGCGAGGTACTCGACCGTGCCGAATCCCTGGTTGAAGTTGCGGGCGCGTTCGATCTTGGCGACGAGCGCAGACGGAATCGGCTCGCCTGTCTCGAAGTGCAGCGCGTAGCGAGCGAGGACTTCCGGCGTGGCCAGCCAGTGTTCCAGCAGTTGTGAGGGAAACTCCACGAAGTCGCGCGGCACGGAGGTGCCCGACAACGACGGGTAATTCACGTTGGACAGCAGTCCGTGCAGTGCGTGGCCGAACTCATGGAACAGCGTGGTGGCGTCCTCCCAGCTGACTAGCGCGGGTTCGCCGGGGCGGCCCGGAACAAAGTTGGCATTGTTGGAGACAATTGGCGTGCTGTCGCCGTCGAAGCGATGCTGGCGGCGGTACTCGCTCATCCACGCGCCCGACACCTTGCCGGCGCGCGCGTACGGGTCGAAGTACCACAAGCCCACATGCTTGCCGGTGCCATCCTGTACTTCCCAGACTCGGACATCCGGATGACAGACGGGAACCTGGCCCGGGTCCACCGGAGAGAAGCGCAGACCAAACAGGTCGTGCGCGACGAAGAACAGCGACTCGCGCAGCTTTTCCAGTTGCAGGTAGGGCTTCACTTCTGCGGCATCGAGATCGAACTTCTGCTTCCTGACGTGCTCGGCATAGAAGCGGTAATCCCACGGCTCAATTTCGAGGGCGTGCCCTGCCAGGTCCGCGAGGGCCTGCATGTCGGCGACCTCCTCCCGTACGCGTGCGGTGGCCGGGCTCCACAGCGCCAGCATCAGTTCGAGCGCGCGCTCCGGCGTCTTTGCCATCTGGTTGTCGAGCCGCCAATGGGCATGCGTGGCAAAGCCCAGCAGTCGCGCCCGCTCTGCGCGCAGGGACAGGATCTCGGTCACGAGTGCCTTGTTGTCCCGGGCATCGTTGTTGTCGCCGCGATGGACGAAGGAGCGCCACACCTGATCGCGCAGGTCGCGACGGCTTGAGAAAGTGAGGAACGGCTCGACGCTCGAGCGGGTGTTGCTGATGGCCCAGCAGCCCGGATGGCCGCGATGTTCCGCCTCCACGGCGGCGCCGGTTCGCACCGATTCCGGCAGGCCGTCGAGGTCCCCGATGTCCTTGAGGATGAGCGCCTGTCCGTCCTCATCGCCAAGGATGTTCTGGCTGAACTGCGTGAACAGTGTCGCGAGCCGCTGGTTGATTGCAGAGAGCCGCTGCTTGGTGAACGCATCGAGCTGGGCGCCGGCGCGGACGAAGTCGGTGTAGTAGAGCCAGGTCAGCCGCTGCTGCTCGGATGTCAGGCCTGCCTGCTCGCGCGTTGCATACACGCTGGCGATCCGCGCAAACAACGCGGCGTTCTGCGTAATCTGGTCACTGAAGGCCGCGAGCCGCGGGGCCATCTCGCGCTCGATCGCTTGCACCGTAGTGTCATTGAGCGTCGACGTGTAGACGCCGTAGACGGCATTGACGCGATCGAGCAGCCGGCCCGTACGCTCCATGGCTGCGATGGTGTTGGCGAAGGTCGCGGGCGCCGGGTTCGACGCGATGGCGGCGATTTCCTCAAGCTGCTCGGCCATGCCGGCCTCGAGTGCAGGCTGCAGGTGGCCGACCGCAATGCGGTCGAAGGGTGGCACGCCGCCGTACGGGCCTGCCCAGGGATCCAGCATCGGATTGTCGAGCAGGGAATTCCGGCCTGGAATGCGGGTCGAATGCGTCATCGTGGAATCGGCGCGCGTTGCGGAGCTGACAAGGCCTGTAAGCGTATCCGTATGGCGACAGCGCAGCCACTATTCCATGCAGTCCGGGTGCGATTCCGTGGCCTCTGCTCGTTGGAATCAACTCGGGGCGGTACACTGGCGACTCTTGGATCCACGCCCACTTCACCTGGAGCACAACATGCAACAACGAACAACAACCCCCTGGTTCCTGGGTGTCATTGCGGCAGCCCTGCTGTGCGCACCCGCCGCATCGATGGCAGCCGAAGCGACGGTGAGTTGCAGCATGAAGTTCAACATGTCCGGGTGGTCCGTGTTCTACAAGACCTATTCGGGCACCGGAACGGTCACCTGCTCAAACGGCGAAAGCCGGGGCGTGACGCTGAAATCGGAGGGCGGCGGTTTGACAGTCGGCAAGTCGAGTATCGAAGACGGCGTCGGCAAGTTCTCCGCGGTCAAGGGTATCGACGAGATCATGGGGTCCTACGCCGCCGCAGAGGCTCACGCCGGCGCGGTGAAGTCGGCAAAGGGAGAGGTGCTGACGAAGGGCGAGGTGTCGCTCGCATTGAGCGGCAAGGGCCGCGGCTGGGATCTGGGGATTGCCTTTTCCAAGTTCACGATCAGCGCGAACTGATCGACTAGAAGAGTTCGATATCGCCCGCAGCCGGGGCAGGGGCGGCGTTCGCTGACATGTGCGGCATGCCGGTGACCGCCTCGAAGATCGCGACTTCCTCGCGGGTGCGATACATCCGGCCGAGCCGCGTATGCAGCTCCTGCCAGTCTTCCAGGCGCGAGCTGTGTTCGGGGTCCGTGACGAACTCGCCCAGCGAGCTCAGGCTGTGACGCACGTGGCCGAGGCGCTGTGTCAGGCGGTCGTGGAACTGCAGGGCCTGGATCGCGGCGTTTGCCTTGGTGACGAGCCGGGTGCTGCGCATGTCGAGCTCGGCCGCCACCTGCGCATCCTCGCCGGTCAATGCCTGTGCCTTGCGGCGCATCCATTGGGAATCTTCGACAATCGTCGTGAACGCTTCAAGCACGCGTTCGATCGCCGCATCGCAATCGCTGAGCGCGCCATCGATCTGCGCGGTACACAGCTTCAGCATGTGGGAGGTTTCTGCCGCCATCAGGGCCTCGGGGCTGCTGGTGGTCGGATCACGCTCGGAAAGCATCGCCTTGCGACCCGCGGGACTTACTGCAGGACCCGATTGATTGTCGCAATGAGTTGCGCCGGATCGAAGGGTTTGACGATCCATCCCGTCGCGCCGGCCTGGCGGCCGCGCATCTTCATGTCGCCACCCGATTCCGTCGTCAGGACCAGGATGGGAACAAACTTGTACTGCGGCAGGGAGCGCAGTTCGCCGACCAGCTGGATGCCGTCCATGTTCGGCATGTTCACGTCGGTCAGTACCAGGTCGGCGCTGCCGCCCTTGGCATACCCTAAGGCATCCACGCCGTCGATCTTCTCGATGACGTCAAAGCCGGCCAGCTCCAGCGTCGAGCGCACGAGGGCCCGCATCGAGGGGGAATCATCAACCATGAGAACGCTGCGGCGCATCGTATCGACCTTCGGCTGTTAAGTTGCTGCGTGGCACTGGCATCGGCGCGGACCGACCCAAATTGAGGTCGGCCGGAGCTTGAACCCTGCTGCTGTGACCGGCCTCACGTTCCCCCGCGAGTGGAAAACCCCTAGAGACCGGTGCAGAGAGTGCCTAGAACGCGGTGAGCGTCCGTTCGATCACCCAGAAGGCAGCGAGCGAGCCGATGCCGTAGGCGGCGATGCGCGGCCAGGCGGCGGGAACCGGTAGCGCAAGCCGGACCACGAGACGGCCTAGCAGCAGCACCGCGGTAATGAACAGCAACTGGCCAACCTCGACGCCGACATTGAAGAACAACAATGCCAACGGAATCGCCTTCTCCGGCAGACCGACGCCGGCGAGCGCACCCGCGAAGCCGAACCCGTGCAGCAGCCCGAACGAGAACGAGACGAGCCACGGATAGCGGTTCAGCAGGTCGTCATCGCCCGTGCTGCCATTGACCGGACGTCGCGCCAGTTCCGACGCGAGAAACAGGATGCTGAGCGCGATCACGGCCTCCACCGGCGGCCCCTGCACCCTGACGAACCCGAGCGTAGCCGCACCGAGCGTGATGCTGTGGGCTAGCGTAAAGGCGGTAATGGTGAACACCAGCCGCTTCACGCCATTGACGATGAGCAGCAATGCCAGCACGAACAGCAGGTGATCGACGCCGCCCAGGATGTGCTCGACCCCGAGCACGAGGTAACTGGTGCTGACATCGATCCATCCCGCCTGGGTGGGCACGACGATGGCATCCTTGTTGGCATCGAGGCGGCGGGTCAGCGAGCTGCCATCCAGGTAGTCGATCCTCAGCAGGACATCGGTCGCCGTGGAACCGATGCCGGCAATGGCGATCCGCGTCCCGGCCAGGCCTTGCGGGCAGGTGAGACGCCAACGACGGATTTCGCCGTCGCCCACGACGTAACTGTGCACTTCGCCCGCTGCACAGCTTTCCGGCAGCTGCGGACTCAGCACCTTCTGCAGGCCTCCGGTGGTCGAAAGCTTCCACTGCACTTCGAAGGTGTTCGTCGCCGATTCGGTGAGGCCGAGATAGCCCGGCGTGAATTCATGTGCGGACGCGAGGCTCCCGACGCCGAGCAGCAGCGCGCCGACTGCGCGGACCCAGTGCTTGCCACAACGCTGCGTCATCGTTACCGGCCCGGCTCTGCCGCAGCGGGGGTGGGCACCGTTGCAGTCGGGCTTGCAGCAGGAGCGGGGTCGACGACGACTTCGTACCGTTCGCGCATTGCTTGATAGCGCGCTTCATTGTCCGCGTCTCGGCGCTCGTTGATGTAAGCCGTCTGCACGGCGTCGTGCACTTCGGCGAGTGCAGGTTGCCGTTCTGCCGAGCGTTCGATCACGCGCACTGCATGCCAGCCGTAGCGCGACTGGATCGGTCCTTGCCAGGCTCCCACCTCAATCGGTGCGAGGCCCGCTGCAAACTCGTCCCCGAAGGCGAGGGCGACATCGTCGCTCGGCATCACGTCGTAGCGATTCCATAGCGGCAGCGGATCGCCGAGCTTGGCGAGTTCGGTCGGGGGCAGGGTGTCGCGTCGCTTTTGCAATCCCGGGAGCGCAGCGGCGGCATCGGCTCTCGCACGTTCGCCGCGGCGTTCCGTGCCGAAGAACACCTGCTCGAACGTCACCCGTGCCGGAATCCGGAAGCGCTCGGCTGGGGCGGCAAAGTACGCTTCCAGTTCCGCGTCCGAGGGGGCGGGCGGTTCCGCCACGTTCTCCGTCAGGAAGCGCATCTTTTCGATCAGCCGGTTGCGGACCACGGTGTCGTCGCGGTCGAGCCCGGCCGCCAGCGCTTCGCGGTACATCACTTCTTCGCGGACGCGCGCCTCGATCAGGCTGCTGATCTCCGCGTCGGTTGCGGGGCGGCCCTGCACCAGTGCGATCGTGGTGCGCATCTTCTCCACGTCCTCGGCCGTGATCGTGATCTGCCCGGCGCTGTCCGCTGCAGGCGGATGGATCCAGTAGGACACGGCAAAGATGACGGCCCCGACGACGAGGAAATGGACGAGCGGGTCTTTGATCAGTCTGGTCAGCACGAGGTCGATTCCCGGGGAGCGCACGTCAGGTCCGGCACGATAATTCATTGGCCGATTGTTTGTCGCGTGGACCGGACGGTCAGCCCCTCCGATCTGGCCCGGTTTGCCTGCGGGAGGGGATCGGCTTACCCTGCTCCCTCGTCAGGACCCGATCGACCCAGTTCGAATCTCAGGACCTCGCCATGAACAAGCCTGTCATTGCCGGCGCCGCGGCTGTCGTTCTGCTCGGCCTCGGTGGCTGGTGGTACTTCGGTCGGGAACCCGCTGTCGAACCCGAGCCAGCTCCCGCGGTCGCGCCTCCCGCTGCCGAAGCGCCTGCCGTCAAGAATCCCGTTCCGGCCGCTGCCGACTCGACGCTGCCGTCCCTGGATGCCAGCGACCAGCCGCTTGCGGACGCCCTGGCGAATCTCATCGGCCCCCAGGCGGCCCTGCAGTTCTTGATTCCAAAGGACTTGATCCGGCACATCGTCGTGACCCTCGACAACCTGCCGCGCAAGAAGCTCGCGGCACAGTTGCGGCCCCTTGCGCCGACGCCCGGCGAACTCGCGGTGACCGTGACGGGGGAGACCTATGCGTTGAGCCCGGCAAACGCGGCCCGGTATACGCCCTTCATGAAGGTCGTCCAGGCCACCGACACGCAGGCCGTCGCCGCCGTTTACCTGCGCTTCTATCCTTTGTTCCAGCAGGCCTACGAGGGGCTCGGCTATCCGTCGCAATATTTCAATGACCGGCTGGTGGAAGTCATCGACCACCTGCTCGTCACGCCCGACCTGAACGGGCCGATCGAGCTCGCCCGGCCCAGCGTGATGTACGTGTATACCGATCCCGCGCTTGAATCGCTGTCTGCCGGGCAGAAGACGTTGCTGCGCATGGGCCCCCAGAATGCGGCGATCATCAAGGCCAAGCTGCTTGAACTCAAGACGGCCGTCGCGGCGAAGAAACCTTAAGGCGGCTTCAGCAGTGTCGGCCTGCGACGACAATCGCCGGATTCAGGATTTAACGCTTGCCTCCAGCCCGCGACCGCGTTTATAACCCCTTCATGTTGCTTCGACCCCCTGCCTTCAGCCGGCGCGCGTTCATGACCACCGCGGTCATGGCCGTCCCGCTGCTTGCAACTCCGGTGGCAGCGCTCGCCGGCAGTCTGGAGCAACGCAGCGTGTCGTTCGTCCACACGCATACGGGCGAGCAACTCACCACCACCTATTTCCGCGCTGGCCAGTACGACACGTCCAGCATTGCCCGCGTGAATTACCTGCTGCGCGATTTCCGCTGCGGCGAGGTCGCGACGATGGATGTGGGCCTGCTCGATATCCTGTATGACCTTAAAGTCCTGGCTGATCGCGACAGCACGTTCGAGGTCATCTCGGGGTTCCGTTCCCCGGCCACCAATGCCCGGCTGCGGTCGAAGTCGGGCGGCGTGGCCGAGAAGAGCCTGCACATGGAAGGCAAGGCGATCGATATCCGCCTGACGGGTTTCTCGACGAAGAAACTGCAGCAGCTCGCGATGTCACTGCAGCGGGGTGGCGTGGGCTTTTACAGCTCGTCGAACTTCGTCCACGTCGATACCGGTCGAGTCCGCTACTGGTAGCGTGCGGAAGCTAGCAAGCATAAGGAAGCTGAGGCAGGTCCGGAAGCCGGATCCAACCTCCCTTCCGGCTTCCCGTACTTCCTCACTTCCCCGCTTCCTCAGCTTCCGAAGTGGCCTGTCTGTCTGGCTGCCTCGACTTCCTTGCTTCCCTACTTCCTCGGCTTCCGTCCTTCCTCAGCGTCCCAGCAGCGCTGCCAGCCTCGCGTCGTGCCCGTACACGTCGTCGAAGAAGAACACATTCCCTGCCTCGCTCGCGATCGCGGTCCCGTACAGGATGTAGACGGGGATGGGTCGCGTCAGCGGTACGCGAACAGTCGCGGTGCCATTCATGGCTGCTTCGATCTTCTCCCGCGTCCAGTCGCCCGGCTCGTTCTTCAGCACCTGTTCGGCGAGTGCCACCGGATCGCTCACGCGGATGCAGCCGTGACTGAAGGCGCGGCGGGCTTCGCGGAACAGGCCCTTCGCGGGCGTCGAGTGCAGGTACACGTTGTACTCGTTCGGCAGCATGAACTTGATCAGGCCAAGTGCATTGTCGTCGCCCGGGCGCTGCCGTAGTCGCACCGTGCCTGCCACCAGCGCTGCCAGATTCTCCGGCGTCGGCGGTACCGGCTTGGCATCGTCGCCACCGCCCCGCACGATCTCGAGGTTCTGCTTGTCGAGGTACGCAGGGTTCTTGCGGATCTCCGGCAGCAATTCGCGCGTCGCAATGCTGTAAGGCACATCCCAGTAGGGGCGGAACACCAGGTAGCGCATCTCCTCGCTGAAGACGGGCGTGCGCGTATTGGGAAAGGCCCTGCCGACAATGACGTCGAGCTTCAGCATGTCCGCTTCGCGATCCTGCGCCGTCGTGAAGGCGAACAGCCGGTACTGCGGGATGTTCACGAAGATCGGCGGCGTCTCGAGCCTGGGCAGCCACCGCCAGCGCTCCAGGGTCAGTTCAATCTGTTCAACCCGATGCAGGAGCGGCGTCGTGAGGTGGCGGAAGGTCTCCTTGCCGAGCGCGCCGTCCTGAGCGAGACCGTGCAGTTCCTGGAACTGCTTGAGCGCGTTGACCGTCTCCGGGTCGAGCGTGAGGTCCGTGGCGGTCACTGCACTGTCTGCGGGAAAATCGCCGAGTGCCACAAGCAGGCGGCGCAACTGTGGCGCACCCAAGTAGGTCTCGCCGGGTTTGATGGAGCGGCCGCTGAACGACGGCAAGTCGGTCAGGCCGGTTTCAAGCGCAAGCAGCCTGAATTTCGGCAACGCGGCCTTCAGCAACTGGTAGTGTTCGTATGGAGGTTCGATCCGCGCAAAGACGGCTTCGGAATCCGTGGCCGTCGTGGCCTCTTCCAGTATGCTCAGCCGGTCGATGCGATCAGGCGCGACGGTGATGTCGAAGCCGGCCGCCTGCGGATCGATCCTGCCGTAGTGCAGATGCGTCGTGAATCGCAGCACGGCGGTAGACAGGGCCAGATCGAATTGCGCCCACTGGTCCGGGTGGGCGCCCGGTGTCGTGACGAGGTCGACCAGGTGGTAGAGAATCTGATTCGCTTCATAGTCGCTGCTGTGCAGACCGTACTTTTCGGCTCCGCGCAGCACGGTCAGGACGGAGAGGGCCGATCGGGTCGGCGTCTCGTTCTCGGACCACAGCGGCCGCCAGCCGTGCTTTTCATAGAGCTGCCGCAAGGGTTCCCGCTCGCCCCCGAGGTCCGGCGCGGCGACGTACGGGTGTTCGCCTGCGAGCAGCATCTGTTCGAGGGTCGTCCGGAACGGCTCGGCGTCACCCGGCTGCGCAGTTGCCGTGGCCGCCAGCAGCGCGAGACTGATCGCGCCCAAGTACCCGGCCCACAGTCCTGACACCCCAATCCGCATCCGTTCACTCCTGTTCAAATCCGATGTCACAGTGTAGTCGCTTCAGCTTGCGCAGATTGTCCGCCTCACTCGGACTGTTCCTGGCGACGAGCAGTTCCCCTGCATGGGCAGCAGATCCGGTCGGGACGGGGCCCGAGCTCTTCGGCATCCCGGTCGACTTTGTGCTTTTTGCACTGACGCTGCTCGGCGTTGCGCTGTTCCACCACCATACGTTGCGCGTGGCGCTCACCGGCCTCGTGGTCATCACGGGCTACAAGCTGCTGCTCACGGGTTTCCATGCGAGTCCCGGACTCGCCGGGCTCGTGGCTCACCTGCAGAGCGAGTGGGTGGTGCTCGCGAACCTGTTCGCGCTGCTGCTGGGATTCGCGGTCCTGTCGAATCATTTCGAGAAGAGCCGTGTGCCCGACCTGCTGCCGCGCTTCCTGCCGGACGACTGGAAGGGGCCGCTCGCGCTGCTGGTGCTGGTGTTCGTGCTGTCGGCCTTCCTCGACAACATCGCTGCGGCCATCATTGGCGGGCAGATCGCGGCGACCGTGTTCCGCGGCAAGGTGCACATCGGCTATGTGGCTGCGCTGGTCGCGGCGTCGAATGCAGGCGGGTCGGGAAGTGTCGTGGGTGACACCACCACCACGATGATGTGGATCGACGGCGTGAGTCCGGTCGACGTGTTGCACGCGTATGTCGCTGCCGTCGTCGCACTGGCGGTCTTCGGCATTCCGGCGGCCCTGCAGCAACAGGCGTATTCACCCATCGTCCGGGATGCGCGCAAGGGATTGCGCATCGACACGGGCCGGCTCGGCATCGTGGCCTTCATCCTGGTCGCTGCCATCGCAACGAATGTCGTCGTCAACCTGCGCTTCGCCGAACTGGCAGACCGCTTTCCGTTCATTGGCGTTTCCGTTTGGATCGCGATCCTGGTGTCCAGCCTCGTTCGTTCGCCCGATTGGAAAATCGTTCCCGCAGCGGCACCCGGCGCGCTGTTCCTGTTGTCGCTGGTGCTGTGCGCATCGATGATGCCCGTCGAAGCGCTGCCCCCGGCCTCGTGGCAGAGCGCATTGGGGCTCGGGTTCGTGTCGTCAGTCTTCGATAATATTCCGCTCACCAAGCTCGCGCTGGAGCAGGGCGGCTATGACTGGGGTTTCCTCGCCTATGCCGTGGGCTTCGGCGGCTCGATGGTGTGGTTCGGGTCGTCGGCAGGCGTCGCCATCACCAACCTGTTTCCGCAGAGCCGCTCTGTCGTCGCATGGCTGAAGGGCGGCTGGCATGTCGTGCTGGGTTACGTCGTCGGGTTCGCGGTCATGCTCGTCGTCACCGGCTGGCATCCGCACGCGCCCCATCGCGCGCCAGCGCTCGAATCGGCCGCGGAATCCGTGCAAACTCGCCCCTGGCACGAAGGCGGTAGGGGATAGGGGATAGGGGATAGGGGCTAGGGGATAGGGGATAGTGGATAGTGAAGAGCTGAGTTCGCTTCTGTTTCCGAGCACTTTTGCCAAGTCTTTGTCTTTCGAGTTCTCCAGATTCACACTATCCCCTATCCCCTATCCCCTATCCCCTATCCCCTATCCCCTTCAGCCATGACCACTGCCATCCATCGCCGCGTCAATGCCTGCCGCGCGGGCACCGATCCCACCGTGGTCGCGCGGCTGCCGTCGGGCTGGGCCGTGATGGGCGATCCGCAGGTGCTGCCGGGCTACTGCCTGCTGCTGCCGGACCCGGTCGTGCCGCATCTCAATGCGATGAACGGGCCGGAGCGCGACCAGTTCCTGTCCGACATGGCGCGGCTCGGTGATGCCGTGTTCGAAGCCACCGGTGCACTGCGCATCAACTATGCAATGTTCGGCAACGTCGAGCCGGCCCTGCACGCCCACGTGTTTCCCCGGTTCGACACTGAAGATGGCGCGCTGCGCGCTGCGCATCCGTGGGGCTATGACTGGGGTGCGGCGCCGCGCTTTGATGTAGCCCAGTCGGGGCGGCTGCTGGAGAAGATCCGCGCGCTGCTGCTGTCGAGCGGTGGCCAGGGCCCGCCGGCCATCGTCCGCGCCGTGGCAGCGGGGTCGCTGCATCATCTCGACCTCACCGTGAGCGATCTCGATCGCGCTACGAAGTTCTATGATTCGTGGCTGCCCTATGCGGGCTTCCAGCGGATTGAGGATTGCGCCGAGGGGCCTTTATGGCGGGGCGAGCGTTTCGACCTAGGCCTGCAGGCCGCCTCCGCGAGCGGCGCGGCTCAGCGCCACGACCGTTACACGCCCGGCCTGCATCACCTTGCCTTCGATGCGCCCAGCGAGGCTGCGGTGGATCGCTTGCACTCAAGTCTCATCGAATTGGGCGCCGTCATCCTCAATCCCCCGGCGCACTACGACCAGTACGCGCCCGGCTACTACGCCGTGTTCTTTGCGGACCCGGACGGCATCAAGCTCGAATACGTCTATACGCCTGGCTGAGGGAGGAGGGGGAAGCCTAAGGCAGCGCAGGAAGCCTAAGGAAGCGCAGGAAGCCAAGGAAGTGCAGGAAGCCGGAAAGGGCAAGAGCAAGAGTTAGGAGCGAGAGAGAACCGGGCGTTGACGGGCGTTGTTCATAGCCACGATTCTTCTCTGGCTTCCCATCCTTCCTCGCTTCCCGACTTCCCGCCTTCCCACGCGGCTACTGGCGCCTCCGGCCTCGCCACCAGTACACTGTTCCCATGCTGCGAGTCATTGGAATCCTGATCCTGGTGGTGCTCATCCTGTGGGCACTGCGGCGCCTCCTGTCCAGCCGCAAGCGCTCCGACGACTGACCGGCGCGGGTGGGCGTGACGATGGAGTACCGGACACTCGGGGCAACTGACCTCAGAATCAGCCAGCTCACCCTCGGCACGATGACGTTCGGTTCGCAGAACAGCGAACGTGAAGGCCACGAGCAGCTCGACTACGCCGTCGAGCGCGGCATCAACCTTGTCGATACCTCCGAGCACTATCCGGTTCCGCCCATCGCGGAGACGCAGGGCTCGACAGAAGCCATTATCGGTACGTGGCTTAAAGTTCCGGGCAATCGCCGCAAGGTGCTGATCGCCACCAAGGCCGTGGGCCCCTCGCACGCGTCGCGCATCAGTTCGGCGCACATTCGCGAAGGCAACAACCACTTCACGCGCGCCAATCTCGAGTCGGCGCTGCACACCAGCCTCACGCGGCTGCAGGCCGACGTCATCGACCTGTACCAGCTGCACTGGCCGGACCGCCGGACGAACTTCTTCGGGCACCTCTCCTACGAGCACCAGGAGCAGGAGGACACGGTGCCGCTCGAGGAGACGCTCGCCGTTCTCGACGGCTTCGTGAAGGCCGGCAAGGTCCGCCACATCGGTGTGTCGAATGAAACCGCGTGGGGCGTGTCGCGCTATCTGCTGCTCGCTGCGACGCGGGGCCTCGCGCGCATCGCCAGCATCCAGAACCCGTACAACTTCCTGAACCGCAGCTTCGAGATCGGCCTGGGCGAAATCGCGCTGCGCGAGAACGTGAGCTTGCTCGGCTATTCGCCGCTCGCGTTCGGCGTGCTGACAGGCAAGTACTTGGGTGGCGCCAAGCCGTCGGGTGCGCGGCTGACGTTGTCGGAGCGCTTCGCGCGTTACAACAATGAGCAGGCGCAGAAGGCGTTGGTGGAGTACGTGGCGCTCGCGAAGGCCAACGGCCTCGATCCCGCGCAGATGGCGAATGCGTGGGCCGCGCAGCGTCGTGTCGTGACGAGTTCAATCATCGGCGGTACATCCGTCGCGCAGCTCAAGCGCTCGATCGACAGTCTGGATCTCGTGCTGTCACCGGAAGTGCTGGCCGGGATCGACGCCATCCACACGCGCTATCCCAATCCCGCGCCCTAGAGAGGAAGTATCAGGAAGCCGGGGAAGCCGGGGAAGCCGGGAAGCCAGGGAAGCCAGGGAAGCCAGGGAAGCCAGGGAAGCCAGGGAAGCCAGGGAAGCCAGGGAAGCCAAGGAAGTCGGGAAGTCGGGAAGATGAGGAAGCCAAGGAAGCCAAGGAAGCCAAGGAAGCTAGAAAGCGGCGGAAGCCGAACCAACTCGCAATGCATGCCAGACCAGTCTGGCTTCCTAGCTTCCCCGGCTTCCTAGCTTCCATTGCTTCCTTCGCTTCACTGCGGCAGAAAGAGTGCCGGATCCACCATCGCGCGATTGACGGCCACGCCGAAGTGCAGGTGCGGGCCTGTCACGCGGCCGGTGGCGCCGAGCAGCCCGACCACGTTGCCGGCGGCAACGCGGTCACCCGGCTTCACGTCGATGCGGCTCAGGTGCAAATACATCGTCAGCACGCCGCGGCCGTGGTCGACGAACACCGTGTTGCCGTTGAAGAAGAAGTCACCCACGTCGACGACGACGCCACTCGCCACGACCTTGACCGGCTCGCCCAGGTTGCCCGAGATGTCCATGCCCGAATGCGGGTTGCGCGGCTGCTCGTTGAAAAAGCGGCGGAAGCCAAACGAGTTCGAGCGCTTGCCCGGCACCGGCGTCAGGAACGCGAGCGACGGTTCCAGGTCCGTGGTGTAGCGGGTGAGGGCGGCCTCGGTGCGCTTGCTGTCGGCGTCGATGCGCTTCAGGTCATCCGGGTTCGGGTTCACCTGCCGGTCGTTCGTCACCGTCAGCCGCTGCTCCTCGTAGCGCTTCGACTTCACTTCAAAGTCGAGCACCTGCTTTGACCCGCCGAGGTACGCCTCCGCCGCATGCTTGCCGACCTTCGTGGCGAGCGGCAGGCCGACGAGCGCAACCCAGCGATCTCCATCGCGAAGGACCGGGGCGCGGTGGCCGTTGTACATCACGCGCGGCACCGGCGCGGCTGGCACATCGAGCGACAGAATCGCGAGGCCGCCGGGCACGCGGCTTTCCTTTGGCAAGGCCAGCGCATGGGCCTGTCCCGCAAGCAGCATGAGCACGGAAGTAGCAAGCGTGAGTGAACGCAGCGATCGAATCATTTCTTGTCCTTTGCAGAGGCCGGCGCAACGCTTTCGACGACGGCAATGGCGTGTCCTTGCGCCACTCGCGCGGTGATGCGGTCTCCAGGGGAGAGCATGCTTGCGTCCATGATCACACGTCCGGCGTCAGTCATCACGATCGCGTAACCCCGGTCCAGTGTCGCGAGTGGACTCACGGCATGCAGCGTCCGACCCGCCGCTGCCAGCGCCGCCGACAACCGTTGCAGTTGCGCCCGGACCTGGCCCTGCATCTGCACCTCGATGCTCGCGAGCCGACCGCGCAACGCCGCCAGTTTCAGCGCGGGCGAGGCCTGCCGCAACCGGCCGGCGAGATCCTGCGCCACTGCGCGACGGTCGGTGGCCACCTGTTTGAGCGCGCGGACCAGCCGTTGTTCCAGGTCGTCGAGCCGCTGCGCATGCTGGCGCAACCGGAAGCCGGGATGCACGCGTTCCAGTCGCTTGAACAACCACGTGAAAGTCTCGTTGCGTTCGGTGAGCGTCCGCCCGAGCTGCGTGATCAGCCGCCGCTCGAACACGACGAAGTTGCGCAGCCACTCCTCGCGATCCGGCACGACGAGCTCGGCCGCACCCGAAGGCGTCGGCGCACGCATGTCCGCCACGAAGTCCGCAATCGTGAAGTCGACCTCATGGCCCACGCCCGAGATGATCGGCAATGTGCACTCGAAGATCGCGCGCGCCACGACTTCCTCGTTGAACGCCCACAAATCTTCGAGCGACCCGCCACCCCGCGCCAGGATCAGAACGTCACACTCCGCCCGCGCATCGGCCAGCCGGATGGCTTCGGCAATCTCGTCCCCCGCGCCCTTGCCCTGCACGGGCACCGGGTAGATCAGCACCGGGATCGCCGGGAACCGCCGTCGCAGGATGTTCAGGATGTCGCGGATGGCCGCGCCGGTAGGGGACGTGATCACACCGATCCGTCGGGGCAGGCGCGGCAGCGGCTTCTTGTGCTCGGGAGAGAACAGCCCGGCCGCCGCCAGCTTCGCCTTCAGCAGCTCGAACTGCCGCTTGAGAGCGCCTTCGCCGGCATCCTCCAGCCCCTCGACGATGAACTGGTAGTCGCCCCGCGGCTCGTACAGGCTCACCCGCCCCCGGGCCACCACGTGCATTCCGTCCTTCGGGACAAACCGGGTAGTCAGGTTCCGCTGCCGGAACATCGCGCACCGCAGCTGGGCGTTCGCATCCTTGAGCGAGAAGTACCAGTGCCCCGACGACGGCCGCGACAGGTTCGAGATCTCCCCCTCCACCCACAGCGCCGGCAGCCCCCGCTCGAGAAGCAGCCGGGCCTCCTTGTTCAGGCGGGTGGGGGTCCAGACCTCACGGGCAGGGACCTCAGGCACGCCGAGGGAGGAGTAGGGGGAGCGGGGTTCCATGAGGGAAGTATAGGGGAGGCGGAGAGGGAGGCGACCGGCCGACTCTGTCGGCAGGTAGTCAGACGGCAAGGGGGTCGCCGACGCGACAAGGGGGGGCTGCCGGCAGGGCAGAGTGTTTTCCGAGTCTGGATCTGTACTTGGCGGCAGCCTTACCCTGCCGACAGGCCCCCTTGCCAACGAAGTTGGCCGGTCTATCCGCTCCGCTCCCCGCCTCCGGCCTTGGCCGCCCCCCGTCCCCCCGCTTATACTTGGCCATGCGTATCCTTGAGCAAGCCCTGACCTTCGACGACGTCCTCCTGGTCCCCGCGTATTCCGAGGTCCTGCCTCGCGAAGTGGACCTGAGCTCGCAGCTTTCCCGCGGCATCCGGGTGAATCTGCCCTTCGTGTCCGCCGCCATGGACACCGTCACTGAGGCGCGCCTCGCGATCACCATCGCGCAGGAAGGCGGCATCGGCATCGTCCACAAGAACATGACCATCGAGGCCCAGGCGCGCGAAGTGCGCCGGGTCAAGAAGTTCGAGAGCGGCGTCATCTCCGATCCCATCACGATCACGCCGGATCGCACCATCCGCGAAGTGCTGGACCTCACGCGCGCCAAGGGCATCTCCGGCGTGCCGGTGGTGGTCGGCGGCAAGGCGGTCGGCATCGTCACGCACCGCGACCTGCGCTTCGTTACCGAGCTCGACAAGCCCGTCTCGGCCGTCATGACGCCGCAGGATCAGCTGATCACGGTCCGCGAGAACGCGCCGAAGGAACAAGTGCTCGCGCTGCTGCACAAGCACCGCATCGAGAAGATGCTGGTGGTCGATGCCGACTTCAACCTGAAGGGCATGATTACGGTGAAGGATTTCCAGAAGGCCACCGAGTTCCCGCGCGCCTGCAAGGACGAGCGCGGCGCACTGCGAGTCGGCGCGGCCGTCGGCACGAGCCCCGATACGCTGGACCGGGTCGCGGCCCTGCGTGAAGCGGGTGTGGACGTGATCGTCGTCGACACCTCGCACGGCCACTCGCGCGGCGTGCTCGAGATGGTCAAGCGCATCAAGCAGAAGTGGCCCGAGCAGCAGGTGATCGCCGGCAACATCGTCACTCCGGAAGCGGCGCTCGCGCTCGTGGAAGCCGGTGCGGACGGCGTGAAGGTCGGTATCGGTCCCGGTTCCATCTGCACCACCCGCATCGTGGCCGGCGTCGGAGTGCCGCAGATCAGTGCGGTGTCGAATGTGGCCGAAGCATTGAAAGGCACCGGCGTGCCGTTGATCGCGGACGGTGGCATCCGCTTCTCCGGCGACATCGCCAAGGCGATTGCAGCCGGCGCGAACTGCGTGATGATGGGCGGCCTGTTCGCCGGCACCGAGGAATCCCCCGGCGAAGTCGAGCTGTACCAGGGCGCTTCGTACAAGTCGTATCGCGGCATGGGCTCGGTGGGCGCCATGGCGGAGAAGAACGGCTCCAAGGACCGGTACTTCCAGGACACCACCGAAGAACTCGAGAAGCTGGTTCCTGAGGGCATCGAAGGCCGCGTGCCGTACAAGGGCTCGGTCATCGGCATCCTGCACCAACTCGCCGGCGGCCTGCGCGCCGCGATGGGCTACACCGGCAGCCAGAACATCGAGGAAATGCGCACGCGGCCGAGTTTCGTGCGCATCACCAATGCCGGCGTGCGTGAGAGCCACGTGCACGACGTTACCATCACCAAGGAAGCACCGAATTACCGTGTCAGTTGATCGCGTTTCGCAGGGAGCGGCCATCCAGTCGCCCGACATCCACGCCCATCGCATCCTCATCCTCGACTTCGGTGCGCAATACACCCAGCTGATTGCGCGGCGGGTCCGCGAGGCCGGCGTCTATTGCGAGATCCATCCGTGGGACATCTCGCCTGAAGACGTCGCCGCGTTCGGCGCGAAGGGCATCATCCTGTCCGGCGGGCCGGAGTCGGTCACCGACGCAGAGCCGCCGCGCGCACCCAAGAACGTGTTCGACATGGGCGTGCCGGTCCTCGGCATCTGCTACGGCATGCAGACGATGGCGCAGCAGCTCGGTGGCCGCGTGCAGCCTTCCGATCATCGCGAGTTCGGCTACGCGCAGGTCACGACGTCGGCGCCGTGCCGGTTGCTCGACGGCTTGCAGGATCACCTCGATATCCAGGGCCGGCCGCTGCTCGATGTGTGGATGAGCCACGGCGATCGCGTGGAATCGCTGCCGCCTGGCTTCATCGGCGTGGCATACAGCGGCAATGCACCGCTCGCCGCGATGGCGGACGAGAAGCGCCGCTTCTATGGCGTGCAGTTCCATCCGGAAGTCACGCACACGATGCAGGGCACGCGGATGCTGGAGCGCTTCGTGCGCGAGATCTGCGGCTGCGAAGCGCGCTGGGACACCGGCAACATCATTGCGGATTCGATGGCTCGCGTACGCGAGCAGGTGGGCGCGGGCAACGTACTGCTCGGACTGTCGGGCGGCGTGGACTCGTCAGTCGTCGCCGCGCTATTGCACAAGGCCATCGGCAAGCAGCTGGTGTGCGTATTCGTCGACCATGGCCTGCTGCGGCAGGGCGAGGGCGACCAGGTGATGGCGACGTTCGCGCAGCACATGGGCGTGCGCGTCATCCGCGTGAATGCCGAAGCCCGGTTCTTCAATGCCCTGGCCGGCGAGGCGGACCCGGAGCGCAAGCGCAAGATCATCGGCCGCCTCTTCATCGAAGTGTTCGAGGAAGAAGCCGCCAAGCTCGACTACATCGCGTGGCTCGCACAAGGCACGATCTACCCAGACGTCATCGAGTCTGCCGGCGGCAAATCGGGCAAGGCGCATGTGATCAAGAGCCACCACAATGTGGGCGGCCTGCCTGAGCACATGAAGTTCAAGCTGCTCGAGCCGTTGCGTGAACTGTTCAAGGACGAAGTTCGCCGCATGGGGCTAGAGCTCGGCCTGCCGAAGGAGATGGTCCACCGTCATCCGTTCCCCGGTCCGGGCCTCTCCGTCCGCATCCTGGGCGAAGTGACGCGCCAGTACGCGGACATCCTCCGCAAGGCGGATGCCATCTACATCGATGAGCTCCGCAAGCACGATCTTTACGATCGGACGAGCCAGGCGTTTGCCGTCTTTCTGCCCGTGAGGTCTGTTGCCGTGATGGGTGATGGGCGCAGGTACGACTACGTTATCGCGCTGCGCGCGGTTGAGACTGTTGATTTCATGACGGCGCGGTGGTCGCGGCTGCCTTACGACTTCCTCGACCTGGTGGCGAGGAGGATCATTAATGAGGTGTCGGGGATATCGAGGGTGACTTACGATATTTCGGGGAAGCCGCCGGCGACTATTGAGTGGGAGGAGAGGGGGGTCCTTGGAAACCGGGTCGTGATCGATCAACGCTTGGCGCGGGTGGGCACCACGATAACGTTGCTATGGCCAATGACGCTCTCCAGACTGCCAGAGATTCGTTCCATCACCCCATACACCTCCGCCATGGTCAAGTCCTGACGGAACTCCAGAAACAGATGAATAAACACCCGGTTGCCTGAACGTCGCGAGTGGATGCGATGGAGCTGTTCATACTCGTCAAAAAACCGCACCAACTCGCGCAGCACTAAGAACTGCGAAGTTTCTTCCAGGGTCTTGTCACTGAGATCCGCCACCGCCGCCGAAATGCCGTAATAGACCTTAATCAGAACTGCCACCCCAATGCCGCTCGACACCAACGGGTCGAGATACAGCGACAAGAAATGTCCGGGCATCACCTTGCCCAACAGCAGCACGGCCAGAATGCCAAAGTCGGCGCACAAGGAAATTCGATAGGTGCGGATTTTTGACAGGATCATCGACGACGCACGCTTCGCATGGGTTTTGGTCAACACCAGCAGCACCGTCAGCTGTGCCACAAAACCCACCAACGTGACACCAACGGCCACACCAATGTTTCCCAGCGGGTGCGGCGACTCGAAGCGTTCCACCGCTTCGATGATGATGCTGGTGGCCGTCAACAACAGCACCAATTCCAAGGCGACCGTCAGCAGACTCTCAATCTTGCCCAGCCCAAAATCAAACTCACCTTCACGCGCTTGCATCCGGTGCAAGGTCAGCCAGATACCCAGCGACGCCAGCATCTCCACGGCTTCCTTGGTCGCATCCGCGTAGAGGGTCAGGGAATTGGCAACGTACGCGGCGATCAGGTTGCTGCCCACCAGCAGCGTTTCCAGCAACACACAGATGCCCAGCATGCGAGCCACGGTCGCATCATGGGCTTGGTCGGCCTTGGCGTTTACCGACATCAAAACCTCTCCCGCATGTCATGTTGGCAAACGGAGCACTATCATTGCTTCCCCAGAGCAACGCAAGCGCCTTCAGCCCCGTCAAATACGCTCCATGACGGAGTAATCTTCATCCCGTGCCTCCGTGCGGATCCTCCCCTGTTCCGCCAGGTATCCGCCCCCGACCCGAACAATCTTTGGGCGCTGGTCGAGCAGATCGCCGCACGGGTGGGCGAGGCGCTGGAACGCAGTGGCCTGATCGAGCGTGACATCGAGAACGCCTTGCTGAGCGGCGCGGCAGAGCCCGGCCCGCTGGATGACCTGATCGGGCACTCCATCACTTACCGCATTGCCGTTGGCAGAAGCTGTTCACGCTGCAGACCGTTCAGCCGCGGCTGCAGGGGCCCGAAGGCGACCCGAACGGGGCGGCCCGCGCAGGCGGGTTCAACTCACGCGTCAGGAAGGGTGGAGTTGGAGCGTGGCCTGGTCTATCGGCGGTCCGGTGGCGCTTTGAACTTCCTATCCGCGCATACCACTGGCGATACCATCGACACGTTCAAGTGGCCTTACTACCTGTAGGTGACCAAGACCCTTGGCGGTCTTGCGGCGCACCAGGCCCAGATCAACCCCTGGACAACACACTCCGCGCGGCGGCCGGATGACACGCGTTGATCAGCGCGTCCCGTCGGAGGGGGGAAGCGTGCTCACGTAGCGTCCGATGATCCAGACTGTCCTTTCGAACAATGCGGTGGCACTGAAAAGGGCATCGAGCATCTGTTGTCCCATGTGCGAGGCCTCGTCGAGCCAGCGCTTGCGCAGGGAGTCCATGGTGTCGCTATGATCTCCGGTGAACTGCTGCAGCATGAAGAGATCATTAGTATCGCCCGTGGCGGCGCACTCATGCAGCGTCGACAGCAGGAAGTGGGCGGACTCGCGGATGCCCGCACTGATCCCGAGGCAGAACTCGCGGTTGGCATCATCGAGTGCAGGAATTCTCTGCAGGGCGACCTCGAGGTGCAGCACTGCTCCCGAGAGATCGGCCACCAGCCGCTGCCGGTTCTGCAGCGCCAGCAGGCGCTTGACGGTTGAACCCTCATGCGGTTGACTGGCGAGTGTGCCGAGGGAACGGCTGATCTCCTCCGATACTGCAGCATCCGCTGCCGCGAGTTCCCGAGCGGGTAAGCCGTAGGCCGTGGTGGTGGCAGCACTCTCTTGCGGGGCGGAATCCACCTCGGAGAGGTATGCGCCCAGGTGTTCCAGCAGACCGGTCTGTTCCAGCTCCACCAGATCCATCGCAGTCTCCGCATCGCCTAAGGACTCCTCGCTCAGGTAGCGCGGCTTTGACAGCGTCTCTCGCGGGGTGGGCGGCGACATCCGGGCCGCAGCGCGAAGCAGGAACGGGGCAAGGATGTTGCCGAGCAGCACACCGGCGAGCTGCGTGAGCAGGAAGGCCCATGCGGCTTGCAGCGCAATCACCGGCGTGAGCACCGACAGCAGCGCGAGGACAAGTGGCACGGAGGCCGTTTTCTCCAGCACCAGCAGCGCCAGCATGAGCAGCGATCCGAGCACCTTGGTTATCGCCTGGATCACGGCCAGCTGCCGGGCTGTACCCTTGCTCGAGGCCGACAGAAGCAAGGCGCCGAGCCCGGATCCCGCCGAGGCGCCGTAAATGATCAGGGTGGTCTGCTCCAGCGTGAGCAGTCCGGCCACGGTCATGGACACGGCAATTGCGGATACGGTGGACGAAGACTGCAGCAGCATCGCAACGACGAGCGCCACGATCACCAGCAGGCTGCCGAAGCGGGCGGTCAGGACCAGCACTTGGCGGAAGTCTTCGGATTCCCGCAACGGTATCGCGCCGGCGTGGAGCAGTTGCAGCCCCATAAACACCAGCCCGATGCCCAGCATGGCGCCGGCGATGTGCCGGTACCGCGTCGAGTTGTCGATTTCGAAAAAATACGAGATGCCGATCAGGCCAAGCAGATAGAAAACGGGAATCCGGATGTCCACGGTGGAGGCCAGCACGAGCGCCGATGTGCCCACGTTGGCCCACGCCACGACCGGCATGGCCTGCGCCACGCTCATGAGGTTGGCCGCAATCATGTTGCTCAGGATCAGTGTGATTGCACTGGAGCTTTGGGTGATGCCGCCTGAGAGGGTGCCGATTGCGCCACCGCGCCAGGCTGAGGCGACGCTCGAAGCCACGAGTTGCCGCAGGCGCGGGCCCGACAGGAGTCGCAGGTTGGAACCGATCATCTTCACGCCGACGAAGAACAAACCCAGACCACCGATAAACGGTCCGAGGATTTCCTGCAGCAGGGAAGCGGGATCTTGCAAAGTGACGCGGGTCTCGAGAGCTCAGGCTTGCCGGTACGGCAAGTCCATTCTGGACCCTTGTCAGAAGGCTAGCGTTCGGTTATTTCTGTCTCGTTACAGTAGGGTTGCGTTGAGGCTACCAGATCCCCCGCCCACCGTCGATCACATGGTCCGAACCGGTGATGCAGGCGCTGTCGTCGAAGGCGAGGAGCATCGCGAGCTGCGGCATTGGTGGTGCGTGCGGCCGAATTGTGTGCGGATGAAAAGGCGCGTCTCACGGTGGTAGGCGGTTGCGTGATCACCACCACCATCCGTGACCGGATGCCGAGCCTCAAGGAGCGTCTCGCGAATTTCGACCCCGCGCGCCACGCAGGACAAACACTCGCGACCGATGATCGTGTCGGTGCAGAAACGCGGCGGTGCGGCGGCATCGAAGGCCGTGGATACCCGACCGGGGTGATGTTGTCTGGACTTGAATGGGGTCAGATTTAAATGGGGTCAGGCCCCATTTAAATCCATGGAAGGGTTCCATTGCCACGCGCAGATCTTCTGCGGCCCACGGCAACACCAGCGCCGAGGCAAGCTTGCGATCCTTGCCGGCATCGAGGAGCCGGAGGTGATCGCGAAGATCCTCGCGCACCTGCAAAGCACGGCACCGGATCAGTACAGCTCCGAGCTGCCGCTCGGGGCACGGGCACCGCCGGCGCAGTCGCCTCTGCTGTGAACCAGAAGAAAGAAGTGCGATTCGGCTGGCCGTTGACGCGGCGGGCCTGGGTCGGTGCGTGCCCGGGTCCAACTCACGCGTCAGGAAGGGTGGAGTGGGAGCGTGGTCCGGCGAACCAGAATTCGAGCACCGCTTCCGAGCTGTCGGCGCGGCTGTGGAATCAGTAATGCACCAGGGAATGAATGCGGGTTTCGCCGAGCGCGTCGCGGCCGGCAAGGAAGTCCAGTTCCACCACGAAGGCGCAACCGGCGATGCGAGCACCGGCACGGCGCGCAAGTTCAAGGCTAGCGGCGGCCGTGCCGCCGGTCGCGATCAGATCATCAACCAGCAACACCGTATCGTCTGGACCGATGGCATCAACATGCATGTGCAGTTCGGCACTGCCGTATTCGAGGTCGTAGCGCACGGAATCCGTCGCGGCCGGCAGCTTGCCGGGCTTGCGCAGCGGTACGAAGCCGACTTTCAGTTCATGAGCGGCCAGCGCGCCAAACACGAAACCGCGTGCTTCCATACCGAGTACTGCGGTAATGCCCGCATCACGGAATGGTCTGACGAGTTCGCGGCAGGCGAACGATAAGGCTTCGTGATTGCCCAGTAGTGGCGTCAGGTCCTTGAACAAGATGCCTGGTTTTGGAAAGTCCGGGATGTCGCGGATGTGGCGGGTAATGAGCTGCATGGCAGCAGCTTAGCTGAATTGTTGGCGATAATAATCTGAAGCGTGTGGCGGCCGTAACCGCCGCTCGCCAAATCCCGTGTCAGCCCTCGCGTCGCCAGTGTAACCGGTAACAACGCGGCGTACTTGTCGAGCGCTGATCGAGCCGGACAATGCTGCTCCAGTATTTCACTGGAGCAGTCTGCTGTCGCAGCATCGCAGCATCGAGGCACGGCGGTCGTTAGTCGACGGTCACGCGGGAAGCGACCTGAGCGTCGAGGCGTATTGCGCGCGAGAGGCGATCAAGGTTTCGAGTTTTCGTCGCTGGCGGCGTCAGCTGGTGGACGCGCCGACAGTTGATCGCGCGGCATTGTCTTCGGTGAGCGCGCACGACGTGGCGCCGACATTCGTCGATCTCGGAACACTGTCCGATGGCAGGTCGCGTTTTGATCTACGCCTGGACCTCGGGCGCGGGGTGGTTCCGCATCTGACCTGCGGCTGATGTTTTTCGCCGAGGGCCAGATCCGGGTCCATCTTTACGGCGAGCCGACAGACATGCGCAAGAGCTATGACGGGCTGCAGGCGCTGGCGCGCCACGCGAT
The DNA here is from genome assembly GCA_903884105.1 of uncultured Pseudomonadota bacterium. Lineage (GTDB taxonomy): Bacteria > Pseudomonadota > Gammaproteobacteria > Steroidobacterales > Steroidobacteraceae > CAIUGU01. Next base: position 33 of record CAISDJ010000024.1, on the reverse strand, counting down.
GCAACGTGCCCCGCTCGATGGCGCGCTGTATGT
>CAISDJ010000023.1 GCA_903884105.1 uncultured Pseudomonadota bacterium | reverse complement strand
GCCGCGGTATCGCAGGGCCGACCCTACGACGCGGTCTATCTCGATTGGCAGATGCCCGTGATGGACGGGTTGGAGCTCGCGGAAAAAATCCGCCAACGCCCGTACGAGCGGAATCCGAAGCTGGTGCTCGTGACCGGCTTCTGGCGCGAGGAAGCCCTGAAGGGCGCGGAGTCGAGAGGCATCGAGAATATCTTGATGAAGCCGGTGAACGGCTCGACCCTGTTCGACTCGGTCGCCCGTTTGTTCGGAACTACCGACGGGCTGGGCGAGGCAGTGCAGGACACCGACGGACCTACCGTCGATCTTGCATCCATCCGGGGCTCCGCGGTGCTCTTGGTCGAGGACAACGAGCTCAACCAGGAAGTGGCGACCGAACTGCTGCGGGGAGTTGGTCTAGTCGTCGATGTCGCTGCCAATGGCGCGATAGCGGTGGAGAAAGTGAAGTCCGCCTCCTTCGATATCGTGCTCATGGACATGCAGATGCCCGTCATGGGCGGGTTGGAGGCGACCCGGATCATCCGTTCCATGCCGGAGTTTCATGCCTTGCCCATCGTTGCGATGACGGCGAACGCGATGCAATCCGATCGCGAGGCCTGTCGTGAGGCGGGCATGAATGATCACGTCGCCAAGCCCATCGAGCCCGCGGACCTGTTCAGGTGCCTGTTGCGCTGGATTGCGCGCAGGAGCCCCGCATCCGGTGAGATGGAGTGGCCCGCTGGTGCGGTTGACGGGCGCGATCTCGAGATCCCGGCGATCAGTGGCCTTGATCAGGTCCAGGGCATGCGACGCGTACTGGGCAACAAGAAGCTCTACCTCGGGATGCTGCGAAAATTCGAATCCGGGATGGCGCGTGCAGTCCTCGATATGCGCGCTGCATTCGAGACCGGCGACCTTCCTCGCGCCGAGTTGCTCGCGCACTCCCTGAAGGGCACATCGGGCAATATCGCCCACGCAGAGCTCCAGAAGGCGGCCGAGGCCTTGGAGACGGCAGCGAGACAGGGCAAGTCGGGCTCCGAGGTCGACAGCTTGCTGTCGGCTTGCGAGATCGTGCTGGACCCGCTGATCGCAGAGCTGCGCGAAAAACTCAGGCCTGAGCACGATGGCAGTGAAGAGAGCCTGGAGTCCGTCGCCGTGGATCCCTCGCGACTGGCGTTGGTGTGCGCCCAGCTGATCCCGCTGCTTGAGTCGGGCGATGCGGAGGCAACCGACCTCCTCGAGGCGAATGCGGCGTTATTGCGTGCCGCCTTTGGTCTCGGCCTGAAGCCGATTTCAGATGCGCTGGGTGACTTCGAGTTCGAAGAGGCGCTGGCCGCTTTGCGTTCAGCCATGACCCTGCGCGAATCGGTCGCCTGATCGGGCGTTGCTCGTTGCGACCGAGCGGTCCTCAGACCTTCAACTGTTTGTACGAGGAGCACCAACCTTTCTTGTGGACGCGGCGGTCTGACATCAGATCGCACTCGCCCCACTCGTCGGCTTCTTCGTCAGAGGGATAAAAGGCGAGGCAATTCGCGCAGTTCTGCTCGGGCGCATGCTTGGGGTATCGCGCCTGATCGACGGTGTGCGAGTCGTGCCGGTACCCCACAGCAACGGCTTTGGGTTCGCCCTCTTCCACTTTCTGCAGTTGCGCTTGGGCCCGGCCGGCCATCAGGCAGCCCAAGCTCGCCGTCACGCTGGCAATGATGAAAGTGCGGCGGTCGACTGGATTCATGGCCTTACCTGTGTCAGGTCTTCTCTGATGCCGTTTGTCCCTACAGCCTGCCCACATCGGCACCGCGGGCGGCCCGGACGGCGGGGTAGATCTGGGGCAGGGGTGGCGGTCCCGGTGGTTTTGCGGGACGCATTTCCGCGGGGAGCACCGCCGGATAGTACTGGGCGAGGTGAGATCCATACAACGGCTTGTACGCGCCCTGGTGGCAAGTGGCGCAGTTCACTTTTGCGACATCGCCCATGGGTCCTCGCCGGTTCGCCGGGAAGAGGTGCAGCAGGGGGTCTGCAGTCAGGTATTCCTGGTTCAGCTGACGGGCAAGCCGGATCCCGTACCACGCGGTCAGGCGCTGCGGCGATGACGACGCCCACGACTGGAATG
>CAISDJ010000022.1 GCA_903884105.1 uncultured Pseudomonadota bacterium | reverse complement strand
CGTGCTGATCAAGAAGGCGCTCAACAGCGGGCATGCCCTGACCAGTGGCGCTGACCCGGTCAAGACCAACATGCAATTCATCTTCGCCAAGCCGGGCGTCAGCGCCATCATCGTCGGCACCATCAACCCGGAGCATCTGCGACAGAATGTCGAGGCGGCTGTTGCGGCAGCCTGCTAACCTTCTGTCCCTCTGTCCCTCTGTGCCAACCAGAAACTGTCTGCACTACCGCTTGATCCGACTGGAGCTCTGAAGGTATGGCGCTAAGCTCTGGAGGTATTAATCAGAACTATGGAGGGCGAGGCAGACTTGCGTTTGCGCTGCAGGAGCGGGGTGTTGGTGCGGGCAGTGATGACCGTCTTGAGCCATGGATGGCGAAAGCGAGCCCCCATGGACGGGTTCACGGCGTGTCATCACTGCCCGCACCAACACCCCGCTCAAACCACTCAAAAAGGCATCGCGGGCAGGCCCGCTCCCACAGAGAGAGAGCGGGGAATTTCCTCAGCGGAGTACTGCGCAGAATTCGCAGAGGGTGTAGAGGTTCAGCGGGTCGTTGAGACGCAGCGCCGCCAGGTCGGAAAACATGCGCTGCCAGCCGCCGAGGATGTTCGCCTGAATAGCTGTGCCCAGACCTGCGGCACTCTCGCCATCGAAAGCCATTCTCGCCAATGCCACTGAACCGATGTTCTGCGCCATGCCCTGCAGCAACACCTCGCCGGCGGACATCGGCGTCTCAATGTAGCGCATCTGATAGTCGTTCACTTCGGCCAGGCGTGCGGCAGCGGCCACGGCATCGTCCAAGTCACCGAGCTCATCGACAAGGCCAAACTTCTGCGCCTGCGCCCCGCTCCAGACTTGCCCCTGACCCACTGCGTCAACCTGCTCCTCCGTCATGCCGCGCCCCTCGGCGACCAGCCGCAGGAAGCGTTGGTAACCGTCCTCCACCGTGGCCTGAAACACCGTCGCCAGCTGCTCACTCAGGCCCGTGAAAGAGTCTGCACGCGTCAGCGGCGTGGTGCTCACCCCATCTGCATAAACACCAACCGACGCCAGACTGCCCTCGAAGGTGGGGATCATGCCGAAGATGCCGATCGAACCGGTGATTGTCACCGGCGACGCCCATATCTCGTCCGCCATCGCGGATATCCAGTAGCCGCCCGACGCCGCCGTGCCACCCATCGAGACCACCAGTGGTTTGCCGGTCGACTGCAGTACATCCAGCTCTTGCCGGATCAGCTCAGAGGCGAGCGCCGAACCGCCGGGGGAATCGATGCGCAATACTACGGCCTTGACGCTGTCGTCGCGGCGCGCCTCCCGAATCAATGCTGCCAGAGAATCGGCGCCGATCACGCCACGTGGCTGGTCGCCCACGTCGATCGTACCCTCAGCCACGATCACGCCGATCTCGTTTTCGCTCGGCAGATGCGGCCGGCTGGTCAAGGCCAGATACTGCTGGAACTCGATGGTTCCCGCGGCCGCGTCGCTCTCAGCGCCACCGGCCAGCTCGCGCAGGCGATTGCGCAACTGGGGACGGCTGAGCAGCTCGTCGACCAGTCCGTGTTCCAGCGCCGTCACTGCGGTGTCGCCATCCGACGCCAGCAGATGATCAGCGAAGTCGTTGGTGTAGCTGCGCAGCAACTGCTCACTCAGCCCGCGATTCTCGGCCACTTGCGTCAGGTAGCGCTGCCACAGCTCGTCCACGAGTTGCTGGCTGTTGGCACGGGACTCCTCGGACATGTTGTTGCGCTCGAAGGGCTCCACCGCCGCCTTGTAGGTGCCGACGCGGAAGATGTGGACATTGACGCCCAGCTTGTCGAGCAACTCGTTGTAGAACAGCTGACTGCCACCATAACCCGGTAGCAGCACCTGTCCCATCGGGTGCAGAATCACCGTGTCGGCGTAGGAAGCCAGCAGATACTGGGCCTGATCGTAGTAATCGCCATGGGCGGTCAACGACTTGCCGCTCGCCTTGAAGGCCTGCAGCGCCGCGCCGACCGT
>CAISDJ010000021.1 GCA_903884105.1 uncultured Pseudomonadota bacterium | reverse complement strand
TGTGATGCGAGATGCGTTGAAGACGGTAGTATCAATCTCGACCAGGCCATTGTTGAAAGTCTTGGCGAGGTTCCTGAGCGTTGTTGCAACAGCAGCAGTGGCCTCTGCTGTGTTATCCATGCCCTTCAGCACGTAGTACAGGTGATAACCGTTGCCGCTCATCACCATGATCGGCGAAGGACAACCGCGGGAGGCCATGTAGTCGCGAACTTGATATGCCAGTGACTTGGCGGCATCCAGTTCGGTCTGGCTGGCAGGTTCCGTCGCGTGGCCAGCGCGGTCAATGTCCACCAGAAGTAGATCGCGGTAGCGAATGTCCTTGTCGGAGACGCTACCAGGGCCGGCGAAGTCCGGGCGAATCGGATTCATTACAACGTATACGTTGTAGCCGTCCTCGTTGAGCTGTAGCGCAGAGCGTTCAACGTCCCGTTTAAAGGCCTCGGTATCCGGATAGTTACCTTGCCTGAAGTGACGTACGACTGGTGGACGGCTCCCGGGTAGGCCCTTCGGCTGGAGGGCCCGGATTTCCATAACACTGCCCGACCCGACAGCGACGATACGCCACAGCTTTGAAATTTCTTGTGCGTTATCAGTCATTGCCGCGCACCTCATAAGAAGTCCGAAGCAGGTACATGCCAATCTCGCCGCTGTGCATCAGGTGTGCGATAGCTCGTGCTTTCTTTTCTGGTACGCCGCCCTCGCGGTACATTGCATACGCGAACTCCTCGTTTGCGCGCAGAAGCTTTTGCCATTCCGCGTCGGACGCGGGCATATAGCCTGAGGCTGGGCGGGCTGCCTCCAGCAGGACGAGGGCGCGGCGGAGGTGCTTGCTCATCGCTGCGCCCCACTTGCTGCAGTATTGCCGCGCGAGCGGAAGGTGGCCGGTGCCTCGAGCCATGCCCGTATATCACCGACTCGCCATGCCGTTACTCCGGCGGAGACCTTGATAGGTGACGGAAACTCCCCCGTACGAACCTTCCTCCAGACCGTGGAGGACGAGAAGGGAACAATATTGCAGGAGTGCAGATTTTCGAGCCGGATGAGCGCGTTATCTGACAAACCGTCGATGCCGGGGTGTGTCGCTTTTGCAGTGTGAAACATGATGCCATCCCATGTAGTTGCTTGGTGTCAGCAATCATGGCGAGGGCTATTCGCGTTAACCGGCTTTCGCGAATTTTTTCTTTGCGCGCGTCAGTCTGTCCTTCAGGCTGGAAATCTTCACTGTGAAAGGTGGCCCTTCTTCCAGAACAATATTCGTGTCATCTATGTACTCGATTACACCGCGGCTGATATTGCTACGCAAAAGTCTTAGCAGCTCTTTTTCAGAAATTTTTGGGCGTGTTGCCACGATACCTTCGATCAACGCCTGTAGGGGGTCCCGCTTGCGCGGCCTAGAAGCGCGGCGTCGTTGCTCCAGTGAGATAGATTCTTGGCGGCCAGTGATGGCTCGTTTCAGGAGTGCAACCCCATCTGCTCCTCTGCCGGTGGCGAACCGACGTAGAGCCTTCTCGGTTGGCAGCAGCGCCGGATTGTCGGAATCCCACTTTGCCATCCTTGTTAGCGTTTCTGCGTCTACAGCAGCACCTTCTGGGGTTCCTTCATTAAC
>CAISDJ010000020.1 GCA_903884105.1 uncultured Pseudomonadota bacterium | reverse complement strand
GCAGGCAAGAGGGCACGGATCGGACCGGTCGCGCGCCTGCACAACGGCAAGCCTGCTCGCAGTTCAGACGCCGGCTCCGGGGTAATAAGGAAGACCAAGACCCAAGGCCTCGCGGGCTTGCTCGGGACTCGCGCAGATCATGGGCTTAGCGACACCATGGGTATCTGGCATGACATCAAGGTATTTATTCAAGACTGAAACAACCGCAGGGTCCTCCGCGATAACGAAGGTCGTCAGTCGGAGATTGCTGAGGCAGGAGGCCCAGTTCTCAGCAGCAAGTTCCTTGAGCTCGCGCTCCGAGACCGGCGCGTGCACCACGCTCCGAAGATCCACGATGCTGTAGAGCAAGTGGTCAAAGCGGGAGTCACCCTCAAGGCGCCTGCATTGGTCCACGATAAGGCCCATCGGCACCGAGCCGCCGAAGGCCACTACGACGCCACGGTCTTCCCACGCCACATCCACGGACATCCCTATCTCCAAACACGCTCCATGCAACGGAGCCAAATTAAACAACCACTAAAGCGTCCGTCAATTGCCTTGTTTGCATCACCTGATGCGCCCGCCACCCGGCACAGGGGCCGGTGTTCGGAACAGGCCTCTGGTGTCGCTGCTGAAAAAACACCATCGCTGGTGCCTTTCCGAAAGGGTGGTGGAGCCGGGCGGGGCGAGGCGCGCCCGGACGGCGCAGCGCGCCGTCAGCGCCGGTACACACCGTAGTCGGTACAACGGCCGATGTGTCCGACGTAACCGTGGCGCGCGACCTGGTCCACGGCGAAGAGTCTGATGTTTTTGGGGACGCTGGTTATCAGGGCGTGCAGAACCGCGAAGAGAACGTGGACTCGACCGTGAAGTGGTATGTCGCCATGCGCCCGGGCAAGCGCCGCGCACTGGGCGATCATCCCTGGCAGCGGATGCTCGAGGAGATCGAACACTGCAAGGCGCAGATCCGTGCCAAGGCCGAGCACGCCTTCTGCGTGATCAAGCGGCAATTCGGATACGCGAAGGTGCGCTACCGCGGCCTGGCGAAGAACACGCCGCCGTTGCACACGCTGTTCGCGCTGTCGAATCTGTGGATGGCGAGACGGGCGTTGCTGGACACGGGATAGATCCGTCCGTAATGGACGGATCGCCCGAGAAATCGGGCAAATGAGCACGTTTAGGCGCTTTCCCACGTCACATTGGAGCGAATGAATTCGCATGGAGCATCAGAAGTTCTCAGCCGCCGCGGGATCTTCGCGGCTTGTTCAGACCATCGCTAGCTGTCTTGTGGACCTCAGCGTCGGCACACGACTACCCGCTGTGGAATGTCATGACATCTCTTGGGAGTCCGACTGGAAGACACGAGCAGTTCAATCGCTCAGCTATTGCAGCTCAGGAGCTTGATATCGCCGCACCAGATCACGCCCCAGCTGCATCATGTGCACCTGGTCGGGTCCATCGGCCAGCCGGATCTGGCGCGCGTAGTTGTAGGCCTCGGCCATGAAGAAATCTCCGGTCAGGCCCGCCGCGCCGTGGATCTGCATGCAGCGGTCCAGCACGCCGAGCGCCATCGAGGGGGCCACGATCTTGATCGCCGCGATCAGGTCGCGCGCCACCTTGTTGCCGTGCTGGTCCATGCGGTCGGCGGCCATCAGCGTCAGCAGGCGGGCCTGCTCGATGTCGCAGTAGCTGCGCGCGATGTCCTCGCGCACGGACTGGTGCTGGCTCAGGCGCCGGCCGAAGGTGGTGCGTTCCTCGGCGCGCTGGCACATGCGCTCAAGCGCGCGCTGCGCCAGGCCGATCAGGCGCATGCAGTGGTGGATGCGTCCGGGCCCGAGCCGGCCCTGCGCGATCTCGAAGCCGCGGCCCTCGCCGAGCAACACGTTCTCGTACGGCACGCGCACGTCCTCGAAGGCGATCTCCGGCTCGCCGAAGGGGAACTCCGCGTAGCCCATCGTGGTGACGCTGCGCACGATGCGCACGCCGGGAGTGTCCTTCGGCACCAGGATCATCGACTGCTGGCGGTGGCGGTCGGCGTTGTCGGGGTCCGACTTGCCCATCACGATCAGGATGCGGCAACTCTCGCGCATAGCGCCGGTGGTGAACCACTTGCGCCCGTTGATCACCCACTCGTTGCCTTCGCGGCGCATCGAGCAGGCGATGTTGGTGGCGTCGGCGGAGGCGACATCGGGCTCGGTCATCGCGAAGCCGGAGCGGATCTCCCCGGCCAGCAGCGGTTCCAGCCATTCCCGCTTCTGCGCGTCATTGCCGTACTTCAGCAGCGTCTCCATGTTGCCGGTGTCGGGGGCGTTGCAGTTGAACGCCTCGGGCGCCCAGATCACGCGGCCCATGACCTCCGCGAGTGGGGCGTATTCCAGGTTGCTGAGCTCGCCGCCGTGGTCGTGCGGGCGGAACAGGTTCCACAGGCCGGCCGCGCGGGCCTTCGTCTTGAGCTCCTCCATGCGCGCGGGGGTGCTCCAGGGCGTGGCGGACTGCGCGAGTTCCTCGGCATACGCGTGTTCCACGGGGTAGACGTGCTCTGCCATGAAGGCCTCGAGGCGTGAGATCAGAGACTTGACCTTGTCGGTACTCTCAAACTGCATGGCAGCTTCCGCTCCAAGACCTACTTAATGATCCGGCCCCCTTCTGGAAACTGGCATCCACCGATTTCAATACGAACCAACCGTGAACATTTCCGCAGCGACGCGCCATCCACTGCATCCATTGACCCACACGTACATGATTCGAAGGAGTTCAGCCGGGATCCCAGGATCCGCACGCAATATCTCAAGATCGACCATCGTAGTAACAAATTCTTCGCGGCCAATCACTGGATCGACAATGGTAAACCTGAGGGTTGGCGCCGGCCCCCAGCTTTCGAGGATCTCGGTCAGGACTGGCATGAACTCCTTGTCTCCCCGGACAGCATTCGGCATTCCCTCTCCCACAACCACCATGTCCGATGCATACAACAGCCGGCGGATCTCCTCGGGTCTCTTCCCCGCTTTCACGGCGGCAGCCACATCGTCGAGTGTGCTCTGAATTCCGAACTTTGAAGTGCTCATTGCGCTTTTCCTGTGATTCGTCATCTGGACGGTCTCAAATGGCGCCAGCACTTCTTAGCGAATCTACCTCCTCGCTGGAAAGGTTCAGGATGTCCTGCAAGACCGCCTCTGTTTGGGCACCAAGCGTGGGCGGTGGATCGTATCGATCAAGCGGCGTCCGCGAGAATCGAATCGGGTTGGCAATGAGGCGCAAATTGGGATCTACCGGATGCGGAACGGACACAACCATACCCCGATCGCAAACCGGCTCATACTCGAATACCTCACTGAGTTCATTTACCGGTCCGCTTGGAATGTCAGCTCGCTCTAGTGCTTCAAGCCAGTAAGCCTTGGGGCGCGAAAGAAATATCGATACGAGCCTGGGTGTCATGGCATCACGATTCTCGATCCGCCGTGTCGTACTGGAAAAACGCTCATCTGCCGCGAGCGAAGGCTCGCCGATCGCCTCACAGAATCGCTTCCACTGCTGATCGTTGCCGACCGTGAGCATGATCTGGCCGTCGGCGCACTGGAATGCCTGCGAGGGCGATCCACCTCCACCAACGTTACCGCGACGAGGCGAGTTCTTTCCCGAAATCAGGTACTGAACGCCACGGTGGCTCAGCGTTGCAACCATCGAATCCATGAGAGCGAGGTCAATGTGCTGCCCTGCCCCATCAGGAGACCGGTCACGGTGGTATAGGGCAGCGAGTACCCCCGTAACGCCATAGTGGCTACACAGGATGTCGGTAATGCTGAGACCGCTGCGAGTAGGCCCTCCACCAGGCAACTCATCAGGTGCGCCGGACACAGCCATGTGCCCACCTGCAGCCTGAAATATCGCATCGTAACCGGGTCGGCTCGCCATGCGACCGGTCTGGCCAAATCCCGTTATCGAAAGATATACAATCCCTGGATTAACTTTTGATAGCGACGCATAGTCCAGACCAAAACCCGCCAGCGTACCAACGCGGAAATTCTCGATGACAACATCCGAAGTCTTCGCCAGATTACGGATCAATTCCTGTCCTTCCGGCGAACCGAGATTCGCAGTCACCGACTTCTTGTTTCTGTTGGCCGAAAGATAAAAACCGGACTCACGGGTGCGGCGTCCGTCCTCGTCATGCAGAAACGGTGGCCCATAGGTGCGCGCATCATCTCCGGTCTCGGGCTTCTCGACCTTGATGACCTCGGCGCCCAGATCTCCGAGCATCTGGCCGACCAACGGGCCAGCAAGAACCCTGCTCAAATCAAGTACCCGTATTCCATCAAGCGGCCGAGTCATTAGAAAGGTCCCCCTCTGGGTCATCCGACGAATCGCGTGACCATCTTCTCGACAAGGAAATTCCTGATCGCCTGCGTGCCGCCCTCAGTGCCGTAACCCGAGTCCTTGACGCCACCGAACGGAGCCTCGATGTTGGACGAGAAAAGACGATTGACGGCAACCATTCCCGCCTCGAGCCGCTCGGTGAGGAACGCCTCCGTGGCGACCGATCGAGTGAACACATAGGACGCAAGCCCGAAAGGCAACCGATTCGCCTCGGCAAGCGCCTCCTCACGGGAATCGAACTGACGAACCAGCGCAATAGGCCCGAACGGTTCTTCGTTCATCGCGCGAGCCGTCGTGGGCACGTTGGAAAGAACCGTCGGAGGATAGAAATAGCCCCTTCTTTCCAGACGCTTTCCACCACATTCCAGACGCGCGCCGCACTTCACCGCATCGTCGACAAAGGTCTGTGTCACCTCGACCTGGCGAAGGCTTGCCACAGGTCCCATGTCCACCGTGTCAGCGACACCGGAGTCTACCCTGAGGTTCCGTGCACGCTCCGCGAAGCGGGCCACAAACTCTTCGTAGACGGGACCTTCTACGAGAAATCGGGTGGGGGAAAGGCAAACCTGCCCGGCGTTCAGGAACTTCATTTTCACGAGTTCCGAAACCGCCAGATCAAGGTCTGCGTCCTTGCACACGATGACTGGCGCATGGCCGCCAAGTTCCAGCGTCAAGGGCTTCATGTGCATTCCGGCCAGCGATGCCAGCGTCTTTCCGACGCTAACGGAACCAGTCAAAGTCACGTACCTGATTGCCGGATGTGCCACCAGATACTCAGCGATTTCCGCCGAGTGCCCGAACAGCAATCCGATCGCGCCCGCCGGCAGCCCTGCATCGACAAAACAGCGCACCAGTTCTGCACAGGCGGCAGGCGCCTCCCGGGGCCCCTTCAGGATGATCGAGCACCCTGCAGCGAGCGCCGCTGCGAGCTTCTTCACGGCCTGTGAAACCGGGAAATTCCACGGCGAGAACGCCGCCACCGGGCCGACCGGCTCGAGTCGTGTGAGGGTATGTGTATCCACGGTTCGGCCCGGGATCACCTGGCCAAAACACCGCTTCCCTTCCTCCGCGAACCAATCGATAACATCGGCAGACCCTGCGACTTCATGCCGCGACTGGGCCAGCGGCTTGCCCTGCTCCCTAGTCAGCACGGCGCCTATCGCGTCTCCACGCTCACGAACGAGCGCGGCGGCGCGTCGCAGCACAATCGAGCGCTCGAAGGGAACCATTGCGCGCCAGGCGGCGAAGCCCCGTTGCGCCGCTTCGACCGCATACTGCAGGTTAGCCGAGGAAACCACGGCCACACGCCCCGCCACCTCTTCACTCGCAGGATCAACGATCGGCAGGTGGCCACCTTCTGCGTCGTCCAGCCATTGGCCGTCGATGAGCAGGCGCACATCCAGCTTTTCCATCGTTTCGTTTGCCATCTTCGCTGCAGCTCCGCTGATGTGGTGCACCGGGACTTGCCCGCAGGCCCGGGTCGACGGTCATGCAGCAAGGCTCGCCCCCTGCCCTGGCGATCGCACATTGCACCTGCGCGACCTGCTTTTTTATATTTAGGTCATGTGTCCTATAATGCTACATGTCGGTCCTGCCGGTGTCAATGCCCCGAATCCTTCGCGCCAGCGACGTACACCGACTTCACGTACCGCGGCACTAGACAGCGTGCGTTGTACCCATGCGGCACGCTGAACCCGGCCACCCCGCACCTGTCCATACCGCCCATGGAGGAAAGTTGAAATGTCTATGGTCTGCACGTTGACCCTGCAATGCCCGGATCGACCCGGCCTGGTAGCCGAGGTGGCCTCATGCTTGGCAACCAACAAGGGCAATATTCTGGAGGCGCAACAGTTCAATGATCAGGTCGCATCGCAGTTCTTCATGCGCATCGAATTCGAGATGCCGGACGTAGAAGCCCTCAACGAATTGCGCACCATCTTCGAGCACCTGGCCACGAAGCGAGGCATGGACTGGTACTTGCGACGGAAGTGCGAGGCCAGGAAGGTTCTGCTGCTCGTGAGCAAACTCGACCATTGCCTGGCAGATCTTCTATACCGCAACAGGATCGGCGAGCTGCCAATGGATGTGGTGGGCGTCGTCAGCAATCACCCTGCGGAAGTTCACAACTCCCTTGCGATGAACGGTATCCCCTTTCATCACTGCGGCATCACGAGCGAGACCAAGGCCCTGCAGGAGGGGAGAATCAAGCAGGTTGTCGAGGAGAGCGGCGCGGAATTGGTCGTGCTCGCTCGCTACATGCAGATCCTGTCCGACGATCTCGCGGGTTTCTTTGCGGGCCGGTGCATCAACATACACCACTCCTTCCTGCCCGGATTCAAGGGCGCCCAGCCCTACCACCAGGCTCACGCGCGCGGTGTGAAGATGATCGGCGCGACCGCGCACTACGTCACCGCGGAACTCGACGAGGGGCCGATCATTTACCAGGACGTAGAGCCCGTTTCCCATGCGGACACGCCAGACGACAGGGTGCGCAAGGGGCGCGACATCGAGCGACGCGTACTCGCCGAAGCCGTCCGACTTCACATTCAGGATCGCGTAGTCCTCGACGGCCCTCGCACCATCGTGTTCCGCAACTGAGCATCGGCGTTCCGCCGCAGGCATTCACCGATCAAACGAAGGGAGCTTGGCATGATGGGTCACGTGGTCATTGTCGGGATCGGGAACATGGGCAGTGCCATTGCCGAACGCTTATTGTCCCGCGGACATCGCGTAACGGTATACAACCGGACGCGAGATACGTGCTTACCTCTCGAGGCAAAGGGCGCGCGGATCGCGGACGATCTTTCGAACGCTCTCACGGATTCGCAGGTTGTAATCAGCGTCCTATACGATTAGTCAGCGGTCCGATCGGTTCTGCTGGCTGACCACGTGAAGTTCCGGCTCGCCGGATGCCGTATCCTGAATGTTGCCCAGACGACGCCCGAGGAAATCAGCGGCCTGTCGGACGACTTTGCCGACGCCGGTTGGGGCCTATCCGAAGTAGAGGTGATAGCGTATCCAAACCATGTGGTCCGCGGCGAAGGCGATCTTGTGTTCGCGGGTCCTGCAGCCGACAAGGAAATCTAGAGTGAACTCCTTGCCGAACTCGGCCAACGCGTTCACTACGTTGGTGATGTCGGCAACGCCTCGAGAGCCGAGATGGCCTTCTGGCTTCCGTTCGCATTTCAGACGATTGCGCTAGCCTATGCAGTGGGAGCGCTCGAAAGGGAGGGTCTTCCGACGTCTGTCCTCGCTTCCGTGCTGGCGTCAAACCCCGTACTCGCG
>CAISDJ010000019.1 GCA_903884105.1 uncultured Pseudomonadota bacterium | reverse complement strand
TGCGCAGCTGTTCGGAGCGCGAGGGGTGGCGCAGCTTGCGCAGCGCCTTGGCTTCGATCTGCCGGATGCGCTCGCGGGTCACGTCGAACTGCTTGCCCACTTCCTCGAGGGTGTGGTCGATGTTCATGTCGATGCCGAAGCGCATGCGCAGCACCTTGGCTTCCCGCGGCGTCAGGCCCGCGAGCACGGCATGAGTGGTCTCGCGCAGCGATTCCATCGTGGCTGCGTCGATCGGGGAATCGATCGACGTGTCCTCAATGAAGTCACCAAGGTGCGAGTCCTCGTCATCGCCGATGGGAGTTTCCATCGAGATGGGCTCCTTCGCGATCTTCAAGACCTTGCGGACCTTGTCCTCCGGCATTTCCATGCGCACGGCCAGCTCTTCAGGCGTGGGTTCGCGGCCCATTTCCTGCAGCATCTGGCGCGAGATGCGATTCAGCTTGTTGATCGTCTCGATCATGTGCACGGGAATGCGGATCGTGCGCGCCTGGTCCGCGATCGAGCGCGTGATGGCCTGCCGGATCCACCACGTGGCATACGTCGAGAACTTGTAGCCGCGGCGATACTCGAACTTGTCGACGGCCTTCATAAGGCCGATGTTGCCTTCCTGGATCAGGTCCAGGAACTGCAGACCGCGGTTCGTGTACTTCTTGGCAATCGAGATCACGAGGCGCAGGTTGGCCTCGACCATCTCCTTCTTCGCGCGCCGTGCCTTGGCTTCCCCGACCGCGACTTCGCGGTTGATTTCCTTGATCTCGGCGATCGTCAGGTGCGCGCCGTCCTCAAGCGACAGCAGCTTCTTCTGCTGCTTCTCGATGTCGTCACGCAGGCGCGCGAGCGCGGCGGAATGCTTGCGCTTCGCTCGCACGTGCTTGTCGAGCCACGTGAGGTCGGTCTCGTGGCGCGGGAACGTGCTGATGAAGTCCTTGCGCGGCATGCCGGCATCCCGGATGCAGATCGACATGATCTGCTTCTCGAGGTTGCGGATCTCGGTAACGTGGTCGCGGAGCTGGCTGATCAGCTGGTCGAACATCTTGGGGCTGAGCTTGAGTTCCATGAACTCGCCCGACAGCTTCTTGCGCAGCTTCTGGGTCTTCGGCTCCCTGATGCCACTTTCAGCCAGCGCCTTGGTGACCTGCAGGTACAGCTTCCCGATCGAGGCGAACCGGCGTGCCGCTTCCTCGGGGTCCGGGCCGGTTTCGAGCGCTTCTTCCTCTTCGTCCGCGCCCTCGGCGGTGTCGTCGTCCTCCAGTTCCGCCTCGAGCTTCGCGGCGGCCGCGAGCTTCGGGTTCACGGGAGCGGCGATCTCGTCGGGCGCGTTCGGGTCGACGAAGCCGACGATGATGTCGATCAGCCGGTTCTGCCCGGTCTTGACCGGCTCGTACTGGCCGAGGATCAGGTCAAAGGTCCGCGGATACATGGACAGCGCGAGGCGGACGGTATCGAGGCCTTCCTCGATGCGCTTCGCGATGCGGATCTCGCCTTCGCGCGTCAGCAGCTCGACGGTGCCCATCTCGCGCATGTACATGCGCACGGGATCGGTGGTGCGACCAAACTCGGCATCGACGGTCGCGAGGGCGGCGGCGGCTTCCTCGGCAGCTTCCTCGTCGGCGACGACGGGTTCGGCCAGCAGCAGCGCCGCGGCATCCGGTGCCTTCTCGTACACCGTAATGCCCATGTCATTGATCATGTTTACGATATCTTCGATCTGTTCCGGATCGACGATCTCGCTCGGCAGATGGTCATTGACCTCTGCGTACGTCAGGTAACCCTGTTCCTTGCCGCGAGCGACGAGCAGCTTCAACTGCGACTGGCGTTCGTTGGCGACCTGGGGGACTTCCTTCTTCGCCTGGTTCTTGCTCAATTTGGGTCCCTCAGGGGGCTAGCGACGCGGGTAAAAAAGGGCCGGGCAGTATACTTTGACGGCGCGCCAAGGGCTAGGTTCGTGGTTAGGTCGGTGCTGTATCGGCTGATCTTGGGGCACTTAACAGGATTTGAAGTTCTCTCCGCTCGTCCTGCGACAACGGGCCGACATTCTTCTTGTCCAGCAGCCATTGGGTCCGCTGCTGCGGATAGTCCTCGATCAGGCGCTTGAGCGCCCCCTCCAGTTCCGCCTTGGCCGCGACCCTATCGGCGGGATATTCCTGCTGCGACAGCTTGTCCAGGGAGTCGAAATCCGGGTGGTCGCGCCAGCGCACGAGCAGCACTGCCATGCTGCTGCAGGGGTCTTCCCTCAGTTGTTCAAGTAATTGATTCAAAAGGGGGGCGCCCAGCTGGTTGAGGGACTTGAGCTCGACCGGAACCGTGATTTCCGTGGCGATGGCGGGGTGGTGTACCAAGATCCTGACGGCCTGGCGAACGAGGCTCCCGCGGCCGGCTCCGAGTGCCGTCCGCTGCTGCGGCGGGCGGTAAGCAGTGGCGCCGAAGGCGGCAGGGCGGTGCGCGGTGGGCGATTCGCCCTTTGGCTGGGAACCGAGCGACATCAGGCTCTCAAGCTTTTCGGGGGCCATGCCTATTACCCGCGCCAGCGCATCGACCAACAGCTCGCGGTACACACCCGGGGGGATCTTATCGACCAGGGGGCGGGCGGTTTCCGCAAGCTGGGCGCGGCCATCCACCGTAGCAATGTCTACGCGGGAGGAGAGTTCCCGGATGAAGTAGTCTGAAAAGGACAGGGCCCCCTTGAGCCGGGCCTCGAAGGCTTCCCGCCCTTCCTCGCCGACGAGCGAATCCGGGTCGTGCCCGTCCGGCAGGAACAGGAAGCGGATCTGGCGGCCCTGCCTCACTTGAGGCAACGCGTTCTCGAGCGCGCGCCAGGCCGCCGCCTTGCCGGCCCGGTCGCCGTCGAAGCAGAACACCACTTCGCTGACGATGCGGAACAGCCGCTGCAGGTGGTCTGGTGTGGTCGCCGTCCCGAGCGTCGCCACGGCGTACGTAATGCCGGCCTGATGCAGCCGGGCCACGTCCATGTAGCCTTCGACGACCATCAGCCGGGTCAGGTTGCGCGTGGCCTGCCGGGCTTCGAACAGCCCATAGAGCTCCCGGCCTTTATGGAAGAGCTCGGTTTCCGGGGAATTCAGGTACTTGGGCTCGCCTTGGTCGATGACGCGACCGCCGAACCCCAGGGTCCGGCCGCGCGAATCCCGGATCGGAAACATTAGCCGGTCACGGAAGCGGTCGTAATAACCGCCGGCGCGGCCTGCACCCTGGGTTGTGTCGCCCGACTCGCCGGGTCCACGGCGCTCGCGCTCGATGACGAGGCCGGCCAACAGTAGTCGGCGCTGGTCCGCTTCCGTCGCACCGAAGGCCTTGAGCACCGCATCCCACGCGTTCGGCGAGTAGCCTATGCCGAATCGCGAGAGGGTGTCCTCGCTCAACCCGCGGCGCCGGGTGTAGTCGGTCACGCGCGGGTCGGCGCGGAACTCACGGCGATAGAACTCGGCAACCTGGTCGAGCACCGTGAACAGGTCGTCGGCAGGCTTTGGCTTGACGGTAGTGTCCTGTTCCCGCGGGACCTCGAGGCCCACCCGCGCCGCCAATTCTTCAACGGCCTCGACGAAGCCGAGGTGGTCGTACTCCATCAGGAAGCCAAGCGCCGTGCCGTGCGCTCCGCAGCCGAAGCAGTGGTAGAACTGCTTGTCCGGGCTGACCGTGAAAGACGGCGATTTTTCGTCGTGGAAGGGGCAGCATGCCTTGTATTCCTTGCCGCCCTTCTTGAGCGGCACGCGGCTGCCAATGACCTCGATGATGTCCGCCCGGGCCACCAGTTCGTCGATGAAATATTGGGGAATGCGGCCTGACACTGAAGGAAGGGGATAGTGGATAGGGGATAGCGGGTAGGCTGAACCGGCGGTCCGGAGGGATCGACGAAACGCAAGAATAAGAGGAGGGCGCCCTAAAAACAAAGCGGGCTCGTGGCCCGCTTCCTGCAGCTTCCTCGTGCTCCGGCCGCGCTGGATTGCGACGGACCCGGGCCGACTGCCTAACCGCTGCGGGTCAACCGCCGAGGGCTGCCTTGATCTGTGCGCTGACTGCGGCCATGTCGGCCTGACCCGCGGCGCGCTGCTTGACCAGCGCCATGACCTTGCCCATTTCCTTGATCGAGGTGGCCCCCACTTCGGCAATCGCTGCCTTGATGAGCGCGTCGACTTCACCGGAGGAGAGCTGGGCAGGCAGGTAAGCCTGCAGCTGGGTGATTTCGGCGTTTTCCTTCGCCACCAGGTCGGCGCGTCCGCCGGATTCGAACTGGGCGATCGCTTCCTTGCGCGTCTTGATCATCTTCTCGATCACGCCGAGCACCTGCGCGTCGTCGAGAGAGATGCGCTCATCGACCTCGCGCTGCTTGATGGCAGCCTGCGCCATGCGGATCGTGCCAAGGCGCTCGGTGTCCCGCGCGCGCATGGCAGCCTTCATCTCTTCGGTGATGCGGTCCTTGAGGGACACCGTCATTCCACGCTTAAGGAATGCAAGGGAAGCACTCGCTCAGTACATCCGCGGACGGGGTGCGCCGACATCACGAGACAACCGCTTCTGGTGACGCTTGACGGCGGCAGCCTTCTTCCGTTTCCGTTCCTGGGTCGGCTTCTCGTAGAATTCGCGACGGCGAAGCTCGGTGAGAACTCCGGCCTTTTCGCACGCACGCTTGAACCGCCGCAGGGCGGCATCAAAGTACTCGTTCTCTCTAACGCGAACGCTGGGCATCGCTACCTCTATGAAATCTCTTGAAAAAACCGCCCGGCGGGGAGCCTCGACTTCTGGCTCTGGCGGACAGCGAGCGCGGCAGTTTACGGGTCGCGCGGCGCGAAATCAAAGGGATCGCTGCCGGGCGCTTCCAGTCGGGGTTGGCCGGGCCCCCAAACCTTGCATGGTCGGAGCCGCCTCTTGCGGGTTCTAGGCATTGAAACCTCGTGCGACGAGACCGCAGCGGCTGTCTTCGATGGCGAGCGCGGGCTGCTCGGCGCCCGGTTGTACAGCCAGATCGCATTGCATGCCGAGTATGGCGGGGTGGTGCCGGAGCTCGCGTCCCGCGACCACGTCCGCAAGCTGGTGCCGCTGATCGAGGGAGTCCTCGAGGATGCCGGGATCACGCTGGCTGACCTGGACGGGGTGGCCTATACCGCAGGACCAGGCCTCGCCGGCGCGCTGCTGGTCGGGGCGTCGGTCGCGCAGGGCCTTGCATGGGCAAGGGGCCTGCCCGCCGTCGGCGTCCATCACCTCGAAGGGCACCTGCTTGCGCCCATGCTGGAGCCCGAGCCCCCAGAATTTCCGTTCCTCGCGTTGTTGGTCTCGGGCGGGCATACCTTGCTCGCGTCCGTGGCCTCCCAGGGTGACTACCAGATCCTGGGCAGCTCGCTCGACGATGCGGCCGGGGAAGCCTTCGACAAGACCGCCAAGCTGCTTGGGTTGCCCTATCCCGGTGGACCCGAACTCGCCCGCATCGCCGAGTCGGGCCGGCCGGGTCGGTTCAGCTTTCCGCGCCCGATGCTGCATCGTCCCGGGCTCGATTTCAGTTTCAGCGGCTTGAAGACGGCCGTCGTCGTCGCCGTCCGCGGAGTGCCGCTCGACGACCAGGTGCGCGCCGACGTAGCCCGCGCGTTCCAGGAGGCCGTGGTCGACACGCTGGAGGCGAAGTGCGCGCGCGCACTGCAAGCCACTGGACTGCCTACCCTGGTGGTGGCGGGGGGCGTCGGCGCGAACCGGATGCTGCGGGCACGCCTCAAGGCGCTCGGGCACCGCACCGGCGTGCGCGTGTACTATCCGCGTCCCGAATTCTGTACCGACAACGCCGCGATGATCGCGTATGCCGGCCATCAGCGGCTGGCAGCGGGGCAGCGTGATTCACTGGCCATTCGCGCAATGGCTCGTTGGCCCCTCAATCAGTTGCGGCCACCAGGCGAGCACGCGGCCTGACGCTGCGGATCCGGCCCCCGAACCCAAGAGCACTGCGACCTTCATGGACAAGATCTTTCTGAACTCGCTCGCCGTCGAATGCATCGTCGGTATCTGGGAATGGGAGCGCCGGGTCAAGCAGCGGGTGATCATTGACCTCGAACTCGCCACCGATATTCGCGCCGCCGCGGCCTCCGACCGCATCGAGGACACGATCGACTACAAGAAGGTGTCCAAGCGGCTGCTGGCGTTTGTCGGCGATTCGCAGTTCCAGCTGGTCGAGACGCTGACCGAGAAAATTGCCGAACTCATCATCACCGAGTTCGGCGTGAGCTGGGTGCGGGTGCGTCTCAACAAGCAGGGCGCGTTGCGCGGCTCCCGCGACGTGGGCATCCTGATTGAACGACGTGCCGAGGATTATCCGGCTGCACAGGTTGCTGGAACGCCGCCACATGCCTGACGTTTACGTCGCGGCCGGCAGCAACATCAATCCCGGGGTGCGGTTGCGTGAGGCACTCGCGCTGCTGGAGGGCTACTACGGCCCGCTGCGGGTGTCGCCTGCCTATCGCAACGCCACTGTCGGTTTCTCCGGCGAGGACTTCGTGAACTTCGCGGTTGGATTCACGACCGACGAGAGCCCGAGGCAGGTGATTGCCAAACTGCAATCCATCGAAGCGCGATGCGGGCGGCCGCGGAGCGCGCCGAAGTTTGCGCCACGCGCCATGGATCTCGACATCCTGCTGCATGGCGACCTGGTGTGCGAGGAACCGGGAATCCTGCTGCCGCGCCCCGATCTCGTTCGCCGCGCGTACATGCTGAAGCCGATGGTGGATATCGTGCCGGACCTCGTGCATCCGACCGAAGGCCAGACGCTTGCGGACTTGTGGGCGGAGTCCGCTGATCGTGGACACGAACTCGTGCCCGTCCAGCTTGAAGACCTGTGACAGGTCGATGCAGAAGTCTGTCCGTGCCCTCTACCAGCCGATGCTGCGGCCGCCATCCACGGCAAGGATCTGCCCGGTGACGTACGGGGCATCCTTGAAGAAGAACAGCGCTGCCTTTGCGATGTCCTCCGGTGAGCCCGAGCGGCGCAATGCAGTGCGGCTGATGATTTTGGCCTGCAAATCATTGTCCATGCCGCCTTCGGGCCAGAGCACGGGACCCGGTGCGATTCCGTTGACCCGGATCTCGGGGCCGAGCTCGCGTGCGAGCGCCCGCGTGAGCATCGCGAGTCCCGCTTTGGCGGTGCAGTAGACGCTATGGTCCGGGAGCGGTCGCTGCGAGTGGATGTCGACCAGGTTCAGGATCAGCCCGCGCGTCGCCTTGAGGTGGGGAGCTGACGCCTGCGCGAGGAACAGCGGGGCTTTCAGGTTCGTGCCGAAGAGGTCGTCCCACTGGGCTTCGGTGATGGTGCCGAGCGGTGTCGGATAGAACGACGAAGCGTTGTTGATGAGGACATCGAGCCGGCCGAAGGCGGCCACAGCCCGTTGCACGAGGTCGGGCAGCGTCGCGGTGGCCAGCAGATCGCCTGCCAGCGTCAAGGCCGAACCCGGGCGCACCACGTTCAAGGCGGCGGCAAGGCAGTCTGCATCTGCGGCAGACTGCCTGTAATGGATGAGAATGTTGGCGCCGGCGGCGTGCAACTGGCGTGCAATCGCCGCGCCCACGCGCTTCGCCGCCCCGGTGATCAGGACGGTGGGTTGGCCGGGGTCGTGTGCGGCAGCGGCAGTCATGGAGCGGATGATATCTGTATGAAGACGGTTTCTGTATGAGTGCGGTTCCGGATCTGCCTCCACCCGATGCCCTGGCGCTTGAACACAGCGCCCGGCTGGTCGATTCCATCCGCGACGAGATCGAGCGCCACGACGGCTGGATGAGCTTCGAACGCTTCATGGAGAAAGCGCTCTACGAGCCCGGGCTCGGCTACTACAGCGCCGGCAGTCGCAAACTCGGGGCCGACGGAGACTTCGTGACGGCGCCTGAGATTTCGCCCCTGTTCAGCCGTTGTCTCGCTACGCAATGCGTTGAAGTCCTGGCCGGCCTGGGGGGCGGGGACATCATGGAGGTCGGTGCCGGCTCCGGCATCATGGCGGCGGACGTGCTGGCGGAGTTGCGCGAGCAGGGGTGTCTTCCTGGCCGGTACCTGATTCTCGAAGTCAGCGCGGACCTGCGCGAGCGGCAACGGGCGATGCTCGAAACCAAAGTCCCCGACCTCGTGGGACGGGTGACGTGGCTGGACGCCGCGCCCGCGCCGTTTGTCGGCGTCATCCTCGCGAATGAGGTGCTGGATGCGCTGCCGGTGCAGCGATTCCGGATCCGCGGTCCGCACGTCAACACCCTTGGAGTGAGCTGGCAGCTCGGTCGTCTCGACTGGTCCGAGATTCGTGCGGAGCGTTCCCTTGAAAGGACAGTCCGCAGTATCGAGTTGACGCTGGGTGCACCGCTACCCGACGGCTATTCGTCGGAAGTGAACCAGCGCCTCGCACCCTGGCTGCAGACCCTGAGCCAGTCCCTCGAACGCGGCGTCATGTTGTTCATCGACTACGGCTTGCCCCGTGCGCAGTACTACCGGGACGAGCGCGTTACGGGCACGTTGCTGTGCCACTACCGGCACCGCTTTCATGACGACCCTTTTGTCTTTCCCGGATTGCAGGATATTGGGGCGTGGGTGGATTTTTCTGCCGTCGCCCATGCTGCGGTCGACGCGGGACTCACCATCGCCGGATTCACGACGCAGGCACATTTCCTGATTGGCACGGGCATAGACAGGCTGCTCGCGGATCTGGCAGACCAGGAGATCGGGTCCCGCCTGCAGGTGGCGCGCCAGGTGATGGTCTTGACGCTGCCGGGTGAAATGGGCGAGCGTTTCAAGGTGCTGGGCTTGGCCCGGGACTTCGAACAACCGCTCTGCGGCTTCGCTGTCCGCGATCTTGCAGGCAGTCTGTAGCGCCGTTGGCGCGAGCCCCGGGCTCAGGCGCGGCCGGCGGTCGGGTTTCATTCTCGAAAACATGAAGGTGACGCTGAGTATGTGCACGGATTCCATTCCTGTCCGCTGGAGACTCTCGGCGCTGGCCTGTGCCCTGTTGGCATCCACGGCTCCGCTCGCGGCCCAGGAATCGGCAGGCAGCGTCTTCTCGCTCTCGGGACTGTATGACGAGGACGGAACCTACAGTGTCAGCGCAGGTCTCGATCACGCGTTCGGGGAAGCAACGTGGCTGCGGCTGACGGCCGGCTTTGCCGACGGGGCGACGGGTCCAGTGAGTCTCTCGACGTATCGTGCGGGTCTGGGTTTCGATCACTGGTTCGCCCCGGCAGGGGTGGCCGTCGATGTCGAGTATTGGGGTGACAGCGACACGATCGAGACCCTGGCTTACAAGGGCGAGCTGTACTTTCGGGGAGCGCGCGCCCGCTTCGGGCTGAATGCCGCGTTCCGCGACATCGCCATCAAGTACGAAGTGCCGGTGCTGGCGCGCAATCTCGTCGACGCCAGCCAGTCGTTCTCGGCAACGGGCTACGGCGCAAGCTACCGCTACTCGTGGGGCGCAGCCTCGCTCTACGCCAATGCGATGGCGTGGAACTACGACGAAGCCATCGGGACTGTCGTCACCAATGTCGATCTGTCACGCGTACCCGTGCTGCTCAGGCCCGCCGTCCAGCAACGCCTAGCCTCGGCCGTGAATGCGGTGCGCTTCCAGAGCGCGTCCTCACTGACGCTGGCGAGCAGTCTGCTCGCGCAGTCCGCGAGCGCGGGCTTCGACTATCGATTCGGTGAGAAGTCGCTGAATATCGAGTTCGCGCACGACCGAGGTGAAGTCGACGACCTCGACATCAATACGCTGAGTGCCGGCTGGCTGTTCCCCGCGGGGTCCGCAGCCGATATCGAGATTCGTTTGGGGGTGTCCGATGCGGATACCTTCGGCACGACGGTCTTCGGCGGGATCAGCGTGTTCCTTTATCGCTGACGCCAGCCTTCACGGTTTCGATGGCGGCCAGCCTGGCGAGGCGGACGCGTTCACCGATCTCGGCGCCCGTCAGTCCGGCAAAGCTCGAGGGGTCCAGGGCGACGCCCGCCGCAACGCTGCGCACGGACCTCAGATAGTCCGCCTGTGGATAGGGGCGCTGCTCGAATCCCGCCCGGCCGCGCATGTCAGCCATGCACGCCAGCAGAAAGGCTTCGAAGCGATCGGGCCGCCTGAAGGCATCGATGGTTTCAAGCAGTTCGAGCAGCGTGCCGGCGCGCAATTGCTGGGCGTTGTGGACCACGCCGTGATGCCGTGCGACGTGCCGGGCCAGTTCGCGGTATTCGTTTGGGATCTTCAGCCGATCACAAAGGGCATCGACGCATGCGACGCTGCGTGTTTCATGACCCACGTGCCTCGGCCACTGGTCGGCAGGTGTTTGCCCCTTGCCAAGGTCATGGGTCAGTGCGGCAAAGCGCACCACCGGGTCCGGACTCAAGGCAGCCGCCTGTTCGAGCACCATGAGGACATGCACGCCGGTGTCGATCTCGGGATGCCATGCAGCGGGTTGCGGTACGCCGAACAACGCGTCGATCTCCGGAAAAACCGCAGCCAATGCGCCGGTCTGCCGCAGCACGCGGAAGTACTGCGCCGGCGAATGCGTTGTCAGCCCCTTCAGTGTTTCCTGCCAGACGCGTTCGGCCACCAGCGTGCCCAGTTCCCCGCCGGCGGACATCTGCTGCAGTAGCTTCGTAGTCTCGTCGGCCAGGCCAAAGCCCAGCGATTCGAAGCGGGCGGAAAACCTTGCAACACGCAGGACTCGCAGGGGGTCCTCGATGAAAGCTGGGGAGACATGTCTGAGGATGCGCGCATCGAGATCCTTGGCGCCGCCGTAAGGGTCGATGAGTTCCTCGGAGTCGGGGTCCCGGGCGATGGCATTGATGGTCAGGTCGCGCCGGCTCAGGTCTTCGACGAGCGTGACATCGGGCGAGAAGCGCGTGCTGAAGCCGTGATAGCCCGGCCCCGTCTTGCGCTCGGTACGGGCCAGCGCGTATTCCTCTGCGGTTTGCGGATGCAGGAAGACGGGGAAGTCCTTGCCCACGGGCCGATAGCCTTGCGCGGTCATCTGCTCGGGCGTGGCGCCCACCACCACCCAGTCGCGTTCGCGCACGGGAAGTCCAAGCAGTTCGTCACGCACGGCCCCGCCGACCAGATAGATTCGCATGGGAGGATTGTAGCGGAACCTTGCGTAGCTATCGGCCACCCGTGCTGCACCTCATAATCGCTCCACTCGGGTTATCTGGATTCACGAGGAGAGCGCGTGTCCTTCGGTGCCGTCAACCTGTTGCGGTGTGGCCTGCTTGTGGCGCTGCTGCCTGTTCTTGGCGGCTGTTATCTGCTGCAGGCGGCCGGCGGTCAGATGGCCGTCATGGCCAAACGCCAGCCTGTGGAAGAAGTGGTGCGCAATCCGCAGACTTCCCCGCAGCTCAGGGCCCGTCTGGTCGAGGTTGGGTCTGCGCGTGACTTTGCGAGCCGGGCCCTGGGGCTGCCCGACAACGACAGCTACCGCCAGTACGCCGACATCGGCAGAAGCTACGTCGTGTGGAACGTGTTTGCCACGCCGTCCTTCTCGGTCGAGCCGCGGCGCTGGTGCTTTCCGGTGGCGGGCTGTGTGGTGTACCGCGGCTATTTTTCAGAGCATCGCGCGCAAGCCTACGCGGGCCGCCTGCGCCGCAAGGGAGATGACGTGGCGGTCGGCGGAGTCACGGCCTATTCGACGCTGGGGCATTTTGCCGATCCGATCCTGAGCTCGATGCTGCCCTACAGCGATGCGCAACTGGCAGGAACCGTATTCCACGAACTGGCGCACCAGCTCATCTATATTCAGGACGACTCCGCCTTCAACGAGGCGTTTGCCTCCACGGTGGAGGAGGTGGGCGTCATGCGGTGGTTCACGCTCTCCGGGCGGCAGCGCGACCTTGAGGCCTGGCAGCAGCAGCAGCGTCGCGCCGGGGAATTTTCGCGGTTATTGCTGGATGCTCGCGATGAACTTCGCGGGCTCTACGACCAGTCGCTGCCTCCAATCGACAAGAATCATCGCAAACAGCAGATACTGGGTCGTCTCAAGTTCAGCTACGAACAACAACGCCGCCGGTGGGGCGGCTACGCGGGTTACGACAGCTGGTTCGCGCGGACGCTGTCCAATGCGGATCTCGTTGCCACGGCGACCTATCGGCGGTGCATCCCCGGGTTCAAGCGGATCCTGGCCGCCTCAGGCGACGACCTCAGTGAGTTCTACCGTCGAGTGCGCGAACTGAAGCAGGAGACGCAGGCTGCGAGGCAGCGGCTCTTGTGCAGCGGGTTCGACTGACGGCGCCTCAAAAAAGAAAGGCCCCGCATCGGCGGGGCCTTTTGTCGCATGACGACACCGAGTCGCGGCTTTACCTGACTACCACGATCACCGTCGCCGAACCGCGGCGCACCGTGAGCGCGAAGGCGCCGGCATTCGCAGTGGCCTTGGTCAGCTGGTCGAGGTTCGCGACCCGTGCCTGGCCGACGCCGATGATGACGTCGTTCGCGCGCAGGCCGCTCTGGGCTGCCGGACTGTTGGCTGCGACTGCAGTGATGCGCACGCCGGCGCCGCCTTCGGCATCGGCGAACTCGGCCCCTTCGAGGCCCTTGTGCAGGGTCGCTGCATTCTTCACTGCGCCGCTCTCCTGCGTGCCGACATTGGCGGTCACGCGGCGAGGCTTGCCTTCGCGCAGCAGCGTGATTTCCACCTTGTCGCCGACGCGCAGCAACCCGATGGCATTGCGGAGCTCCGCGCCGGTCTTGACGTTGCGGTTGTTGACCGAAGTGACGACGTCGCCGGCGCGTATGCCGGCCCTTTCAGCGGCCGAGCCTTCGACGACCTGCGACACCAATGCCCCCTGCGCATCGGCAATGCCGAGATTGAGGGCCACGTCCGGCGTCAGCGTCACGATGTTGACACCGAGCACGCCCCGCTTCACTTCGCCGAACTGCACGATCTGGTCCATGATGGCCTTGACCATGTTCGACGGGATCGCAAAGCCGATGCCGATGTTGCCGCCGCCCTGGCCCGACAGGATCGCGCTGTTGACGCCGACGAGCTCGCCCTTCAGGTTCACGAGCGCGCCGCCCGAATTGCCGGGGTTGATCGAGGCGTCAGTCTGGATGAAGTCTTCGTACCCATCGCGGCTGATGCCGGAGCGGCCGAGGCCGCTGATGATGCCGGAGGTCACCGTGTGCTGCAGACCGAACGGATTGCCGATCGCGACGACGAAGTCGCCCACTTCCGCTTTCGCCGAGTCGGCCAGTGGCATGGCCGACAGGTTGCTGGCTTTCACTTTGAGCAACGCGACGTCGGAGCCGGCGTCCGCGCCCACGACCTCCGCCTTGATCGCGCGGTTGTCGAGCAGAGTCACGGTGATTTCGCTGGCATTTTCGATCACGTGGGCGTTCGTGATGATGTAGCCATTGCGCGCATCAACGATGACACCGGATCCCGCGGCCTGGAATTCGCGCTGCTGGGGAGCAAGGTCCGGTGCGTCGAAGAAGCGGCGGAAGAAGGGATCCTCGAGCAGCGGGTTGCCTTGTTGAGACTGCGCCTGCACGGTGCCGCGGGTTGCGATATTGACGACGGAAGGAGAGACCTTCTTCAGCATCGGCGCCAGCGACGGCACAGGGGTGTCACCCACCATCGCGGGCAATTGGGCGCTCGCCACTCCACACCAGAGAACTGCGGCAGCGGTCAGGGTTCGAAAAGCGGAGTGACGCATTCGGGACGATCCTTTGAGCCTTGGGTGGATGCCGGGAATCTGATCTCAAGAGGGTGGCATTCTAGCGGAGTTGCATCTGGCCGCCCGCGGGATACGCCCGAGCCAGGCGGAGCGGATCATTCACCGTGCGGGCAGCAGTCAGTAGCCCATGCTGACGGCGAGCCCGATTTCAAGGTGAAACCTGTGCATGGCCGGTGGATAACCTGTGTGGGGGCGGGGTATTCGCGGGCGACACCATATCTTGTACCGCGTGCGGGGACCAAAATTCGCCGCGAGCGACCCGGACAATTCTCCAATGGAAGTCAGTAACTACATGTTTAAGAAGGAGTTTAGTGGACTTCTCGAACGGGATAAAATTCTTGACAGGTCTCGCTGCAGAGGAATACGTTAACGCCCCTGACACAACATATTGTGTGCCGGGGCAAAGCGAGACTAAGCGTTCGCCCCGTCTGCACCGCCTCAAGGCACGCTGACAACGTGTTACGTCAGAAGGGAGCCGGATTACGGATGGCAAAGAGGCTGCCGGACCGGGCGGGATATACAAAGACAGAGCATCCGCGAACCTTCATCGGGCGCCGCGGGTTCCCCTTCGCAGGAGTCTCACACCGGCATGAAGACCGCAATCAAGCTTGAACCCATGGACGTCAACAGCATTCCCTTTCAGGAAGCCTCGCTCGACATCTGGGACAAGAAGTACCGTCTCAGCTCGAAAGACGGGGCGCCCATCGACAAGTCGATGGATGACACTTACCGGCGCGTGGCGCGCGCACTCGCCGATGTCGAGAACGAAGAGCTGCGCGAGACGTGGTACGAGCAGTTCGTCTGGGCGTTGCGCAAGGGCGCGATCCCGGCAGGCCGCGTGACATCGAACGCCGGCGCGCAGGAGCACAAGCCCGCCACGTCGACCATCAACTGCACCGTGTCCGGCACCATCTTCGATTCGATGGATGACATCCTCGCGAAGGTCCACGAGGCGGGCCTCACGCTGAAGGCCGGTTGCGGCATTGGGTACGAATTTTCCACGTTGCGCCCGAAGGGGGCCTACGTGTCAGGTGCCGGGGCGTACACCTCCGGTCCGCTGTCGTTCATGGATATCTACGACAAGATGTGCTTCACCGTGTCGTCGGCCGGCGGCCGTCGCGGCGCGCAGATGGGCACCTTCGATATCGGCCACCCCGACGCGATGGATTTCATCCGCGCCAAGCGCGAGGCGGGCAGGCTTCGCCAGTTCAACCTGTCGCTGCTCGTCACTGACGAGTTCATGCAGGCCGTGAAGCACGACCGCGACTGGAAGCTGGCATTTCCGCTGCCTGTCAAGGAAGTCGAAGATCAGGATCTCTCGGACGAGACGAAGTTCGTGTGGCGTGAGTGGCCGACCACCCGCGGCTATGTCGCCAACGAGGCCGGCCTCGTCTGCTGCCGTATCTACAAGACGTTGCCTGCGCGTCGCATGTGGGACGTCATCATGACATCCACGTACGACTTCGCCGAGCCCGGCTTCGTGCTCGTCGACCGTGTCAACGAGATGAACAACAACTGGTGGTGCGAGACCATCCGCGCCACCAACCCGTGCGGTGAGCAGCCGTTGCCGCCTTATGGCTCGTGCCTGCTGGGTTCGTTGAACCTCACCCGGTTCGTCGTGGAGCCGTTCACGGAGAACGCCCGCTTTGACTGGGAAGAGTTCCGCAAAGTCGTGAAGGTGTTCACGCGCATGCTCGACAACGTCGTCGAGATCAACGGCCTGCCGCTCGGGCAACAGCGTGACGAAATCACGCGCAAGCGCCGTCACGGCATGGGTTTTCTGGGTCTTGGCTCCTCCATCACGATGCTCGGCATGCGTTACGGCTCGAAGAAGTCCGTTGCGTTCACGCAGAACGTGTCCCGTGAAATGGCGATTGCCGGCTGGGAAGCCGGGCTCGACCTGGCCCGCGAGAAGGGGCCGGCACCGATCATGATCGAGGAGTTCGAGGTGACGGGCGAGATGCTGCGCAAGCGGCCCGAAATGGCGCGGGACGGCTGGCGCGTAGGCCAGAAGATCCCGGGCCGCATCCTGCATGCCCGCTACAGCCGCTACATGCAGCGCGTCGCGGAGTCGGCGCCGGATCTCGTGGATGAACTGGCCGAAGTCGGCGCACGCTTCACGCACCATAGCTCGATTGCGCCGACCGGCACGATCTCGCTGTCGCTCGCCAACAATGCATCGAATGGCATCGAGCCTTCGTTTGCGCACCACTATTTCCGCAACGTGATCCGCGAGGGCAAGAAGTCGAAGGAGAAGATCGACGTCTTCTCGTTCGAGCTGCTCGCCTATCGTGAGCTCGTGAATCCGCGCGCGATGCCGAACTCGACAGTTCCGGCCGAGAAACTGCCCGAGTACTTCACTACTGCGGATGACGTGAAGCCCCGCGAGCATGTCGACATCCAGGCCGCTGCGCAGTTGTGGGTGGATTCATCCATCTCGAAGACTGCGAACGTGCCTACGGACTTCGACTACGAGGAGTTCAAGGACATCTACATGTACGCCTATGAGCAGGGACTTAAGGGCTGCACGACGTTCCGCTTCAATCCGGAGGCCTTTCAGGGCGTGCTGGTGAAGGAAGAAGACCTCAAGAACACGACGTATGTGTTCACGCTGGAAGACGGGTCTGAAGTGAAGGCCAGGGGCGACGAGGAGATTGAATACGACGGCGAGAAGCACACTGCCGCCAATCTCTACGACGCGATGAAAGAGGGGTACTACGGCAAGTTCTGATCTATTTCGAGGGATCGGACTCCCTGTCACGATCTCTCGGGCAAGCGGCCAAAAGCGTGGTTTTTGCCGCTTGCTCGCCACCTGCGGCGGCGGGTACATCCTTGTACCTGGAAATGCAGGAGCCGGATTCAATGTTTGAGGGTCGCGCAAGTTGCGACGGGAATAAGCCATGAAAATCGATTCGAAGATCGTCAAGTACAAGGTCGAGAAGCCCGCTGACAGGGCTGCCGAAAAGGCCGCTGCCGCTGCGAAGGAAGAGAGCTCGCGGCCGAAGGAAGCCAACGTCATCTGGATGCACGAGAAGCTCGAGCGTCCCGATGTCCTGATTGGCTCCACGTACAAGATCAAGACGCCCGTGTCGGATCACGCGATGTACGTGACCATCAACGACTATGTGCTCAACGAGGGGACGGTCCACGAGGCGCGCCGGCCGTTCGAGATCTTCATCAACTCGAAGAACCTTGATCACTTCCAGTGGATCGTGGCACTGACGCGCATCATCTCCGCCGTGTTCCGCAAGGGCGGCGACGTGACGTTCCTGGTGGAGGAACTCAAGGCGGTGTTCGATCCCCGCGGTGGCTACTGGCAAACCGGTGGCAAGTTCATGCCTTCGATCATCGCCGAACTAGGCTATGTCATCGAGAAGCACCTGCAGACCATCGGCATGCTGAAGCGTCCGGAAATGGACGAGCATCGCAAGAAGCTCATCGACGACAAGAAGAAGGAATTCGAGGCGCAGACGAAGCAGCAGGACGCCTTCGCCAAGAGCCACTTCCCGGACGGTGCGCAGCTGTGCCTCAAGTGCAGCACCGCAGCCGTTGTCATGATGGACGGCTGCATGACCTGCCTGTCCTGCGGAGACTCGAAGTGCGGGTGAGTTGATCGACAGCGAAGGTTCAGGGCGATCAGTTTCAAGGCGGCAGGAGCGGCTGTCCGGTCGCTCCTGATACTCACCGGGCGGTGAGACCTTCGTCACATCCGTGGCTTGACATAGTTTGCCTTAGGTCGGTAAACCGCATAGAAGGTCATGCATCTTCTCCTTCGCCTGCCTGGGTCCCGGCGGTTCATGACCCTTCGACTTTGCCACTCCCTGATTGCGCTGGTCTTTGTGGCCGGCGAATGCCTGTTGCCGGTGCCGCCGGCGGCGGCAGCAAGCGTGTTTGTCAGGCCGGCAGAGCTCGAGCATGACGTGGTTTTCTGGCGTCGCGTCTACACGGAAGTGTCTACTGACGGGGGATTCATTCACGACAACGAGCGCGTGGATGTCGTCTACGAGATTCTGGGCTTCCCCGAAGATTTGCCGCCTGCCCGCCGCTCACAGCGCATTGATGAAGCCAAGGACCGGGTCGTCCGCACGTTGCGCAAGCTCGGCAGCCGCGATCCTGGCCCCCTGAGCGTGGACGAGCAGCGAATTCGTGACCTTTGGCCTGCTAGAGCCACCAAAGAGGAGTTCACTGATGCCGCGGAGCGGGTGCGCTACCAGCTCGGCCAGTCGAATCGGTTCCGCGAAGGCCTGGTGAGATCGGGCGCCTGGATGCCCAAGATCGCCGCGACGTTCGAGAAGAAGGGCTTGCCCCGCGAGCTTGCCGCATTGCCCCATGTCGAATCCTCGTTCAATACATACGCGTATTCGAAGGTGGGCGCGGCAGGCATGTGGCAGTTCATGCGCAGCACGGGCCGTCGCTACCTGCGCATTGACAATGTCGTCGATGAACGGCTGGATCCCTACAAATCGACAGAAGCAGCGGCGCAGTTCCTCGAGCAGAACTACGCAGTGCTGGGCTCGTGGCCGCTTGCGCTCACCGCCTATAACCACGGTGCGGCCGGCATGCGACGCGCGCGCGATACGCTTGGCACGGACAATATCGCGACCATCGTCCGCACGTATCGCAGCCGGACGTTCGGCTTTGCCTCCCGCAACTTCTATGTCGCGTTCCTCGCGGCCCTTGAGATCGATTCCAATCCGGAACGCTTCTTCGGGCCCATGGACCGCGATCCCGCCGATGCGAGCCAGATGGCTGTTCTCCCTGAGTTCATGTCGATGCGCAGTCTCGTGAATATGCTTGGATTGGATATGGAGCAGATGAAGCGCATGAATCCCGCGTTGCTGCCCGCCGTCTGGAGCGGCACGCGGCATATTCCGCGCGGCTACGAATTGCGGGTTCCCCCGAACGTCGATCTGCGGGCCGGGCTCGCGCGAGTGCCGGGCAATCAGCGCTTCGACGGACAGGTCGCCGAAACCCGGCATCAGGTTCAAAGCGGTGAGTCGTTGTCGGTGATCGCATCACGCTACGGCTTGCCACTCGTCACGCTGGCCGAGCTCAATGGTATCGACAAGCCCTATCGGGTGCGCGCCGGCCAGGTGCTGGTTCTGCCTGACAAGAAGGCTCAATCCCCGGCGGCCACAGCGAAGGTTGCGGCGACATCTGTCGAGTCCACGGCCGTCGTGGCCCAGGGCAAGCCCGCGGCCGACGACCGCTATGTGGTCCGTCGCGGCGACACGCTGTCGAAGATCGCCAGCCGCCATGGCTTGACCGAAGTCCGCCTCATGGCGTTGAACGGCATTCGCGAACGCAACTTCATCTACGAAGGCCAGGTCCTGTCGATCACGCAGGCGGCAAGTGTCGCCGCCGCACCCGATGCAGCTGCCGTGGTACAGGCAGTTGTCGAGATTGGATCGGCGCCACAGGGACCGACCGCGGCAACCGAAGCAGCCGAGCCGACTTCGGAGGGCGAGGCGGAAGCCTTTGGTCCGACGCTGGTTCCCGGCGTCCAGGCGGCGGTCTCGGCGGACCCGAGCGACTACTCGGTGGCTGCCGATCGTTCCATTCGTGTCGAGGCAGCCGAAACACTCGGCCACTACGCGGACTGGTTAAGCCTGAAGGCGAGCGACCTGCGCAGCCTCAATCGCATGAAGCCGGCGGCACCGCTTTTCATCGGGCGTCGCCTGAAGCTGGACTTCTCGAAGGTGGCCGCGCGCGAGTTCGAAGAGAAGCGCGTGAACTACCACAGGCAGCTGCAAGAGACCTTCTTTGCACAATTCCGCATTGTTGGCAGCGAGATGCATGTTGTGCGGCCGGGAGAGTCGATCTGGTTGCTGGCGCAGACCCGCTTCAACGTGCCGATCTGGCTGCTGCGGCAGTACAACCCGGATGTGGACCTGGGCGAAGTCCGCCCGGGTACGCAGCTGGTCATTCCACATCTCGAGGCCGTGCAGGGTGGGTCGGCAGCAACATGAAATCGAGCCAAGTGTTGGTGATCGGAAGCCTGCTGCTGCTTGAGGGCTGCATGACGCTGCAGGGGTATGAAGGACCCCGGTTGCCTCTCGCTGAGGTGGCGCGCGTCCAGGGTGACTACAAGATGCGCGCCGGTGCACCGGTTTCGTTGCTCCTGCGCCAGGTCGACGGACTCACGGTCGATGTCCGCTTCAGTGCCGTCGACTTGCAGCCAGGGCAGCACTCATTGCTCATCGACTGTTCGATTGCCGGGGCCGGGGGTGGCCGACATCGGTTGCAAGTTGATCTGGCGGCGGGCCGCCGCTACGTCATCGTGGCGGAAACGGGGCCAGGCAACCGCGAATGTACGGATGTCAGGCTCATTGGAGCCGGTCCTTAGCCTGTCGTCGCCGTTTGGAGTCGCTCCGTTGACCACACACCCTGCTTATAATACCGACGATATGCGAAACGCGAGACTCGGCATGAGGCTGCTTTCCTTTGTTGCGACGATGCTGGCGGCCGGGCTTTGCGGGCTCCTGTTGGCCGCAAGCACAGCCAGCGCCATGGAGGCTGCGGTCAGCGACACCTCGGGCTACTCCACGGCCCGTCTGCCGGCCATCTCCGATTTCGGCTTGCCTGCCGTGGACACCATTCTGGTTCGCAAACGTGAGCGCCGCATGTACCTGATGCGGCAAGGCGAGATCCTGCGGACCTATCGTATCTCGCTGGGTCTCAGTCCCGATGGCCACAAGATGCAGGAAGGCGACTTCCGGACGCCGGAAGGAAAGTATCGCCTGATCCGCCGCAATCCGCGCAGCGAGTACTTTCTATCCATGGAAGTTTCATATCCGAACGAGGAAGACGTTGCGCGGGCCCGCAAGTTGGGCGTCCGTCCCGGTGGGGCCATCATGATCCACGGGCTGCCCAATACCCCACGCAAAGGGATCGACTATTACCTCAGGAACGACTGGACCGATGGCTGCATCGCGGTCTCAAACGCCGACATGGTTGAGATCTGGATGATGACGCCGCCGAATACCCCGATCGAGATCGTTCCGTGACCGAAACTCGACCGGGCATCGCCTCGGTTTCTGTCACCCAGGTCGATCCCGAGGACGTCGTCGACGCTAGGGTGTCGCCGCTTGGCAGCCTCGAGAACCTGTCCCAGCGGGAGGTCAACCAGCTGCTGTCGGCAGGGCAGGGGGGGATCTACCAGCTCTTCCGGCAATGCGCGCTCGCTGTCCTGACCTCCGGGTCCGAGACGGACGATGCCAAGGCGCTGTTCGAAAAATATCGGGACTTCGATATCCGTATCGGCCGGCAGGCTTGGGGCGTCAAGCTCGAAGTGCGCAACGCGCCTGCGGGTGCGTTCGTCGACGGGCAGATGATCCGCGGCATCAAGGAGCACCTGTTCGCGGTCCTGCGCGACATCATCTATATCCACGATGCGGTGCTCGGGAGCGGACGATTCGATCTGGCAGACCCGGGCAGCATCACCAACGCCATCTACCACATTCTCCGCAATGCCAGGATCCTCGACCAGAAAAGCGGCGCGAACCTGGTGGTGTGCTGGGGCGGTCATTCCATCTCCGCCGTCGAGTACGACTACACCAAGAAGGTGGGCTACGAACTCGGGCTTCGGGGGTTGAATATCTGCACCGGATGCGGTCCAGGCGCAATGAAGGGGCCGATGAAAGGGGCCACGATCGGCCACGCCAAGCAGCGCATCCGTGACGGCCGCTACATCGGCATGACCGAGCCCGGCATCATCGCCGCAGAGCCGCCCAACCCCATCGTCAACCAGCTCGTGATCATGCCGGACATCGAGAAGCGCCTCGAGGCGTTCGTCCGGACGGGGCACGGCATCGTGGTGTTTCCAGGGGGTGCCGGCACCGCTGAAGAGATCCTGTATCTGCTCGGCATCCTGCTCGATCCGGAGAATGCCGACCAACCGCAGCCTGTCGTGTTGACGGGGCCTGAGTCCTCTGCGGACTACTTCCGCCAGATCGATGCGTTCATTGGTGCGACGCTCGGGCAGAAGGCACGCGATCGCTACTCCATCGTCATTGGTGATCCGGCACAAGCTGCGCGGCTCATCGTTCACGGGCTCGAGTCGGTGCGGCAGTCGCGACGCGCCCGAAGCGATGCGTACAACTTCAACTGGCTGCTGCGGATCCCGTCGGAATTCCAGCATCCGTTCGAGGCGACCCACGAGGCGATGGCCAGGCTGGAGTTGCGCCGTGACATGGAGCCGCACCAGCTTGCGGCCAACCTGCGGCGGGCGTTTTCCGGCATCGTGGCCGGCAACGTCAAGGAGAGCGGCATCCGGGCCATTGAGCAGTTCGGTCCTTTTGAGCTGCATGGGGACCGAGGCATGGTCGAGTTGCTCGACCAGCTGCTCACCGCCTTCGTTGCGCAACGCCGCATGAAGCTCGCGGGCGAATACCGGCCCTGCTATCGCCTCATATCGTGAGTACGGTCCCGGTTCGTTATCGCTTCGAGCTTCCCGACGGCCAGTCCCACCTGTTTGCGTTGGAGCTGGACAAGGACACCGCAGCCCTGTCGCCCCCGGCGATGGCGAACCCTCCGGACTGGACGCGCCTCGGATTCAACCAGTGCCGCGGGTGTCCGCTCCAGGCCGCCACGGACGCCCATTGTCCGGCTGCGCTACAGCTCGCCGAGGTGATCGACCGCTTTGCCAACCTGGTGTCATATGACCAGCTCCGGGTCGTGGTCGAGACGGAAGAGCGGGCGGTGAGCGCAAATCTTTCGGCGCAACAGGGCCTGGCTTCCCTGATCGGCTTGATCATGGCGTCGAGCGGGTGCCCGCGGACGGCGGTGTTCCGCCCGATGGCCCGCTTTCATCTGCCGTTCTCGAGCGAAACCGAGACGGCCTATCGCGTGGCAGCCATGTACCTCATGGCTCGGCATTTCGCGGCCGAGGAGGGGGCGCAGCCGGAGCCGGGCCTCGGGGGCCTTGCGCGTGTCTACGAAGGCCTGCACCAGGTGAACAAGGGGATGGCGCAGCGTCTCCGGGCAGCAAGTCGGCAGGATGCCATCGTGAACGCCATTGTCCTGCTCGACGTGCTGGTGACATTGGTGCCGATAGCCATCGATGAATTGCTGGGCGAGATCAAGCCGGCCTTCGCCGCGCTACTACGCGAGACGTCGATTTAACCCGTAATCGGCGACCCTCGTCGCAGTCCCGGGCCATCAAGGGGCTGGTGTGACCCAGTTCCTCACCCGGCATGGCCGCCAGTGCGTAGTTTGCCCTCGACTTCCCACCCGTTCGCATCGCAAGAGCGACAAGCAACCGAGTAGTAGCACATGGTCGATCGCAAGGCAGATGATCCTGCCGGTCCTGCAGGATCCCGGGTCTGGATGGGAGATGACACTGGCGCGAAGCCAAAGGACGGGTTGCCGCGCGAGCGTTGGGACGGACAGCGCAACTGGCTGAACCGGGCCCCACCTTCGAATGCCAGGCACGCTGCGATCACCGGCTCGCTGCACAGCTGGAGCAGCTACAAGAGCTGGGCAGATCGCGTCAAGAACAGCTGGGACAAAGACAAGTAAAGCGCACTCAGGCGCGCTCTCCGCGCCGAACTCAGGGAAGGGATGCCCGTTGAGCCACTGTTGCCGCTCGTAGCAGCGCATTTCCAGCATCTCCCATCACGGGCCGCCGGCCGAGCCATTCGATCAGTGGCGTCCATTCCGCCAGGTCGTCCGCGACCTGACTCGGTTTCATCTCGAAGATTCCAAGCCCCGTTTCTGCAGCACGGATATACGACTGGGAGTCCCTCAAGGTGGCGACGACCGGGATCTTGAGCGTTTCCAGGAACCGCAGCAGCGATCCATACACGAGGGTGTTTCTCTTGACCCGGTTGGCAAGCACGCCAATGCGCTGTTCTGATCGCAAAATCTTCGCCACCAGCAGCAGGTTGGAGATGCATCGGGTGGCTGCGTGGATATCAATGTCCGACGGCAGGACAGGCACCAGAATGGCAGTTGCCTGCCGTGTCAGGGCGGGCATGGACTGCGCTACCAGGGCCGCCGGCGTGTCCACCACCACGCGTTGGCAATCCGCCGGGATGCGCAAAGCATAGGACTTCGTGACGCGGGAGTTGCGTTCGTAGGCCGCGATGCCATGAATCGGCGGTGCAGTTTCCGCCCGCTTGCGGACCCACCGCCAGCTGGATCCCTGCGGATCGAAGTCCATCAGTGTCGGCTTCAACCCCTGCACTGCGTAATAGCTCGCGAGGTTGGTTGCAATCGTCGTCTTGCCGGAACCGCCTTTGGGGTTCAGCACAACGATACGGCGCGGCACCTCATCGGGCCGACCATGGAGCGGGGTGGCTTCAGGTGTCACGGCTGATCCGAGCGTACGCAGCAGGAGACCGGCATGCAAGCCTCGGTCTGGAGCAGGGATTCTCTCAGTCAGCCAGCCCTGAGTCAGCCGTCGCACGCCGCAGACGCACAGGCTAAGCAGCCCAACCTGGCTTTGGCATGCCGTGAGGCCGCTCACAGCGGCCCATGGCGGGCGTTCGTTAGATTCTCACGGTACCCCGTTGAAGTGGAATTGCCATGGAAGTCTTCCTGTTGTGGATGGACGAGCTTGATGATGCGGCTGTAGCACTTTGGACGCTGCTTCCCCGGGCGCTCGGCTTCCTGGCCGCCATGGCAGCCCTCCTCGCGACAGGATTGGCCTGCCTTCGCTTTCCTGCACTCGCCGCCCCCTCCCTGGCTCTATTGCTGGCCTCAACGCGGTTCCACAGAGGGCGCAGCTCATCTTCCGCGGGCGGAACCCTGCGGGACGCCTGACCGCCATTCGGCGACTCGATTGCGCCGCCACCCCCTGATGGGGTGGCTCTGCAGTGCCACTTCTGCTTGAATTGCCGCCCTTCGACGGGTTATGCGGGCGCAACGCCTTGCAGCGCCCTGCTCGAGTCCCCATTTTGTGCCTTTCCCGATGATCTGTTCCGCTGGAGGTTCCGACGATGACTGCAAATGAAGCCCAGGCCGCGCCCCCTCACAAGGAAACGCTGGGGTTCCAGGCCGAGGTCAAGCAGCTGCTCAAGCTGATGATTCATTCCCTCTACAGCCACAAGGAGATCTTTCTCCGCGAGCTGATCTCCAATGCTTCGGATGCTTGCGACAAGCTGCGGTTCGAGAGTCTGGCCAATCCGGGCCTCCTCGAAGGTCAGCCCGAACTCGGGCTGACGCTTGAGTCCGACGAGGCAGCAGGGACGATCACGTTGACCGACAACGGCATTGGCATGAGCCGTCAGGAGGCGATCGAGCACCTCGGCACCATCGCGCGCTCAGGCACAGCGGAATTCCTCGGCCGCATGACGGGCGACCAGAAGAAGGACGCACAGCTCATTGGCCAGTTCGGCGTGGGCTTCTATTCCTCGTTCATCGTGGCCGATCGCGTCGAGGTGTTCTCGCGGCGTGCCGGGCTGCCCGCGAACGAGGGCGTGCGCTGGGAGTCCCGTGGCGAAGGCGAGTTCGTCGTCGAGACGGTCGACAGGCCTGCCCGCGGCACGACGATCGTGTTGCATCTGAAGGACGCGGAGAAGGATTTTTCCAGCGACTACCGGCTGCGGTCGCTGGTGCGCCGCTATTCGGATCACATCGCGTTCCCGGTGCGGATGCGTGCAACGGCGGCGCCCGACGCGAAAGAAGTGCCGGGCTTCGAGACAGTCAACCACGCGCAGGCCCTGTGGACCCGGCCGCGCAATGACATCAAGGACGACGACTACCGCGAGTTCTACCGGCACATCACGCACGATTTCTCCGACCCCC
Organism: uncultured Pseudomonadota bacterium; assembly: GCA_903884105.1. Taxonomy (GTDB): domain Bacteria; phylum Pseudomonadota; class Gammaproteobacteria; order Steroidobacterales; family Steroidobacteraceae; genus CAIUGU01. The sequence goes on along the minus strand of CAISDJ010000019.1, from coordinate 3,040 downwards.
TCGCGTGGGCGCACAACCGCGTCGAGGGAGCAAAGGAGTACACCAGCCTGCTTTATATTCCGGAGCGTGCTCCCTACGACCTGTGGCATCGGGATGCGGCGCGGGGCCTCAAGCTATACGTGCGACGTGTCTTCATTCTCGATGACGCCGAGCAGTTCCTGCCCTCGTACTTGCGCTTCGTGAAGGGAATCATTGATTCGGCCGATCTGCCGCTCAATGTGTCGCGTGAGATGTTGCAGGACGACGAGGCCATCGAGAGCATTCGCGGTGCGATCTCCCGCCGCGTTCTCGACCTGCTGGCCAAATTGGCAAAGGACGAGCCGGAGAAGTACGCCGCGTTCTGGAAGGAATTCGGCACGGTACTGAAGGAAGGCCCCGTAGAAGATGCGACGAACCGTGAACGCATTGCCAAGCTGCTGCGCTTTGCCACCACACAATCCGCAGATGCGGCCGGCGATGCGCAATCGGTGGGTCTCGAAGACTACATCGCCCGGATGAAGTCAGGGCAAGAGGCGATCTACTACATCATTGCCGACAGCCCCGCAGCTGCCCGTTCGAGCCCGCACCTTGAAGTGCTCAAGCGAAAAGGAATCGAAGTGCTGCTGCTTTCTGATCGTGTCGACGAATGGCTGATGGACCACTTCCGCGAGTTCGAAGGCAAGAAGCTGCGCAACATCGTGCGCGGGACGCTCGACCTGTCGGGTATCCAGACGGAAGAGGAGAAGCAGGCGCAGAAGTCGTTGGCCGGCGCCCACACGGCGCTGACCGAGCGCCTGCAGAAGAGGTTGGCGGACTACGTCGACACGGTAGTCGTGACCTCGCGATTGACCGAATCACCGGCCTGCCTCGTGCTGGGCGAGCACGACATCGGCGCACAGATGCGCCGGATCCTCGAGGCCGCGGGGCAGAAGCCGCCTCAATCGAAGCCCATCCTCGAGATCAATCCAGAACACCCGCTGCTGGCCCGCATCGCCGGTTTGCAGGACGGGGCGGAGTTTGATGATCTCGCGCTCTTGGTATTCGAACAGGCGACGCTGGCGGATGGCGGTCATCTCCCGGATCCGGCCGCGTTTGTCCAGCGGCTTAACCGGCTGCTATTGTCACTGAAGTAGGCGGCGAGTGCCGCGGGGAGTCTCATGGGCGTGATGCGGGCGGGATCAATAGTGGCATTGCTTGGCCTCGCGGCCTTCGGCATGGCGGGCTGCCAGGGAAACGAGAGCGTATCGCGTTCGATCAGGCCGGAGACGGTGGCAGCATGGGCCACGATCAAGGATCTGCAGGTGACCGACATCGTGGCGGGAACCGGCCCTTCAGTCGGTAGTGCCTCCGCTGTCGAGCTGCACTACGACGGCTGGCTCTATGATCCTGGGGCGCCGGATCACCGCGGCTACAAGTTCGACAGCTCCAGGGATCGCGGTCGGCCGTTTCAGTTCCGCGTCGGCTCCGGCATCGTCATCAAGGGATGGGACGATGGCTTGCTGGGGATGAAGGTCGGTGGCAAGCGGCAGATCATCGTGCCGGCCCGTCTTGGGTATGGCGACCGGGGAGCCGGGGGAGGGGTGATTCCCGGCGGCGCCGCGCTTGTGTTCGAGGTTGAGTTGCTGCGATTGCAATAAGCCGTGCGTGGCTGATCACTCCTTGGCAGGGGATTCCCGCCAGATTGCCTTGGTATCGAGCGGCGAGGTAAAGATCAGCTTGGCGTCGATGTCAGTTCGTCCAAATCCGTAGACCTCGTACAACGCCTCGAAGGCCCCTTCCGGCCGCAGCGTGCGGAGTTCACGCAGGCTGTTGTCCTGTGTCGCAACCTCGGCGGTCCTCATGACAGCGATATCGCGAGTACCTGCGAGGATCACGAACTGGTTGCCGTTCGGGCCTGGAAAGGTCGAGATGTAACCGTAGTCGCGGTACTTGAGTCGGCCCTGTTCCGAGCCGACGTCACTGACATAGCTGGTGCCCGTTGTGCGGTCATACAGTTCGTCATACGATTCCCCCGACATCAGTCTCGATCCGGCAAATATCACTTCGTGCAGCGTCGCCATGCCGCTGAAGTAGCCGATGTAGATCACATGCCCGGACTTCAGCAGGTTTGGATTCACGTCTGAAGCCATGATCACCTGCACGCGGCGGTTGGCCAACGCGAGGACGGGCATGACATCGCGCAGGGCGAATGCGCTGGCGGTGGGCAGATAGGCGAGATTCAGGTCCTGGTACTTGTCGGCGAGGCTGCTGTCGTTCTGCAGCGCGCGCTCGAAGTCGTCGCGTGAGTTGATGTTGAAGTCGCGGATCAGCCGCGTCACCAGGAGGAACTGGTCCACCTCGGCGAAGATGTAGTAGTCACCAGTTACTACGTAAATGGGGAGATCATCATCAAGCAACGGTGACCAGAGGGCGCTCTCGCGCACCTGCTTGAGAGGATCGGTTTCCTTGCCGACCTGCAGGGGGCCGGTCAGCACGAGAAGGAGGTTGACCAACAGCGATACCCCAAGCAGCGCACCTGCCCATCGGTACCACCGAGGCGTCGACGCGACAGGCCCATCAGGTTCACTGTCGGGGACGACCACTGCCGCAGCGTTCGGTGCTACTGCCAGACGATATTCACCCCGTGGAATGACGATTCGACTCGCTTCCAACTTCCCGGGCCCGGCATAGAACTCTTCAAGTTTGCGGCGCAGCTTGTGGATGTAGACGCGCACCACTGCGTCCTGGGAGACGTCGAAGTTGTCGCCACGACCGAACGCATCGATCGCGACCTCAATTTCCTTGGGGATCTTGCCCTTGAGCGAGCATTCGATCAGGAAGTCGAACAACCGCTGCGTCAGGCTCGACCGGCCCAGGATGCCGCTGGCGCGGATCGCTTCGGCCTGCGAGCTTAAGATGTCGGCATCGGTCATGTGCGGCGACGTTAATGCGTGTTTACGCGAGTGGGGCGCGGATCGTACCACGCGGATTTAACATGAAGTAACCTGCTAAAAAACAAAGAATTGCAAAGATTCTGGACAGCGGGAGGAAGGTGCGGCCAGCATGCGTTGGTGCCGTGGCA
>CAISDJ010000018.1 GCA_903884105.1 uncultured Pseudomonadota bacterium | reverse complement strand
GCGCCCACCATGTAAAGCGACGCATGGGCCAGGTTCATGAAGTTCATGATGCCCAGAACCAGTGTCAACCCTGCGGTGAACAGGAACAGGGTCATGCCGAACTGCAGACCGTTGAGCAGTTGAATAAGGACGAGTCCTGGGGTGATCATGGGCGAAGCTTCATTGATGGAACGTTCGGCGCGGGTGCGTACTGGCCGGAGGTGACATGACTCCTCCGGCCTGGAAGGCAATTCACTTCATCGGGCATTCGGCTGCGTACGGATCCACGTCGTCCTTCAGCAGGATGCCACGATTGGACTCGATGAGCTTGCCATCAGGCAGCCGGGCGATTTCGGTCGCGTAGAAGTTCTGCACCGGGAAGTTGTTCTTGCCGAAGCGGAACGGCCCGCGGATCGAGTCGTAGCGCGCCTCGCGAATCGCCTTGGCGAAGGCGTCGCGGTCCTCGACCTTGCCCTTCACTTGCGTCACGGCTGCATCAATGAGCTTGGCGGCTTCGTAGGCCTGCGCGGAGATATTGGACGGCACGTAACCGTATTCCTTGCGGAAGGCCTCGACAAAGCGCTTGCTTGCAGGGTTGTCCATGTCGGGCGTCCAGAAGCCGGCCGAACGGGAACCCAGCGCAGCGTCGCCGATCGTCTCGAGGTACGGACCGTAGACGGTGAACGCAGAGTACAGCGGGATGTCCTTCTTCAGGCCGGAAGCCGCATATTGCTTGACGAAGTTGACGGCGGGTGATCCGGCGACGAACGCGAACACGGCGTCCGGGCTGGTGGCGGCGATCTGCGAAATCTCTGCCGAGAAATCGGATTGCGACAACGGCGGATAGATCTCCTGGACCACCTGCCCCTTGAACGTGCGCTTGAAGCCGTTGGCGGCGTCCTGACCAGCCTGGTAGTTGGAGGCGATGATGAACACCTTCTTGGCACCGGTCTTGGCCACGTAGGCTCCCACCGCAGACGGCGCCTGATCGGTCTGCCAGGCCGACGAGAAGAAATATGGCGAGCACTGCTTGCCTGCCACCTGCGACGCGCCCGCATTGGCCGTGATGAGAATGGTCTTCGAGTCGACGATGGGGTTGTACAACGCCAGCAGCACATTGCTGAACAGCAACCCCGTCACAACGTCCACCTGGTCCTTCTTGACCAGCTTTTCCGCGAGTTGCCGGGCCACATCGGGCTTGAACTGGTCGTCGTTCTGGCTGATTTCGGCGGGCAGGCCGCCCATCTTGCCGTTCAGCTCCTTCACCGCGAGCATGAAGCCATCGGACTGGTGCTTGCCAAGCAAGGCTTGCGGCCCCGACAAGGTGGACACGAATCCGATCTTGACCTTGTCGGCGGCGGACGCCGACATGCAGACCGACAGGCCCGCCGCGACGATGAGTGTGGTGAGTTTGTAATGCATGCTTGTCTCCTAAGTTGCCCTGTTGCGGGTTGATGAAACTGACCTGACGCGAAGACGGTTCACGACACCGGAATGCCGACGGTGGTGGAATGCTCCATGTGCAGCACCTCATCCGGGTGCACACGGGAAAAGATGGCGTGCGCTGCGGACGCGGCCTCGGCGAACCCCGTGAGAATGAGCTTGAGCTTGCCCTTGTAGCCTGCGATGTCGCCCACGGCATACACGCCGGGAATCGATGTTTCACAGGTGTGCGGTGTGACGTCGATCTGCTGGTGGTGCAGCCTGAGTCCCCAATCGGCGATCGGCCCGAGGTGCGACGCGATGCCAAAGAGTGCCAGCAGGATGTCGGCCTGCAGTTCCCGTGTCTGGCCACTCTCGTCAGCGACAGTGACCGTCTCGACTTTGCCATTGCTGCCGTCAAGCGCGGCCAGTTGGAACGGCGTCACGAGTTCGACAAGACCCTCACCCACCGAGCGCATCATCGCTTCCACCGCCGCCGGCGCAGCGCGGAACTTGGGGCGGCGGTGCACAACCATGATGTGTTGCGCGACTCCCACGAGCCCATTCGCCCAATCGACCGCGGAATCACCGCCCCCCGCAATGACCACACGCTTGCCTCGCAGCGCCTCCAGATTGGCCACGCGATACAGCACGCCCTGGCCCTCATAGGCCTCGATGCCGGGGATCGGTGGGCGGTTCGGAACCAGCTTCCCACCGCCAGCTGCGATGATGACCGCCCGACACACGATCGACTTGCCATCGGAAAGCAGCACGCTGAAGCCCTGGTCGCCGTGAGGCGTGAGCCCTGCCACGGTTCGCCCCAGGTGGTACACGGGTGCGAATGGTGCCGCTTGCCGCACGAGGTTGTTCACGAGGTCACCGGCATCGATCCGGGGAAAACCGGGAATGTCGTAGATCGGCTTGTCGGGGTACAGCGCCGCACACTGCCCACCATGGGCTTCAAGTGTGTCCACGACGTGGCATTTCATCCGCAGCATGCCGCACTCGAACACGCCAAACAGGCCCACCGGCCCGGCGCCGATGATCACGACGTCTGTTTCGTGCGTGGATGTCATGGGTGCCAGACAGACAGCGGCTCAGGCCGCCTTGGGAACCGGGTTCGCTGCGGCAAGGTCCGCTTCGGCCTGCACCTTGGCGGCGATCATCTCGCGCAGCTTGTTCTTCATGATCTTGCCGCCTGCCGATTTGGGCAGCTCCTCCATCAGTTCCAGCCGCTCCGGCATCTGCCAGGTCGGCATGTGCTCGCCACGTAAAAATTGGATCAGTTCGTCGAACGACAGACTCGCGCCGCGCCGCAGCACGACGAACGCGCAGGCGCGCTCGCCAAGCACGCGGTCCGGAAAGCCAGCCACTGCCACATCGGCAACGCCAGGGTGGCGGAAAACCATCTCCTCGATCAATCGCGGGCTGATATTGCGTCCGCCGCGGATGATCATGTCCTTGACGCGACCGACGATGCGCAGATAGCCGTCTTCATCGAGAACACCCAGATCTCCCGTCCGGTAGAAGCGGTCTTTGGTGAACGCAACCGCAGTTGCCTCTGGGTCGTTCAGGTAGCCATAGGATTTGTCTGCGGTGCGCCAGTTGAATGGGGTGTGCTGGCTTTTGATGATGGCCGTGCCGGGCCAGGTGGTGGGGTAGGGTGCGGTGCTCATGCTGTGGGTTTGGGTGGCTGGTTGACGGGTGCGGCCG
>CAISDJ010000017.1 GCA_903884105.1 uncultured Pseudomonadota bacterium | reverse complement strand
CGCAGTGTGAGGTCGATGACATGGGCGTCGTCTTCCTCATGTGGCGTCATCGTCAAGATCACATCAGGGTCACGAGCGAAGACGGCCGCGGCTCCGGATTTCAGTGCCAGTTGCTCGACTTCATTGAGCAGGCTGGCGATGTCGCCGGCGTCGTTCTCGTTGCGTGCGCCGAGCCCCTTGTAGATCGGGTCGATCAGGATCAGGGAATACCCAGTGTCACGGATGCGGCCGAGGATCTTCGGAATCAGCGCGGAGAAGTCAGTGGCATGGCCGCGCAGGTTCCAGATGTCGAAGCCGGTGAAGTCCTCGATCTCCTTCGCTGCCGCGATGCGGGTGATCCGGTATTGGAGCGCGAACGGAGGAAGCTCGAAGTTGAGATACAGGGCACGCCCCAGGCGCGTCGGAAATCCCCACCACGGCGAGCCTGTGGACACCGAGAGCATGAGGTCGATGAGCGACCAGCTCTTGCGCGCTTTCGACGGGCCACCGAGCACCATCTTTGCTCCCTGATGAAGCACGCCCTCGACGAGCTGCGGTGGCTCCGGTTCCGGCTGGCCCATGAACGCATGGCCGGGAAGGATGGGCGGCAGGTCGGAGTTCGAGTGTGCAGCCTCCCATGCCGTCCACGATTCCGCGCCAAATTCGACCGCGAGCAATGCCTGGCGATGGAGTTGACCATCGACCGTGCGCCAGCCATCAGGACAGCGCGACAGGCGCGATGGATTCCGGTTCTGCTTGTCCAGGTTGATCCCGGAAAACCATTCCCAGATGATTTCGACCCGGCGCTTGTATTCCTTCTCGTCCGGCGCATCGACCCGCACCCAAGCGTGCAGGCTCTTGTTGCCCGAGTCGATCAGGGCTGCCACCGGCATGCCGCTGGCGACGACCGCATGATACTGCTCCTCCTTCGGGATCAGCTTGCCCGTTTCGTCGCGGTCGAATTCGACGAGCACATGACGAAACGCAGTCACATCCTCGTTCTTCGCCCCACCCTTGGTCATCGGATTGATGCGCAGAAACAACCCGAGCTTGGTGCCGAAGACACGGTCCACGCCGCCCTTCGCCGCCACCTTGGATTTCCATTCGGAGGCCGTCAGCGTCACACCACGGCGCGGGACGATTTCACCTTCTTCGTTTTCCGCTGCTGGGGAGATGGCGACGAATTCATCCGGCTGGAAGCACTTGTCGATGAGCCTGACAAAGCCGTCGTCGAGGGTGACTGGCAGTGCCATGGTGGATCGCTCGCGGTGGATCGGAGCGGGTGCAGCACGACGTGGCGCAGATGATGGCGCGGCAGGCAATGGACCGGATGCTCCGAGTGGTTCCCTGGAGCTCCGCGCATAGACCGAGCGGATCGTCGTCCGTGCTTCGGATTCGGTGAGCCCGTCGGCCAGCGCACGGGCGAGAAGTTGACCTTCCGTGTCTTCCAGCGGGTGGCCGGCGTCACGGAACTGACAGGTCGCATCAAAGAGTTCAGCATTGCGCATTCCCTCGGCAGCCCCGCGTTGCAGGTAGTCGAGTGTGCGCCTGGGCAGTGAGAGCCCGGTGGATCGGTATTTCGGCATCTTGTAGTTGAGTGGTCAGTGGTTGGCAAATTGAGCATCGAGGAATTGTTTAGCCTCCTCGAACGAGGCGGTTTCCGGGTGGGCATGGCCGTATCGGCGCATGGTCCGGACTTGTTTCGGCGTCGCCAGGCCGAGCTTTCGGCGTGTGATCAGGCGGTCGAGAATCAGTGAGGCGTGCCCTTTGCTCAGGACGCCCATGGTATCGAGGCCGAACTTCTGCAGCACATCGAGCTGCTTGGACGTGGGCGACTGGGCCTGCCACGCCATGGTCGGAACGTATTCCGCCAGCGCGGCCTCGTTGAGCGTGACGGCAAGCTCCAGGGGATCGAGCACGCTGCCGCGCCGGGTTCGGTTCTGGCTGAGTCGCTCGGTGAGTGTTCGGGTGCGATCGGCATTCACTTCCTCGCGGGCCTCTTCGAGGTCGCCCTCGCCACCGAGTTTTTCCGTGAGTGCCTTCGCATCCGCCTCGTCCTCGGCAATCAGGTTCGCCGGTCGCATCAGGCTGTGCTCTTCGGCCTGCCAGAGGAAATCGAGCACCAGCAAATGGTCCTTGCCGCCATACATCCGCGT
>CAISDJ010000016.1 GCA_903884105.1 uncultured Pseudomonadota bacterium | reverse complement strand
GGGCACTGGCCACCAGCGCAAGCGCTGCAAGTAATGGTGCAATGGACGCGCGCATCGACTTTCCCCTTGAATGACCAGTAGCCGCATTCGGCTCGCGGCTACGCTAGCCGGGATTGGCCTCGCGCGCAACGCATGCGTAGGTCGGCCAGGCGATCACCCTCCGTCTGGAATGTCCACCTCGACGAGCTTGCCCAGCAGCACGAGCGATTCCTGACAGCCCATGTAGCAGGCGGCGGTGGGATCGATGAACGCTCGACACACCCGCTCGGGCGGTGCGCGCAGGACACGATGCAAACGGATGCTGCTGGGCATGGAAGGCTCCTTGGAAGCAGCGAGGGAAGGTACATCACCTCATAGTCGACCGGACAGCCCTCCATTCGACAGCCTCTCGTCATTCCTGTTTCTGCGACTCCGCCGGCTACTGCCGCGCCGCCTCCGCGACAGCCTTCATCTCCGCATCCGTGACCTGCTTGAGCGTCGGATTCTGCGGCAGTGTCTTCATGTAGTCCTGATACTCGGGATACATCGTCCGCTCACCACCCCTCGCGGACTCGAGGGGAATGCCGTTCCGCACCGGGCCGTCGATGACGACATGACCGGGCAGGTGCATGGGGATCTGGCCCTTGGGACGATCGATCTGTTCATTCGCACCGCACGGGTACGGTTCCATCGTCCCGTTCGGCACGCGGTAGTACAACTTGCTGTAGATCCATGGGCGCGACAGGTACTGCGGATCGGAGATCATCATGACGTTGACGAGCAGGTCGTCGTAGCGGAACCAGCGCTCATCCGTGGTCGCCTGATCGCTGAACGGCTGCCCCGCTCGCGTCGAGTAGTGCTTGAGCTTGTCGGTATGGACCCACAGCACGTTACCCACCCACTTGCCGGTGGAGAAGCCCTGCCACGTGTGCGGCGCCCAGGCCGGCGGCTGCGGCTGCGGTGTCATGTAGATGCGACGGTGCTGCGCCGAGAACGCCATCCATGTCTCGATCATCGTCTGCTGGTTGGTATAGGGATCGCGGCTCTCCCACGCACGCATGATGGTCAACGCGCGAGGTCCGTAAGTCGCGGCAAATGGGATGCATTGAAGCATGGGCAACGTCGCCTGGCCCGGGTCCCACGTTTGCGCCACTGTCAATGCGGCCGGCGTGATCGGCATGCCGGCGAAGTCGTTCTGGTCGGGGCCGCCCGCATACGCATACCCGTCCTGATGGAGCAGCGGGTTCCAGTACCCGTCGAGCAAGGACTGCGCGTTCGCTGCCTGAGGCACGAACGCACTGGACAGAGCGGCGCACGCAGCCACCCGTGCAAGCAGATGCGTCTTCGAGAACAGGTGGCTCATTGGTTTCCACCTCCCTGCTTGCACGAATGCGGCGCCCATCTGGAACCGTCCGATTCCTTCATGAAGTCCCCGGTCACCATGAAAGGCGTGGTGAGGTACTCGGGATCGATGACCTGGATCGCCACGTTGAACCACTTGGCGCCCATCGGATCGTCGAACGTCTGGAAGTGTTCGACCACGCGAGCCTGCGAGCTGTACGGCACCCCATTGCGCCGCAACCACCCGGGCGATAACGCGGTGGTCACGACGGCGAGGCTGCCGCCCTGCATCTGGGCAGCAGCGGCGGCGGCGCCCAGTCCACCCGGGCGATTGTTGGGGCCACGGTCGAAGACGCTCGCCGTGAAGCGATAGGGCTGCTCCCAGAACGCAACGGAACGGCCCTGGATCGAAGGCGCGGGATCGGGGCCGGCGGCTTGCGCCTGCACCAGCAACGGCAGTTGGCCGTCCGCGAAGGGTTTGTTGGGCATGAAGTTCACGAGGCGCGTCTGCTCGCCCCAGTCGCTTTCGATCTTGAGCTGATTGGGACCCGCCCACGTGATGTGCAGACGGGTCGGCATATGCAGCAGCGCCGCGGCGCCATAGGCGCGACAGTCAATGATGGCCGATGTCTGGTAGTTCGCGCCGCCGTAAGGTGCCGGATCGAATGCATCGGCCACCTTGCGCCCCGCGGCATTGAGCGGCACGCCGCGATAGTCTCCCTTGGCAGGCGTGATCATGCGATAGCGCCAGTCCTGCGCAACCACGGCGACCCAGTAACCCGTGAGGTCGGCGAGCGCGGCCTGTTGCGCGGTCGGCGGAGGGGCCGGCGGCTGCGCGGCGTGCGCGCACTGGCTCGCCATCACCGCAGCGGCAAGAAGCAAGGAAGAAACAGAACGGCGGCTCATGGCAGCACCCCTGAGATCCTTGTTCAATGGCATGCGCTCTCTCCCCGGTTACTTGCGGCTTGCGCGCGTGGAGGTCGCAGGCACGCGGGTGCTCGACTCCATCGAGAAGAAGACCGTCCCTTGTTTCGGCAGCGTGCTGTAGACCGCGGTGATGAACTCGCGCTTCGACCCGGGCCCGCTCGGCGCGCTCCAGCGGTCGTCATAGTCACTGCTGGGATTCAAGGCCAGCACCTGGTCCAGCGTCTTGCCCTGGTTCTTGTAGAACTGCACACGATTGCGGATGGTCGTCATGATGACCGTGTAGCGCGCGAGGTCGCCGAGATCGATCAATCGCCCATGCCCCGGGATGATCATCGTGCCGCCTTCCACCTGATCGTCCGGCACAGCGATGTCGAGCAGCGTGTTCAACGCGACCAGTTCGCCGTCGATGGTGCCACCGCGCGCCACGTCGATGGTCGGGTAGCTGGTCATGTTCACGACATCCCCGGCCGCGATCACGTCGGACCCGCGGAATAGCACCATCAGCTGGCCGTCTGTATTGGCATTGGCCGCGTGATGCAGCTGCACGGCCTCGCCATTGAAGAACATGTTGTAGACGTCCTGCTCTTCGACGTCGGAAGGCCACAGCGACTCGGTGGGCGCTGTCGGCCCGCCGTTGGCCGTCTCCGCGACCAGCCGGTCAAGCACTTTCTGGTGCGCCCATACGGCCGCGCCGCCTTCACCGAGACGGCTTTGCAGCGCCAGCTCTTCGCCGGCGACGACACGGGCGCCGGCATTGCGAATCACCTCGTTGCCACCAATGTGGTCAACCAGGCCGTTGGTGTTCACGATAAAGCGGATGGCTTTGTGTGCCCCACCCTGCTGTTGCACGAGCTGCTGGATCTGCGCGAGCAACTTTGGCGCCATCGCCTGCACACCGGTGTCGATGACGATCGCGCCTTCGTCGCCGACATAGACAGCAACGTTCGCTTCACCTGGCTCGCCGGCCATGAGCCACACGCGGCCCTGCACAGGCCACGGATGAATGTCTCCATCCTCAAACGGCGTGTACACCTTGGCTCCCGGCGCATAGGCATTCACCGGCTCACCCATGCGGGTGGTCTGTGCACCAGATTGCGCTGCGCTTGCCAGACTGGACACGAGAACAGCCATGCCCGCCGCGAGCACGAGCCTCGCACGGCCAGCCGGACGGCCATCAGAAAAGGAACGCGGCTCACTGGCCCCGGAACGGATTGATTGCATTGTGTCCCCCATCGCCAGCTCAAGCCAGCTTCAACAACTCGTCCATCGCGACCCGCGGACCACGGTCCGGGTCCTTCTCCACGCGGATGTCGTTGTTGAAGAGCATCGTGTCGCGAGTGGCGGCGGAGTAGACGGGCCACTTGGGCAGCTGCGGGATATTGGGATTGCCGGTTCGTGCAAAGGCCGCCCAGGACGCGCTGACTTTCTCGGCGAGCGCGTAGGCATCCGGCCGCTTCGAGATCAGCGGACCCGCGATCTTGATGTTGTTGAACACGAACTGGATCTCGATCGTGTGGGGTGAGCGCATGTGCCCGCCGAGTTCCGGTGTCTCCCAGTCAAAGCGATAGAGATAGACCGGCGCCCCGGCCTGGGCCGCCTTGCGCTTGGCCGTCTCGCGGGCATACGCACCGCGGGGATGCTCCGACGCAATCAGGATCCACAGGTCCCACGGCGTGGCTTCAGGATGCGCCTTGCGGAAGGCCTCGATCATGCGATCCGGATTGCCCCCCAATCGCTCGGTGGAACGCTTCCTGAGCCCCGCCTCATCGAGGGCCAACGTCTTAGGCGTCGGCCGGTCGTACCAGGTTTCCTCGGTGCGCGCGTAACCGATCAGCAGCGGAATAGCTGCCGACAGGGCCGGGCCTGAGGGATCCCAGGGATGCGACGGAATGACCTTGCCGCCCACGGTCGGCGAGTTCTCCGTCATGCCGGGCTCGCGCATGACGAACTTGTCGTTCACTACGGCGCTGGCGGCCACCAGCCGCTCCATCGGCACGTTCTGCAGGTCGCGCGCCTGGTTGGGCTTGAGCCCAAGTTCGGCGAGCAGCATTTCGGTCTGGCGCTGCCCGTCTTCGGGTGTCGTCAAGCGCAGCACGGCACCACTTTCGATGATTGCGCGATGGAACAATCCCTTCGCGCTCGGCATCGCCATCAGCGTCGCGACTTTGCGGCCACCGCCTGATTGGCCGAAGATCGTCACGAGGCCCGGATCGCCACCGAACTGCCCGATGTTGTCGCGCACCCATTCAAGCGCGACAACCAGGTCCATCATGCCGACGGCGCCTGACTCCGCGAAGTCGGAGCCGATCGCCGGCGCGAGAAACGTGAATCCGAAGACGTTCAGTCGATGGTTCAGCGTCACCACCACCACGTCTTGGGTCTGCGCGAGGCTGCTGCCGTCGAGGATGGGTGTCGAGCCCGACCCGTTGCGGAACCCTCCTCCATGCAGCCACACCATCACGGGCCGCTTCCTGGTGTCACCCGCGCCCGGAGTGAACACATTCAGCACCAGACAGTCTTCTGCATTCCCCGGAGACCCTGCAGGCGTACCAGGTTGCGGCGAACTGGGCCCGAAGCTCATCGCGTCGCGCGTGCCGGTCCAGGGCGTCTTCTTGACCGGCGGCATGAAGCGGTTCTTGCCCGTCGTCGTTTCGCCGTACGGGATCCCCTTGAATGTCCGGATCTCTCCATTCCGGAACCCACGGATCTTTCCGGCCGCGGTATCGACGATCACTGCTTCGGATTCTGCTGCCGACGCGAGGCTCAACCACGGACCGGCCTGCGTCGCTGCGAGCAGCATTGAGGCGTCGCGGACGAATGTTCTGCGGGTGGTGATACGAGACATGACCTTCTCCCCCTGTTCCAGTCTTGGTTATTGCCTTCCAGCTCTGGTGCGGACGGGCTCTTCTCGATTGCCTATGGCGACGTGCGTGCGTCAGCGCCAGATTTGCACAGTTGCCCATCCCGATCAATTGGATTCCCCGAGCGCGGGCAAATCGCATCGGGCAAGGAGACCGGGATACCCCGGAGGCTTCACACCGCTTGCCCGGTCGCCCTGCCCTGCACCCTTCGCGCTGCAGGCAAGCGGGGTAAGCCAATCCCCTTGCGAAATGCGAGAATGCCGACTGCCCCTTGGCACCGGGGCTTAAGTTACAGGGATTCGCCGCATGTCAGCACTTCAAGTCCGGCAACGACGCCGCCCGGGATCGCGTCATGTTTGATCGACTGCGCCGCCCGGACACATTGGTTGTCGTATTGGCCGCTGCCGGCATCCTGGCCGTCACGATGGGTATCAGGCAATCGTTCGGCTTGCTGGTGCAGCCGCTCACTACGACGACGGGCCTCAGCATCGCGACCATCAGCCTCGCCCTTGCTATCGGGCAACTCGCGTGGGGCGCCATCCAACCCATCGCGGGTGCCGTCGCGGACCAGTACGGCCCGCGGCCGGTGCTCATGGGCGGGCTGGTGGTCCTCGCGCTGGGTTGCGTCCTCGCGCCGTTGACCAAGAACGGCTTTGGACTTGCTCTCAGCCTCGGGCTGCTCGCTTCCATCGGGTCGGGTGCCAGCAGTTTTTCGGTGCTGATCGGTGCGGCCGCACAGCGCTTGCCCGTCGAGGCACGCGGCTCCGCGTCCGGCGTCATCAATGCGGGCGGCTCCTTCGGGCAGTTCATCTTCGCGCCCGTCCTGCAACGACTGATCCAGAGCATTGGCTGGATGGGCGCGATTGCATCAATGGCCCTGGTCGCGTTGGCCACGTTGCCGCTGGTCAACAAGCTGACAGGGACTCGCGCGGTGGCGCGCAGCCGCGATGAAAATGACCGTGGCCCCCGCCAGGCAATTCGCGACGCACTCGGAAGCCCGAGCTACCTGCTGCTGCACGCGGGCTTCTTTACCTGTGGATTCCACGTCGCGTTCCTGGTTACCCATTTGCCGGGCGAGGTGAACCTGTGCGGATTGCCTGCGAGCGTGGCGAGCTGGTCCATCGCCATCATCGGGCTCGCAAACATCTTCGGCAGCCTGATCGCGGGCGCGAGTATCGCGAGGTTCCGCAGCAAGTCCATCCTTGCGGTGATGTACGCGTCGAGGGCGCTCTTGATCCTGTGGTACCTGATGAGCCCGCGGACGGAATTGACTTTCTACCTGTTCGCGGCCGGCCTTGGCCTGACGTGGCTCGCGACGGTGCCGCCCACGGCGGCGATCGTCGGCAAGCTGTTCGGCACGCGCTATCTCGCCACGCTGTTCGGACTCACGTTGCTGTCGCACCAGGTCGGCGGCTTCCTTGGCGCATGGTTGGGCGGGCTCGCCCTCACTGCCTTCGGTGATTTCAGCTGGATGTGGTACGCCGACATGGGCCTCGCCGCCCTCGCCGCCCTCTCGAACCTGCCGATTCGTGAAGCGCCGGTGGGCGCGGCCGCGAGCGCGGCGTGAGCGCAGACTGGGCTGCGTTCACTCGGACGCTGGCAGGCCTCGTGCGAGCTCGCGCGTCAGCAGCGCGGCTGAAATGGGCTTGCACCCCGTCGTATTCTGCCCTGCCCACAGCGGTGAGAAGTCGCCGCTGCCCAGGCTTTCCGCCTTCGCCCGCAGCGGGGCGATCGCCGCGGTAGCTAGCGGAAAGCGCGGCGCTGCGGCATTCATGTAGCCCAGTTCCCGCATGAGGCGATTGACGATGCCGCGCGCGGGCCGGCCGGTGAACAGGTTAGTGAGTGCCGTGATATGCGCATCCGGGCCTTGTAGCGCGGCGCGATGCAGGGCCGTTGTCGATACCTCCGAACAGAGCAAGTAGGCCGTTCCCACCTGCACACCGGCTGCACCCAGCGCCATTGCCGCTGCAACGCCGCTCGCATCGGCAATGCCGCCTGCGGCGACTACCGGAACCTTCACGGCCTTCAGTACTTGCGGCACCAGCGAGAAGGTACCGACCTGGGTCGCGATGTCCTCGGTGAGAAAGAGGCCGCGATGGCCGCCCGCTTCGAGTCCTTGGGCAATGATGACGTCTGCACCGTTTGCCTCCAGCCAACGCGCTTCATCCACGGTTGTCGCAGAAGCGAGGATCTTCGCCCCGGTGTTCTTCACACGGCTCACCAGAGGTGCCGCCGGAAGACCGAAATGGAAGCTGACGATCGGTGGCCTGAACTCCTCGATGACAGCGGCATGGTCGGCACCGAACGTCTTGCGGCCGGGCCCTGGACTGATGCTGGACGGATCGATACCGAACTCGGCGAAATAGGGCGCCAGCGTCATCTTCCAGCGCGCCTCCTGCGCCTCATCCACTTCGGGTTGCCGGTGGCAGAAGAAATTGAGGTTGAACGGCTTCGACGTTTTCGCCCGAATGGCGGCGAGCTCCTTGCGGATCGTCTCCACGTCGAACACCGCACAGGGCAGCGAGCCCAACGCCCCGGCATCCGATACCGCGATCGCCAGCGTACTGCCCTGCACGCCCGCCATGGGGGCCTGGATGAGGGGCAGATCGATGCCCAATAGCTTCTGCAAATTCATGAGCGCTGTCTCTCGTCAAGCGAACAAGCGATCGGCGTGCCTATTCCATCGACAGGCGCTGGGCTTCAGCGCAGTCCTGGGTCATCTCGAAGTAGCGCTGCACGGTCGCGACGTCGGTCTCGTACGGATGCTTCTCGCCGGCCGAGCGCGGCAACTGAGCGATACGCGCCTTGTCGTAGGCGCCGTCGAATTCGGTGTGATTGGTCATGAGAATCGTCGCGCCCGCTGCGCCCACCGCCGCATGCATCTTCGCCGCGCTGTCGCGGTAGATCGCAAAGCTCTCCTTGCGTCGCGGGAAGTTGAATGCGGTGCCCCCGGAGTACGCCACTGTCAGCGTGCGATTGCCATCCTTCACCGGAAACAAGTACGACAGCGTTCCCGGTGAATGCCCCGGCGTGGAGACTGCCTCCACGGTCGTTCCACCGAGCTTGATCTTCAGTCCCTCGGGTCCCACCGCGATGTCGCGCTTCGGGACACCGCCCGGTGCGGTCTCCGGACGCTGCAGCGTGGCATCCCAATCGACGCTGCCCATCACGACCTTCGCGCCGTAACGACTCTGCAGCAGCGCCGCGCCCTGGTCGTGATCGCCGTGTGCATGGGTGATCAGCACGTATTTGATGTTGCGCGGGTCGAGTCCGAGTGCCTTCATGCCCGCGACGATCTCCGGCTCGACGGCGTAGTCAAACAACGTATCGATGACGATGATGCCGTCGGCGGTCGTCAGTGCCCATGCCGAGTGAATCAGCGTACCGACGAAGTAGAGATTGTCGAAGACTTTGTAGGGCTTCGCGTACCACGTCGCACGGTCCGGCACGACACGGGGAGCATTGGCCGGTCGCGGTACGGCGTTTAGATTGTCCGGTGCCACGCAGATGCGCAGGAAGGTTCCTGCATAGTCACGGCCTGCGGCGCGCTTCGCTGCAGCGACCAAACTGTCTGGCGTGACCGGTGCGGCCGCTTCGACCACGAGCGGCGAACCGGCAAGCAGTGCGATGGCCATCAGCAGTGAGCGGTTCATGTGATGCTCCCCCGAATACTTTGTTGGTTCCGTAACGAAGCCATTCACTGACTGCATCCGGTGCGCCGACTTTAGCCCACCTTGCGCTGAATTGGTCAATCTCTCTTCTCCGCGGGAAGCCGAGCGTCAGGCCAGACGCCATTGCAATCAATGGCGTTGCAAGCTGTCGGTCTAGCGCTTATTCGGGTTGACCAGGACCTTCTGTCCCGTTGCTGAACGCTTGCAAGCCTTGAGGATCTCGGGCTTGAGGAGATCGGGCAGCGAGATTTCACTCGTGAAGTGACTCGCGAAGGTCGTTTTGATTTCGCGGGCCACCCGGGCGCGTAGTTCCTGGTCCCGCGCGGGGCCGACTTTGGAGAGCGCGGGCCAGAGGAGCCAGCCGCCGATGCCCCACGCCATCCCGAAGGAACGGTCGATCAGGGTCGGCCGCGGGTCGAGTCCGCCATAGATGTAAATCTGCTTGTGCACTGGAGAACCGTAACGTCGGAAGGGACCGTCCCAGTCGCGATTCAGCACGGCCTCCATGCAACCCAGGATCTGCCCCGCGAGTTCGCCGCCACCGATTGGATCGAATGCGAGCGTCGCCTGCGTCGCAGCAATGGCATCGGTCAGCTTGTCGATGAAATCGGGAGCACTCGAGTTGCAGACATGGACAGCGCCGAGACTGCGAAGCAACGCTTCCTGCTCGGCGGTGCGGACGATGTTCACCAGTTCGATACCATCCGCCTGGCAGATCCTGCACAGCATCTGGCCGAGGTTCGACGCCGCAGCAGCATGCACCAGCGCCGTGTGTCCTTCGAGACGCATCGTCTCAACCATGCAAAGCGCCGTGAGCGGATTGACGAAACAGGACGCGCCATCCCGTGGCGCAGTCCCGTCCGGAAGCACGAGACAGCTTGCTGCACGGACAACACAGTACTGCGCATACATCGCACCACTGAACACGGCCACTGTCTTGCCGAGCAGCGCACGCGCCTCGTCTGCGGTCCCGACGGCAATGACGACCCCGGCGCCTTCGTTTCCGGCGGTCAACGACCGATTGAGCCGTCCCGCCATCAGCCCCCTGCTCGCAGGCGGGACGTCTCCCGTGATCACCGGCTCGTCGACACTGCCCTGCTTCCGCAGCGTCGAGGGGTCTGCTGTGCCAAGCAACACGCGCACATCCGAGGGATTGACGGGCGCAGCCTCAACCCGGATCAGCACCTGATCCGGCGCCAGCGCCGGAATCTCCGTCCGCACCAGCGACAGCTCAAGCTCGCCGCTCGCCTTCACCAATGAGCGCAGCTGCAAGCCAGCAGCGGGGACAGGAATTGTCATCGAGTGTCTCCAGCGGGCCGTCGGGGGGCTCTGGTGCCGAGCAACGCTTACGCCGTGAACAGCGGCCGCAAACGCCGCACGTCGTCCAGCGTTTCGAGCGACTGGAGCGCGGCGATGAGCCGCTCTGTCTTGCCGGAACCGAGCACTGGCTGCATGAGGTCGCGCACCTTGGCGTTCACGCTATCGGTGGACAACGGGTTCTCCATGGTTCCGGGCGCGAAGCGCGTGTGCTGCTCGAGGCGACGCCCGTCGGTCAGCTCAAGCGCGACGATGGCGCCGCGCGGTGCCGCAGGATCATTGAGCGCAGGGTCGGCCGTCAGTTGCGTCCTCGCACGGAGTGCCGTGATCTCAGGTGCCTTCATCAGCGACACATTGTGGCTGTCCTCGAACGAGACCCCGCCTCGCCAGAGCGCGAGCGCCACGAGGTGCTGGCAGTTGACGTCGGGCATGGCACTGTCGCCTACGATGCCGATGGCATCGGTAGGAAGCCGGATCGACACGGCCTTGACCTGGTCGGGCGTCAGGGAGTGTTGCGAACGCAGCGCCAGCAAGGCGTCGAGCGCGGACTGGCAGGGATAGCCCACCGAAAAGGTCTTGATCGCCGTTTCCGTCACGAAGAAGCGGGTACCCAGCCGATCGACCATGGCGCCCGGATCCGGATTGGCCGACATCGCGACCAGCAGGTTGTGGGCGCCATCGAGCACGTCATTCGTACCCGTCAGTCCGGCCTCCGCCATGGTCACGGCCGTTACGCCGTTGCGCGCGCCCATGCCGGCAAAGTCGAAAGCCTTCTCGACGTGATCCTCGTCATTGACCCAGCTCCAGAGCCCGGAGACCTGCTGCGCGGCATAGGACAAGGCAAAGCGCATGCCGCGCTCGTCGAGGGATGCCAACGGCGCGGCCGCACCGAGCGCACAGAACGTCGAACTCACACCCTCGGCGCTGCGGTGGGTGCCCCGCACGTGATCGGGACCGAGCGCCATCAGCAGCCGGCAACCGAGGTCATACCCCAGCGTCACGGACCGGATGAACTCCATTCCCGACGCGCCGTTCTTCTCGGCCATCGCGAGCGCAGCCGGTACCGAGGAGCACCCGGGATGGGCCTTGGTCACGGGCTCGAAATCGTCCGTCTCGTCGGCGTGGGCGAACATCGCATTGGCCAGTGCGGCGTTGGTCGATGTCGTACGGAGAGTGGAGGCAATCACGCTCGCTTGCACGGCTCCGCCTTGTGATCGCACATACCGGATCGCCATGTCACCGGCCTTGAGCCGCGCCCCCGACACCATGGCACCGAAGGTATCCAGGATGCGGTGCTTGCAAGCCAGGACCACGTTGTCCGGCAAGGCCTGCTGCCGTGCAGCCGCCATGTAACGCGCCAGCCGTCCGGTCACTTCGGCGGTCGCCGCCCGTGCGGAGCCGTCACCCAGAAAGGCCAGCACCGGCAACGCCCCCGCCGACATCAGCATCCGGCGGCGCAGCAGTGAGGGAAGTCTTGCCATTCTCGTGCCTCGTGGTCCAAGCCCGGTCCAAGTGTCGTCTACACTTGTTCGCTCATGGAACTAAATCGAAGTCCAGCCCCGCAGCCTTCGATTGCCTCTGCGGGGCTGCGCTTGCTCGTGGTACCGCTGGCAATGTCCGACAAGCTAAGTCCGTTGAGAAACTCCACTGGTACCTAACAAGCCGATAAGCTCAACCCGGTAGGAAATGCACGCTGCCGATTCGCATCAGGTCATGCAGAAGACGTTAAACTTGTTGCCGTCCAGGTCGCGAAAGTAGCCGGCGTAGAAACCGGGACCGCGGGGTTGCGGCGCACCTTCATCGGATGCGCCCAGTTCAATTGCTTTTCTGTGCAACGCATCCACTCTCGCTGGCGTGCCGCCTGCCAGCGCAACCATCGTTCCCACGCCACCCGATGCCGGGACACCGCTGTCGGGCAATGTGATTCCCAACGATGTTTGCATGGGGTCCGCGGCCCAGACGATGAACTGTTCCGTGTCCATCAGTCGCTTTGCACTGAACTCGGCAAGCAGTGCGTCAAAGAACCGGGCGCCTTTGGCGAGGTCGTTTGTGCCAAGCATTACGTATCCAATCATTCCTGATCCCCCGGGATATTCATTGTTTGCACTGCATTCCTGCCTGTTGATGCAGGCCGTCGCGAACAGCGCAACGACACGCCGGAAGGAACTCGACCACCGCCGCGCGAGGCAGCCTGGCCATGGTAGCGCATCTGCATCGGCGAGCGCGCTGAGAGTGGCAACGTGCCTGAGTGGCACCTACGGTGTCCGACTTCAGCCATCGAACGTCAACCGAAAGCGCATTGTGGCGCCCTTCGTCCCGCTCCAATCAACTACCAACGCCTGATACGAACGTTCAGCCTCGTCGGGACAGAAAGCCAGGAAGCTCAACCCTCAATGCAACGTCAGGAAAGCCGGATTTCTCTCCGTTCCGGATGCCCGGCTCTCCCGGCTTCCCGGCGCGGCACCGGAGGCCGGGCCAGAACTCGGTGCTAAGCCGCGCCATGCAGAACCATGCTTCCTAGGCATAGCAACTCGCTTACCTCTTCAAAGCCCGCAGCCAATAGGGCTTGTCGCTGTTCGTCTATGGTCATATAGAGCGCGTCCTCCTTCATGCCACCTTCCCCACAGAAGTGATCGGAAACGAGATACCGACCGTCCAGATTGAGGATGGAACGCACTGACCTGTGTAGCCGTTCGGCATATCGTTTGTGGCGCAACTCGTGGACGGCCTGGTTGGTAGCGATGTAGTCAAAGGTTCCAAGGCCCTCCATCCAGTTCTCCTCCTTGAAGCTACGGCACACGTAGCTGACCCGACCTGCGAACGGCCTCAGCCGCTCCATCGCAAGGGCGTGCATCGGCTCCGAGAAGTCCAACAAAGTCATATGGACCGAAGGATGGCTGCGAAAGATGTGCTCAGCCAGAAAGCCCGGCCCAGACCCCAACTCCAGGACCCGTGCTGAGCGCTCGGATGGAATAGCCGCACTGATTGCCTCGAAGAATTGGACTCGCCAGGGTCGCAGCTGGTTTGCAGACTCTGCCCACCCCTTGGCGTCGACTTCGCTCTGAAGGTCGATCGGGCTTGGCACATCCGACAGTTGAGTTTGCGTGGGCATCTCTACTATCCAATGCCTGGATCAATTACCGCATCACGAAAGATCCATACGCTCTGCAGTTGTCCTGGTGTGGCACCAAGACTCTTCACGATCAGGGGATCGAGTTCTCCCAATTCTCACTGGATGGTATGCCGCATCTTTCATGCGAGCAATCGCAAAGCACCTCCTTATCAACTCCGAGCCGGCACACAGACGGGGTGTACGTTTGGTGCGGAACCTGTCACTCGCTACCGGTCCACATCGCGGGCACATTGCAGCTCAACGCCGACAGGAAGGCGGCGCGATGTGAAATGCCCAACGCGCGTGATGACAGCCCGTAACGAGCACCCTCGAACGCCGCACCACTGACGCTGAATTTCACAAGCACCAAACGTTCACCCCGGCTGGGGGACGGCTCTCCCGCGCACTCGTGTCGCGACCGGCCGACTCTGTCGGCAAAAGTGCCGCAAGACGGCATAAAGCCTACGGGCAAATGGTCTAACGACAGTAGGACTACCGTCAGGTCAGAAGGAAAGAAAAAGGCCAGTGGCGCGAATGCACCACTGGCCCCTCTTCAATCAGCCTACTTAGCCCGTCCCTTGAACCCCTGCGACTGCAGCGGAATCGAAATCAGCTCTGCATCGCGGCCGTCTGTCTTGCGGATACTCACGACCACGTACAGCGTCTTCTTGTCCGGGCCGCCGATAGCCGTTGCGATCGGACCCCGCGGCGTCGGGATTGCGCCGAGGTGCTTACCGTCGACGGCGATCACATGCACGCCCGCTGCGCCCGTCACGTAGATGCGGCCCACGGAGTCCACGGCCATGCCGTCACCGCCGCCGCCTTCCAGCGGCGCGAAGTCGCGCTGGTTCGCGAGTGAGCCGTCGGCGTTCACGTCGAACGCAACGAGCTGCGTCTGATTCGTCACGTACAGACGCTTCTCGTCGGGGCTCAGCATCACGCCATTGGTCCGCAGGTTCTCGCCGTAGCGGGTCACCACGCCTTGCGGGTTCGCGTAGAACAGGCCGCCCATCGTGAAGTACACGCCGCCCTTGCTGTCGGCGGTGATGTCGTTCAGCACGCCGCCGATGCAATCGAGCGTATCGCCGTTGATCGAGTTCGCCAGCACCTTTCGCGTCGGTGCGAGCTGCACCACGGCCGGATTCAGGATGCGCGAGGCGAGGAACACCTCGCCCTTCGTGTTGATCGACAGCGCGCCGCCGGTGTTGGTGTCCCGGTAGACCACCGTCTCCTTGCCGTCCTTGTCGATCTTCACCACCTGGCTCTTGTCGTTCTGTGCGACGAGCACGCCGCCGTCATCCGTGCCCACGATGCCGTCCGCGTTGTTGCCTGCGGTAGTCCACACGGTTGTCCACTTCGCGCCCGCAGCGATGACGCCGGGAATCCCGGTCACGGTGTACTCGCGCGGCGTGAGGTTGCCCACAGTCGCCGGAGCAGGCGGCGGTCCGGCGGGAGCGGCACCCGCAGCGGGACGCGGTGGCGGCACCTTGCACTTGGCGATCGTGTCCGCATAGCGGGCGTCGTTGGCGGCCTGCACCCCAGGGCCCTGGCGAAGTGGCGCGGCCGGAGCTTGTGCGAGTGCGACGGCCGTGCCGAGACAACCCGCGATCACCGCGAGCAACTGTTGAGACTTCATGCGAATCCCCCTTCGGATGGTTATCAAACTGGAGCCGCTTCCTTCCCGGGCCGATGCACCCAGGAAGAAAGCCGGAAGCCGGATCGGGCCCGATTGTCGCCGCTTCCCGGGGCTGCGTCATCAGGCATCATTCGCAGCAATGCCCAGCCAACCTGCGACAGCCCCGGCTTGACTTGTAATTACGGGAGTTAGAACATTGGGCCATGCTCGCCCTGAAGCTCACCACCATCGGCAACTCACTCGGCGTCGTCCTCCCGAAGGATGCGCTCGCGCACCTGAAGCTCGGCAAGGGCGATACCGTGTACCTCACCGAAACGCCGGATGGCTACCGGCTGACCCCCTACAGCCCGGAGTTCGAGAAGCAGATGAGCGCAGCCCGCGCCATCATGAAGAAGCGGCGCGCGGCGCTGCGTGAACTGGCGAAGTAGGCACCCCGGCGATGCGGGAGCCGGTGTGGATTGATACGGCCGTGGTCCTCGCGCTCCATGACGAGCAACTGGTCGAACATGGCGGGCAATCAGGACTGCGCGATGCCGGCCTGCTCGACTCCGCTCTGGCCCGCCCCCGCAATCGATATGCCTATGAGACGACGGACCTGCCCACGCTGGCCGCGAGCTATACGTTCGGGCTCGTCCGCAATCACCCGTTCATCGACGGCAACAAGCGCACCGGCCTGGTCGTGGCCGAACTGTTCCTGAACCTCAACGAGGTTGAACTGACCGCCAGCGACGCGGAGTGCGTGATGGCCTTCCTGCAACTCGCAGCCGGCGAGATGACCGAAATGTCACTCGCCGGCTGGATTGCAGAACACAGCGCCGGGAAATAGCCCTGACTAGAACCGGTAGCTGGCCTCGAACGCGACCCCGAGGGGCGGATCGACGAAGCCATAGTAGCTGCGGGCACCGAACAGCCGACTGGCTAGCGGTGTGTCACCCGAGTACCCCACCACGGTTGCGTCGGTCAGGTTGCGGCCGATCAGCGCCACTTCCCACTGCTGCGATTCGCCAGCCAGTGCGACGCGGGCGTTGACCTTCGTGAACGCGTCCTGCTCCGTGGCCGGATCGAGCGTCAGCGATGTCAGGAACTTCGCCGAGTACACGACATCGGCGCCAAACGTCAGTCGCAGGTTGCTGCCGATCGAGATGCCGTATTCCGCGCCCACGACGCCGGTGAACTTGGGCGCCAGCTGGTTCGTGAAGCCCTTGTAGTCGCAGTTGCCAGCGTTCGAGCCGCTGGCGATCGCGGCACGACCGAAGTAACACTGGCCGAAGTACTTGGCCCACTCGAAGTCGAGGTAGGCGATCGAGCCGGTCAACCGCAGGTCGCGCGTGGCCTGCCAGCGGGCTTCGACCTCGGCGCCTTTCAGTTTCGCGCTGCCGTTGCCGACGTTGAAGCCGATGGCGCCGTCGAACGCGCTGGTCTGCAGGTCCTTGTAGTCCGTGTAGAACACGTTGGCATTGACCTCGGCCCGCGAGCCGATGCCGCTCTTGATGCCCAGTTCATACGTGGTGGCCTGTTCGTCTTCGAACTCGAACGTGCCGCTCGTCAGTGGCGTGCCACCGGCGACCGGAGGCTTGTTCGACCGCGCATCGAAGCCGCCGGACTTGAAGCCGCGCGACCACGACAGGTAGCTCATCGTCTTGTCAGACAGGTCGTACTGCACGTTCACGAGCGGCGAGAAGCTCGACTCGTCACGTTTGCCCGACAGCGAATGCGGCACGATGCCGAGCGCCGCCCCGAACAGCGGATAGAACGCAGGATTGATCAGCGGACCGCCGAGGCCATTGGTCAGCGTCGTGGTGCGCTTGCCCGTCTTGCTCTCGTCCGAGAAGCGGCCGCCCGCCGTGAACCTCAGGTTATCGGTGACGTTCCAGGTCGCCTGCGCGAACACCGACCACAGCTTGCTGTCCTGGGCAAACACGCGAGGGTTCGCGGCGTTCGCGAAGACCGCAGAATTCGCGCCAATCGCCGGGTTCAGCGCCAGCACCGGAATCGCGAGGCTGGTGGGCGGCACGTACAGGTAGTCCGTCTCGTCGAGGGTGTAGTCCTGGTAGAACACGCCCGCGATCCACGACACCGCCTGGTCTGTCGCACTCGCGAAGCGGATTTCCTCGCTCAGCTGCTTGTAGTCCTCGGTGACGCCCGCGTTGAACACGGTGGCGCCGACGAAATCGCAATCACACAGTTCATCGAGCGAGTACTTGCTGTAACCCGTCACCGACGTCGCGGTGATGTTGTTCGGCAGCTTGTAGCTGATCGTGAGGCCGGTCTCGAAGTTGGACAACTTGCTCGAGTCGCCGGAGGAGGACCGCTGGAAGTCGATGGTGCGGTTGGCAGCGGTGGCATTCGTGCCCTGCGGCAGGCCGTTCGGCCGGCCGATCAGCGGCAGCGAGCCGCCCGCCACGATCTGCGAGTACGTGAGGCCGCTGAACGCAGGGTTGGTCGTCGGCGTTTCGCCGAAGATCTCGATCTGCCGGCCCTTGACGTCATAGTTGCCGCCTTCCATGCGCAGCGCAAGGTCAAACGCATCGTTGGGTACCCATGCCAGCGTGAGGCGACCCGCGAACTCATCGCGCTGCGGTTCGTCGCGGTTCAGCGTGAGGTTCTTGATGTAGCCATCCGCCTGCCGATAGTGGATCGCGGCGCGTGCACCCAAGGTGTCCGTGACCGGGCCCGACAGCATCGCGGTACCCACCGTATCGTTGTTCTCGAAGTCGCGCGACACGCGCACAGCGCCTTCGAGCTTGTCGCCGGGCTTGGCGCTGACCATATTCACTGCGCCTGCCACGGCATTCTTGCCGAACAGGATGGGCTGCGGGCCGCGCAGCACTTCCACTCGCGCGAGGTCGAGGAACGGCATGCGGGACTGGTGGCCGCGACCGCGGTAGATGCCGTCCATGTAGGAACTCACGGACTGCTCGAAGCCCTGATTCAATCCTGAGCCGATGCCGCGGATGTAGATGTTATTGGAGATACCGGTTTCGGTCATCTGCAGGTTGGGCACGTACGCCTTGAGGTCGTCGAGGCGCACGATGCCGGCATCCGCGAGCTTGTCGCCGGACAGGGCCAGGACGGATAGCGGCACCTCCTGCAGCGATTCCTGGCGTTTTTGCGCGGTGATGACGATTTCATCGAGCGCTACGGGTTTCGTGGCGATCGTCTGCGCGTGAACCTGCGATGCCAGTGCAACCAGTGCACATGATGCGAGCCATTGGGCAGGCCGGCGAGCTGTCAACGCCTCGGCAATTCCACGGGACACGAGATGACTCATGACGCTCCCCCGCAATTGACAGTAGTGCAATCCATTGTGCCCGTGGTCTCGTGCGCCGATCAACCCCCGCACGAGACGCTGCTTGCGCACGGGTAGAGGGCCCCTCCGCTCGGCCCCCTCGTTGCCGACAATTCATGCTGCACTACGGCGCAATGGCGAGCCCGAACCGGAACTGCGCATCGAGCTTGTGGTTGTAGTCGACCATGCTTTCGCCGTAGCCATTGAAGTGCCGGGCCATCAGCCAGCTGGTACCGCAGGCTGATCCGGCACCTGGCATTCAATCCGCCGTTGCCGCCGATCAGGAACTAGACAGCGCCTTAGACGGTCACGGCGATCAGCGGCGCAATCGAACAATCGCCCTACTCGCCTGTCGCTGGTCGCTGGTCGCTGGTCGCTCTACTAGGTGTGCGTCACCTGCAGGATGCTGTTGCGGATCTGCTCGTGCAGCACGAGCTGCGCGTCCTGGGAGACGGCGACCAACAATTCGGTGTACGTGAGGCGGCCTTCTGAATTCAGCCCCAGCACATTGCGGGACCTCAGCAGGTCGATGAAGTTCTTGAACAGCGCCTTGTCGAAGAACTCGGGCGAATTGAGCTCGTACAGCAGCGACATGCGGCTGGCCATCAGGCGGCACTGTTTCTCGAGGGCATCCTGCGTGATACGGCCACTGCCCGTCTTGAGCAGTAGCGCGATGACGAGGTAGTAGCGTTCGATGATCTGCACGCTGGTCTGGGCCAGCACCGACAGCTGCACGGCCTCGATCGAGTCGACCGGCGGACGCCGCCATTGCCTGCCGCTCTCGAGGGACTCGAGCAACCCGTGGTTCGCGAGGTCGTCGAGGCATTCGAGCACGACGGCATGGATGTCGTCTTCGCTCCACCGCAGGAACAATTCGTCGCGGATGTAAGGGTAGATGCGCCACGCAAGGCGCTGGATGTCTTCGGTCTGCAGAATCAGATTATTGAGGAAACAGCACGCGATCAGCGATGGCATCAGCAGCAGGTGCACGGTGTTGTTGCGGAAGTACGTCATCAGCACCGAGTTCTCCTCGGTCATGCGCATGACGTCGCCCAGCGGATGTTTGTGCCGCGCGAGGATGCCCATGCTCTCGCCGTAACGGACCATCGAAGCGCCGTCCATCGGCGTGATGTGCACGAGTGGCGAGTACGGGGCCTGCCGCAGCAGCGAGGCATACAGCTCCACCTGCCGGGCGAGATCCGCTTCCGGCATGCTCTGCTTCGGCGTCGGCAGCAGCGCCATCGCGATCAGGTTGATCGGTGTGGCGCACGCGGCGGAATTGATGTTCGTCATCACGCTCGTCGCCAGCTCGTCCACGGCGCGGCCGAGCCACGACGGACGCTCATCGCCGACCAGCGGACGCCGCGACCAGTCCGGCGCGTGGCGCAGCAGGATCTCGTCGAACTTGAGCGGCTCGCCGAGGCTGACATGCACCTTGCCGAACTTCGAACGCAGCCGCGGCAGCGTCTTCAGCATGCCGAGCACCGTCTCCTTCTGCTTCGGCTTGCCGGACAGCTCGCCGATATACGACTTGCCCTCGACCAGGCGTTCATAGCCGAAGTACACCGGGATGAATACCAGCGGGCGGCGCGGATCCTTGAGGTAGCTGCGCACGGTCATCGACAGCATGCCGGTCTTCGGTTGCAGGAGACGGCCAGTGCGGCTGCGCCCGCCCTCGACGAAATACTCGATGGCGTGGCCGCGGGCCATCATCAGCCCGAGGTACTTCATGAAGACCATCGTGTAGAGCGTGCTCCCGCGGAAGCTGCGACGCAGGAAGAACGCGCCACCTCGCCGCAGGAATGACCCGATGATCGGCATGTTCAGGTTGATGCCGGCGGCGATGTGCGGGACCGCGTACCCCTTGTCGTAGATGACGTACGACAGCAGCAGGTAATCCATGTGGCTGCGGTGGCAAGGAACGTAGATGATCTCGTTGCCCTCGGCCACCGCCTGCAGGCGATCGATATTGTGGATCTCCACGCCGTCGTAGAGCCGGTTCCACAGCCGCGACAGCGCACGGGCCATCAGGCTTACGAAGGAGTGGGAATAGTTGGCGGCGATTTCGTCGGCGCACCGCTTGGCTTCGAGCAACGCTTCGCGACGCGTGAGGCCCTTGTCTCGCATGACCTCGGCCACTGCCTGACGCACGGCCTGCGTGCGCAATACCTGGGTGACGATGGTCCGTCGATGCGACAGGTCCGGACCGATGGTGGCCGCTCGCTGGTTGCGCAGCAGGTTCCGCAGCATGCGAGCCATGCGACGCACGGCTCGCGGTGCGTTGGCGCCTTCGCCGATGCTGGCCCTCAAGGACACCGGCTCGCCGAACTGCACGAGCAGACTGCGGCCGTTGAAGATCACCGCCAGCATGCGGCGGAAGCGGCCAACGAGATCCCAGGATTCCGCGAACAGCAGCCGGAACCACGAGCGCTCTTTCGCGGGGGCGCGGCCCCAGAACACATTGACCGGGACGAACTCGACGTCGAGCGTCGGATCCGCGTTGATCGCATCGACGAACGCTCGGATCTGCTCTGGCACGCGCCGATCGACCCGGTTGCCGAGGAACCCCGTGCGGCGTTCAAGGCAGACCAGCGAGCGATCGCTCAAGCGCCGCTCGCCCACGACGACCGGAGCGGAGGTGCGCGGGAGGTCGAGCGCGATGCAGGCCTGCTGCAGCACCACCATGTCGGCGACACCCCAGGTTTCGAGCACGTAACAGACAGGCGTGCTGCTGCGTTTCAGCGTGCGCTTGATTTCTTCCGGCAGCACGCGGGGGCGCGCCCAGAGCGTGATGATCTTGCGGAGGATGCTGAGCCACAAGCGGCTGAGCGCGGTGCTGACCGACATGAATCAGTACGACCTGATATTCAAGGCGCCGGAGCGGCGGCTCCGTTCGACTGGGCTTCCACTGCCTCGTCGAGCGATTTCTTCTGCTGCATCGTGACGTCCTCGACGGCGCGCGCCCGATCCTTGGTCGCCTCCAGGCCACCGAACACGGTGTCCTTCACGGGCGGCGGCTCCGGCGGTTCACTGCTGCCGCAGGCCGACAACACGAAGCAACTGACCAGCGCGAGGCCTGCGAGACTCGAGGAAATGCCGGTCTTCATGCAACGGCTCCAGTGACTCGATACGCTCAAGTGTGCTTGTCCAGCTGGGTCAGGAAGTGCTCGAAGTAATAGTTGATGTCGCGGATGTTGTCGCCCATGCGGTGGTCGGAGTCGATGACGTGCAGCGTCGCCTTGTACTCGCGCGCGTAACGGAAGCTGTTCTCTACGGGCACGATGTCGTCACGCCACCCGTGCACGATGGTGATGGGGCAGTTCGCTGGCTGCGGTGTGTACTGCTCGAATCCGGGCATGTAGAAGGCCGGCGCAAGCAGGAACATGCCGCGAGCCTGCAGCAGCGAAGACGCGGCAGCCGAGACGTGGCCGCCCAGGCTCGACCCGACCAGGACCAGGGAGCCACGGAGCTCCTTGCAGTAGGACAGCAGGCGCGTGACCCGATCCTGCGGGTTGTCGATGCCGCGGTAGTCGACGGACTCCACCTGGAAGCCCTCGTTGCGGGCGAGTTCGGCCATGGCGGCAATCTTGTTGCCCCACGGCTCGCCGTCCTTGCCGTGCGAGAAGACTACGTATCGTTCGGTCATCGTCCGGTCCCTTCAGATCTGCTCGACAGCCATCGCTTCATTCTACTGTGCTTCGCCCATTCCCCAGAGCGCTTCATCAAGGCTGGCTTCCCGGGGCCAGCCAAAGCGCTTGAGGTCGACGCGCCCATTGACGAAGCTCACTCCTTCGGCCTCAAGGCGCCTGCGCTGTTCGGCATAGGGCTCGCTGCCCTCGGGGAAGGCCAGCTTGCCGCTGGCGGTCAAGATGCGAAACCACGGCAGCTCGCGCTTGGTGGGCGAGGTGCGCAGCACCGTGCCCACCAAGCGCGCGCGACCCGGCAGGCCGGCCACGCGGGCGATGCCACCGTAGGAACACACCCGTCCCCGTGGAACGCGGGCGATGGCTGTGCAGATCTTCGTGGCTGCGTCGTCTGCTACGGAGGCTTTCACGACCGGATTAGCCCTTACTGTTTCGGAGGCAGCGCAACGGCCTGCTGCGAACGGTCCGGCCGGTCGGGATCGCGGCGACGCTCACCCCCTGTCAGTGCAATGCCGAGAGCGGCCACGAACGGCAAGGCCCGCTCCAGGAAGTCTCCGGGCGCATTCGGCAGCAGGTGCAGCAACAGCGTCAGGATGAATCCCGCCCACATCGATCCGAGCGTCGATCCCGGGCGGATCCGCTTACCCGTCAACCGCACCAGCAGCAGTGGACCGAACGAAGACCCGAGCAGTGTCCACGCCAGCACCAGCCGCTCGAACGACGGCTCGGGCACCATGAGAGCCACTGTGACCGACAAAGCACCCGCCAGCACGACGGCGGGCCTCGGCCAGTCGAGCGATCCACGCGCACGGTCCGCATACACATCGACGGACACCGCCGCGGCCATCACCAGCAGCAGGCTGTCGAGCGCAGTGGCCGCGAATGCCAGCAGGGCCGCCATGAACACGGCCGCGAGTCCCGCCGGCAGGACCTGCTGCAGGAGCCCGGTAAAAATCCCTTCGAGCCCGGTAGTCGCCGGCAGCAGCAACCGGGCCGCCCAACCGCAGACCAGCATGGCCCCGAGCACGAGGAGCACCCACACCAACGCCGTCCGCCGCGCGATGAGCAGCCGCTGGGGATCGGCACTCGCCATGAACTGGCTGACCACTTGCGGCTGGCCAAAAGGCACGAGGCCGAGCATCAACGTGCCGAGGGCAAACGTGAGCGCGAGAATCGCAGCCTGCTCCCCGGTCCACAGGCCGACATCGACAGGCAGGTTCGCGAGCTGGGCCCACACCGGTGACCAGCCTCCTGCAGCGATCAGCGCCAGAATGGCGACGGTGACGGCGACCAACAGCACGACGACGGCGCGCACGCCATCGTTGACGACCGCCCCTTTGTAGCCGCCGAGCATGGCGCAGAGGGTGGCGGCGGCAATCCCGAGCAACATGCCGCTGCGCACGCTGACGGGCAGCACTTGCGCCACGAGCTGGCCGAGCAGCGGCAGGTACGCTGCCATGCCGACCAGCAAGGCCATGAACAGGATCAGCGTCGTTGAGACGACGATCGGCGTACGCATGCGTTTGCCCGTGTCGCCCGTGAGCAGCTGCGGCAACGTCAGATGATCCTGCGCCAGTGACCAAGCCCGCACTCTCGGGGCGACGAAGTACCACCCGAACACGTAGCCGACGAGCGCGGTGAGCAGGATCCATACCGCAGCGAAGCCCCAGGCGAAGGCTGCGCCGGTGACGCCAAGCAGCAGCCACAGCGGCAGCGCGTTGCTCACCTGGCTGAGCGCAACGAGACCCGCCTGCACGTTCCGGCCCGCCAGGAAGAATTCCTCGGTGTTGCTCGCGGTGCGGCCCGTCCGCCATGCCAGGGCGATCAGCAGCACGCCAAACACGATGAGGGCTACAGCCATGCGGGCGTCGTCAGCCTGCCCAACCCGGCAGTGCGTCACCGCCGCGCGGGAGCATGGGCTCGTAATCGTCTTCCGGTTCGCGCAGCACGTCGTGTGTCCAGAAAGAATCGAGCGCGTTGACGGCGACCGGCTTGATCGTGCTGCCAGCCGTAGTGTGGGTGATGAGGTACGTGTGGTATTCGCCAGATCGCGATGCCGAGAACCCGACCAGGATGCTGATACGGCCGAGCAACGTGTCGCGCGCGGTGTTCACCCGCTCGTCCGTGATCACGAAGTACGCCTTGCCTTCCTCTGCGCCGGGAAAGGCGCCGGCTTCGCTCAGGTCCCGCAGGAACGCCGAGACCTGACGGCGGACGCGCCGCCACGCGTGGCGGTCCGCGTGATAGACGACCACCCAGCGGGTGCCGCGCTCGATGCTGTTCAGCACGAATAGTCCGAAGCGGCGGGCGCCGATGTAACCCCAGTCCGCTGCCGCATTCGAACCGCCCGCCAGCGTTCGCGGCACGAGGCGCACCGGCCCCGCGGAACGGACGGTGTGCAACGCATTGATGCCGTTCGCTGCGAGGCGCCAACGTTCGGGTTCAGTCAGGTTGCACGCGAGGCGCGTACCTGAGCGCAACAGCAATTCGGGCTCCGGCGCACCGACGTCCCACACTGGCCGCTGCTCTTCGGCACGCGCAAGCATGCCCGCGACCGCGCCGCCGTTGCCGAATACCTGGGCGCTGCCCCGCAGGCGATCGGCGATGAGCAGCCGGGGGAAGAACATGCAGGCATCGGGACTCGAGAAATTGAGCTCACGCAAGCCGTGGATCGCCTGGTCCGCCGTGGTCCAGTGCGCCGGTGGATCGACGATGAGCAGGGCGCGGCGGTCGCGACAGTAGCGGCTGGCGACGACGAAGCTCGATGGCCCGATATCCGCATCGCGCGACAGCGGCGGAATGTGGATGAAGTCGAGGTGCTCGATGGCGTTCAGCGCGAACAGGCCCGTCGCGTTGCGACCAGAGCCGATCACGTCGTACTCGGTGAGGGGACTGCCGTCGTCGCCGTCAGGATTGGAACTGACGTAACCCATCGTCTGCCCCACCGCGGCGCGCGAACCGGGATGGGCCGTGGCGTCAGGCCGCAATGCGGGCACCCGCCCACGGACGCGGACCAGCTGCGAGTCGAGCAGCGCGCTGCCCACAAAGCGCTGGGCAGTGGGCTCGACGGACAGGCCGCGGAAGATCTCCTGGGCGTCGACGCGCTCCGAGCCCGGTACCCGCAGGCGCTGGATGACGAGATTGAAGCGGTCTTCCTCGTTGTCGCCGATGTTGTCGTAGTCGACCGCTGCCCGCAGGAACTCGCGCGTGCCGGGCGCCAGGCCCGCCAGCGTCAGCGTCTCGGTGCCGCATAGCAAGGTAATGGTCGGGGGCGCAGCGCCATTGACGACCCGGACGACAATGGCGTGCTGGCCGCCGTGTTCGAAGAACTGCTCCACGGCATAGGACAACGGGCTCGGCTGCCACAGACCGCCGAAGACCTGCTGGTAGTCCGCAAAACCGTGGAGGGAAACGGGCGTGTTGACGGGGCCGCGAAGGGCCCGGCCGACAAACGCCGTCACCGCGGAGGCGACGAGTCCGATCGGCTGCTCGGGCGTCGGAATCTCGTCGATCTCGATACCTTGAGTCATGGGCTCAAGTATCCGGAACTTACCGTGCGGCTTGGGGACTGGCAGCGGACGGGGCCTGCTCCTGCCGACGTTGGTCGTCTTCTTCGCGAGCGCGGCGAGCGTCATCGCGTCGACGCTGTATTTCTTCCAGCATGATCTTGAGCCACTCGGTGGGCATGTCGCGGTACTCGGCTGCTGAATCCGCGCGCAGTTTAGCAGCAGAGCAAGCGATTTAGCCCCTCCTGGGCGGGAAACCGCAGCGAGGCCGCAGCGGCGGGATCGTCGTGCACCGGGCCTCCTGGCCCAAGCTTAAGCCTGAAGGCTCGACTCAGGACGTCGTGCCGCCCGCCTTCGGTGCTGGCGTCGTCGACGCCGGCTTGGCAGCAGGCTTGGCTGCGGGCTTCGCTGGTGAGGGCTTGACGACCTCGGGTGCATCGGCGAGCAGCGCCTCGAATTCAGCAGCGGTGACGCGCAATTCCTTCTTGCCGTCCCACGTCGAGCCCACAGGGAGCGCGTTCTCGACACGCCGGGAGCTGGCCAGCATCGCATCGAGCGTGGTGCCCTGCTTCGAGATCGGCACCGTGATGCCACGCGGTGCGGCGGCGATGGACTTGATGAGATCGAGGTCGGCCGTCACCTCGTGTTGCTTGAGGCGCTTCTCGAGATGCACGGTCAGCGCCTCATCGAGCAACTTCTGTGCGCCGTCGCCCTGCTGGCGCGGATCGTCCTCGAGGATCGGGAAGATCTGCATGTGCAACGCATCGCCTTCCCAGCCGAACGCGATGGGCTGGTTGACGACCGTCACCTTGGCGCCGACCGACATCATCTGGAACAGCGGTGCGATGTCCTCGGGGTACAGGCGGACGCAACCGTGGCTGGACCGCATGCCGACGCCGTAGGGCTTATTCGTGCCGTGCACGAGGTAGCTCGGCCAGCCGAGGTTCATCGCAAACGCACCGAGCGGGTTGTCCGGGCCAGGGCCGACCTTGGCGGGCAACGGATCGTTGTTCTTCTTGTGCTCGGCGCGAACCGAAGCGGGCACAGTCCAGATCGGATCCCGACGCTTCGATACGATCCTGGTCACGCCCTCGGGTGTCTGCCAACCGACTTTGCCGATGCCGATGGGGAACGTATAGACCGTCTGCAGCTCGCCTTCCTTGCGCTTCGGAAAGTAGTAGACGCGCAGTGCCGCGAGATTCACGACGAGGCCTTCATACGGCGCGTCGGGCAATACAAAGCGGGTGG
The DNA here is from genome assembly GCA_903884105.1 of uncultured Pseudomonadota bacterium. Classification (GTDB taxonomy): domain Bacteria; phylum Pseudomonadota; class Gammaproteobacteria; order Steroidobacterales; family Steroidobacteraceae; genus CAIUGU01. The sequence goes on along the minus strand of CAISDJ010000016.1, from coordinate 209,790 downwards.
GCAGCACGATCTCGCGGCCCACGCCGGGCAGCCAGGGATCCACACCGGGATTCGCACGCAGCACTTCTTCATAGCCCAGATTGAAGCGCCGCGCGATATCGGAAATCGTGTCCTCCTGACCCACCTTCGTCAGCTGCAGCTGGCCAACGACTTCGGTCGTTGCGGGATCAAACAGGAAACGCTGCGTGGCAGCGGGCGCATAGACGACGGGCGGCGGTGGCTCGACCACCGCGGGCGATGGTGGCTCGGGGTGCCGCTGCAGCATCTGGCAACCCGCGAGCAGAACGAACGGGAGAACTGCCGCAGACCGCAGGAGGTTGTGTGCATTCATGGCTGTATTATGACCAAGAATCGAGCCCTTGCGTACCCACTTACCTGTCGGCGAAATCCGACAGAATCAGCTGCCGGGGAAGCTCTGATTGCCCTGTGCTACAGCAGCACGGTGGCGTTCGACAGCTCGTCGCGATCGATGGCCGGAAAGCGCTGCGCGATCAGCTTGCCGATGGCATCGATCCCCTGCACGGCACCCCCCTGGTAGTCGCCCTTCGCAAAGGAGGTCTCGATGGTCCTGCACGCCGCCAGCCAGTCCGGGTGCCGCGCGATGTCGCCGTAGCCCCGGTCAGCGATGATCTCAACGGCGTGATCGGCGAGCAGCACGTAGATCAGGACGCCGCTGTTGGCCTCGGTATCCCACATCCGTAGTTGCGCGAAGGCCTCACTCGCACGCTCGCGAGGCGTGATGTCGCTCCACAGCTGCGGGCCGTCCAGACTGCCCTCAATGGCACAGCGCAGCTCGCCTCCATGCAGACGCTCGGTATTCGCGATGGCGGTTTCAATGGCCTGCAGCGTGGCCGCGGGGAACTTCTGCTTCACCGCCCAAGGCGACGTAAACACGTGGCGCAGCAGCCGACGGAAATCGAGATCCATCACCACCGCCCCGAGGCGCCGCCGCCTCCGAAGCCGCCGCCGCCTCCTCCGAAGCCGCCACCCAGTCCTCCGCCGGAAGTCCAGCCCCCACCGCGACCGCGATTCGAGCTCGCCCAGCCACCGCTGCCACCGCCTCCGAGCAGCGTGACGACAAACGCAACGATCGCGGCCACGACGGCCACGCCGATGACGCTGACGATGAACCAGACAATGCCACCAACCACGACGGAGGTGGTGACTGCGCCGCCGACGCGGCCGAACACCCTGCGCAGGATGCCGCCGCCAATCAACGCAACCATCAGCACGATCGGCAGGACAGGCTCGAACCCGCGGGCGGACGGCGGGCGTTGCGCTGGCGGTGCAGGCAAGGCCTCGCCATCAACGACACGAATGATCCTGTCGATGCCGGCCGCCATACCGCCGTAGTAATCGCCGGCCCGGAACTGCGGCACGATGACTTCCTGGATGATGCGGTTGGCGGTCGCGTCGGTCAGCGCGCCTTCAAGGCCATAGCCCACCTCGATGCGCACCGTGCGATCGTCCTTTGCGACCAGCAGCAACACGCCGTCGTCCGGATTGGCGCGGCCCAGCTTCCACGCCTCGACGACGCGGATCGAATACTGCTCGATGGCTTCCGGTTGCGTGGTCGGTACGACCAGAACCGCGATCTGCGCGCCCTTGCGGGCCTCGAACGCGGCGAGGGTTTGCTCCAGCGTCTGCTTCTGGCCGGCGCCGAGCGTCGAGGTGAGATCGGTGACGCGCGCAGTGAGTTTGGGTACGTCGACCTGCGCGTGGGCAACCGAACCGAGCAGCAGGAGTCCGAGCGCCGCACCTGCAGCCCAGACCAGCGAGCGCATCGAGTGGAGCACGCTCATGCCGCGTTGACCGCGCTCAATTCGTGGCAGGCGGGGTCGCCGGGGCCGGCGCGGCGGCGGGCGGCGCGAAACTGACCGTCGGCGGCGTGGCGATGGCGGCTTCGTTCTGCACAGTGAAACCGGGCTTCGGCGAGAACCCGAACACCTTCGCTGTCAGGTTGGACGGGAACGAGCGCACCGTGACATTGAAGCCCTGCACGGACTCGATGTAGCGATTGCGCGCGACGGTAATGCGATTCTCGGTCCCTTCGATCTGGGCCTGGAGGTCGCTGAAGCCCTGGATCGACTTGAGCTCGGGGTACTTCTCGACGACGACCATCAGTCGCGACAGCGCACTGCCGAGCTCGCCTTGCGCCGCCTGGAAAGCCTGGAACGCTTGCGGATCATTGATGAGTTCAGGTGTCGCCTGGATCGTGCCGACCTTGGCGCGGGCGTTGACCACCGCTTCGAGGATGCCTTGCTCCGCGGCGACGGCGCCCTTGACCGTGTTGACGAGATTGGGAATGAGATCGGCACGGCGCTGGTACTGATTCAGCACTTCGGCCCATGAGGCCTTCACCTGCTCGTCCTGCGATTGCAGCGTGTTATAGCCGCAACCGGACAACAGCAGCGCAGCGAACGCAACAAACCCGAGCTTCAACGAACGCATGGCAGTGATTCCTCGGCAGGGGACTGTGAAACAGACAATACGCGCGATGGCGAGCGATCGCCATTGGCGCTCTGCATGGGGGCGGAGCGGCAAGGATCAAGGGCCGCCTGACTAAGGGAAGCGGGGAAGTCAGGAAGTCGCGGAAGGGGTGGGAGCCGGACGACGTCACGCTCGCCCAAACGGCAGTGATCTGGCTTCCTTGGGGCTTCCGCGCCTTCCTCGACTTCCTTCCCTGGCTCAGCCTGGAGTCCTACCAGATCTTGATGCGGCCGTCTGGCTTGCGGTAAAGCCCATCGCCCTGCTTGAGCCCGAATGCCGCCTCGAACTCCGGCATGTTCACCAGCACGCCGTTCGCCCGGTATTCGCTCGGGCTGTGCGGGTCGGTCAGGATCCGCCGACGCATGTCGTCGTCCCGGTACTTGCGTGCCCACACCTGCGCCCAGCCGATGAAGAAGCGCTGGTCGCCCGTGTAGCCGTCGATGACCGGCGCTTCCTTGCCCTGAAGCGACAGGCGATAGGCCCGATAGGCCACCGTCAGGCCCGACAGGTCTGCGATGTTCTCGCCGAGCGTCAACTCTCCGTTGACCGTGAGCGTCGGCAACGGGCTGAACGCGTTGTATTGCGCAACGAGTCCGGCCGTGCGCTTGCGGAATTCCTTGTCGTCGGCGTCGGTCCACCATTCCCGCAGGTTGCCGGTGCCATCGTAGTGACGGCCTTGGTCGTCGAAGCCGTGGCTGATCTCGTGACCGATCACGGCGCCGATGGCGCCGTAATTCACCGCGTCGTCGGCCGTCACGTCGAAGAACGGTGGCTGCAGGATGGCGGCCGGAAACACGATCTCGTTCGCCGGCGGATAGTAATAGGCATTGACCGTCTGCGGCGTCATGAGCCAGTCCGTCTTGTCGATCGGTCCGCCCAGGCGCCCGAGGCCGCGGTCATGTTCCACTGCTGCCGCCCGTTGCACGTTGCCGAGCACGTCGTCGCGGTGTACTTCGAGCGTCGACCAGTCTTTCCATTTGTCGGGATAGCCGATCTTGGTCGTGAAGCTGCCGAGCTTGGTGCGCGCTGCTTCGCGGGTTTCAGGCGTCATCCATTCAAGCGTGGTGATGCCGGCGGAATAAGCCTGCATCAGGTTGCCGACCAGTTGGTCCATGCGCTGCTTTGCTTCCGGCTTGAAGTACAGCTCGACATAGCGCTTGCCCACGAGGTCGCCGACCGCACTCTCGACGGTTGCAACGCCCCGTTTCCATCGCGGCTTGATCTCGGTCGTGCCGGACAAGGTGCGCCCGTTGAACTCGAAGTCGAGATCGACGAAGCGCTGCGGCAGGTACGGCGCGTAGGCGTTCAGCAGCTTGAACCTGAAGTATTCGCGCCACTGGCTTGCAGGCACCGCCTTGATCATCAGCCCAAGCTTCGTGAAGAAGGTCGGCTGCGAGACGATGATCGTCGTGACCTTGCCGGCAGCGGCACCGTCGAGAAACGCGGGCCAGTCGAGTCCCGGTGTCAGCTTGCCGGCGGCGGCGAGTTCATACCGGTTGTAGGTCTTTTCTACGTCGCGATTCTGGACGCGGGTCCACTGCGCATCGGCCATGCGCGTCTCGAGTGCGAGAATCCGGGTTGCGGCGGCGTCGGCGTCTTTCACTTCTGCCGCAGCCAGCAAATCCCGAACGTAGGCCCGGTACTTCTTGCGCGTCTCGACCTGCTTGGGCTCCTTGGCGAGGTAGTAGTCGCGGTCGGGCATGCCGAGTCCGTTCTGCACCACGTAGCTGACGTAGGAATCCGCATTCCTTTCATCGATGGCCACGTAGAAGCCGATCGGCTCGCTGATGCCGATGCGCTGCGTGTGGCCGATATAGCGGGCAATGTCCGCCGGCGTCGACAGCGCGTCGATCGCCTTGAGCTCTTGGCCAAGGGGGCCAAGGCCCTTGGCCTCGATGCCGGCTTCGTCCATGAAGCTCGCGAAGAAATCACCGATACGCTGCGCGTCCGAGCCGGGCGTGCGCTCGGGGCTGGCAGCAGCATCCTCGAGAATCGTACGGAGATTGGCTTCGGCGGCATCCGAGAGCGCAGTGAACGTCCCGTAGTTGGACCGGTCCGCCGGGATCTCGGTGGTTGCCAGCCACTTGCCGTTGATGTGCTTGTAGAAGTCGTCCTGCGGACGGACGGACGGCTCGATGTTTCCCTGGATCACACCCGAGGTCAGGACCGGGGCTACCGCTTTGGACTCGGTTTCGGGCGCACGACCACAAGCGGCGAGGCTGGCAAACAAGGTCAGTGATACGGCAGAGACGATCAGCGGCTTCATTTAAGACCTCGAACTCGCGATGTGGAAAGGCGATGCGGCGACGAACGAATTGAGAGCGGAAGAATAGCCGAGAGTTCTCTGGGGTGGCGAAACGCCAGGGATCCTGCCCGGCCCGGGCAGACGCAGGCGCGCGGGGGGGGCTAAAACCGGACGCAAAAAAAGGGCCCCGGGTTTAGGGCCCGGAGCCTGGAAAGACGGACTTCACGAAGGGTTGTAAAAGTCCGCTAGGGGATCGATACAGCGCCAGTCAAACACACCCTAATGCAATCTAGACCACTGCAACACTTTGATATTATGTGAATTGCACGAAAAATTACGCGCGAGCACCGCGGCGGCCTCCCGGAAATCGCCGCGCTTCAGCACCCTATTCACCTCGACGACACCGCGGAATTCACTCAATCCCTTGGGAGCCGGCTCTTCGTAGAGGAAGTGGGTGTAGTACTTGGTGCTCATGGGTGCAGAAAGTAATGGCGGTGACGGAACCCGTCCGTGATGATGTCCACAGTATTTCGGCCCGCAGGCCGAGGCAGCTTCAAGGATTTGCAAGGAATGAGCCGCTATCGTCCACCGACCGTGCGTGGTTCAAAGTTCATTACCCCGCAAGGGGCACGGACCCTCAGGGAAGAACTCGACTTCCTGTGGCGGGAGAAGCGGCCGGAAGTAACCCGCGCCGTGTCCGAAGCCGCCGCGCAGGGCGACCGCTCCGAAAACGCGGAATACATTTACGGCAAGAAGCAGCTCAGGGAGATTGACCAGCGCGTCCGGTTCCTGCGCCAGCGGCTTGACGGCATGGTAGTGGTCGACAAGCCGCCGTCGGATCCGTTGCGCGTGTACTTCGGCGCCTGGGTGTCGGTGGAGGATGACGCCGGCGAAGCTACCGACTATCGTATCGTGGGGCCCGACGAATTCGACCTACCGAAGGGACTCATCAGCATGGACTCGCCGCTCGGCAAGGCGCTGATGCGCAAGGCAGTGGATGCTGAGCTCAGCATCGAACTGCCCACCGGGAAGAAGACCTTCACGGTGGTGGCGATCCGCTATGAAGATGTAGCGACTGGCGACTAGAAATTGGCGGGAAGGGGAAGCACTCCTTCCCCTTGTCTCATTATCCAGTCGAAAGTCGCCGATCGCTGCGCCTAGCGCGGCTCCTGCGCTAGACCACCCGAACATTCTTGAACTGCCACGGATCGGTGAGATCGAGGTCTTCCTCGAACAGCCGGCCGCGCTCGACCAGCGGGTGCCAGTCGGTGTACTCACCCACGACCGGGCCGAGGTACGGCGTGCAGATTTCGAGGATGCGGCGGAAATCCATTTCGTCCGGCTCGATCACGCCGACATTCGGATTCTCGATCGCCCATACGAGGCCAGCGACCACCGAGACGCAGACCTGCAGTGAGGTCGCGCTATTGAAAGGAGCCAGCCGGCGCGCTTCCTGGATCGACAGCTGTGATCCGTACCAGTACGCGTTCTTCTTGTGGCCCGCGAGCAGCACGCCGAGTTCGTCGATGCCATCGACGATGTCCGCCGAAATGATCCGCTTGTGGTCCTGCACGCGCCAATTGCGGCCGGCAAACTCATGCACCGACAGGACGGCTGCATCGCAGGGATGGTAGGCATAGTGGGCCGTGGGCCGGTAGGCGACCCTGTCTCCCTCACGAACCGTCAGGTAGTCGGAGATCGAGATGGCTTCGCTGTGGGTGATCAGGAAGCCGTGGAACATGCCAGCGCGCGGCGTCCACGTGCGCACTCGGGTGCCCGCACCCGGCTGCAACAGGTAGATGGCACTCTGGTGCCCGAACTCGTGGCGCTTGCCGTCACGCGGCCAGTTCTTCTCGTGAGTGCCCCACCCGAGTTCTGCGGGCTGCGCGCCTTCACCAACGAACCCGTCCACGGACCAGGTATTCACGAACTCGTTCTGCCGCTTCGGCACGCTTGAGATCTGCGTGTCGCGCTCGGCGATGTGGATGACCTTGATGCCGAGCTTGTGCGCGAGCGCGGCCCAAGCCTGTCGCGTCGCGGGATCGCCTGCATCGACACCGGTATCGGCGGCGATGTTGAGCAGCGCCTGCTTCACGAGGTGCGACACGAGGCCGGGATTCGCGCCGTGCGTCAGCACCGCGGTTGGCGCACGGGGAAACTGGACCCTGAGGGCAAGGGCTTCCTCGCGCATGGCATAGTTCGACCGCTTCGACGGCGGCACCGTCGGGTCCGTGTACCCGCCGAGCCACGGTTCGATGCAGGTATCGAGATACAACGCGCCCTTCTCCGCGCACAGCTTCACCAGCGCGATGCTCGAGACGTCCACCGACAGATTCAGCAGGAAGTCGCCGCGACCGATCAGCGGATCGAGGATGCGCTTGTAGTTGTCGCGCGTGATCGGCTGCTTGATGAAGCTCACGCCGAACTCGGCAGCCTCAGCGCTGCCGGCGTCCTCGGCCGTCATGATCGTGATGCGTTCGGCCGCAATGCCGACGTGCCGCAGGATCAGAGGCAAGACTCCCTGGCCGATGCTGCCGAACCCGACGATCAGGAGCCTGCCTGGGAAATCCACATGGACACGATGCTGGGGCATTATTGAACGACCTGCCAAACCTGAAAAACGAGAAGACCGCAAGGAAGTGTACTGATTTTTGTCGTTATGGCGACCCCGGCGCTGCGGCTACGCAGCGTCCATGACGCGACTGCTGCAGAGCGCGCCTGGCTCGCCGTCAAAACGGCGAACAGCGCGTTATTCGGGAGCGAGCGACTCGCGCCAGTGTGGCGGGAAGGTGCGCTCGTAACCGGGCAGCGCTTCCACGCGGCGCAACCAGGCAGCCAGCGCCGGATAATGGGTTTCGAGCGGCAGGAACCGCGCCTTCAGTTCCTGCGCCTCCCGGCGCTCGAGCGCGCGCAGCAGCAACTGGATTCCCGGGAAAACGACGAGATCCGCTGCGGACAGCGACTCGCCGACCAGCCACTTCGACTGCGACAGCCGAGCCTCGATGGTCCGCGCCTCGCCCGCCACGACCTGCATGGCCTTGGCGATCTCGTCCTGCTTGCCTTCGAGGCCCTGAAAGAAGATCGCGGCGATGATCTTGGTAATGTGTTCCTCAACGTACACCTGGTACTCGCAGATGACGCGCAGCACCGTGCCGGCTTCCTCGGCACTGCGGCCGAAGAGTGGCGGTTCGGGGTACTTGCGATCGAGATACGTCAGGATCGCGAGCGACTCGAAGCAGACATACTCGCCGTCCTTGAGGACAGGCACCCGGCCGCGCGGATTCATCTTCAGCATCTGCGCCGACTTGTGCTCCTGCTTGCCGAACTGCAACAAGTGCGAGGTATAGGGGAGCTTCTTGTATTCGAGCGCGAGCAGGACTCGCCACGAGTACGGACTGCCGCTGCCCCAGTAAAGATCAATTGCCATTGCGCATTGTCTCACGCTGGTAGAATCGCCGACGACAATTCTAGTGAATCCCCGATTTAGCCATTCGCAGCTGCCCACGCGCTTCTCAACCGGGCGGCGCGGCAGTAGTCTCGTAAACGCCGACCCAACCGATCTTCGTCGCCAAACACCGCACCCATGCCTACCACACTTGTTTCTGCAGCTGAACTCGCCCAGCACGTCGACGATCCGAAGTGGGTTGTCGTTGATTGCCGTTTCGATCTTGCCCGCCCGCCGAGCGGCCGCGAGGCATATGCAGCAGGGCACATTCCGGGCGCGCACTACGCACATCTCGACGAAGACCTGTCGTCGAACATCACGCCGCAGACCGGACGGCACCCGTTGCCCGAGGCGTCAACCATGGCCGCCACACTCGGCGCCTGGGGCATTGGCAACGACACACAGGTGGTTGCCTACGACGCTGGCAATGGTGCCTACGCATCGCGCCTTTGGTGGCTCATGCGTTGGTTGGGATCGGAACGCGTGGCCGTACTCGACGGCGGCTTCAAGGCATGGACCGACGCCGCGCTGCCGGTCACGACTGCTTTGCCGACGGTTGTGGCCACGCGTTTTTCGCCGTCGCCACGAGCCGCGATGCTGGCTGATGCCACCGCTGTCGGCCAACGCACTGCAGATCCGTCATGGCGAGTCCTGGATGCGCGAGCGCCAGAGCGTTATGCCGGCATGGTCGAACCGCTCGACACGAAGGCAGGACATGTTCCCGGCGCGCACAACCATTCATTCACCAGCAATCTCGGTCAGGATGGCCGCTTCCTGCCGCCTGAGTTACTGAAAGCTCAATTGCAGCACTCCCTCGGGGTCGTACCCGCCGATCGCGCGATCATGATGTGCGGCTCGGGCGTCACCGCCTGCCACAACCTGCTGGCGCTCGAAGTCGCAGGCCTCAAAGGCGCGCAATTGTATGCAGGCTCCTGGAGCGAATGGATCCGCGATCCGGCGCGCCCGCTTGCACTCGGCCCGACTCCCTGACGCCCACCCCGATGAACAAGATCGTCCCGAACCTGAACTGGAAGATTGAAGACGCCCTCGAGACCTACCAGGTCGGCCAGTGGGGCAAGGGCTATTTCAATATCAACGCCGCCGGGCATCTCATCGTGCAACCCGGCGTGGACGAGAAGCGCAGCATCGACCTGCTGGAAGTTGTCGAGGGACTGAAGGCCCGCGATCTCAACACGCCCGTCGTGATCCGCTTTTCCGACATCCTGAAGCATCGCCTGGAACATCTGCACGACGCCTTTGCACAGGCTATCGCGGAGAACGGCTATGGCAACCGCTATTGCGCCGTGTATCCGATCAAGGTGAACCAGCAGCGACTGGTGGTGGAGGAAGTCTACCGCTGCGGTGAGGAATTCAATTTCGGCCTCGAAGCCGGATCGAAACCCGAGCTGCTCGCCGTGATGGCGCTGACGGAAGGGTCGCCCGAGCGCATGATCATCTGCAACGGTTTCAAGGATGACAGCTACATCGAGGCGGTCATTCTCGCGACCAAGCTCGGACGCACGATCATCCCGGTGATCGAGAACTTCACCGAACTCGAGTTGGTGCTGAAGCATGCGCAGCGCTATCAGGTGCGGCCGCGCATCGGCGTACGCGTGAAACTCGCAACCGAAGGCGCGGGGCGCTGGCGCGGTTCGGCAGGAGAGAAATCCAAGTTCGGCCTGTTCATCAGCGAAATCCTGGATTTGGTTGCAGTGCTGAAGCAGCACGACATGCTCGACTGCCTGGAACTCGTTCACTGCCACCCGGGCAGCCAGCTGCACGACATCCGCCGCGTGAAAGACACGATCAATGAGCTGGCATACGTCTACGCGGAACTGAGTCGCATCGGCGCAGGGCTCAAATACATCGACATCGGCGGCGGCCTCGGCGTCGACTACGACGGCAGCGGCACCAACTTCGAATCATCGATGAACTACACGGTGAACGAATACGCGAGCGACGTGGTGTACCGCATCGCCAGCATCTGCAATGCCCGCGGCATCGCCCATCCGGTAATCATCAGTGAATCGGGACGCGCCATCGCTGCACATCACAGCGTGCTTGTGTTCAACGCGCTCGGGGCCTCGGCGCTCGACAAGTTCCGTATCGCCGGCACGATCGAGGAAGAACGCCACGGCGAGGAGGACGTCCCTGCGCCGGTCCATGACCTGTTCGAGGCTTACCGCAGCGTCTCGGAACGACGACTGGTCGAGTGCTATCACGACGCATTGCAGGCCCGCGAGCAGATCCTGCAGATGTTCAACCTCGGCTACCTCACGCTCGAGTACCGCGGCCTGGCCGAGCGGCTGTTCTGGGCCACATGCGCGAGGATCCGCGACTTCTGCCGCCGGATCGGCGAGGTACCGGACGAGCTCAGTGGCCTGGAAGCGATCCTGTCGGACACTTACTTCTGCAACTTCTCCGTGTTCCAGTCGCTGCCCGATAGCTGGGCCATCGACCAGCTGTTTCCGATCATGCCGATCCATCGGCTCGATGAACGCCCCACGCGCAACGCCGTGCTTGCGGATATCACCTGCGATTCCGACGGCAAGATCGATCACTTCGTCAGCCAGCGCGAAGTGAAGCGCACGCTCGAGCTGCACGAGCCGCGCGCCGGCGAGGAGTACTACATCGGCGCGTTCCTCGTCGGGGCGTACCAGGAAACGCTCGGCGACCTCCATAACCTGTTCGGCGACACCCATGTCGTCCATATCCGCCTGCACGAACAGGGCGGCTGGTGGATCGAGGAGATCGTCAAGGGCGACACTGCAAGCAAAGTGCTCGGCTACATGCAGTATGACGTGGACCAGCTCTATCCCCGCTTCGCACGGGACTGCGAACGTGCGGTGCGCGAAGGCCTGATGACGCTGAACGAGGGCCAGGCCCTGAAGCGCTTCTACGAATCGGAGCTGAACGGCTACACCTACCTCGAGCCAGACTGACGCAGTGACCGCGTAGCGTCCCGAATTCGTCAACTCTCCGTCATGCGGTGGTCATGCCGGGCTGTAATGCTGCGGCCGTTACCAGCTGAACTGCCGGAGCGGACCGTGGAACTTTCGGACTCGTCGCCATCACCCCTTGAACACTATGCCCGCCTGATCGGCAGTGCGGCGAGCAATCCCCCTGCCGTGGAGGAGTGGCTGCGCTTTTGGAACGACGGCGAAAGCGACCTCGCCAACCTTGAAAATCTCGATCATTGGCTGAGTCTCGCCGCCCGTCAGGAACCCGCCCCCGCTCACCGCTGATTCCCTGCCGGAAACGCACCGCCCGGCGCCTGCCGGGGCCGATTGCAAGCGAAAAATCGCTGACGTAGTATCGGCCGCGGGTCGCCCACAAGGTGTTGAATCGATGACGACGATCTACGTTGGCAACCTCCCGCTCAGCGCGACCGAGGCCGATGTCCGCGCGCTGTTCGAAAAGCACGGTGCAGTCCAGTCAGTAAAGCTGGTGAACGATCGCGAGACCGGCCGGCCCCGCGGCTTCGGTTTCGTGGACATGTCGCCGAGCGACGCACAAGCGGCCATCCAGCAGATGAATGGCTTCGATATGGGCGGCCGTCCGCTGCGCGTCAATGAAGCGCGCGAACGGGAAGCCCGTCCGCCCCGCCAGGGCGGCAGCTGGTAGCCCGCCTTCGGCGGCTCGGCATCATGGAAAGATTTACGGCCTTGAGTTTCCTTTTGCGCTGGCTTTTTGCGCTGGCACTCGTCCTGCTGACATTCAATCCCTCGGGGTACTCGTACTACCACTGGCTGGTGACAGGACTGCCGAAAGTAACGCCCGTCGTCGCCGTCTGCGGGCTGCTGCTGTTGATCGGGTGGATCGTGTTCATCGGCGCCACGCTGCGGTCGATTGGCACCATCGGCGTGCTGCTGGCGGCTGCACTGTTTGCGGCCCTGCTGTGGCTACTCGTCTCACAAGGCTGGCTGGATCTTGGCAATACGCTCGCCCTGGTGTGGATCGCGCTTGTCGTGCTGTCGTTGCTGCTGGCGGTCGGGATGTCGTGGTCGCATGTCAATCGCCGCCTGACCGGTCAGGCCGATGTCGATCCGGTGGATGGCCGCTGACAGCGAGGCAAGGACACCTGCGCACCGCGACGTGGCGTAGTCATCAGGGCCGCACGCAAGGTTCACTCCATGATTGAGTCATCACGGACGATGTTCCAGGGTCGCATTCTGGAAGTGAACGTTGAGCGCGTGCGGCTGCCGAATGGCCGGATTGCCGACCTCGAAATCGCCCATCACCCCGGCGGCGCCGCCATCGTCGCGCTCGACAGTAACGGACGCGTCTGCCTGTTGCGGCAGTACCGGCACGCGGCTCAAGGCTGGATCTGGGAGTTGCCGGCCGGCAAGATCGACCATCACGAACCGCCGATCGAAACCGCCCGTCGGGAACTGGCCGAAGAAGCCGGCATGACTGCCGGATCGTGGCTGTCCCTGGGAGGAATCCTGAGTTCTCCCGGCGTATTCACCGAGATCGTCCACCTGTTTCTCGCCCGCGAACTGACCCCGATACCCGCGACGCCGGAGGAGCACGAGGTGTTCGCGATCACCTGGATGCCTTGGCAGCAGGCGGTGCAAATGGCGGAATCCGGCCAGATCGAGGATGGCAAATCGGTCTCGGGACTCCTGCGATCCCGCCGCTTTCTGGCGCGCTGAAAAGCCGCCAAGGGGCGCCCTCCCGTTGGGTATTTTTTCTCAAATACATCAATGGCTTGAAAAATCACACGGCGCTCGGGCAGCGACCGGACAGTGATGTAGCACGCAATTTCAGCACCCCACCTCCGCCGGCTCTCCAACATCTGGTCTTCTGCGGATGTGAAAGTTGGCTAACGGGTGAGGCTGCAATGGTCGATACGGTTGAAATTCCCCTCCTGAGCGAGCGGCAGCTCGCCGGGCTGAAGACGGGAAACCGGGAGAACATCGCGTTCGATGAGCTCGGCAATGCCGTGTGGCAGTTTTCCCCTCATGATGCCGTCGATATCGACAGCAGCCAGTCCTCGACCAGGAATCTGGAACACCCGTCCATCTCGATCGTCGACGACGACCCGCTCGATTCGGCGCCCCTCCGGACCAACGTGAAAGGCTTGCGCGCGGGCTACAACCCGTACGATGGCGGTCAGCTGGCAGGGAAGGTCTCCCGCAAACCTCGCGACCTGCGCGAACTCTCAAAGTGGATCGAGAAGGGGTTGCGCGCGGGCTACAACCCGTACGATAGCGGTCAGCTGGCAGGGAAGGTCTCCCGCAAACCTCGCGACCTGCGCGAACTCTCAAAGTGGATCGAGCTCCGGAACAAACTCGACGCCGGCAAGTAAGCAACCGGCGAGGGGCAAGCGTCGCCCCCCCAAAGTAAGAAACCCCGCGGGGCTTGCGCTCCGCGGGGTTTCAAGCTTCAACGCTACAGGGCTGGTGTACTACCAGCGGCCGCCGCCGCCCCCACCCCCACCCCCACCCCCGCCGCCGCCCGAACGGGGACCACGGCCACCACCGCCACCGCCGCCACCACCACCGCCCGTGCGCTCCTGCGCTTCATTGACGCGGAGAGGGCGACCGCCCATGTCCTTGCCATTGAGCGCCTGGATGGCGCGCGCTGCATCAGCGCGGGGCATTTCCACGAAGCCAAAGCCGCGGGGGCGGCCGGTGTCGCGGTCATTGATCAGGGCAACGGAATCAACAGTGCCGTGCGCTTCGAACAACGTGCGGACTTCCGCATCATTGGCCGAGAACGGCAGATTACCAACGTAGATTTTAGTCATGACAATTCAATCTCTCTGAAAAAGCCTCGAGTTCGATTCCCCCAACGGAACGACAACAGCGAGGCCTGGTTCACAATCGGGCTCCGCCCGAGGAGCGACCGTGTCTTCAACAAGACTCGCGGCGCCCCAGGGTACGGCCCCAGGCCTACGTTCGCGGTCTCGTCGGATTTTTCAGGAGTTGGCCCGATGCATTGGGTCTTGCGACCCGGCTGGCCAGACCAGAGAAACAACGGCAAAGGCAACGAACGGCAGCAGGTTACGCCAAAGAAATAGCCAAAGCAATTCAAGGCCCCACGTGATTTGCGGCCAGAATCCTGTAAAAACGCCCCTTTTGGGCCCGGTGGAGGGTGTCGCCTCCACGGTCAGCGTTGACGCACCGCCGCAAGACCCCGTTCGATGTCGGCCTTCAGATCGAGCGGATCCTCGAGTCCGACAGATAGCCTGAGCAACCCTTCGGTGATCCCAGCCCGTTCCCGTTCGGCGGGCGTGATGCGCGCATGGGTCGTCGTTGCCGGATGTGTCAGGGTGGTTTTCACGTCCCCAAGGTTCGCGGTGATGGAAACCATCCGGGTGGCATCGACGAACGCCCAGGCTTCCGCCCGTCCGCCGTCGACTTCGAATGCAATGATCCCGCCGAAGCCCGATTGCTGCCGCTTCGCGAGTTCATGTTGAGGATGGGAGGTCAGGCCGGCATAGTAGACTCGACGCACGCCCGCCTGCTGCTCAAGCCAGCGCGCGAGTTCCAGCGCGGCCGCCGAGTGGGCGCGCATGCGGAGCTCGAGGGTTTCGAGTCCCTTCAGGAAAACCCATGCATTGAACGGACTCATGCTGGGACCCGCTGTCCGCAGGAAGCCGAAGGCCTCCTTGCCGACTAGGTCCTTCGAACCGAGGATCGCACCCCCGACACAGCGGCCCTGCCCGTCGAGGTACTTGGTGGCCGAATGAATGACGAGATCGGCGCCAAGCGCAAACGGACGCTGCAACGCTGGCGTACAGAAGCAGTTGTCTACAGCGAGCAGGATGCCATGGGCATGCGCCACGCGGGCGATGCCGGCGATGTCTGCAATCACGGCGAGGGGATTCGACGGCGTCTCGAGGAAAAACAACTTCGTGTTCGGCTTCACGGCCCGCCCCCATGCGCCGACTTCGTCCGGCTTCACGTACGTGACCTCGACACCGAACTTCACGAAATAGCGATTGAACAGCGTGATAATCGAACCGAAGACACTCTCGGAGCAGACGAGGTGGTCGCCGGCCTTGAGAAACGCCATGCCCATCGTGAGGATCGCGGCCATGCCGGAGGATGTCGCGACGCAGGACTCGCCGCCTTCCATCGCCGCGAGGCGTTCTTCGAAGCAGCGCACCGTCGGGTTAGTGAAGCGTGAATAGATATTGCCGGTGGCGCCTTCGGCAAACCGCGCCGCGGCGTCGGCTGCGCTCTTGAACACGAAACTCGACGTCGGAAAGATGGGTTCCGAATGCTCGCCTTCGTGAGTGCGGGAGTGTCCCGCGCGGATGGCGAGGGTCGCCAGTTGAAATTCGTCTTCGCTCATGGGTCGTTGCGGGTCTTGCAGGCTGTCCGGTCATGGAAATCGGGCACACCGCGTCGCAAGCCGCGCCGCCAGTCGCTCGAGGGAACAGGACTATAGCCCAAGCCGCCGCAAGTGGCAGTGGCGGGTAATTGCGCGTAGCCTTTTCCTTCATGTTCAGCACGGCATCCCCCACTCCCCTCACGCTGGTCCTGGGCGACCGGCAGCTGTCGTCATGGTCCTTGCGCCCCTGGATCCTGCTGAAGCATTTAGGGCTGGCCTTCGAGGCAGGCCGGCTACGCCTCGACACCCCCGATTTCGAACAGCACATCGGCGCCTATTCGCCCACGCGGCAGGTTCCGGTGCTGGTCGACGGCACCCTCACGATCTGGGATTCCCTTGCCATCTGCGAATACGCGAGCGAGATTGCTGGCGGCCGCGGCTGGCCCGACCATCCGACCGAGCGCGCCCGGGCGCGTGCCGCCAGCGCAGATATGCACTCCGGCTTTGCGGCACTTCGATCACACTGGCCGATGCAGGCAACGAGCACCCTGCGGGTCGCCCTCGACGCGGCAGGCCTGGCAGATATCGCCCGCATTGACGCACTTTGGCAGGCGGCGCTCGGCCACCACACCGCTGACGGACCCTGGTTGTTCGGCCGGTACTCCATCGCTGACGCGATGTATGCGCCGGTAGCCCTTCGCTTCAACACCTACGGCGCCGACCTGTCCCCGCTCGCGGGCGCATACGTTGCAACCACGCTGTCGGATCCGCATCTCAAGAAGTGGCTTGAGGGTGCGAAAGCGGAATGCACTGCGTCCCGTTGAGCAAGACAGGACACGCGCCATGAAGTGGACCTCCACCGCCGTCACCCACCCGGATCTCTCCACCGCCGTGCAACAGGCTGCCGGACAAGTGTTCGAAGGCTTGGGCCGCCAGGAGCCGGACCTGCTCATCGCGTTCGTCAGCGCAGAATACCTGCCCGAATTCGCAGCGCTCGGGGCATTGCTGGCTCGCGAGTTCGACTCCGCCTTCCTGTTCGGTTGCTGTGCCGGCGGTGTGATCGGCGGTGGGCGGGAGCTCGAAGACCGCCCGGGCCTGTCGCTCACTGCGGCCGTGCTGCCCAACGTGAAGCTGCGCGGCGTCCATTTCGAAACAGCCGACGTGCCCCCCGTCTTCGCGGAGCGCCGCATGTGGGAAGACGCGCTGCAAGTCGGTGCCCACGAAGATCCTGCGTTCCTGCTGCTGGCGGACCCTTTCAGCTTTGCCGCGGATGCGCTCCTCAAGGGACTGGATCGCGCGTTTCCCGGCAGCACCAAGTTCGGTGGTCTCGCGAGTGGCGGACGGCAACCGGGGATGACGGCGCTATACCTGCAGGATCGCATCTATCGCTCAGGCATGATTGCCCTGTCGATGACAGGCGATATCGAAGTGCGTACCACGCTCGCGCAAGGCAGCCGCCCGATCGGCGACCCGCTGTTCGTCACGGGCGCACACGACAACCTGATCCGGGAACTCGACGGAGAGATTCCGCGGGAGGTACTCGGCGCCGTGTTCGAGCGCTTGCCCGCCGCGGACCGCAAGCTGTTCAGCGAAGCGCTCTATATCGGCATTGGCACCGCCTGCGACCGCAGCGAGTATCGAAGTGGAGACTTCCTGATCCGGAGCATTCTCGGCCTTGATCCCAAGAGCGGCGCGTTGTGGATCGGTGACCAGGTCGAGGCGAATACTGTCGTACAACTGCACTTGCGGGATGCGGTATCAGCGGCGCAGGACGTCGAGCGGAGCCTCAAGGCCCATCAGCAGGCAGTGTCGGGAAGCGAGCCGTCCGCCGCACTGCTGTTCTCCTGCGTGAGCCGCGGCACCGCGTTCTACGGACAGCCGGACCACGACAGCAATGCCTACCGGCGCATCGTTGCCGACGTGCCGATCGGCGGCTTCTTTTGCGGTGGCGAGATCGGCCCGATCCAGGGCACGACGTACATCCACGGCCAGACGAGCGTCTTTGCAACGGTGGGCCCTCGCAGCCGCAAGTAACCGTCAGACGTCCTGCAGCCTCCACGGGGACTGGTAATTCATGCCGAGCCGCATGATCCGACCGAGCAGCTCGCCGTAGTCCACGCCGGTCGCCCTGGCAGACTGTGCAAAGTCTTCGCCCAGGCTCATGTTGGGATTCGCGTTGGCTTCGAGCACGAACACGCTGCCGTCCGGACGCATGCGGAAATCGATGCGCGAGTAGCCGCTCAGACTCAATGCGCGATAGATCCGCTTGGCCAGCTTGTCGAAGTAGCCTTCCATTCCTTCAGGCAGGGCCTGGGCAGCCGCGGTGTGGATGCCGTGCTTCTTCTGGTAGGCGCGGTCCCACTTCACCTTGCGTGTCGCGATCCCCGCGAGCTCCGGCAGGGTGCCGAAATCCAGCTCCCAAACGGGAAACGTCTGCAAGCGCTGGTTGCCCATGACGCCCACATAGAATTCCCTCCCCTCGATGTATTCCTCCACCAGCGCATCGGAACGCGTCTGGTCGTGGATGAACTGGATGCGATCCTTGAGGTGGTCCACATCGTGCACGACCGAGGCCTGCGAGATCCCGAGTGACCCGTCCTCTGAAACGGATTTGACGAACAGCGGAAACTTGAGCTTTGCGGGCACGCGGTAACGCTGTCCGCGGCGCAGGACCGCGAAACGCGGTGTCGGAATTCGGTGGTAGGCAAGGATCTGCTTCGACAGCGCCTTGTCGCGGGAAATCATCAGGCCGCGCGGGTTGCACCCGGTGTACGGCTGGCGCATCAGCTCCAGGAAAGCCACGACATGCTGGTCATAGCTCACGATCCCCTGAAATTCCTCCAGCAGATTGAAGGCCACGTCGGGCTTCCATTCCATGATCGCGCTGCGCAGGTCGGTCAGGTTGTCCCCGAGACCCAGGGCACGGACTGCATGGCCGGATTTGCGCAGGTATTCGACAACGTCGTACTCCGTCTTGAACTCGTCGATCTCCCTTTCGGAATAGCCCTTCAGGGTGTCGGGAGGCACGAGGCTCTCATGCATCAGGACCAGGACACGGAGTGATTTCATAGCGCGTACTTCTCACGATCGCGGCGCAGGACGTCCAGCATGATCCGCTCGATGAGTCCGAGCGCGGCACGCTTGGCGTCGCGCTCGGGGGTTTTCACGACGAGCTTGAGCAACCTGCAGCGGTGGATGACGAGACGCATGACGTGGTACACCACATAAGGATGCAACTCATTGCGCCGGGCAAGCAACCTGATGAACTGCGGCCGGACCTGGCGCAGGAAACCGCTGGCCGCTCGCCTGCGCGGCTGGTCAGCCCGCTTGCCGAACACGCGCTTGAGCCTCAAGTCATATCCATCGATGGAATCGAACGCGTAGCGGGTGAGCCGCTGCGCGTAGTGCTGGCGCAATGTCCTGCGATTGCTGGTGATGGGCTCGATGACTTCACGGGTTCGCACGACAGGCCGCGTTCCCTTCAGCCCGTCCATCAGGGAGTCGACATACTCGAGCTTGCGACTGACGGGCCAGTCAGCGTAATCGGTGCGCCAGCGGGAACGCGGCTTCAGCCAGACAGCAAAAGTCTCCGCAAAATCTTCGGTCGGATGGCTCTGCGCGTACCAGTGGCTCAAGTGCAAGACGAAGTTGCGGCTGGTCGGTCGCGGCTTGTAGATGTCGGGATACGGCCGTGACGCGGGACCGAAGACGCGACGCCACTCTTTGCGCCTGCGCAGACGGAATGCGGTATCCACTGCATGCCCGGCTTCGTGTCTCAGGATGCGCATCAGCCAGTTGACGTTGCCCCCCTCGACTTCGTGCATGAAGCGCCGCTCGAGCTGCATCAGCCTGGGATGCGCAAGGTAGAACGGGATCGCGATACCCGGGATGCCGTCCGGCGAGAACCACTCATCGGACAGCCATGCGTGCGGCTGGAAACGCAGCCCGCGCTGCTCGAGCTCGTCGCGCAGCCGGTTCAGATGCGGCTCGACAAAGGACCCCTTGATCTTCAGGTGGAGGTCACAGAACCGCAGATCAAGCAGCGCGTCGTCCGTGAGCGACAGCCAGCCCGGACGGCTGCGCTTGGTGCGCTCGCTGCTCCTTTCGATATGGCTGCGCGTCAGCATCACGCGATCCCTGGATGGCCCGACAGCCTGCGTGCGACGGATCCAAGCAGATCGCGCTCCGCGAGTCGTCCGGCAGTCTCGGCGGGCAAGCCGCGCACGCCGTAATGTGCCCCGGCCAACGCACCGTACAGCGCTGCGATGCTCCCGGGATCGCCCGCCGTGC
The DNA here is from genome assembly GCA_903884105.1 of uncultured Pseudomonadota bacterium. Lineage (GTDB taxonomy): Bacteria > Pseudomonadota > Gammaproteobacteria > Steroidobacterales > Steroidobacteraceae > CAIUGU01. The sequence goes on along the minus strand of CAISDJ010000016.1, from coordinate 190,036 downwards.
GCAGCGCGATAGCGAGTCCCGCCTCGTAATTCCGGGACTGCGCAAATGCGGCGAGCGCGGCTGACAGCACGGCCGTTGCGGTTCGCGCGGTTGCAGGGCCTTGAGCCGACTGCCACGAAGTCTTCTGCAGCAATGCCACCTCGGGTTTCAATGTGCGTTCGTGCAGCACGAAGCCAACGCCGGACAGCGCAAGGATCCCGGGCTTCGCAGCCCCTGCCAATGCTTCCAGCAGCAGCGCCGCGAAGTAGCGGCAGCAATCGAGCACGATGGGTGCCTGTTGCGTGGTGCGCGACGCCTCCATCGCGATTTCAATCGCCTGTGCGGGCCGGTCGCGCAGATAGAGCGCCACGGCAGTCGTGCGGGCGAGCGTGTGCGGATCGAGGTTGGCGGGATCGTGTGGCCCCGCATAGGGCTTGCGGGACCATTGCCACGTCGCCACTGCACGGCTCAAAGGTGGAGGCACCTCAATCGCCAGGGCGGCGCCGGGGATGCGTCCTTCCTTGCGCCACTGCTGGTAACGCCGCATCTGATCGTCGGGATCGTTGCCGCCCTGCGCCACCAGGCTTTCGGCCAGCAACAGGGTCATGGCTGTCTGCGAGCCCCAAGTCGCCCCCTGACCTGCGGCGGCCGCTTCGCCGAGCGCGAGGCCGAGCAGAGCACCATGCACTCGATCAGACTGCCGCCCTTCCACGGGTGCAGGCGCCGTCGTAACAGGCTCGTGCCAGAAGCGCACATAGCTGGTCTGGGCATCCGTCTCCGGGATCAGCGGGATGACCCGCGAACGCTCGGATTGCTGCCAGAGGTCGGCGAGCCGATCCAGCGCAGCTTCGTGCTGGGCGCCGTGGCGCACGAGATAGCAGCCGAGCACGGTGCCCGTTCTGCCGACCCCCGCCCGGCAATGGATGTACACGTGGCGTCCCCCAGCCAGGGCCTCGTCGATGCAATCAAGCGCGGCGACGACTACGGTGGCCTCCTCCGGCAAGCCGTGATCCTCGATCGCAAATCGACGGTAGCTCGCATCCGGTCGGAGGCTCGCGAGCAAGGGCTCGTACTCGGGCAGCTCATTCGGCCGGGTCAGATCGATGAAGTAGTCGATGCCGGCATTCAACAACTGACGTAGCCTTGCTTCGGCATCCGCGGCCCGCGTCGAACCTGGATATTCGCCGGCAAGCAGCCTGCCCGCCTCGATCCAGTAGGTATTCGGCAGCGGCCGGCCAATCTGGCCGGAGGCTTCTGTGCCTGTTTGGACGGGGCCCTTCACGTACATTGTCAGACGAGATCCCCCGGAGCCTGGTCGATCCAGTCGTCTGGACTTCCCGCGACCTGGCTTCCCGACAAACCGGCAAAATCAAAAGCCACTGGATCGGCAAGGTGCGAAGGCACGACGTTCCGCAGGCTGGAGAAAATGGTCTCGATGCGCCCTGGATGCTCGCGTTCCCACTCCTGCAACATGCGCTTGATGGCAACGCGCTGCATGTTGTTCTGGGATCCACAGAGCTGGCAGGGAATGATGGGGAAGTTCCGCGTGCGCGCATATCGCTCGATGTCGCGCTCGGCGACATAGGCGAGCGGCCGGATGACGATATGCCTGCCATCCTCCGATTTCAGCTTAGGGGGCATGGCCTTCAGCTTTCCTCCGAAGAACATATTGAGGAACAGCGTCTCGACAATGTCATCCCGGTGGTGGCCGAGTGCGATCTTCGTGAATCCGTTTTCCTGCGCGAACCGGTAGAGAGCGCCCCGCCGCAAGCGCGAACACAGGCCGCACATCGTCCGTCCTTCCGGGATCACCCGCTTGACGACGCTGTAGGTATCCTGCTCGATGACGTGGAAAGGCACTCCCAGCGCCCTGAGGTACTCGGGCAGCACCTGCTCGGGAAAGCCCGGCTGCTTCTGGTCGAGGTTCACTGCGAGCAGCTCGAAATCGATCGGCGCGCTGCGCTTGAGCGATAGCAGGATATCGAGCAGTGTGTAGGAGTCCTTGCCACCCGAGACGCAGACCATCACGCGGTCGCCGGACGCGATCATGCCGAAGTCCGCGATCGCCTTGCCGACCTGGCCGCGCAGACGGGATTGCAGCCTTCGCGCATTGTTGGACGGCGACTGGGCAAGCACATCGGCCACGGCGACTGTTGTTTCCATTTGCACCTTCAATCGAGATACTTGGTTTCGACGTAACGCAGCCAGGCCGAGGCCGACAACGGCTTGCCTGTCGCGTTCTTCACGAGTTCCGGCGTGCTGACACTCGCGGCCAGCCCGTGGACGTTTTCCTTGAGCCAGCCGAACAGGCCCTCGAACTGGCCAGCAGCGAGTTCGTCGTCCAGGTGCGGCCGCTCGTTGCGCAGGCTTTCGTGCAGTTGTCCGGCCATGACTGCGCCGAGCGCGTATGACGGAAAGTAGCCGAAGGAGCCGACTGCCCAGTGCACGTCCTGCAGGCACCCTTCCGCATCGTTCGCAGGGCGCAGCCCGAGCCGCTGCTCCATGCCGGCGTTCCAGGCCTCTGGCAGGTCCTTCACCTTGAGATCGTCGGCGAGGATCGCCTTTTCCAGTTCGAACCTGAGCATGATATGCAGTGGATACGTGAGCTCGTCCGCATCGATGCGGATGAAGCCACGCTGCACGCGATTGAGGTGGCGATAGAGGTTGTCGACCTCCCACTCCGGGCCAGCGACACCGAAGATCCTTTCCATCACGGGTTTCAGGTACCGCATGAACGGACGACTGCGGCCGATCACCATCTCGAGCAGCAGCGACTGGCTTTCTTGCATCGCCATACCGCGGTCGTGGCCGACTGGCTGACTCAACCACGCCTCTGGAAGGCCGAAGTCGTACATCGCGTGGCCCGTCTCATGGAGGATGCCCATCAGGCCCGGGAAAGGATCGTTGACATCGAAGCGTGTGGTGACCCGGATATCACCCGGGACTCCACCGGTGAACGGATGTTCGCTTTCGTCGAGACGGCCACGATCAAACGGAAACCCCAGCGCCTTCATGACTTCGAGCGCCAGCTGCCGCTGTTGCGTCGCCGTGAAGCGACCGGTGACCGGCAGCGTCGGGATCGTGGACTGGGCCACGATGGCCTTCTGGATCAACCCTGGAAGCCGCCGGCCAAGCACAACGAAGATCTGGTCGATCTCCGCGCAGGTGAGTCCCGGACTGAATTCATCGATCAGCGCATCGTAGGGCGCGAGGCCCAATGCCTGCCCGAGCAGGTTTGCCTTGTCGCGCGTGAGGGAGACAACCTCCTCGAGGTGTGGTGCGAAGGCATTGAAATCGCTCTGTTTTCGAGCTTCTGCCCAGCGCGCTTCGGCACGGGACGTCGCACGCGCTAGCCTCGACACGAGCGACTGTGGTGTTGCGAGCGCATGATCCTGCGCCCGTCGCATCTCCTTCAGGTTTGCCAGCTGCCAGGGCTCAAGACCCTGCGCGTTGGCCTGGGCGCGCTCCAGCAGTCGCGACACCTTGGGGGTAATCAGCAGCGCGTGGCATTCGGTCTCGAGGGCGGCAAGTTGCTCGCCCCTGACCTCGGCGCTGCCTCGGGGCATCATCACGGCGGCATCCCAATGCAGCACGCTGGCGGCGCCTTGCAAGGCATGCAGCCTGCGAAACTCCTGCTCGAGCTGTTGGTAGGGCGTCAACGCCATTGTGTTTCGGTCCGGTTGTGAGCGAGGCCTGGTCCTCGGGGGAACCGGCGCGCCGGCAGGCCCCAAGCCAAGCCTGCGGATTCTAGCAAGGGGCCACCCCGGTGACCCTGGGGAAGGTTACAAAAACTTAAACGGGATTGAGGGTTAGGCTACCCCCGGAATGTGCTTTTATAGCCCTACTTTCGAGTGGGCGCGCTAATTCCCCCTGCAACTGCTGCACCCCTGGCCGATGGCACCTGTGTCACCGGCCATTTTTTTGGACCTAAGCGGAAGCCGGCTCGCCCCGCGCCCCGCCTTGCCTGGGACCGACGACATACCCTTCGCCCCGGACCGTGTGGATCAGAGGTTGGTCGAACCCTTTGTCGACGGCTTGGCGCAGCCGGCTCAGGTGGACTTCCACGACGTTGGTCTTGGGGTCGAAGTGCAGGTCCCAGACGTGCTCAAGGAGCATCCTGCGGCTGACGGTCTGCCCGGAGTGGCGCATCAGGTATTCAAGCAGCCGGAACTCGAGCGCAGTGAGGTCAATGTCCCGCCCAGCGCGCTGCGCGCGCCGGTTGACGAGATCGAGCTTCAGGTCCGCGACTTCTAGGCGCGTCAGGATATCGGAGCCCCGCGGACCCCGGCGCAACAGGGCTTCCACGCGCGCAAGCAGCTCGACGAAGGCATAGGGCTTGGGAAGGTAATCGTCGCCCCCGGCCTGAAGCCCATCGACGCGGTCGACGACGTCCCCGAGCGCACTCAGGACCAGGATGGGCGTGGCGTTACCGCTCGCACGGAGCGATTTGACGATGGACAACCCTTCCATTCCCGGCAAGGTGCGGTCCGCGATGATGACATCCCAGGCGTCGTTCATCGCCCGCCGCAACCCTTCGCGACCATCCGACTCGTGGGCTATGTCGTAGCCGTGGTCCCTGAACTCACTGCAGACGATCTCGGCAGTGTCAGCATCATCTTCGATCATCAGGATGCGCATGGTGCATCACTGCCATCGTTGCCGATTCAGCCGTGCGCCGCCGGCGCGGCGGGCTCGCCGACCACCGCCGGCTTGGCGCCGCGCAGACGGTCGATCATGCGGGTGACGTACTGTGGCGACTTCGAACTGCGCGCAATCAACAGGTACATCGACGGCACGACATACAACGTCATCAGCATCGAGAACACTACACCGTAGATCACCACCGCGCCGAGCGACTTGCGCGCTTCGGCGCCGGCACCGGCCGCCAGCAGCAGCGGCATCGCACCGAACACCATGCACAAGCTCGTCATCAACACGGGGCGCAGGCGGATGATGGACGCGCCAATGATCGACTCGGAAAACTCAGTGCCACGGTCGCGCAGCTGGTTGGCGAACTCCACGATCAGGATGCCGTTCTTGGCTGCGAGCCCAATGAGCATGACGGCACCGATCTGGCTGAACACGTTGATGGAGCTGCCCTGGAACCAGAGGCCGAGCAACGCGCCCGTCACCGCGAGCGGAACCGTGGAAATGATGATGGACGCGTGCTTGAAGCTCTCGAACTGCGCCGCGAGCACCAGGAATACGATGACGAGCGCGAGCATGAAGGTCGTGTACAACGCACCCCCAGACAAGCGGAATTCGCGAGACTCGCCGTCGTAGTTGATCTGGGCTTCCGCAGGCAGTTCAGCGCGGACCATCTTCTCCATGTCATTGAGGGCCTGGCCCAGCGAATAGCCGGGGGCAAGACCGGCCTGGATCGTGATCGAGCGCAGCCGATCGAAGCGCTTGAGCTCCAGGGGTCCAGCCACTTCATCGAGCTTCACGAGATTGGACAGCGGGATGAGGCCACCACCCGTCGTTGACCGCACGTAGATGTTGTCGAGATCGGAAGGCGTGGCCCGATCGCTTTCGCGCGCCTGCAGGACGACGTTGTACTCCTCGCCGTTCATCAGGAACGTGGTGACCCGACGCGATCCCATCATGGTCTCGAGCGTACGGCCTACGGTCGTCAGCGAAATGCCGAGATCGGCAGCACGGTCGCGATCCACCGAGATCTTGATCTGCGGCGAGCGCTCGGAATAGTCGGAGTCGACATTCTGCAGGCCGGGATTCTCCGCAGCCTTCGCAAGCACGATATCGCGCCACTTCACCAGCTCTTCGTAGGTTCCGCCGCCGAGCACGAGCTGCACAGGCCGCCCGCCGCCGCCCACACCGAGGCTGGCAGGAGAAATGACGTTCACGCGAACGCCCGGAATGTCATTCAATTGGAGCCTGAGCCGCTGGGCGATGACCGGTGCAGCATCCTTGCGCTCGCTCCATGACTTCAGCGGCAGGAAGATCATGCCCGACGTGACGTCGCTGTTGCCGCGGCCACCAAAGCCACCCGTCCGCGCGATCATGCGCTCGGCATTGCCCAGGTCGATTTCGGACTGGACGATCTTTTCCACTTGCTGCAGGTAGCGGTCCATGTAAGCGAGGCTCGCACCTTCCGGCGCCTGCACGCGGATGATCAGTTGCGACCGGTCTTCCTGCGGTGCGTACTCGCTGGGCAGCGAGGTGAAGAGCGCATACGCAAGCGGAACGGTGGCCGCAGCGATGCCGACGATCATCCAGGGAGTCCGGGTAGCGGCGCGCAGCGAGCGTTCATAGGCACCGGAGAGTCGCTGATAGCCGGCGTCGATGACCTTGGACACCTTGCCATGCTGGATGCCATTGGCAAACAGCTTGGAACTCATCATCGGCACCAGGGACAACGCAATGATCGCGGAGAACGCAATGCCCGCGGCGATCGTGACGCCGAATTCGCTGAACAACCTGCCGATGTTGCCCTCCATGAACGAGATGGGCAGGAACACGGCGCAGAGCACCAGCGTCGTCGCGATGACTGCGAACCCGATCTCGCGCGATCCATCGACGGCCGCGAGCAGCGCGGGCTCGCCGGCCTCAATGCGTCGCACGATGTTCTCCAGCACCACGATGGCGTCGTCGACGACGATCGCGACGGCGAGCACGGCGCCGAGCAGCGTCAGCGTATTGATGGAGTACCCGAACCACGACATGACAAGGCACGCGGAGATGATCGAGATGGGAATCGTGACTGCGGGAATGAGAGTGGCCCGCGCAGACCCGAGGAACCCGTAGATCACGACCAGCACGAGGCCCAGGGTGATGAAGATCGTGTGCTCGACTTCGCTCAGGGACTCGGACACGAATATGGTGTTGTCGATCGACACGAACAGATCCATGCCCGGGGGCAGGTTCGGCTTCATGCGCTCGATCTCCGCACGGATGCCGCGGGATATATCCACCACGTTGGCCGTGGAGGTCGGCGTGATGCTGACGCCGACCGCATTCTGTCCCGTCGCGCGATAGATGGAGCGGAAGTCTTCGGCTTCGACCTTGATTTCGGCGACTTCGCCGAGGCGGACGAGGTACCCATCGGCCCCACGGCCGATCACGAGGTTGCGGAACGACGACTCGCTCGCCATCCCCGCATCCGTATTGAGGATGAATTCGCGCTGTTGGGACTCAAGTCGCCCTGCCGGCAACTCGACGTTCTCGGCACGCAGCGCCGCCTCGACATCCTGAACCGTCAGCCGGCGCGCGGCCAGGGCAGAACGATTCAACCAAACGCGCATCGCGAAGCGACGCTCGCCGATGACGCTGGCCGTCGCAACGCCCGGAACGATCGAGAAGCGGTCCACGACATTGCGATCAGCGTAGTCACTGAGTTCGAGCTGCGACATGCCCTCGCCCACGACGTTGACGAACATCGTGATGCCGGCATTGGAGTCCGCCTTCGCGATGCGGGGCGTATCGGCTTCTGTCGGGAGCTGCGAAGCCACGCGGGACACCCGATCGCGGACATCGTTGGCAGCGGATTCGAGATCGCGGTCCTGGCTGAACTCGAGGTTGATCTGCGCACGCTCGTCCTGGCTGGACGAGGTGAGCTTGCTGATGCCCTCCACGCCCGCCAGCTGGTTCTCGAGCAGTTGCGTGACCTTCGACTCGACGACCGTGGCGGAAGCGCCTCGATACGTGACGGAAACGTTGACGACCGGGCGGCTGATGTCGGGATATTCGCGAATGGCGAGCTTCTGGGCTGCCATGATGCCGGTGAGCAGCAACAGCATGCTGATCACCATCGCGAAGACGGGACGGCGGACCGATACCTCGGACAGAATCATGACTTGCTCTCCGGTCTCTTCGGCTCTTCACCTGCCACGCGGACCTTCGTGCCATCAACCAGCTTCTGCGTCCCTTCGGAGACGACAATGTCCCCCATCTGCAGCCCCTTCAGCACTTCGACTTCGCCGGGACGACGACGGCCGACGGTGATTTCCGTCTTCTTGACCTGGCCATCTGACACAACGAACACGAACTGGCGATCTGCTTCCGGCACCAGCGCCTGCTCAGGCAGCGTGAGCACCATGTCCTCGGCTCGCAGCAGGCGGACGGTCATGAACATGCCCGGCTTCAGGCGACTGTCGCGATTGTCGATGTTGCCGCGGACGATGACGGAACGGCTGACGGGATCAATGCGGCTGTCGATGCTTGCAACCTTGCCCTTGAACTGCACCCCGGCATAGGCAGTGCTGGTTGCCTGGATCTCGAGCCCGTTGGCGAGCATCGTGAGATAGATCTCAGGCACCGAGAAATCGAGCTTGATGAGGCTCGTGTCGTCGAGCGTCGTGATGACCGCAGCGGGGGTGACGTAGCTGCCGACACTCACATTGCGCAACCCGACTCGACCGCTGAAGGGCGCCCGCACGATCGTTTCGTTCATGCGTCCCTGTGCCGCAGAGACACGCGCTTCGTTCTGCCGCAGGGTCGACTGGATCTGGTCCATCTGGGCCTGCGACAGCGCCTTGGTCGCAAACAGCTCGGTGCTGCGCTTGTACTGGCTGCGGGTGTCGGCAAGCGCAGCTTCGGCCACGGCGAGATCCGCCGACGCTTCTACGCCGTCGAGTTCGAGCAGTACGTCGCCCTTCTTGACCTGCTGGCCTTCAGTAAAATGGATCGACACGATGCGATTGGCGGTTTTCGCCGTGATGTTCACGGACTCGTTGGCCTTCGCGGTGCCGAGCGCCTCGACGGCATCGGCAAAAGAAGATTCTTGCAGCTTGACCGTGACGACGACAGGCATCTGGCCACCTGCACCTCCGCCCGGTCGACCGGCACCGCCACTGCGATTTCCGGCTCCACCTGCTCCCGGCGCACCACCGCCGGCACCATCGGCCCGTGGAGCCCCGCCATTCGGTGCTCCGCCTCCGCCCTGCGGAGGCCCACCCTGTGGCCGTTGGCCACGCGCAGCCGCGCCGGCAGGAGGCCCGCCAGCACCACCGGGTGCCGAGGCCTGCTTGTGTGTGGTGACGTACCAAGCTAGCCCCAGGAAGGCAGCAATAGCGACGGCTCCGGCAATGATCGTGGGGCGTGAACTGGGAAGCATGAAAATCCTGCTGCTACTGCCCAACCTGGGCAACCTGGCGTCGAACGTGAACTCGTAAGTTTAACCCGGAGGTACGCTGGCCGCACCGCACAATGGGTGGCGGGTTCTGCGTAAGGGACCAGACCCGGGCGACGACGAACCCAGTCGATTCAAAGGATAGCGACAAGCCCTGCTGGGGGTTGTAAAGAATCGCCAAGATTCGCAAAGGCGCGCGGCCACAACCGGGCATGGGAGCCCGGGTGACCGCTAGCCGCAGGCAGCGCCCCGGCCCTAGATCTCCGCGTCGGAACCCTCTGAAATGCCTTCGAATAGCGCTGTCGTGAGGTAGCGTTCTCCGGTATCCGGAAGCATCGCGAGGAGGACGGACCCTGCCGGCGCCTGCGCTGCAACCTTGAGGGCCGCGGCCACGGTGGCACCTGAAGAGATGCCGCAGAAAATGCCCTCCAGCCGAGCCAGATCTCGCGCCGTTCCGAGGGCTTCCTCATCGGTGACGGGCACGATTTCGTCGGGGATTGTCCGATCAAGTACGGCAGGCAGAAAGTCCGGCGTCCAGCCCTGAATCTTGTGCGGCTTGAATTCCTGGCCAGCCAGCAGGGAAGCGTTGGCCGGCTCGGTTGCCACGATGCGGACGCCGGGTCGCGCCCTCTTGATCATGTCCCCCGCCCCGCTCAGAGTGCCCCCGGTGCCCCAGCCCGTCACCCAGAAGTCGAGGCGTCGACCTGCAAAGTCACTCAGGATCTCGGGCCCCGTGGTGTTGCGGTGATACTCCGGATTGGCCGGATTCTCGAATTGCCGCGCCAGGAACCAGCCATTCTTGGCAGCCAGTTCCGCCGCCTTGCGGACCATTCCGGAGCCCCGTTCGGCGGCCGGGGTCAGGATGACCTTCGCCCCGAGTGCCCGCATGATCTTGCGGCGCTCCATGGAAAAGGTTTCGACCATGACCGCAACGAAGGAGTACCCCTTCGCGGCGCACACCATCGCAAGCGCAATGCCGGTATTGCCCGACGTTGCCTCGACGACCGTCTGGCCGGGCTGCAGCGTGCCGCGGCGCTCGGCATCCTCGATGATCGCGATCGCGAGACGATCCTTGACCGAACTCAAGGGATTGAAGAACTCGCACTTCGCATACAGCGTGACGTGCTTGGGTGCGAGCCGGTTGATGCGCACGACAGGCGTCCGTCCGATGGTGCCGAGAATGCTGTCGTAGATCATGAGTCTTGTCTCCGGGATTATCTGGAAATGTTCTTGGTTTCAGGAGCGCGATCTTAGCCAGTCGCTGATGACGGCTGGCAAGTCCTTCTGTGCACGGCCGCTGACGTAGATGCCGATGTGGCCGCCATCAAAGGCATAAGGCGTGTAGTCCGGCGTGCCGACCAGGTCCTTGAGTACCGTGGATGCTGCGGGCGGCACCAGATGATCCTGGGTGGCGTACACGTTCAGCACGGGCATGGTGACGTTGCGCAAATGGACGGGGCCCGACCCCAGGGTCAGCGTATCCGTTACCAGCCGGTTCTCGCGATAGAACCACGTGATGAACTGCCGGAAAGCCTCGCCGGCCTGGTCCGGGCTGTCGAAAATCCATTTTTCCATCCGCAGGAAGTTCCGCAGCTGCACGGGATCATGGGCGATGTCGCCGATTCCCGCGTATTTCTGGCCGAGCAGCCGAAACGGCATCAATGACAGGAAGACGTAGTTGAGCAGCTCACCCGAAATATTGCCGGAAACCCTGACGAGCTCATCGACGTCCACACCCTGAACCCATTTCGAAAGCAGGTTGTCTGGTGTCCGGAAGTCGACTGGCGTGACCATGGTGACGAGATTCTGCACCCGCTCCGGATGCGCTGCGGCATAACACAGGCTGAACGTGCCGCCCTGGCACACGCCCAGCAGGTTCACTTTTTCCGCCCCATGCGCAGCCGCAACGTGGCTGACACAGTGATGCAGATAGCGATTGATGTAGTCGTCGAGCTCGAGATAGCGATCCGCACCGTCCGGCATGCCCCAGTCGATGAGATAGACATCGATTCCACGTCTCAGCAAGCCGCGGATCAGCGATCGATCCTCTTGCAGGTCCAGCATGTAAGGGCGATTGACGAGCGCATAGCAGATCAGAAGTGGAATGCGCTTTGACTGGGGAGTCCGCGAAGCCTCTCCCTCGAGTGGCCGATAGCGGTAGAGGACCAGCTTGTCTTCACGGTAGACGGCATCCTTCAGCGTGGGAGCGATCTCGACATCGCCAATCCCGCGCAGTGCCTCTAGGCCTGCGGCCATGTCCGCACCGAATCCAGCTTCCCCACCGGGCACGCCATTGCTTCCTTCGAGTTGCGCAGCCATGGCGGTCAGGACTTCAGACGCGACGTGCGTTGGGCTCGAACCGGCGCTGCGCGAGCGGTCACGGGTTTCTTTGCCGGCTTCCGCAGCGACGCCTTGGGTGCAGTGGGCGTCCGTGCCATAGCCGACTCCAGCCGGCGCTGCAGGTCCCGGATACGCAGGTTGAGGGTATTGACCTCCGCTCGCGTGGGCAGATCGAGGAGCTTGAGCCAACGTTCCATCTGTTGCCGCTCTGCTGCCTGGAAGCGGACGCCGGAATTGCAAAGATCCGCCTGCAAACGGCAATACGCATCGCTATGCGCAACCTTCGCGTAGGTCACCTCGCCGCAGTCGATCCAGAGGTCGTACAGCGCCTTGACGTCTTCCACCGGCTTGCCCTGGTTCGCCTGTTCAGCGGCCCGGCGCGCCAGCAGATCGAGCGTATCGGCATGGATCCTGGCGAGGGTACCCGCCATCTCGAGCGACAGACGCTCGACGTCGGCAAGGGCACTTGCCATCGCCTGTGCGGCCGCTTGTTGCTCGCGCAGGGGGCCGACCCCGGGGATGCCCCAGGTGCCCGTAGCGGCACCGGTAGCAGCCGCGCCCTGGCCGCCCCAAAGAAGCCCGAGTGAGCCGGGCATCCCCCTTGCCGCACCTGCGCCCAGTGCAGATTGAGCTGCCGCGAGGGCGGGCGCGAAGAGTTCTGAGATCGATTTGATTCCGGGTACACCGGCGGGCTGCCGCTCGCCGCTCCACTTCGCGAACGCGGTCTTCTGCCCTTCAATCCAGGCATGAACCCAGTCGCCAGCCGGCCCACCGGTGCTACTCATTAGGCGCCGGCGCCTCGCTCTCGCAATGCAAAACTCTGAGCGCCCCGGCGTCCAGCCCCTGCATTTCGCACCTCTCCCACGCGCCTGCTTGCATTACCACTCATACCAATAAGATTATGATATTTATACAATAAGCAACATTCCATCGTGCCCGGGACAGACCAACGGCCAGGTTCGAATAACGCACTGCAAAAAGTTATTGCACTGCAGTATAAACCTGGGGTACAGTCTAGCCGTATCCGGTAATTCCTCCCTAGAGGCGTGGATTACCAAGCCCAGTAGCCCAACCGCAGAGGAATTCAGAATGAACACCCCATTTGCCGTGACCGATTATGTCGATTTTTCCAAGCGCATGCTGGCTCCCGCGATCAAGTTCAACGAGATGGCGGTCAAGACGCTCGAGCAGGTTGCTCGTTACCAGTACTCGCTTGCTGGTGACTACCTGACTTTCGGCATCGAGCAGCTGCAGAGCGCCTCGCAGACCAAGGATGTCGGCGAATTGGTGTCGAAGCAGAGTGAATTGGCATCGAACCTCATCGAAAAGCTGACGAAGCGCTCGCAGGATTTCTCGAAGATCGCCACTGATGCCCAGACGGGCTTCACGAAGTGGGTCGATGAAACGGCCGCCTTGAAGGTCGCCTAAGCCACCCAACTTAAAGCTCTCGTTTCCCGCTTCTTGCTGTCCTCTGTTCGAATCCCCCTCTGAAGGACGGCGGCCCAACGGTCGCTGTCCTTTTTTTTGCCCCCTTTCCCTTACGGCACTTTTGCGATGCGGCAGAGTCTCTCCTATTCTAGGGTGCCGAGGGAGGACTTCCGACCCGAGAGGTTGTCCGCGGAGTCCTGAAAAGTTCGCTTGACCACAGAGTGCCCAATGACCGCAGAACGCCTGATCAAGAAGTATGCGAACCGTCGACTGTACGACGCCTCGCAAAGTCGCCACATCACCCTGGACGACATTCGCACGCTGATCATCAGCGGCGAGAAGATCAAGGTGGTCGATGACAAGACCGGCGAGGACATCACGCGCCACATCCTGCTGCAGGTAATCGCGGAACAGGAGCAGTTTGGCCGCCCCATCCTTTCAACGCAGGTGCTCGAGTCGCTGATCCGCTACTACGGCAACGCGATGCAGGGCTTCCTGAGCGGCTATCTTGAAAAGAGCATCGAGACGTTCATGCAGCAGCAGGACGTCATGCAGTCCCAGATGAGCAAGATCATGACTGCCGCGCCGCTCAATACGATGGCCGAACTGACTCGGCAGAATCTCGAGGCCTGGAACAAGCTGCAGGGCAGCGTATTCTCGGCATTCAAGCCGCCGCGCGACGAGCAAGAGAGCACGGCTGAAAGCGACAACAGCTACCCCAAGGCTTGATCCTCGCGCAGGCCTAGGAAGCGGACGCGGCGCAGCGCTCTGCTAGACTTCGCGCTCATGTCGCGAAAGATCTGTTTTGTAGCTTCGGAAGTCACACCACTCGCAAAGACCGGCGGGCTTGCTGACGTGGCCGGCGCACTCGGTCGTTACTTGCACGACCGGGGACACGATGTGCGGCTCTTCATGCCGCACTACTCGACAATCGACCTGCGCGGCCAGACACCCGTGGCCGTACCCGGGATCCAGCAGGTGGTTGCCCATTTGGGCTCGAGACAGGTGGAATTCTCGTTGCTCTCTACGACGCTTCCCGGCTCTGGCGTGCCCGTCTATCTGGTGGACTGCCCGCAGTTCTTTGCGCGCGACTCGCTCTATTCCAACGCCGCAGATGAACACCAGCGTTTCTTCCTGTTCCAGATCGCTGTCGTCGAGTCCTGCCAGCGGATGCGCTTCCAACCTGACGTCATTCATTGCAACGACTGGCACGCGAGTCTGCTGCCCCTGCTGCTGCGCACTCGTTACGCGTGGGATGCGCTGTTTGCCCGGACACGAACGCTGCTCACGATCCACAACATCGGTTACCAGGGCGTCTTTCCGGCCTCCACGGCGACGGAATTGGGCCTCGATGCCACGCCCGGGCTGCTGGATGCAGGCGAACTCTCGAGGAGCAGCATCAACTGGTTGCGTCAGGGCATCCTGCTTGCAGATGGCGTCTCGACCGTGAGCCCCACCTACGCGAAAGAAATCTGCACCCCAGAAGGCGGGTACGGACTGGACGACACGTTGCGAGCGCGTGCCCTGCCAGCACTTGGAATATTGAATGGCGTCGACTACGACGATTGGAATCCGGAAATCGACAGACTGCTGCCGCATCACTACAGCGCGGACCAGCCGGGCGGCAAAGGCAAGCTCAAGGCAGAGTTGCAGCAACGCTTTGGGTTGCAACGGGAAAGCGACGTACCACTCGCGGGCATCGTGTCCCGCCTGACCGCACAGAAGGGCTTTGACCTGCTGTTTGACACCCTGCCGGGGATCCTCGATTCGCGGCCGCTGCAGGTCGCCATTCTCGGCTCGGGAGAACCGCGCTATGTCAGCTTCTTCACCTCCCTGGTGAGACGGTATCCCGGCAGGGTCGCCTTCCACACCGGCTATCACGAAGAGCTCGCTCACCTGATCGAAGCGGGCAGCGACATGTTCATCATGCCGTCGCTCTACGAGCCTTGTGGACTGAACCAGATGTACAGCCTCAAGTACGGCACCGTGCCGGTCGTCAGACGAACCGGGGGCCTCGCCGATTCCGTGCAGATGTGGGATCCGCAGAGCGGCCAGGGCACGGGCATCGTCTTCAACGATTTTGACGGGCCGGCAATGCAGTGGGCGCTCTCCACAGCCCTTGATCTCTACGGGGACCGGAAAACCTGGTCACGGATCATGCGCAATGGCATGACGCAGGACTTCTCCTGGAAGATCCAGGGAAGGGAATACGAACACCTCTACGAACGGCTGATCGAACCGGGCTGATCGCGAAGGCCTGGCGAGCTAACGCAACGTTCCAAGGTCGAGGCTGCCCATATCCTGGAACGGAATGGCTTTCACGAATGGCAGGTCGATGGCGACTTTGCCGGCAATGGCATAGTTGACCTTGCTGTTATCTCGGCCATTCATCCGGGAGAGTAGCCTGCCGATGCTGCTCACGAAATTGGTTCGCACGGTCATGTCGAACTCGTTCTCGCCACGCGCCGGCACGACGAACGGTTCGCCGGCATTCCCTTCCGCAAAACTGTCCCCTTCCAGGAAGAGCTCATACTCGATGCCCTTGATGGGGATCGACCGGCTGTTGGGATTCTGCACGTGGAGCCGCACGCGGAACTGCTGACTGAAGATGTCGGCCGACATCATGCCGATGCTGACCACTGTCAGGCGGGGCGCCTCAAGTTTCCGGGCCATGGTGGCGCACCCGGCCAGCGGCAACAGAACGGCGAGAACGACAGCCAGACGGCTGTGCGCCATTGCCAACACGGCCTTAAGAGTCGCGGTCATGACGAGCCTCTCCCCAAGCAGCGGATCAAGGCCCGAATCGTACCTTAGTTCCTCAGTCCTCTGCGCGGCGCAGTTTCAGCAGCATGTCGCGCGTAACCAACACCACGCCCTTTTCGCTGACATGGAAGCGGCTCGCGTCTTCCTGCGGATTCATGCCGATCTGCATGCCATCGGGGACAACGCAGCCCGTATCGAGAATTGCGTGCTTCACGATGCAATTCGCACCCACGCGCACATCGGGGAGAATAACGGCGCGGTCGATCACGCTCCGCTCGTCGACTCGGCAGTTGGAGAACAGCAGCGATTCGCTCACCTGCGCGCCTGAAATGATGCACCCGCCCGAGACCATCGAATTCACTGCCATTCCGCGACGGCCATCGTCGTCCAGCACGAATTTGGCAGGTGGATGCTGCCGCTGATACGTCCAGATAGGCCACTGCTCGTCGTAGATATTGAGTTCAGGATGCACATGGACCAGCTCCATGTTCGCTTCATAGTAAGCATCGACGGTACCCACGTCGCGCCAGTACTGTTGCGCCCGCGTGCGCACATCGCGGAACGGATACGCAAAGACCTTCATCTTGTCGAGCGCTGCCGGAATGATGTTCTTGCCGAAATCGTGAGAGGTCTCTGGATTCTTCGCATTCTCGTCGAGCATCCTCTCGAGCAGCCGCGCATTGAACACGTAGATGCCCATGGACCCGAGCGCGAGATGCTCCCTGCCGGGAACGCCATCGGGGTTCTGCGGCTTCTCGGCGAAGCGCAGCACTCGATTCCGGGCGTCAACAGTCATCACTCCGAACGCACCGGCGGCCTGCTCCTTCGGCACTTCCACGACTCCCACCGTGATGTCCGCCTTGTTCTCCACGTGGTAGGCGATCATCGGGCCGTAGTCCATCTTGTAGATGTGGTCACCGGCGAGCACGAGCACATGTCGAGGTCGATGCAACCGGATGATGTCGAGATTCTGGTACACCGCGTCTGCAGTACCCCGGTACCAGAGCTGGCCGAGCTGCTGCTGGGCAGGGATGATCTCGATGAATTCGCCGAACTCGCCGCGCAGGTAACCCCAACCACGCTGGATATGCTGGACCAGGGAATGCGATTTGTACTGGGTGAGGACCGAGACGCGCCGGATGCCTGAATTCAGGCAGTTCGACAATACGAAATCAATGATGCGGAACTTCCCGCCGAAGTGCGTAGCAGGCTTGCAGCGGTGATCAGTCAACTGCTTGAGGCGCTCTCCTCGCCCCCCGGCCATGATGACCGCCAACGTGTTCTGGGTGAGTCGACTGACGTAGCGGCGACCTGTCGCGGTCTTCCGCACCGGCGTCTTGTTGCTCGGCTTCATCTTTGGGTTCAAGTCTCGTGGCTGAGGTGGACCGCACGTGGTGCCGCAGTTGTTTGCGGCGTCGAACCAATACTAGCCGAAGGAAATTGTGCGCGGCGCGAACTTGCACGAGATACGTAGCGCCGGACGGTTTTCCGCACCCTTTGGGCGCACCACCCCCACGGCCACGGCTCTTTTCGGCACCAATACAGGTCAATTCAATCGAGGTGTACCTGTGCTCGCGGCGTGCTTGCGCGGCGTGTGATCGAGAGTGAGATCCTGCAACCCCCACAAGACGCTGGACGGAGCCGGACGGCACGGCGCTACGACCATCTGAGCAAACTGGCTATACTTGCCGCGGGCTTCGCGATTGTTCAGGTTTTTTGTGCCGCAGCTGCGGTGGATTCCGTTGGTACGAGAACTTGCTTCCTGAATTTCAAACCAGCATTGGCTGCATGCGCACCCCGGCAATCGCTTTTGCGAGCCTGCTCGCCTGGGCTGGCGTACACGCCTCGGAAAGCACGCCTCGCATTGAGACGAAGCCCTCCTCGCCCCCTCCCGCTGTTGCTTGTCTGGCGGATGGCAAGGGATTCTTCCGGGCAAGACTGCAAGGGAGTCTCAAGGCCGATCTGGACTGGGGCAACGCTGGCACCGAATGCACTGGCGCGCTTCGCCCCGATGGCGGTATCCGTTTGGGCTTCAGCCGTCCGATCTATGCCGATGGGCAGCGTCTCGTCGTGTTGTTTGGTATCGCCGGACTCAAGGAAGGCGCCTCGGCACGGGAACTGCCGGTCAACGTCACGGTGATCCGTCAGGGCACCGGAGAGTTCTACGGGACGCAGGGCGATGACAAATGCACGCTGGATGAGGTGCACCAACATCCCATTGCGGGCATCCCTCTGCGGAACCGGCTATACCAGGTCACTGCGAGGGGATTCTGCATCCAGCCCGCTCGTTCGCTGCAAGGCGAAGGGGCTGTCCTGGTCACTCGTTTTGATTTTTCCGGCCGCATCGACTTTTCCGAGGCGGATTCGGCGGCTGACCCCGCGACGTCGCCGCAGACCGACGGCAGGAAGGCACCGTAATGCGCCACATCGTCGCTTTCTGCATTCTTCTGCCGCTGTCACCCAGCGTGTGGGGTCAGGCGTCCAGCGCCATCACCGCACCGGACACCTCGGGCTTCCAGGTGGTCAAAGCTTACCCGCACGATGGCGCCGCGTTCACGCAGGGACTCGTCTACGTCGATGGCACACTGTACGAGAGTACGGGACTCAATGGGCAGTCGTCGGTGCGCAGGGTCAACCTTGCGACCGGCAAAGTCCTGCAGAAGCAGTCCGTCGATCCCGCGTATTTTGCCGAGGGGCTCACGGAGTGGGAGGGCAAGCTGATCCAGCTCACCTGGCAGTCCGGAATCGGCTTCATCTACGACCGGACCACACTGCGGCTGAAGGGGACATTCAACTATTCCGGCGAGGGATGGGGCCTCACCCATGATGGCCGTCGCCTGATCCTGAGCGATGGCACCGCGACCCTGCGCTTCCTGAATCCAGACTCATTCCGCGAGATCGGGCACGTAGTCGTGCGCGACCACGGCAATCCGGTACAGGACCTGAATGAACTCGAGTTCATCAAGGGAGAGGTCTATGCCAACGTCTGGCACACGAACCGGATTGCCCGCATTTCGCCGGCGACCGGCGAAGTCCTCGGGTGGATCGACCTCACGGGCCTGATTTCGCAACGCTCGCTGCCGCATTCGGAAGCTGTGCTGAATGGCATCGCCTACGATAGCGCCAACGACCGCCTTTTCGTCACCGGCAAGCTCTGGCCCAAGCTGTTCGAGATCCGCCTGAGCCCCAAGACTGCCGTCCCGGTCAAGCACTGACCGCCACCGCATCTTCCGCCAGCAGTGGCGCGGCGCGCATCGGCCTCGTGTTCGTGACCGTGCCTGGCCAGAACGCTGAACAGCACGCAAAGGGAATCGCTCGCCTCTTCCAGCGTCATCCTCCGAGCGCGATTGGCTGGATCGAGTTCGTCCTGAAGCTGGAATTCGGCCAGTTTTGCCAGCACATACGCGTGCAGCGAAAGGCAGCCTTCGTCTCGAAGAAACGCAGTGAGGCAGGTTGCGAGGCGCTGCTTCTCAAGCCGCGAAAACTGGTGGATGGCAGGGAACAGCCGCAGGAATGCTGGCAGTCTTTGCATCGCATCGAGGCCGTCGAGCTGCGGCAACCATTCCTGCACAGCCTCCGCCGCCCTGGCGCCAAGCTGCTGCCGGATCAATTCAACCTGCCTCGTACGCACCACCGCGTGCGTATCGATTGCAAATGCAAGCCACAAGGCAACAGCCTGCCTCGCGGTTTGCGTGGCGGTGATCATCGATGCAGGCAACGACAGCCGCAACGCCTGGGCGAGGCGCACATGTGTCGTACCTGGATTGCCTACGAGCTGTGCGGGGCACCCGCAAGCGTTACTGCGCCGGGCGATAATCCCCGTGACAACTGTTCGTCATGCGTCGATTCGTGTCCCTCCTCCTCAGGCGCAGGGCTGGATTCCTCCGCAAGGAGGCGAGGGAATGCTAGCGCTTGCGCAAGCGATCGAAGAGGTCGAGGACCCGGGTGGTGAGCGAAGGTTGAAAGCCGTCGACCTGCAGGCCCGGCTGGGTCCTCGGCAGGTCTCCCAGGTTCATCGTGAATTCGTCATCATCGGCTTCGCTGCTCTCCGTGAAAAGCGGCACCCGCTGCATCGCGCGCGGGGGAATCGCATGCTCACCGCGCCCTGCGTGAGGAACACCAGCAGCAGCTTGCTGCCTCACGGGCTGTCTGCTCTGGAGGGGGCTGGCTGTGGTCATCGGGTTCTCCGTAAGGCGGGAAGTTCAGCAGAGGCGCTGACGCCCGTGCAGACTAGTGGATGGAAAGACGTCCCCACGTGAGCCACATCACGTTCACGCGCTTGCCTTCACCCGTCCGATCCGGAATGCTGGGGTCCACTGTAGTGTCAGCGTGCGGAAACCACCATGTCGTTGCGCCCGATCCCCCACCCACTTGAACATATTGTCGGACTGGCCGGAGCCTGCATGATCGTTGCGATGCTGTCCGGTTGCTCGGGCAAGGAGACCTCGGCACCGGTGGAATCCGGCGTCGAGTCGGTCGCAGGAACCATCAGCTTTGGCAAACTCACCACGTTGAGCGACGACGCACTGTTGGAGGTTGAGCTCGCTGACGTGTCCGTAGCCGACGGCCCTGCAGACATCGTCAGCTCGCAGCGCATCCGTAAGCCTGGGCAGTTCCCCGTGCATTTCAAGCTTGACTATCCTCCAGATCGGATCGATCCGACGCACCGATATACCGTCCAAGCGAGGATTATCGAAGGTAACCAACTGGCCTTCGCGACTGATACAGCGTACCCGGTGATCACGGCCGGCAATCCGAAAGCCGTCGAGGTGATCGTGATTGCCATTGGCTCAGGGACAGCGGCCGAGGCACCGGTCAGCGCGAGTCTCGTGCCCGAGGAGCGCCCGCTGGAGGGCACCCTGATCGGTGGCAGCGTGACCTCGAAATACTCGGCTTCCTTCAGAAACGGCTCCCTGGTGAGCATCCAGGAAGATCGCGATTCAGGTGCCCTTGTCAGGGCGGGCGCCGAGTATCAATTCAAGGAAGGCAGGTTGTTGCGTTACATCGAACTGGGCACGAGAACCGAACCCACCGGCAATGCCAGGGTCGAGCTGGATTTCGCGTTCGATGACACGGGGGAACTGCTGGCGGCCCGCAAGACGGTGAACGACACGGCCATGAAGCCTGACGACACCGACATCTATGCCGCCCGCAATCGCGCCGACCTGCTTCGGAATCATGCGCTCGCACTCAAGGCGTCGCGCGAGCATGGCCACTGACAAGGCGGGCTGAGGCGGCTTACGCCTGCGCGGGGAAACGAATCTCGACGATCAGTCCCTTGCCAGCGGCGTTCTGCGCCTCGACCTTGCCGTTGTGCAACGAGACCACCCTTGCCGTGATGGCAAGGCCCAGTCCCGTACCACCACTGTCACGGTCTCGAGCATCCGCCACTCGGTAGAATGGCTCGAAAATTCTAGCCAGATCATGGCTCGGAACGCCCGGCCCCTGATCGCGGATGGTCAGCAACAACATGCCGGTATCGCGCTTCAGCGACACCTCGACGGCCGTATCGACGGCAGTAAACCGCACCGCATTACGCAACACGTTCTCGATCGCACTGCGCACCAACTGTGTATCCGCCTCAAGCAGGGCAGGCCCCGCGGGATTCCACTCTACCCGCTTGCCCTCCGCCCCCGCCTCCAGCCGTGCATCTTCCACCACATCATTAAGGAGCGCGGTGAGATCGACCTGCTCCCGGTGGAGCTTGGGTTCGCCGCTCGTCAGCGTGGAAAGGTGCAGGATCTGGCCGATCAACGCATCAAGACGTTCAGCCTCAAGCTCGATGCGTCCGAGCTGCTTTGGCAGGTCTGCTCCTTCTCGTCTCGCAAGCCCGAGCGCAACGCGCAAGCGCGCAAGCGGCGAACGCAATTCGTGCGACATGTCGCTGAGCAGCGTCTCCTTCGATGCGATGAGCGAGCGCAAGTACTCCGCCATCCGGTCGAAGTCCCGCGCGAGCACGCCAAGCTCGTCGTGCCGGGTGGCAAACTGGTCACTGACACGGGCGTCGAGATTGCCTGCGGCCACCGATCGGGCAGCATCCTGCAGCCGCGCAACCGGCGTGCTGACGTAGCGAGCCAGCCACCAGCAGACAAGCCCGCTGAAAAGGAATGCGATCGCAAGCAATGCGAGATTCACGTCAGGCGTGCGCAACACGGCGAATGGCGGATACCCGGCGAACGTCGTCATCAACGTCAACACTTCGCCTCCGGGGCCGACGAACTGCGGAACGCGCCGGGTCATGTCCTGCACCGGCTTTCCTTGCCTCCCGCCCAGCGCACCTGACATTTCAATGTCGTGGATGCGGCGCATGATCCGCTCAGGCAACGACCTGCCGAGCAGGTCCGCGCCGTGCTCGCCGACGATGAAAATCCTGAGGCCGGCATGCGTCTTTTCCGCTTCGTCGATCCACGCGAGCAGCCCGGGTTTGCCCTCCTTGGCAAGGCGAGCCGCAGCCTGATCGGCAAGGTCGCTGGGCTCGACAGCGTCGAGGGCCTGCAGACGCTGATAGGCGACGGTCGCAGAGACGATGATGCTGGTCGCGATGATCAGACCCATCGCCAGCCAGAAGGACAGGAATATTCTGAGGAACAGTGTCTTCATGGCGCTTCTTCGCTCTGCGCGGTGAGGACGTAACCTGCGCCGCGCACGCTGCGAATTTCCGGCAAGCGCGCCTCGCCCAACCCGAGCTTGCGACGCAGGTTGCTCACGTGGGTATCAATGCTGCGATCGTAGGGCGTCAGTCTCCGGCCAAGCACGCGTTCAGTCATGAGCTCCCGGGACTGAACCTGCCCGGACGCACGCATCAGCATTTCCAGAACGCGAAACTCGGTTCCGGTGAGGCGTACGACCTGGCCCTCCACGAAGGCGGACATGGTGCCTGGGTCCAGACGCAGTGGCCCGACGGTCACGGGCTGGTTCGAGTCGTCCGCCTCGCGGGAACCGAGGCGCCTCAGAACGGCGCGGATTCGCGCGACGAGTTCGCGCGGGTTGAACGGCTTTGAAAGATAGTCGTCGGCGCCGAGCTCAAGTCCCACGATCCGGTCGACGTCGGCACCCCGCGCGGTGAGCATGATGACGGGCAGCGCGAGCGTCTGTCGCAGTCGGCGCAAGACCTCAAAGCCATTCAGAGAAGGCAACATCACGTCGAGAATCACGAGATCGAATGTTTCACTCGACAGACGTTCGATTGCCTGCGCTCCGTCGCCGACGAGCGAGATGCGGAAGCCTTCACCCGACAGGTACTCGTTCAGCATCTGGCTGAGCTCGCGGTCGTCATCGACGATCAGCAGGGAAGCTTCGGCAGTCATGGGCAATGCATCATTTGTAATAGGTAAAACGGGCTGGCCAGATTGCCATTTGCGAGCGTTACTTTCGCACAGGACAGGAGCCAAGTGTGCCAAAAACAGTGAAGCTTTCCGGAGCACAGATAGGGCGCGCTCGGTTGACCCGTCTTTACGAATCTTCACTCAAGTTTGCCCGACATTGACGCTCACCCAAAGCCAGCCCGGCTACAGTGGCTTACGGATTCGGAGCCAGTTTCCAGTGGCCTCGCTGAGGCGGGCCACTACCCCGCCCATCCCAGAATGGGCCCTCGTAAGGATGGGGCATCGAGCCCGTCTTTTTTTTGGCACCGAATCATGTCGCACTGCGAACGGGTGCGACCCCGGGTGACTGCTAGACTAGCGCCTACCGAAGCCCTGCAGAATCCGCATCTCAAGCCCATGCGTTATCACCAAAACGAAACGGCCGAGGCCGTTGCTCTGACTCCTGAGTCGGACCCCCGAGCGGCCGTGATCTGGCTGCATGGCTTGGGCGCCGATGGATTCGACTTCGTGCCCCTGGTCCCCGAACTCGGATTGCCTGACAACCTTGCCGTGCGCTTCGTGTTTCCTCACGCCCCGGTCCGCCCGGTCACTGTCAACAACGGCTACGCCATGCGGGCCTGGTACGACATCAAGGTCCTATCCAGCAGCGCCCTGGCGGGTCCTGGGACGGAAGACGCTGCAGGTATCCGTGCGTCCGGTGAACGGATTCGTGCCCTTGTGGAACAGCAGATCGCGACTGGAATCGACGCCCGCAAGGTGGTAATTGCGGGGTTCTCGCAAGGAGGCGCAGTGGCGCTTCAAGCAGGCCTGAGGCACCCAACACGCCTGGGAGGAATCCTTGCGCTTTCGACCTATCTGCCATTGCGCGACGTCGTTGCGCAGGAAGTCTCGGCCGCCAACCGGGACCTGCCGATCCTGATGTGCCATGGCAGCGCCGATCCCATGGTTCCTCTGTCGCTGGGCGAGCGTTCACGCGACATCCTCAATGGCCTCGGCTACCGGGTCGACTGGCGGGCGTATTCGATGCAGCACCAAGTCTGCGCACAGGAAATTGCCGATATCAGCCAGTGGCTGCAGGCGCGGCTCCAATAGCGATTCCGACAGAAGTACAATCCGCCATCCGGCGCCTGACGCTCACCGGCGCATTCCTTGTTCATCCTTATCGACTGTGGAGGTCACGCCCGTGGCAATTCGCGAGCAGGTCATTGAATACAAGGACGGCGATACCGTCCTCGAAGGCATTCTTTGTTACGACGATTCCCGGCCCGGACCGCTGCCGGCTGTCTTGATCAGTCACGCCTGGAACGGCCGTGACGAGTTTGCCTCGCGCAAGGCCCATCGGCTGGCATGGCACGGCTACGCCGCGTTTGCTCTCGACATGTTCGGCAAGGGCAAGCGCGGCTCGACCGCCGAGGAGTGCCAGGCATTGATCGGTCCCTTCATGGGTGACCGCGCGAAGCTTGCCAACCGGATTCAGGCGGCTGTCAGCACCGTGAAGGCCCTTCCGCAAGTGGACTCTCGTCGCGTGGCCGCGCTCGGTTTCTGCTTCGGAGGCCTGTGCGTGCTCGACCTCGCGCGCAGCGGCGCGGATGTCCGCGGCGTGGTGAGTTTCCACGGCTTGCTGTCCCCTAGCGGATTGCCGGCAACCAAGATCAAGTCAAAAGTGCTGATCCTGCACGGCAATGACGATCCCATGGCGCCCACAGAAGCCGTCGTCGCGATCGGCAAGGAACTGTCTGCGGCAGGTGCGGACTGGCAGCTGCACAACTATGGCGGCACGGTGCATGCCTTCACCAATCCGGAAGCCGATAATCCCGCATTCGGCACGGTGTACAACGCGGCGGCCGACCGACGGTCCTGGAAGTCGCTGCTCAACTTCCTCGAGGAAGTGCTGCGTTAGCTGATGATCATGGTGCTGCGGCGCGCGAGCGCCGCAGGCCGTCTGTCGCGTAGAGCGCGAGCGCAATCCAGATCAGTCCGTAGCTGACGGCTTGGACGTGGCTGAACGCCTCGCGAAAGACGAAGATCCCGAGCACGATCTGGATCGACGGCCCGAGGTACTGGATCAGGCCGATCGTCGAGTAGGGGATGCGGCGCGCACCGTATGAAAACAGGCCGAGCGGCACAGCAGTGATGAGTCCGCTCGCGGCCAGCAGCCACAAGCTCGACCACTGCCCGTTTCCCAACACACCCGTGCCGGCCCACTCGCACCACAGGAGGTAGGCAATTCCGAGCGGCATCAGCAGCAATGTTTCCGCCGCAAGGCCAGCGATGGCCTCAACGGGAATGACCTTGCGAATGAGGCCATAAATGGCGAACGACATCCCGACCACCAGTGCAAGCGATGGAAACCTCCCTTGCATTACAGTCAGGTAAGCCACGCCCACCGCCGCCAGCAGCACCGCAAACCAGCGCGCCGGTGTCAGCTTCTCGCCGAGGAAAGCCACTCCGATCGCAACATTGAGCAGCGGATTGATGAAGTATCCGAGGCTGACTTCCACGACATGGCCGTTGTTGACGGCCCACGTAAATCCCAGCCAGTTGATGCTGATGAGAGCGGCAGACGCCGCAAGCCGCAAGCGTGTCGTTGGATCGCGAAGCGCAGCCCGGACCGGTGCTAACCCACCTCGGACCAACAACCAGGTCACTACCACGATGCAACACCACACGAGGCGGTGGACCATGATCTGCAGAGCAGGAACATTCGATAACAGGCGCAAGTAGAGCGGCAGCAGACCCCAGATGCCATGAGCGACCACCGCCGCGATGAAGCCGTTGCGATGCTCGCGGGCGGCCACGGCGTCCCGGTCAAGCGTGGTGGGGCCAGAGGAATCCATGGGCGCCATGATCGCACTTTTTGTGCGAAAGGCCCCACACCTCACGGCGTGGGGCCTCGGGTACAGGCCGCTGCATCAAGCCGGAAAGTGCCTCAGTCGAAGATCACCACAACCGTCTGTGCAGTGAACTGGTTGAGTCCCACTGCATATTGTCCCGTCGCGCTCAGACCCCGGAGGCGCGTCGCACCGTTCAGCCGCAAGCCGAGGTCAGCCGCGAACTCGGCGAAATCCTCATAGGTTCGGCTTGCCCCCTGGGCAACGACCACGAAACTGGTCCTCACCCCGGTTGCAGGCACGAGGCGGGGCGCGGCGGGCAGCGCGAGCAGGTTCCTTACCAACGGGCCGACCCGCAACGTGTGGCGCGAACCGATGGCAGGATTGGTGAGATCAAGGAGCAGTCCGTCGCTGCCGAGACTGAGGAAGGGCGCAGTCGTACCGGTCGCCGCCCAGCCAATCGCGAGTACTGATCGCACTTCGGAGTAGTCCGCCACCGTACGGCCCGCAAAGTCCGGGGGAGCGACGCCGAAAGGCCCCACGAAGCCTAAGACCCGCACGGGATCGCCCGCCGCCAGCGTATTCAGGGGCAGCACGCCAGTCGCCACTTCATAGGCAACCGGGTCGGCATCCACCGCGCCGGTCACGCCCGTACCCGCAAAGTTGAACGCACTGATTTCGCGGCCATCGATCGCACCCAGCCGCATCGTGAGCTGGCCAGGAACCGTGGTGCCAACCGTACCAAGCAAGTGCGTGAGATGCATGCGGACCCGCCCCTGGGTTGCGTCGAGGACTCGCTGACCGTTCTCAGTCGCCACTGACCCGAACGCCTGGATACGCTGGCCCACCGACAACGCCTCAAGGCCAAGCAGTTCGGGCCGCGAACCGTCCTTGAAGATGCGAGTGCCTGCGCCGATGCGCACCTTGATGGCTTCACGGACAAATTGCGATCCATCCGTCGTGATGCTCGGGGTCACGAGCGTGCCGCCCCTGACGATGAGTTCATTGCCGGACCGCGACAGGATGCTGCCGGAGACAACGTCTTGCGACAGTCCGGGAACGCTGCTGCCCGCGTGGACGATCGCCGCATCGAAGCGACGGTCCGTCGTCGTGAGCGTGCCAAAGGCAATGGTTGATGTACCCGTGCCCGCCGCAGCCAGCGCAGCCAATCCGGGCGCACCCGTGTACGTCTGGCCGTTCACCTCGAATGCGGTCGTCGCATCAGTATGGATCGTGACCTGCCCGAGACGCGCCGTCGGGTGGTTGAAGGGCCTGACATCTGCCACATAGCTGCTTGCCGTCGCATCAACGCTCACGAGCGGGCCCCGCAAGCGCAGCTCTTTCTCATCGACCGGAGCAATCGACGCCACCAGCGCCGGCGTTGCCGTGACGGAAATGGGTGTGGTCGTGAGATTGACGCTATTCGATGCGGTCAGGTCGAAGTCCAGCGTGAGCAGCGCGGGACGACCCGGCGTCACCACGAGCCGGCCCCGGTTATCGAGCACTACGCGTACATCACGAATGCCAAGCGCATTACCGCTGGCGTCAACCGCACGCGCAGGTTGAGGCTCCCCATTCAGCTCGACGCTGATATCCGCATTCGTGTAGTCGAGCCGCAGCGTCCCCGCGACATAGCTCCCCACCGGCACGGTGGCGGCCGTCAGGAACTCGCTCAAGTCCACATACTGCGAAAAATCAACTCGAGTGCTGACAGGAAGAGCCTGAACTGTCGTCCCGTCCGACCGTTCGAGCGACAGGGACAGGACATCGACCGTATAGCTGAGGAAATCTCCGTCCGCGTCTGTGACGGCGACATACACGCTGCCGCAACTGGCGCCCGAGGTACAGCTGGACCCGACACCCGGCGCCCCGCTGGCGGCCACGCCAGACGACCCCGCTCCTCCACCGCAGGCCGTGAGCATCAGCGCGGCTAGCGCGCCGGTGACGACGGCTCTGAATGACATAATGGCTTGCATCGGACCTCCCGGTCAGCAGTGATTCTTCAGGGAGGTACAACGTGCCAGTGTCCCGCCGGTTGACCGGCCGCAGCACTGCGGGATCAACGACGGCGTCGGCGCCAGATCTGGAGCAGGACGAATCCGGCGGCCATGCCGCCCAGATGGGCGAAATGGGCGACACCCTGCTGGGTGCCCGTCACGCCGAGGACGAGCTCGAGGACGCCATACAGCGTGACGAACAACCACGCTGGCATCGGGATCGGCGGGAACAGCAGCATGAGGCGCCGGTGGGGATATGCCATGCCGAAGGCGAGCAACAGCCCGAACACTCCGCCTGAGGCGCCGACCGTGGGGTAAGGATCTCCCCCCCTCCAATGCATGACGAGCAGCTGCGCCACTGCCGCACCGACGACGCAGACAACGTAATAGACGATGTACCGCCTCGGGCCGAGCAGGCGCTCGATTTCCGATCCGAACATGTACAGCGCGAACATGTTGAAGAAGATGTGCGCCAGGTTGCTTGTGTCGTGCAGGAAGGCATAGGAAACAAGCTGCCAGACCTGGAACGCAGGCGCATCTGCAAATAGCCCCGGATCCAGCGGCCACAACGCGAAATTCAAGACCATCTGGCTGCCGAGGACGTTCTGCAGAACGTAGACCAGGACATTCGCGATGATCAGGGTCCGCGTGACGGGGGCGAGTTGCTTGAACATGATTTCTGGAAGGGACGTACCGGAACGGTGGCCGGCAGTTTACGTGGTTCCAGGTAGCCCGTGACAACCCACCCGGACGCAGTCCACGCGAGCACGAGCGGGGTTCCTGTTGCGTCCATGGCGACCACAGGCCCTCATTGCGTGCGGGTGATTGTCAGCGTTGCTTCGCCTTGGCCGCGAACCCGGATGATCTCGTCGTCCTTCTCGAAGTACTTCGGGCCCTACGCCGTAAGGTAGCGGGTGGCGTCTTCCGGATCGACGTTGACCGCGACGAGATCGTTCCAGTCGCCACGGGTATTGGTGAAGCCCCACGCCACGTGCGTGTTGCTGCCTGCAACCAGGATCGGCAGCCCTGGAAGGGTGACACCGATCAGGTCCTGGGGCTCTGCACCTTCGCCGACCACGACGAGCCTGGCTCTGTACCAGATGGTGGGCACCTGCAAGCCCAGGTACATGTCGTTGGCAAGGAGTGCTCAGCCTTCCTCCGTCAACGTTCCGGCCACCGCCCATCTGTTGCTACCGAGCGCCACATCTCCCATGCGCTCGGTGATGGATGGGAGCGTGGGTGCGCCACTCTCGCCTGTCCTTGCCGGAGGTTAAGCACTGCCGCGCCCGGCAGCGGCGGGGCTCGCCATGTGCCACCGTCGACGGGCGCATCCCATTCCGATCCAAGCGGGAAGAGAACGGGGAAGAGCTCCTCAGGAAGTGCGGCCCGGATGGCGGCGTTCGCCAACTCGCGTTCCCCGGTCGTATCGTTGAGGTCGATATACATCGCAAAGGCGACGAGCAGCGAGTCGCGCGCTTTCCAGCGCTCCTGGGGTGGCCCCGAGTGGCAAGTACTCCCAGGGTCTGGCACCTAGATCCTTGAGTGCCATGTTCACGCCTTCGGCATACGCGTCGAGCAAGTCGCGCTCAGTCGCCGTCGCCTGATCGAGGACCTGCTCGGCAACCCGCGAGATCTGGTGCCTTCGCAGACTCAGGTCAGTGGGCAAGGTCGCGGAGCCGAGTAATTCAGAAAGCTCGCCGGCGGACAGTCTGCGCTGCAGATCCATCTGGAGGAGCCGGTCTTGTCAGTGAACATAGCCGGTTGCTTTCGCAAGATCCCGGCGGTTTGCTGCCCGTAGGGTCGGCACACCGTTCGCATCACGCTCGATGCTGACGGGCGCATGCGTTCCGGACAGCGAAATCTGTCCGCCCAGGTGCTGCAGGCGGGCCCGACCCCTGACCGAGGCGGTGAAGACTACGTTCATGTGATGGCGTTCACGGTACTGGGAAAGCAAAGTCCAAGTTTTCGCTCAGCTTGAGTGGCTCTGCACGTACTCGGGCGGTGCGCCATGTATATTCCTTCCATCATGAGCGTCCAGATCAAATGCGAACCCAAGAGCGGAACGATGCTGGCTCGGTGGTACGAGACCGAGGCCGAGGCACTCGCGATCCTGAAGGACTTTATCCAGCGACATCAATCGCAAGGACACAAGGTGGAGCGCACAGGGAACGAGATTCTGGTCCGGGACGCCAATGGCAGCGAAGTTGCCAAGTACACTTGGGTTCGTAGCTGAAGAAGCGGTCCCGTCGGACGTGGTAAATGCAAAAGGCCGGGCTCGTGACTCACGAGCCCGGCCTTTTTTTGGTCGTTCAACCCGGCAGCGAGCAGGTCAGCGTGTGCTGAGCTTTGCCGGTGCCTTGTGCCTGTTCAACACTGCAGCGACCAGCGGATTCGGCAGCATACTAATGTCCGAGTTACTCATGGCCACATCCATCACTGCCAGTCCAATGCCGTTCTTGGCATTCGGATTGGCCCCATGCTGCAGCAGGAACTCGACCAAGGCGGGCTCACCGTGGATTGCAGCGCCTATCAACGGAGTATTGCCTGCGTTGTTTGCCTGATTGATATCCGCCTCCTGCGAAAGGAGCAGCTTGAGTGCTTCGAGCGCATCGGGAACGCGCCCGCGGCTGATCTCTTCTCGCCACCCCACACCTGCCGCCGCCATCCTGCGCCTTCACTGATCCACTGATTCCATGCAAGAGCAGGCCTGAACTCGCATGGGCAGGCGAGGACGCGACGAGAGTCGAGAGGCGGGACGGCACGGTACGCATCTGATTTTCTCTTGATATGTCCCCATAGAAAAAGGGCCAGCTGCGTTTCCGCAGCTGGCCCTGGATTGCGTCGCTAGAGGTGGCTCAAGTTCATTGAGCCCACTACTTCAACGTGCGCTGAGCTTTGCGGTCGGCGCGTGCTTCTTCAGAGCGTCCGCAACGAGCGGATTCGGCAGGATGCTGTAGTCGGAGTTGCCGTTGGCGATGTCCAGTGCGGTCAGCCCACGAGCATTCTTGTGCTTGGGATCTGCCCCGATGCTCAGCAGGAACTCGACCAGCGCGGCTTCACTGCGCATCGCTGCACCCGTCAGGGCAGTATCGCCGCCCTGATTCGCCTCGTTGATCTTACCTCCCTTGGCAACGAGCAACTTGACCGCTTCGATCGCATCGGGGACGCGACCGCGGCTGATCTGTTCACGCCAGCCCACGCCGGCGGCTGCCATCAACGGGGTAGTCTTGCCAGTGATCTCACCGAGCCGCCGGCCAGGCGTGCGGTCATCCGCACCAGTAGCCTTCAGTGGATCCGCGCCTGCAGCCAGAAGGATATTCATAACCGGAAGGTCGGCGGACATGGAGGCACGGATGAAGGCTGTGGCCCCCTCTCTCAGCAGATCATTGTGCGCGCCCCCCTGAGCAACCCAAATCGGGAGCTTCTCAGTAAGGGTTGCGTTAACGTCAGCGCCTTTGGCGACGGCAAGTTTAATTACGTCCACATAGGACTTGTTGCCGGTCACATTCGGGGCTGGCCGTGCATTGGCATCCAGCGTGTTCATGTCAACCGCATTGAACAACACGGTACGGCCATATTTGTCGGCGATCTTCGGATCCGCACCGGCTTCGAGCAGCGCTACGGCGACGTCCGGGTGGCCGTTGAGCGTCGAGAGGATCAGCGCGTTGGTGCCGTTCGCATCGACCAGGTTGAGGTCGGCCTTGCCCCTGATGAGGGCTTGCGCCGCATCAAGATGGCCATTGCGAGCGGCAAAGTGCAGCGCGGTCATGCGGCCCTTGGGAATCTTGGGGTAAACAAAACCATTTGCGCGGCGATCCGGATTGGGTTCGGGAACGATAATCTCTGCAGAGAATTCATTCGGATTGGCGCCACCGGCGATCAATGCGTCGATCGCTCCCACTTGGCCCTCCGCGGCAGCCCACATCAGCGCGGTCTGGCCTTTCCAGCCCTCCTTGTAGTTGGGGTCAGCCTTGTTTACGTCACCCATTTTGCCCTTTCCGCCAGCAAGCAGCGCCTTGATCAGGTCGACGTTGCCGGTGCGCGCAGCCGCCATGAGCACGGTTTCGCCTTCAGGAAGGGTCGTGGCAGGATTGGCGCCTGCGTTGAGCAGAAGCGTCGCCGACTGGGCGTCGCCGTTGCGGGCGGCTGTGTGGAGTGCCGTAGCGGCATACCGGTTGGTCGCGTCGACGTCGGCACCCGCCTTCAGCAACGCCTGAATCATGTCGCCATCGCGTTCGTGGACGGCCGTCATCAAGGGAGTCGTACCATCAAGGTCCGTCGCATTCACGTTCGCGCCCTTCTTGAGCAGCGCACTTGCGCCAGCGACATCGTGCGCCTTGACGGCCGCAACGAGAGAGGGCCCGGGTGGTGCCGACTGCGCGGAGGCTGTGGCCGCTGCAAGTGCCAGCGAAAGGGTGGTAAGTACGGCGAGTACGACTGGCGTGGAACGCATCTGAATGCCCCTTGAAGATTCTTGAAAAGGGCCGACTGCGTTGTAGCAGTCGGCCCCTGAACATCAAATACCGACGATCAGCTCAGGCCGACCGACCCACCCTCGCTGCGACCAAAACGATCGAGCTCGACGCCCATGTGGCGGGCGATGTCGAGGTGCAGGTCGCCCACCGGACGATCCTTCGTCTTGTCGATCTGAATGTGGCGGTTGCCCTTCACGAAGCCGCTGACGATCGCGTACGGCAGGCTCTTCTTGAGGTGCTCGTTGCTGTTGCTCATGCCGGCGCCGTAGACCAGCAGCGTGTGGTCGAGCAGCGTGCCGTCGCCATCCTGCGTCGATGCCATCTTGTCGATGAACTTGGAGAACAAGCTGACATGGTACTGGTCGATCTTGCCCTTCTTCTCCATGAACTCCGGGTTGTTCGAATGGTGGGACATGCTGTGGTGCTGCTCGCGGATGCCGATCTGCGGGTACGCGAGGGAGCTAAGCTCGCGGGCCATCATGAACGTGGCAACACGCGTCAGGTCCGTCTGGTAGGCCACATGCAGCAGGTCGAACATCAGTTCCACGTGGTCGGGGAACTGCTCCGGAATGCCCGAAGGAGAAGCGACCGCGGAACCATCAAGGTCGCCTGTGCGGGCTTCCGCGCGCTGGATGCGCTTTTCGACTTCACGGATGTTGTCGAGATAATCAGCAACACGTGCCTTGTCAGGGGCGCCCACGCGAGCCTCGAGCCGGTGAGTCTCCTCAAGCACGGAATCGAGGATGCTGCGGTTCTGCTGGAAGCGCGCGCGGCGCTGCTCAGCGGTACCCGTGCCACCAAACATCATCTCGAACACGACGCGAGGATTGACCTGCATCGGGAGCGGGGTCTTCGGGTTAGCCCACGAGATCGTGTTCATGTACGAGCAGCTGTAGCCCGTATCGCATGCACCGACGAGGTTGGTGGTGTCCTCGATCGCAAGTTCCATGGTCGGGAACACGGTGTTGCCCGCGATCTTCTTGGCAAGCACCTGATCGAGCGAGATGCCAGCCTCGACATCCACGCCCTGGGTCTTCTTTGGGAACGAGTCAGTCAGCCAAGCCGTGCAGGCGCCGGAGTGCTGGCCGGAACCGTCTGCACCAAGCAGGCCGCTCACGACCGTCAGGCGGTCCTTGTGCTTTGCCAATGGCTCCAGGACATAGCTCAGGTCGAAATCATTGCCAACCTTCTTGGGCGTCCATAAATCAACCTTGTCGGTCATGACCTGGCCGTTCGGCACGTAAACGAAACCGATGCGACGGGGACGGTTGGCCGCGGTCTGCGCGAGAGCCGTCAGCGAGGGCACCATCGCGCCGAGGAAGGGCAAGGCTACCGCAACGCCGCTGCCCTGCAGGAACGTGCGTCGATCGAGTGACTTCTTGAAGTTGATCATGTCCGAACTCCCGGGGTAAGGGTAATGGCTTGGGTTTTATTGGTTGAAATCATCTTGAAATAATTCATTGCACCGGCTTCGCGGGCGGGACGGCGCTGGCCGACAGCTCGCCCTTGCCAGCCGATATCTTCATCTGGAATGGCGTGGATTTCACGATCTCCATCACCACCGACGAGAACTTGTGGTTATCGTGCTCGCTGGTCTTGACGATGTTGCGCACGACCGGCATGTCGTAGTACTCGAGACCGCGTCCGAGCGCGTAGGTCAGCAGCTTTTCCGTGAACGCGCTCAAGTAGCGCTCCGGATCATTGGCAATCACGTCACGCAGTTCGTTGACACCGCTGATCTGCTTGCCGCTGGCAAGGCTGCCCGACGAATTGATGGGCAGGCCGCCCTCGTCCTTGGCGCGCTTGGCTCCGATGCCGTCGAACACTTCGAGCGAGTAGCCGATTGGATCCATGATGTTGTGGCAAGCCGCGCAGCCCGGGTCCGCACGATGCCGCTCAAGCCTCGCGCGCAACGGCTCGCGGTCGAGCGTATCGATGGCGTTCTCCGCGAGGGCAGGGACGTCATCGGGCGGGCTGGGGGGTGGATTGGCAAGCAGGTTCTCGAGCACCCATGCGCCACGCTTCACGGGCGAAGTGCGGGTCGGGAGCGCCGTCACCATCAGGAACGTGCCCTGGCCCAGCAGGCCGCGGCGCGCAACGTCGTCCAGCTTTACGCGGCGGAAGTCACTGCCGTAGATGCCCTTGACGCCATAGTGGCGGGCGAGACGCTCATTCATGAACGTGTAGTCAGCCGTCAGCAGGTCGACCACGTTGCGGTCGTCACGCATGATGCTGTCGAAGAACATCAGCGTTTCCGTGCGGAATGCCTCCCGCAGGCCTTCGTCGAAGTTCGGGAAGGTGTACGAGTCAGGTTGCTGGGAATCGAGGTTCCGCAGACGCAGCCACTGGGAGGCAAAGTTCGTCGCCAGGGACTCGGAGCGTGGGTCCGCAAGCATGCGGCGAACCTGCTGCTCAAGCACCTTGTTGTCGCTCAGCTTGCCCTTGGCGGCGATGTCCAGCAACTCCGCGTCGGGAGCCGAGCTCCACAGGAAGAAGGAAAGGCGCGAAGCCAGCTCGAGATTGCTGACACGGAACGGCGTTCCCGCGGCGATGCCCTGCGGATCCTTTTCCATGCGGAAGATGAAGTCCGGGCTGGAGAGGATACGGCGTAGCCCCATCTGGATGCCACCTTCGAATGTACCCTTGGCCTGGCGGCCCTGGGCGTAGAAGTCACGCAGCACCTTCATGTCCGTATCGCCGACAGGACGGCGATACGCCGCGCGCGCGAGCTTCGACAGGATCTGGTCGGCGCACTTGGCTTCGTCGCGGGCGCTCTTCGGCCTGCAGCTGAACACGACCTTGCGACTGGGTGTTTCGACGCTGGGCGCCTTGGCATCGAATGGCCCGCGGATAAGCGCGCCCTCGACCGAAGGAATGCCGCCGATATACACCGGATCGAAGTTGATAGATTCGAAAGGTTGCAACTGGTCGACTTCAAGTGCGCCCGTCTTCTGCAGGAACGTCAGGACGATGCGGTGGGTACCGGCAGTCAGCGGCAAGCGCACTCGGGCACGTTCTTCAACGGCTGCACGGACCTCGTCTGCATTCTCAAGCAGACGCGAGTAGTCGGAAGTGCCACCCATGGTGATCAGCTTGAGTTGCTTGCCATCGACGGCGATCTCGAACTGGTGCGGAAACTCGAGGCCGCGGATCACGCTCAGCGTGTTCTTGAGGAAGGTGGTGCTGATCTCGTACGTGCCGTCGAGCGGGAAATAGTGCTCGATCGCAATTCCACCGCGAGTGCCAAGCGGCAAGCCTTCGATGTGCTCGTTCTGGGAGAGACGCTGATTGACGCGATAAAGTGAGTCTTCGCGCGGGAGGCTGGGATCGCCGATCGCCGTCGCGCTGATGCGGTCGGCGGCCGCAAGGTAGCCCTCAAGCAGTGCCGGGGAGATGTTGAGCACATCGGCAACGTTGTCGAACCCGTAGCTCGAGTTGTCAGGCGCCATCAGCGCCTTGACATCGACGTCGAGCGCAAGGATGTCACGCACGACGTTCTTGTACTCTTCGCGGTTGAGGCGATAGAGCGCCGGACGCCCCGGGTTCCGCGTGACGGCCGCTGTCTTGTCCAGCTCTGTTTCAAGCCAGGATGAAAATTTGTCGTAGGTGGCAGGATCAGGGCGCGGCTTGCCGACGGGAGGCATGGAAGCACCACGCATCTTCGTGATGACTTTCTCGAACATGGCTGCGTGCTGCGAGACCTTCGTGAAATCAACTTCATCGAGAGAGAGACCGCCACGGTTTTCGATGGGGTCGTGGCAATCAACGCAATACTGGTCGACCATTGACTTGTAAGCGGCTGCTTCGCTGCCCGTCGATTGCGCGTTGGCCAAGCCACCGCACAGCGTTGCAGCGACAACCGTCATCAGCACTTTGGAAACACTCACGGTCACTTTCCCCTACCCCGACCTATAGCCCTGTACCAAGCCAAGCATACTTGAGTTCAAGGTCCGAGCAATAGGGGATTGCGGGAGGCTTGGGTCAAGAAGTGTGGGTGCTGCGACGCGGCAAGTGTGCGGCATTGCAGCATTTTTCGGCGCTGCTCCAAAGGCGCGGCTCCTTTGCGCTCAGAGGCGGACGGCAACAGGTCGCTCGCTGCTAGTTCGCGGCCCGCAGCAGCCAGCTTTCACCTCTCCCCAGCCATGCCCCCCCCTCCCCGGCCCAGGGGATACGTTCACTCCACGTCATGACTTGTCAGGGCAGCCGTGGCACGCTGCGCCGCTTTCTCGCCCGCACCCCCTGTCTCGGGCTACGCTTGCACAACTGACAGGCTACCAACGGAATCGAGCGTCCATGGATTTCATCTATTTTCTCGGCCGCCTCCATGTGCTGGCCCTGCACCTGCCGATCGGCATCCTTTATATCGTGATCCTGATGGAGTTCCTCGCCCGCATGCCGCGGTTCGCGGCGTTGCGCTCGACGGCGACGTTCCTGTGGGGCGCAGCCGCCGTCACGGCGATCATCACGGTGGTAATGGGCCTCATGCACGCAAGCGAAGGCGGCTTCACGGGCGAGTCGCTGCAACGCCACCGCTTCCTTGGCATCCTGATCGCGGTGGCCTCCACGGCGATCTGGGTGTTCCGCGCCAGGGGCTTCAACGCATACCAGAAACTGCAACCCGTGACGGGCGTCTTCATGCTGCTGCTCGTGGCGCTCACAGGGCATTACGGCGGCAACATGACCCACGGTTCGACGTACCTCGTCGAGTACGCGCCTGCCTTCCTCAAGAGGCTGACTGGCGAGGAAGTCCGCGAGAAGGCCAGCAGCGCGGCGGAGGCCGATGTCTTCGTGGACGTCGTGCAGCCGATGCTGGAGCTCAGGTGCGGCAGCTGCCACGGGGAAGACACGCGCAAGGGCAGCCTGTCCTTCGCAACGTACGAACTCCTGATGGAAGGCGGCGAAATGTTCCCGGCCGTGGTGCCGAAGGACCTGATGCAGAGCGAGCTGTATGCCCGCGTAATGCTGCCCGCAACGTCCGACGACTACATGCCGAAGGAGGGTAAGACACCGCTCTCGGCCGACCAGATCGCGATCATCAAGTGGTGGATCGAAGCTGGCGCTCCGGGCATGGGCGCGGTCGGCACGCTGAATCCGC
Organism: uncultured Pseudomonadota bacterium; assembly: GCA_903884105.1. Taxonomy (GTDB): domain Bacteria; phylum Pseudomonadota; class Gammaproteobacteria; order Steroidobacterales; family Steroidobacteraceae; genus CAIUGU01. The sequence goes on along the minus strand of CAISDJ010000016.1, from coordinate 152,715 downwards.
CGGCGGATGTGGCCGCGCTGATCTCGAAGGAACTCGGGCTCAAGTGATCGGCTGTCCTGGCGGAACTTCGTCCGGCTCCATCTCGACAATAGCCTGCTTCCGGGAGGAACTTCTGGAGCCGATCCTCCTCTGTCATGGCGCCATGCTCGAAAGCGGGGATCGCGCCGGCCGGGTGCGCCTCCAGGTGGCTGAACACAAAGGTCCGACAATCCGCGGACGCCCGCCCGAGGCCCAGCCCGAGGCGGCAGATGTATTGCGCCAACTGGTCGGGCACAATACGCAGGCGGCTGGAAGTTTTTAATTCGAGATACAGCGAGGAAAGCAAGCCAATGAATAAAACGACAAAGATCAGTCTGGCAGTTGCAGGTTGCGTGATCACCGCGATGGCAGTTGCGCAGAACCGTCCGAATCCGGATCAGGCGGCAGCTGGCTATCGCCAGGCCCTGATGACCGTCATCGCGGGCAACCTGGGCCCTGTGGCCGGCATGGCACGCGACCGCGTTCCCTATGACGCCGCGGTGGCGACGAAGAACGTCGAGCGCGTTGTTGCGCTCAGCGGCATGTTGTCGGACGCGTTCGCACGCGACACCACTGCCGCGACGCTCGAGAAGAACGAGTCTTCGCCCAACATCTGGAAAGAGAAGGCGAACTTCGACAAGCTGTCCGGCGACGTGACGACGAAGGCCACCGCAGCACTGGCTGCCATCAAGGGCGGCGATGCAGCGAAGGCCAAGGCCGCCCTCGGCGACCTGGGTTCGTCCTGCGGCGCGTGCCACGACAAGTATCGCGTAGAGAAGTAATCGCTCTGCGACTCCAGGCAGGAGGGCGTGCCATTGCGGCACGCCCTCTTTAGTCTTGGAGGCCAGCGCTGATTTCCAGATAACTCCAACTCAGCAGGAGAACCGTTCGATGCATACACTCAAAATGGCCGCCTGGGCCCTCGGCACCGCCTTCGTAGTGGCCGGCTGCAACAATGCCCCTGACGAACAGGCCTTGCAGGCCGCACGCGACACCGCTGTCGCCGACTACAAGGCACAGGAAGACGCCCACCTTGCCGAGAACAAGAAGATCGCCAGCGCGTTCTTCGCACCCGGCGTGACCGCGGATGACCGCTATGCGCTGCTGCATGACGAGTACATCCAGCACAACCCCGCCTTCAAGAAGGCCGCCGACGAAGCCGGCGTCAACTACAAGCAGGGCTTCAAGGACATGATGACGCGCAACATGGCGAACCCGCCGCCTGCGTCGGACCCCAAGGTTCCTGCTCCTCCGCAGGGCAACCCGCTGTACCAGGTCCTGGCCGAAGGTAACAACGTGTTCATCATGCGCCAGCAGTTCCGTCAGGATCCGACCAAGGAACCGGGCAACTTCTACGAAGCGTTCGCATGGGACGTGTTCACGATCAAGGACGGCAAGTTGTATGAGCATTGGGACGGCGCGGTGATCAACCCGCCTGCCCCTGCTGCCGGAGGCCGTCGCTAAGCCTCGCCGCGCAGGCCTGGCCTGGCCTGGCCTGATCCGAGGGGCGTTGCAGTGCAAACTGCAACGCCCTTTTTCATGGGCCCCGCCTTTCGGCCCCTCGCCGTGCCCCCCTTTTTTGCTTCAGGAGAAAACTCGGGCATGATGGGAAAATGAATTCAAACACCTGCCCTGGGGGCAATTCAAACAGGGGTATTTCCATGCAACGGACCGTCATTGCCGTTCGCCGCGCGCTCGGCCATACGCTAGCTGCTGCCCTGGTGCTCGGCGCCGGCACAGCCCTCGCGCAGGGCCCCGGCGGGGCACCTTCCTTCACCACGGCACAGGCTGACCGTGGCAAGGCGGCGTATTCACTGAGCTGCTCCCTGTGTCACGGCCCGAACCTCGACGACGGCGAATTCGGTCCGCCGCTCAAGGGCAACCGCTTCCGTGATGGCTGGGTAGGCAAGACGGCTCAGGAGCTCTACGACTACACCAGCCGCTCAATGCCATCGGCCGCCCCGAACTCGCTCGGCTCGGCAACGTATGCCGACCTGCTCGCCTACCTGCTGCAGAACAACGACGTCGTCGCCAGCGACCGTCCGTTCCCGACCGACACCGTCGCCCTGCAGGTTGCCAAGATGCCGTGGAACCTGAGCCCGCAAGGCCAGTTGCGTTCCGGTGGCCCGAGCGGCGGCCTCGCGCCGGGCGCCACGCTGCCGCGCTGGCCAACGCCCCCGAGCGTGTTGCTCAAGGTCCGTCCCGTCAGCGAGCAGCTGCTACTCAACCCGCCCGCAGGATCGTGGATCAGCTGGCGCCGCACGGTGGATGACGTCGGCTTCAGCCCACTCAAGCAGATCAACAAGGCCAACGTGAAGGAGCTGCGCGTGGCGTGGTCCCTGTCGCTGCCAGGTGGCCCGAACGAATCCACCCCACTCATGCACGACGGCGTGGTCTTCGTGCACAGCTACGGCGACCACATCCAGGCACTGGATGCGAAGACCGGCGACGAGCTGTGGCACTACGCGCGGCGCCTGCCCGACGGCATGCAGCCGACCACCAAGCGCAACATCGCGCTCTACGGCGACAAGGTGTACGCCGGCACGTCCGACCTGCACGTCGTCGCACTCGACATGAAGACCGGCAAGGTCGTGTGGGACGAGCCGATTGCCGACACGAAGGACGGCTGGCGACTCACTGGAGGACCGCTGGTCGTCAAAGGCAAGGTCATGCAGGGCATCGTCGGTCGCGGCCCCGGTGGCGGCTACCTGCAGGCGCTCGATGCCGAAACCGGCAAGGCAGCGTGGCGTTTCTGGAGCATCGCCCGCCCTGAAGAAATGGGCGGCAACAGCTGGAACGGCCTGCCGCTCGAGCAGCGCAACGGCGGCTCGATCTGGACAGCAAGCAGCTACGACCCCGATCTTAATCTGATCTTCTTCGGCCCCGCGCCGACGTATGACACCGGTCCGCTCGCCAAGCTCAACAAGATCAAGGGCGTCACGAACGATGCGCTGTACACCAATGCAACCGTCGCGCTGAACCCCGACACGGGCAAGCGCGTGTGGCACTTCCAGCACGTCCCGAATGACCAATGGGATTACGACTGGGCCTTCGAGCGGCAGATCGTCCGCATGCAGGTAAACGGCCAGATGAAGAAGGTCATCGTCACCGGCGGCAAGGAAGCCGTGTTCGACGTGCTCGAAGCCGACACGGGCAAGTACGTGTCGTCATTCGATCTCGGCGTACAGAACATCATCAAGTCGATCGACCCGAAGACCGGCAAGAAGACGATGGATCCGACGCTGTATCCCGGCGACGGCCAGAAGAAGCTCGTCTGCCCGCATGCGGGCGGGGCCAAGAACTGGATCCCGGGTTCGATCAACCCCGAGACCGGCATCATGTACCAGGCACTGGTCGAATCCTGCATGGACATGATTCCGGTTGGTGTCGGCGAGCGCGGTTCCCTGTCGACCGGCGTGCGCTGGGCGATCCGTCCGCGGCCCGACAGCGACGGTCGCTATGGCCGCCTGCAGGCTGTCGACATCAAGACGGGCAAGACCGTATGGATAGACCGTCAGCGCGCACCGCTCACCAGCGGCACGCTCGCCACAGCCGGCGGCGTGGTGTTCCAGGGCGCCCTCGACCGCTGGCTCACGGCGTACGACGATGCGACAGGCAAGTCGCTCTGGAGGACCCGCATGACCGACGTGCCGAACTCGGCGCCGATCTCGTACGAGATCGACGGCAAGCAGTACGTCGCTGTGGTCGTGGGTTATGGCGGCCCGCACACCGCGACGTTCCCCGCGTTGGTGCCCGACATCACCCTGCCCGCCGTGCGCAGCTCGTCCATCTGGGTATTCGAACTGCCGCAGTAACTGCCTCGCTGCTGCAGGTGATATGCAAAGGGCCGGTCAGGTGACCGGCCCTTTCTTTTGAACGGCGGTGGCGAACGAGAGGGAAACTGTGGATTTATCCTCGAAGGGGGCATTCCCGATTTCCCGCCCCTCCCTATAGCAGCTCAGCAGCTCGAGTGAGCAACCGCGCCAGGCGCTCGGCCCACTCCTGTTGGCCGACGTCGTGACCGACAAGGTCTTGCCTGATTTCAATTCCGACGTGAGCGAGACCGCGCTTTTCGCCGTGGAAGGGCAGCGTGTAGTCGGTGGTGTCGGTGATGGCATACGGCTCGTTGTCGCCGACGCAGAGGGCGCTGTCTTCGCGTAGCAGCCGCAGCAACGCCATCGCGAGACGGCTGTCGTGGCGATACATCAGCCCGGTGTGCCATGGCCTCGCCACGTCGTGGTACACGGGCGTGAAACTGTGGACGGCCACGATCAGCGTTGGCTTGGCGCCGCGCAGGCGCGCACCCAGGATCGATCCGATCGCCGCATGGTAGGGCTCGAAAATCTCGTGCTGCCGCTCGGCGATGGCGAGCGGCGTCAGATTCAGGTTGCCTGCGATCGTCGTCTTCTCACTCAAAGCGGGAATCGAACTCGGCACGCCCGGCGGGCGATTGCAGTCGATGACGAGGCGCGAATAGCCCTGCAGTACGAGCGGCGCATCGAGCAAGGCGGACAATCTGTTGGCGACGCCGGCGGCACCAATGTCCCACGCGACATGCGTGGACAGCGCTTCCTGCGAGAGCCCAAGCATCGCGAGGGACGCGGGAATGCGGCGGCTCGCGTGATCGCACGTCAGCACGAACGGCGACAGGCCGTCGGGTCGCACTACGGAAAAAGCAGCGGGTTCATCGGCCGCCAGCAGAGGCATCTGGGATCCTTGACGTTGACAGAGCGCGGCAACCGGCCTCAACGCCGGCGCCAGTACTGCTCCATCTCGATGTAGGTGAATGACGCAGACCACGTGATCAATCCGAAGCCTGTCAACGCCTCCGTGCCCGCCAGAAAGCGGATGGCACCGCCCGGCGAAATGTCGCCGAAGCCTACCGTCGTGAACGTGGCAGCCGACAGGTATACCGCATCCAGGAAGCTTGCGTTGTCGAGCCCGAGGATATAGCCCGTCCCGGCAACGGCGAGCAACAGCCACATCGCAAGTCCAAACATCCAGATCTCGAGGACATGCAGGCACAGCATAATGTACACGCCGTAGAGCACCTTGCGTCGCCCCGTCACCGACGGCTTGGCCAGCCGACCCGACAACCAGACCAGCCCTTCATAGTGCGTCAACACGACAACCGCCACGGTCAGGGCGGTGACAACGACAACCAGAAGACTGGGGAGCCAGATGTAATTCATGTGCCCAAGTGTAAGGCAACCGTCCGTTGCGGCTAGGGCCTTTGCGCAATCAGCAGGCGATACTTCATCAGTGCCTGCCGGTAGAGCCGCTCCAGGGCGAGGCCTCCGTGATAGGAATCCAGCATGGCCCGAAGGCCCTCGAACGGCACGATGCGATGGACCAGCCGGTTCAGCAATTCGAGCCTGCGGATCTGTCCCAGAGAACGCGGGCGCAAGTGCGGCGTGAGGTCGTGATTCGCAATGGGCGTGAGTCCCTGTTCCTGAAGCGCCTCGTGATAATGGCGTGAGCCCCACAACACCGGCAGGCGCCAGCCTGACTTGAAGAGCTCGAGGTCCCTTGACCCGCGGGCTTCCGGCTCGGGCTTGTCATCGACAATGGCCATGATGCCGCCAGGAGCGAGTCTCGATGCCAGCACGCGAACACTGGTCGCAGGGTCGGGCGAATGCGCCAGCGACTCGATCGCGACGATCAGGTCGAAGTGCTGGTCAGGCGGGGCATCGTAACTGCGAACCTGGATATCGATCCGGTCCTGCAGCCCGGCACGCGATGCGGCTCCACGCGCGATCCGCGCCTGCTGCTCGCTCAACGTAAGCCCGGTGAACGTGCCACCCAGGCTCGACGCCAGATGCAGCAACGTCCCGCCGAGGCCACACCCGGCATCCAGCACGCGCGGTGACTGAAGCGGCGGCAACGATTCGACCAGCAAGTCATGCAAACGCGTCGGCGTTGGCTTGCCACCGATAGTGGGATCTGCGAGCGACCGATGCACCGTCAGCGTATCGCGTCCCCCGCCATAGCCGAGGAGCCGGGCCACTGCAGTCCAGCGCGAAAGACGATCGTAGTAAGTGCCTGTGCCCTGAGTCATGTTCCGGCTTGTGTGTCGAATGGAGGCAGATCGAAGACTCGCGCTTGCCAGGGCGGGTCGCTTCGGAACGCGGAGCCAGCCCGATGGAGATCTAACGACTCCGAGTGTAACGAAATTGCCGGCACCAGGAGAACGACTGGATTTAGGGTCGGGCCGACCGGAACGAGGAAATGAGCAACGCGAGCCCGAGGCAGCCCACTATCGCCTCGGCGAGCCGGCTAAAGAAGGTCCGCTTCGCGGCGTACCCTACCTGCACCGACTTGCGGGAAAAAAGGCATGCGAGCAGCAAATGCCACCACAGGGCGTTGGCGACCACCAGTGCCACTACGGCGATGAATAGCCCCGCCCCCGCATGCGCGGGAAGCGCAGGAGCCAGATGGTGGCGAGGGTGGAAGGCATCGGCGCATCGGGGCGAGCGCTACATCAGCGCCCTGATGAAGGACAGCCCCGCTTCGGAGTGCGAGATCGAGAACAACGCCACCATCCGCGATCCGATCAGCAGAACGCCGCCGAGCAGAGTCACCGCAAGGACCTTCCTCCTCGAGGAGAGGTCGTGGAGGACGAGCGCGACCACCGCCACGAACAGCACGACGAGTGACGCCCAGTTCCGATCGACACCGGCGAATAGCTTCCAGCCCCAGATGCGAAACAACGCGGGCTCAAGCAGCGCGAGCGAACCCAGAATGATCAGCCGCTTGTGCTGGTCCGGCCGCTTGCGCCACGCAAGCGCGAGGCCAAAGAAGACAATGAAAGCCACGATCGCCGCAATGTCTCCCCACACGATGTCAGAGAAGAACTTGATGCGGGCCTCGATATCCGTGCCGAGCGCCGCACGCCGACCGACAAACGCCAGCGTAACGGTCGTACCGATCACGATCACTGCGGCACCGATCCCCGCAACGAACCAGCCGAGCCGGCGGTGCAGATCAACGCGTCCGGTGGAGACGAGCGTGGCCTGCATGAAGGCGCCGAGATACCAGGCCGTCAGAATGAGGCCGTGGACCCAGACGGCCGCCGGCATCTGCGGCAGGTCCAGAAACGGACGCAGATACAGTGAGCGTCCGAATCCAATCAAGACCAGCAGCAACAACACCCCCGACATCACGGCAAAGAAAATACGGCGCTCGGGACGCACGTCCGGGCTGGATGCGTTCATTTCGGGTTCCCCTCTATTCTTGTTCTACGCGCGGACCCTGCCACGGCATCGCCACTGCTTCACCGCACCACCAAAGCCTGTGTCACTTCAGCAACTCATACAGGCGCTCATCGTACAACGCGCCCGTCATCGCTCCCAGTTTGTCCCGGAACTCTCGCTGTGCCGCCGCCGCAATATTGGCATCGAAGGCGGCCCGCGAGCGCCAGATCTCGAAGACCGTAAAGTGATTGGCACGGTTGGCCTGCTGCACCACCTCGTATCGCAGGTTGCCGCTGGCCTGTCGATTGGCACCCGCCAGCACCTTCAAGACAGCGACTGCGTCATCCCGTCCTTGCGGGACGACATCGACATGGGTCACAGCATAGACAGCGCCGCTCACTCCGGGGTCATCGAGCGGTCCAACCGACAACGCCCGGTTCAGCCGATCATCCATCGGCGCACTTCGCATCGCAGTGAGCTTGGCTCGCGCGTCGACCGTTCCGGGCGCTGCCAGGTGTGCGTCCCACGCCTTCTGGTCGGCCCATGTCGTCAGCATGACAAACTGGCCGGGGCGGAACAGGCTGCGTACGACCAGAGCGCGCAGGTTGCCCGCCTCCTTTCGAGTCACGTCGCGGTGGGCCTTGAGCACCGCAGCACCCTTGTCGACAGAAGCCGGCTGCACATCGACATAGGTCGCGACATTGAGTGGACTCACGTTCTCCGGCGCGGCGGCAGGAGCAGGAGCCTGCGCGAATGCGGAGCCGACGAAAAGCATCGACGCAGTCAGGGCCATCAAGAAAATAGATGTGCGAGGTGTCATTGGTTTGCTACCGGGATAAATGCGGATGAGGCTGCAAGTGTGGCGGGCAAAATACTGAAGTGCGCCGGCGAAATCACGCGGCAGAACGGGGCCGATTAAACACCAGTTCCGCTATCAACAGGTTCGGCACCCAGCAGGCCCAGGCAATCATGGGATACGCCAATTCGAATGCAATGCCAGAAGCCATGGCGCCCGGTAGCCAGATACGTAGCGTCACTGCTGCGAACGTCAGCGCAAAGTTGCGCACCACCCAGCGACGGTGGGAGGCCACGTCACCCGAGCGAATGGCACTGTAGGCGCGCAGACCGGTAAAAAGCCACAGCACTGCTAGCACTCCGAAACCAGTGCGGGCAATGATGCCGCCGAATGCATGGACCGCCATGTAGAGGCCGGCGATCCCGCCGACCAGCACGCCCAGACCGAGATAGAGCCGCCCCATCCAGCGATGCAGGACCGGACGCGACGCACGGATGCGGGCGGAGAACTGCCACGACCCCAGCAGCAAGGCGAACATCGCGCCAAAGACATGGGCGTAGATACCCACCTTGTGGCTGTTGTATGCCGCCTGCATGTCTGGGTGGACCAGGCTGCCGAGCGGCAATAGGCCGTAAACGAATGCCGCATACCCGGCCACGCCCATTGACAGAAAGGCCATCGCGCCAAAGGCGGTTTGACGGGGGGTGCTGATCATGTCCGATCCTTTGCCTCGATGCCTGTCGGCAGGAGAAGTACTCCTTAATCTCAGCGGACTTCGAACTCGACGAGATGGGCAGCCTTGCTGCCTTGTGCACTCAGTGTATGCGCTGTGCCGGCAGGGACGACGATCCATTCGCCCGGCTTCGCGAGGCGCCTGGAAGCCTGCGAAGTACCGCCGCCCGCCATCACATCACCCGCATCCAGGACAATCACTGCGGGTACCGTATGGACGTGTCGTGCAGGCGCCGTGTCGGGTTCAAGCCGGACGTCATAGATGCGGAACGATCGCGCCTCCTGACCGAGCGTTGTCCCCGGCTGGCTATCGAGCGGCTTTGCCGTCGACCAACCAGACGTGTGCTGGTTCTCCACGGCGATCAACCGGAAGTTCCCTGTACCGACATTCTGAATCGCGTGCGCTCCAGGTTTGCCGACATACTCTGTAACGTTGAAGCCACCCACCAGACGCACACGCCGGGCACCCCAGGGCTTGCCTGGCTCCCGGATCTTCGAGTCCGCGCATTCGATGCAGACGGTTGCAACGTCCAGCTGGTGCGAATGATCGAAGGTCTCGTCGCCCTCGGGTATCACCACTTCCAGCACTTTGAACGCCGGGCCCGAGTAGACGAACTTGTGGTGCGGCTCCTGGTAGACAGGGATAGTCTGCTGCGCAATGGCTGGCGCGAAGAGCATCAGTGCCATGCTGATCATGACTGGACGCATCTTATTCCCCCCGCTGACCGGCTCTGCTTCACGAGTGTAGCGCGTCCGGAAACGCGCCCACCATTACCAAGGCCCGACACCACGCACTCAGCGAACCTCGATCTCGACGAGGTGGGCTGCTCCAGCCCCCAGCAGGCTGATCGTATGGCTGTTGCCCGCCGCCACCAGGATCCATTCGCCCGGCTTTGCAAGGTGCTTCGAGACTTGTCCGGCCCCAAGGGTCACATCGCCCTTATCCAGCACGACGACCGTGGGCGAAGTGTGCGTGTGCTTGGTCTGTGCCTTTCCCGGCTCGATCTGGACATCGTACACACGGAATGCGCGTGATTCCTGTCCGAGTATGGTGCCCACCTGCTCGGCGAGGGGTGCAGCAGTCGTCCAGCCGGACAAGCGCACGTTCTCCACGCCCACCAATCTATAGAGTCCCATTCCCACATTCTTGACTGCGTGAGCCGCAGGCTTGCCGCTGTACTCCGCAATCAGGGCGCCACCCACCTTGCGTGGGCGAATCTCCCCAAAAGGCTGGCCCGGCACGCGCGTCCGGGTTGCGGCGCAGTCGATGCAGACCGTGGTGATGTCGTACTGGTGCGTGTGGTCGAGAGTTTCCTCCCCCTCCGGCACCAGGACCTCCAGAACCCTGAGCGCCTGATCGCTGAACACGATCTTGTGGTGAGACTCAGTGTCCACCAGGATGGGCTGCTGCGCGCTGACAGATGTGCAAACCATGAGCGCCACGCTGATCAAGATTGCTCGCATCTTCTTGTCCCTTCTCTTCTAAACCACGGCTTCAGCGCACAACACTCAGTGCCACGGGTCGCACCGACTCGACCGCCACGAGGCGGACACCCTCACCGAGCTCCCGTTCCGCACACCGCACCAGACTTCCGGAAGAAAACTGCCACTGCTCCGACGCCGGGTCGTCGTTCTTCGAGAGAATCTGGTACGTGCCATCCGCCCGGCGACTCGCCTGGACGGGAATCCACAGACTTCGATCAACGTTGAGCAACGCCACGTAAATGGTGTCGGTGGGGTGGTCTTGCACTGCGAATCCGGGCAGCCGAGTCAGGGTTGAACGCCAGTCTGGGTGGGTATCCCGCTGGGTACGATAGTTGAGCACAGAACGGCTGGCGTCAATCTGATCGCACTGCGATTCAGGGAGCCGGACGCTTCCGCATCGACTCTCCACGCAGGTAGGCAACCCAATACACTCCAGCGACCAGCAGTGTCCCGCCGACCAGGTTTCCCGCCGTCGCCGCCAGAAGATTCTGCACCGCGCCGTCGATCGACACGTCTCCCTGTCCGCCCAACACCCACCCGAAAGGCAGCAGAAACCAGTTCGCGATCGAGTGCTCGAAGCCGATGGCAACGAAGGCGGTAATGGGAAAGACAATCGCCAGGATCTTGTCGGTGACACTGCGCGCCCCGATTGCGAGCCACACCGCGAGGCAGACGAGCGCATTGCACAGGATGCCGCGAGTGAAGGACTCCGTGAGGGAAAGCCCGGCCTTCGCATGAGCGATGCTGATCGCCGTCTTGCCGACCGCGCCACCGCCCAAGCTCGCGACGTTACTCCACACGACCAGCAGAACCGTTCCCAGGGACCCGACGACGTTGCCAACGTACGCCAGCACCCAGCTTCTCAATACCTCGCGAGCCCCGATCAGTCGGCTGGCCCACGCCATCGCGATGAGATTGTTGCCAGTGAACAGCTCCGCACCGGCGACCACGACGAGGATCAGTCCAAGGCTGAAGGCCAGGCCGCCCAGCAAGCGCGTTACGCCGTAGCCCAGAGCGGAGTCGGACACCACTACGACAAAGAACAGCGCCCCAATTGAAATGAAGGCGCCGGCCAGCACCGCCAGAACGAAGAAAGTGAGCGTGTCCGCATGCGCCTTCGCAACGCCGAGCCGCTCGACCTTCCGCGCGATCTCAAGCGGCGGGTAAGCGCCGCTCTGGTCCTGCTCGTCGTTCATCAAGATTGGCCCTCAGACGATCGAGCTGGGCCCCGCTTCAACCGCAAGCGAAGAAGCGGAAGTCAGTGAGCTCTGGCAGCGACCGTCACCGCGGCTCGATGCGCAGGACCGCACCCGCGGCGTCTTCCGACACGGCATACAGCAGCCCATCGGGACCCTGCTTCACGTCGCGAATCCGGCGACCGAGATCAGCCAGCAGCGTCTCGCGCCGCAACTCCTGCATGTTCTCGTTGAACAGGATGCGGTCAAGACGTCCCGTGCCCGGAATCTCGCCGGTGCGCAAACCACCGACAAACATGTCGCCCTTCCACTTTGGCAGCTTGTCCCCCGTGTAGAACGCGAACCCGGCGACGGCAATCGCCGGCATCCAGAACACCACTGGTGCCTCGTAGCCGTCGTGGGAAGGCAAGCCCGTCTTGGACTGCCACGGGCCGGGGTATGCGCGACCGTAGCTGACAATCGGCCAGCCGTAGTTCTTGCCGGCGCGGATGATGTTCAGTTCGTCACCCCCGTTCGGGCCGTTTTCGCTCTGCCACATTTCGCCGGTCACCGGGTGCACGGCCAGCCCTAAGCTGTTGCGATGACCGAGCGTATAGATTTCCGGCTTGTAGCCGGCTTGGCCCACAAACGGATTGTCGGCCGGGACACTGCCATCGTCGCGGATTCTCAAGACTTTGCCGCCGTAGTTGTCGTGGGCCTGCGCGTCACCGCCACTGGGCGCGATATAGAGCATGCCGTCACTGCCAAACGCGATCGGCATGGACGCACCGCGCAAGTTGGCGACAAAGATGTCCTTCACATCCGCGAGGGCGGATCCGGTCCAACGGGCGCGCGCCACCGCAGCGGTGTTCTTGCCGTCCGGCAGCGGCTTGGTGTAGCTCAGGTACAGCAGCTTGTTCTGCGCGAACTGCGGATGCACCGCGATGTTCATGTAGCCGTGGATCGTTCCGGGTTCGCCGGACGCCACCGCCCATACCGATTCCGGTCCGCCCGTCACTGGCTTCGGGTCAAGCTTGCCGTTGCGGATCGCCCGCAGCCCCCCTGTCCGTTCGGTCACCAGCAACGTTCCATCCGGCAGGAACGCGAGGCCGTACGGAAACGAGAGCCCCTTCGCCACGACCACGACGCGGATGTCCTGGCCCTCGGCAGTCGCGTAGTTGAAAGGCCCCGACGCCAAAGGCCGGTTGGAGATGCCTTGCGGAGCAACAGGATTGCTGCCATTGAAGGGCACTGTTCGCTGCGCAAAGGTGGCAGGCGAGACCATCAACATCGGCGCTATTGCAGCAAGCAAGCCGGCAATCGCGGCCCCTCGCTTCAGGGTCTTTGTCACAGGCATCAAATTCTCCTCATTCTTCCAGTCGCACCGGACGCTCAAGGCTCGTTCATCGTTGCTGATAGCGGAGCCCTATCCCTGCAACGCTACCCGATCTCCAACGCGAATGGTACCGGACTCCACTACGTCTGCACGAAGCCCACAGCGGTGGGCGAACTCACGAATGAAGTCCTTCTTCTTCAAATCTGGTCCGGACAGGTAGCCAGCGAGTTTCCCGCAGGGCTCGCACAGCTCGACTCCAAGAAGCGTCGCCGTCCCTAGAACGAATGTCTTGCCTACGAGTTCGCCCAGACGCACGCCCCGGGTAACGACGTTACGCCGAGGATCGGTCGCGCCCAGCTTCTTGCCGACTCTGGCATTGAAGGCCTCGATCTCCTCCGCCTCGATGAGGGTAAGGTTCTGCCCGGGATAGCGCTGCTTGGCGCCGAAGTTGTGATCCCCTACGATTCCCGATCCAGCGACCACCTCGATCTCTTCGACCTCACTCATTGAAGAAGATTTCTTGGGCGAGAGGCAAAGGGCTGCGACTGTCATCGGAAGCCTAGGAGTGAACGTCGCCATAACCGGCGTGAAAAAGCAGAGCGAAGTGGCGCTTTTGCACGTGAGAGTTGATGGGGTTGTTAGGCATGAGCCAGTTACACTCAATTGCCAAGTTGCGTTGAGGCACAGCCATGCGGTATCGAGTCTTTAGACTGCATCAGCCAGATATATATCCACGTTCTCCTGCGTAATCACGTCAATGCCTGTATCAATAGCCTGAGGCATCTGCACGCCCAGCGATGCTTGCCACAACATCAGGACTGACATCGAGCCTTGCATTCTCGGAATGGTTGCTGAGGAGGACTCGATCACGCCTTCGTTAATGGCATCGAGTATGGGCCTGATCCCATCCATGCCGACTACTTTTACTTTGCCGGCCTTCCCAGCCTTTTTGATGGCGGCTGCTATGCCTATCGGACCGGAAGCATCGCAGCACAAGTAACCACTTAGATCGGGATGCGATTCGAGAACAGCGGAAGCTTGCTGGAAAGCAGTCTCAATGTCGTCATTGTCAATGCCGCCGTCTACAATAGTTATACCGGGATACTTTCCCAATACAGCCATCTGGGCTTCGTATCGTTCTTTGTGGTTCGGTGCCGTGGGATATCCCTGCATCACAGCCACTTTGCCTGCGCACCCAATCAGCTTGACGAGACGCTCGGACGCAATGATCCCCTGCTGAGCAAAGTTGTTGCCAACGCTGGTGATGGTGGAGTCTGGCGATGGTGAGTCGAAGAGAACCAGTGGAATACCCTGATCCCTGATGCGGTTTATCGCCGTCATATTGCCTACCGCGTCAACCGGATCTACAGCGATGCCACTCGGGCGACTCCTGGCGGCCTTTTCCAGTATCGCATTCTGCTCGACGACGGCGGCAATTGATGGCGGCATATAGTCGACCACAATCTCGACACCAAGCTCACGGCTTAGGATTCCGGCCTGAGCCTGCGCACCTCTGTTTACCTCGTCGAACCAGGGATGTGCGACTTTCGGGACAATGATGAATCGAAGTGTTCTTGCCATTTTTAGAGTCCTCGCAAAATAAGATCAGGAGCCTAACGCTTGAGATGAGGGACATCGCCCGGCTCGCCGGGCGATGCCTTCTCGATTGAAGGGTTAGGCCACAGCATGGCCGCTAGCCAAGAACCGCAGGATTCAACCGCCACAAAGACAAGGTAAGCGCGGAAGCGAAGCTTACCCACGCGAGAGTAAGACACCAGCAACAGTGCAGCGAGCCGCTGTAGAGAGCAGAACGCGGTGATGGTTGCCGCGATGAGCAGCCATAGGACGGCGATCTCGGCCAGCGACAGCGCGCCGCGATGCAGCACGAAGAACAACCAGGTCCAAAGCGCGTTGGCGAAGAGTTGGATGACGAAGAGCCAAAGCGCGGTGCGCGCGCCGCTGAAGCCGTGTTTGCGCCATACCAGCCAAGCCGCTACCGCCATGAGGATAGAGCGCAGGCCAGACGGGACCAAACATCCAAGCGGGCGGAGCCCAGGCCGGCTGCGAAAGTTGCCCATAGAAGGTGGCCGCACGTGCAGACGCAACAGCCCCGACGCTGCCTGCGGCGAAAGTAGCAACAAACCAGCCAACGAGCCCGAGAGATTGCCTTGCAATTGATTTGTGTTCCATCGTCGCTTGCTCTGGGGCCTAACTCTATTTATACGGCCGAACTACAGCGTTTAAACACGTCATTTGCACCGTATAGCATGCTTCGCCACCGACAACTAGCTGAAGGGATTGGGCTAGGACGCCTGATAACCTGCCAACTGCCATGAACGTGATACGGCGCTCCCGCAAGGCATTCCGGTCAGGACTAACAAGTGGAAGTGGAGCTCCCTTCCGAGCCGGCACCCAGACGGGGTGTGCGTTTGGTGGATTCCCTTTCAGTTGCCACCGGTCCATGCCGCGGGCACATGGCGCCTGCACGCTGGCACCACGGCTGCGCGAGGGACGGAGCGAAGATCATCGCCATCCACTGGATGACAGCTCATCGCGGGCACCATCGAACGCCGCGCAGATCCGGGTGGTTGCCGGAAAGACCAAACGTACACCCCGTCTGGGTGACGGCTCTCCGTAAGTTAAGGAAGGTTACGGAGCCGTGTCGAAGCAGGAAGCGATCGCCTGGGCCAAGCGCAGCCCCGCCTCCGGCAACGAGGTCATCGAGGTCCGGCAAGTGCAGGAGTTCGATGACTTCATCTCCGGAAGTGCAGGCCGCTGTGGGCGACCCGGCGCGATTCGGCGATCTGCAGAAGGGCCGAGGGGGCATATTGCCAGACACAAGAACGGCCAACTTCGTTGGCAAATGGCCTGCCGGCAGGCCAGAGGAGCAATTGGAGCAGGAGGAACCGGGTGAGCCTGTCTACTGACGATGGCCACCGCAAGATTCGGAGTGCAGGTCTGCCGGGCACGAGGTAATGTTCAGCCGTCACTTCGGAACGGTCGACAGCCCGCGATGCGCAAACAAAGGGATCAAGAAGAGCCAGCAGCAGTCGAGGCGACTCCCGCGAGTCGCGTCGCGGCAGCGTGTCGGCAGATCGAGCATGCGGAATCGGCGCCATCCCTCAAACAGCTGGCGGCGGATGCGGGACTAAGCCCCTACCACTTCCATCGGGTATTCAAGGGCATCACGGGCATGACACCCAGGGAATACGCGGCGGCCTATCGCGCGGGACGAGTTCGCACGGAGTTGCGCAGTGGCAAGTCCGTGACGGAGGCCGTCGTGTCGGCTGGTTACAGCTCGGGCAGCCGCTTCTACGAGAAATCGACGTCGCACCTCGGCATGACACCCACGCAATTTCGCAAAGGCGGCGACAGCGCGACCATTCGCTTTGCCATCGGCCAGTGCTCGCTGGGCGCGATCCTCGTTGCCCAAAGCGACAAAGGGATCTGCGCGATCCTGATGGGCGACGATGCCGACGACCTCGCTCGCGACCTACAGCAGCGCTTTCCGAAGGCGACGGTGATCGGTGGCGACCGAAAGTTCGAGAAGCTCGTCGCACAGGTCGTTGGCTTTGTTGAAGCACCCAGGCTGGGTCTCGGCCTGCCGCTCGACATTCGTGGCACTGCATTCCAGCAGCGGGTATGGAAGGCGTTGCAGAGGATTCCCGCGGGCAAGACAGCGAGCTACGCCGAGATCGCGAAGCGCATCGGCTCACCCCCTTCAACTCGCGCAGTCGCAGGGGCCTGCGCAGCGAACGCGATTGCCGTTGCGATTCCCTGCCATCGTGTCGTCCGTACGGATGGTGGGCTGTCGGGCTATCGCTGGGGCGTCGAACGCAAGCGCGCGCTACTCGAGAGCGAAGCCACCGAATGACGCTCGACTTGTTTGGGTCCGTCCAGAGAAAGGTTCCCGAGCACGAAGACCTGTTGCCTGGGGTCGTCGTATTACGGCGTCGAGCACTTGCGGATGATGCAGCACTCGTTGCGGCGTCTCACTCCGTCACCTCTATCTCGCCGTTCCGCCACATGGTGACGCCGGGCGGCTTCACGATGTCGGTGGCGATGAGCAATTGCGGGGAATGGGGCTGGGTAACGGACCGCACGGGTTATCGCTACGACCGGCTCGATCCGCAAACAGGCAAGCCCTGGCCTCCGATGCCGGCAATCTTCGAGACGCTGGCGACCGAAGCTGCCGCGGAGGCTGGCTTCGCGAACTTCACGCCGGATGCCTGCCTCATCAATCGCTATGAACCGGGCGCACGCATGTCGCTGCACCAGGACCGCAACGAGCGCGACTTCAGCCAGCCGATCGTGTCGGTGTCGCTCGGGCTGCCGGCCGTCTTTCAGTTTGGCGGCGACCAGCGTGCGGACAAGACCGTCCGCGTGCCGCTCGCCCATGGCGATGTGATCGTGTGGGGTGGCCCTGCCCGCCTGCGGTTTCACGGCATCCTGCCACTGAAGCGCGGCGACCATCCGCTGCTCGGCGCGCAGCGGATCAACCTGACATTCAGACGAGCCGGTTGATCTACCAGTAACCGATCAGGCGACCTGCGCTCACGGCGATGAGCCAGCTGGCAAGCGAAACGCCACCTGCCACGGCGAGCTGTGACGACTCTCTTGTGTCGGGTTCGCGAACCTCGCGCTGTCTCCACGCATCGAACCGCGACAGAGCAGCGATGTTGAGGAGCCCAAATGCAATCGCGGCAAACTTGATCAGCAGGAACGGATTGCCGACGTAATCGGTGGCGTTGGTGGACAGCAGGCAAAGCCCGCTCGACGCCGCGATGCAGAAACCGAAGGCGGCCAGCGGCACCGTGGGTCGTGCGATCAGTGAGAGCGGCACTTGCCGCCATAACCCCACGAGTCGCAGATCAAGGACAAGCACCGATCCGAACAGCGTCGCGACGCCCAGGATGTGGACGAGGTTGATGACACCGTAGGCCCAGACACCGGCGCCGCGAACCGCAGCGCCGAGTGCCGAGCCCTCGATCCACGTGAGGAACGACAGCACCGCGAAGTGCTAGTCGCGATCGGGATAGACGTTGTACAGCTTGCCGTTGTACGTGACGCGCTCGGTCTTCACCTCGAACTTCTTCATGTCGAGATTGCGATGCCCCTGGATCGTGATCTTCGCGCCCAGCGGCAGCGTGTCGGCCTGGAGTCCCGCAGCGGCCGTGCGCGGCGACGGCGCCAGCGTGATGTCCCACACCTGCCCGTCGACCTTGATCTTCATCGACGCGTGGGGACCGTTCAGGCTCACCGCCTGCTCCACCGTGCCCGTGAGTTCAATGTGCTCCTTGGCCTGCCCGCCCCAGCCGTGATGGGCGGCCGCCGGCAATGCGGCAAGCGCGAGCGCAGCGACTGCGAACACAGAAGCTTTGGTCAGTTGCGATGTCATGGCTACTCCCCTCCCAAACGTTGGCAATGAATTGAATCAACTCGTCTTCGCCGCCGGCTCCACGCGCAGTACGCGCCCGTGTGGACTGTCGGTCAGCAGATAGAGAAACCCGTCGGCGCCCTGGCGAACATGGCGAATGCGCTCGTTGATGTCGCCGAGATACCGCGTTTCGCTCGTCACCTTGTAGCCGTTCAATTCAAGGCGCACGAGGGCACCGGGGCTCAGCGAGCCGACGAACAGGTCGCCCTGCCATTCCGGGAACGCGGCGCCGGTATAGAACTCCGCCCCTGACGGCGCGATCACCGGATCCCAGTAGTACACCGGTTGCTCCATGCCCGCTTTCGCGGTGATCCCGTCGCCGATCTTGAAGCCGGAGTATTCGCGGCCGTACGTAATGACAGGCCAGCCGTAGTTCTTGCCGGCCTCAGGATGATTGAGTTCATCGCCGCCGCGCGCACCATGTTCCAGCGTCCACAATTCGCCGGACTCCGGATGCAGTGCTGCGCCTTGCAGGTTGCGATGACCGTACGACCAGATCTCCGGCCGCGCGCCCTGGCGACGCACGAATGGATTGTCGCTCGGCACCGTGCCGTCCGGGTTGATGCGGACGACTTTGCCGATGGTAGTGCTGAGATCCTGTACCAGTGGCCGATAGTCGCGGCGATCACCCGTGGTGATGAACAGCGTGCCGTCTGAACGGAATACGAGCCGTGACCCCCAATGGTTGGGGCCGCTGACCTTGGGCGTCTGGCGCCAGATGACGCGCACGTTCTCAAGGCCGCGCTCGCCCAGCGTGCCTCGCGCCACGGCGGTGCCGGCGCCCCCTTCACCCGCTTCCGAATAGGAGAGGTACACCAGTCGGTCCTCGGCGAAGCCCGGGCTCAACGCGACATCAAGCAGGCCACCCTGCCCCTGGACATGTACGGCGGGGATGCCGGTCAGCGGTTCGGACAGGTGGCCGTCGCGCCCGACCAGCCGCAGCCGACCCGCGCGCTCAGTCACCAGCATGCGGCCGTCGGGCAGGAACGCCATGCCCCAGGGGTTCTGCAGCCCTTCGGCCACCGTCGTCACCTTCAAGGGCGCGGCAATGGACTGCGGCGTAGGCGACTTGGTGTTGGCTGGCTGGGCTTCGACAGGCGCATCGAACATCAGCGCCACCGTGCAGCCAAAGCTGGTCAGCGCGATGCGGGCCCGACTGGTACTTTGCGTCATGAACGTCTCCTTGAACCCCGGCAGCAACCGAACTGACTGATTTCAGACTCAAAAGTTCGAATTCAAAGCCGGCCGAACAGTCGGTGAGCATGCCACAAGGGCGGTCGGGCAAGAAACTTCAGCGCCGAGGGCGACATTGTCGGCTATTCTCGCGCCGCCCTCCCTGACCCTAACGATCGGCCCCCGCCCCATGCCCCTGCTGCGCCTCGAAAAAGCCTCGCTCGCCTTCGGTCATCGCCCCCTGCTCGAACAGGTGAACATGGATGTCAGGAGCGGTGAGCGGGTGTGCCTGCTGGGACGCAACGGCGAGGGCAAGTCGTCGCTGCTGCACCTCTTCACGGGCCAGGTCCAGCCGGACAGCGGCATTGCCTGGATTCGTCCGGGTACGCGCGTTGCGCACCTCGCCCAAGAAGTGGCGATCGACAGCACGGACGAAGTGTTCGATGTCGTCGCCGGCGGCCTGCCCGGCGTCGGCAAGCTGCTGACGGACTATCACCACGCGGCTGCGGAACTCGCGCATACCGACAATCCCGCTACCGCCCGCCGGCTGGCCGACCTGCAGCACCAGATCGATTCTGCCAACGGCTGGCAACTGGAACTGACCGTGAACACGGTCCTCAATCGGCTGTCGCTCGATGGCACGGCCAAGATGCAGGAGCTGTCCGGCGGCTGGCGGCGTCGCGTGATGCTGGCCCGGGCGCTGGTCAGTGACCCCCAGGTGCTGCTGCTCGACGAACCAACCAACCATCTCGACATCGAAGCCATCACGTGGCTCGAAGATTTCATCGCCGAGTACCGCGGCGCGCTGCTGTTCATCAGCCACGACCGCGCGTTCGTGCGCCGGCTCGCCACGCGCATCGTGGAGCTGGACCGTGGCCGCCTTGCTTCGTGGCCGGGCAACTACGACGCCTACGTGCTGGCGAAGAAGGAAGCCCTGGCGGTCGAAGCCAAGCACAACGCCGAATTCGACAAGAAGCTCGCTGAAGAAGAAGTGTGGATCCGCAAAGGCGTCGAGGCACGGCGGACACGCAACGAGGGCCGGGTACGGGCGCTCTACGCGCTGCGTGATGAACGACGGCAGCGGCGTGAACGAGCCGGCAAAGTGGAGATGCAGGCCCAGGAGACCGAGCAGTCCGGCAAGCTCGTCTTCGAGGCGGAACATGCTGCGCTGTCGTTTGGCGACCGGGCGGTCATCAAGGACTTCTCGGTCCGCATCATGCGTGGCGACCGCATCGGCATCATCGGGCCGAATGGTGCCGGCAAGACAACCTTGATCAAGCTGCTGCTGGGCGACCTCGAACCCACGAGCGGCAAGGTCAAGCAAGGCACCAAGATCCAGGTGGCTTACTTCGACCAGCAGCGGCAGCAGCTGAACCTCGAAGCCTCCGTGATGGCCAATGTCGGCGGCACGGGTGACACGGTCACGATCAACGGCCAGCCGCGGCATATCTCAGGCTACCTGCGCGATTTCCTGTTCCCGCCGGAGCGGCTGCTGTCGCCTGTGAAGATGCTGTCGGGCGGGGAACGCAATCGCCTGTTGCTCGCGCGGTTGTTTGCGCAGCCGGCCAACCTGCTCGTCCTCGACGAACCCACCAACGACCTGGATGTTGAAACGCTGGACCTGCTTGAAGAGCTCATTGCGGGCTTCGACGGCACGATGCTGCTCGTCAGCCATGATCGCGCATTCCTCGACAACGTCGTCACCAGCACGCTGGTGTTCGAAGGCGATGGTCGCGTAGTCGAGTATGTGGGCGGCTACACGGACTGGGTGCGCCAGCGCGGACCCGCCTCGGGTAGCTCACAGAGCAAGAAGGCCTTGGCTGCCGCAGCGGTAGCCAAGGCCGCGACGCCCGAGAAGCCGGCGGCAAAGAAGGTCAAGCTGTCCCACAAGGATCAGCGCGAACTCGAGATGCTGCCGGAGAAGATTCAGCGTCTCGAAGCAGAACAGGCCACGCTCACCGCCACCATTGCCGATGCTGCGTTCTATCAGAAGCCACATGCAGAGGTGTCAGCGTCACTGGCTCGCATGGACGTCCTGACCGGCGAACTCGAAGCCGCCTTCGCGCGCTGGGAAGCCCTCGACCTGCAGTCGAAGGCATCTTGAGACCGGGCTAGCTGCTCCGCAGCCAGTCGGGATCAGGGAGCTCATGGAAGGCATGCCGCAGGCTCTCGCTCCAGCGCTTGCGGATCATCCGGAAGTACTCATGCTCCCCATCCATGCTGATGTGGCTCATGACCTTGAGCGCATCGCGCCTGATGCAGACGAGATCGAGCGGTGCGCCGACCGACAGGTTCGAACGGATCGTCGAATCCATCGAGATCAGCGCGCACTTGGCAGCTTCGGCGAGGCTGGTACTGCGCGTCACCACGCGATCGATGATGGGCTTGCCGTACTTGGACTCGCCGATCTGGAAGTACGGCGTATCGATCGTCGCTTCGATGAAATTGCCGGCAGCATACACCTGGAACAGGCGCGGCAGCTCATTGCCGAGCTGCCCACCGAAGATGAAGTTCGCGTTGAATTCGATGTTGTGCTCTTCCAGCGCAGCGGCATCGCGCTTGTGGACTTCGCGCAGCGCATCGCCGACGCAGCGTGCCGCCTCGAACATGTTGATGGCCGTCATCAGGTTCGGCGCCTGCGCCGTGCCGGGCACGAAGCCCGCCATCTGCTCCTGCAGCGTATTGACCAGCGCCTGCGAGATCGCGAGGTTGCCCGACGATAGCAGGACCATGACGCGGTCGCCCGGCTTCTCGAAGACGGTGACCTTGCGGAATGAACTGATCTGGTCGACGCCGGCGTTCGTCCGGGAGTCGGACAGGAACACGAGGCCGGTGTCGAGCAGCATGCCGACGCAGTAAGTCATCGATAGGGAACCTCGAACTGCCTGTTGGGTAGCAGAGCGCTTAGCGACTGGTGGCGATGGTAAGGGGCCGTCGCGGGCACGTAAACCCCGCGGTGCCGGGGTGCGAACTGCTTGGGAACCTCTGCACAGGTTCCCTAGCGGATCGCGCTTGGTACCAGGAAGTCCTGCGAGATGCGCTCGCCGAGGTCGGCGACCCGCGCCAGGAACTCAGCCAGGTACTCGTGCAGCCCCATCTCGAGGATGGAGTCGATCCGGCCGAACAGCAGCGACGCATGCATTTCACCGGCGCGCCGCTCGGTCTCGGCGGATTGCGAGTTCGCGATGGCCATCAGGTGCATGTACACCTGGCTCATGCAGCGGTGCATGGAGCGCGGCATGTCGTCCGTCAGAATCAGCAGTTCCGCCACGCGTCGTGGCGTAATGAGGTCGCGATACACCTTGCGATAGATCGCGAACGCGGAGACCGACCGCAAGAGCGCGCTCCACTGGTAGTAATCGACCACGCCGCCCGCCCCTTCGCCGCGCGGCAGGAGCAAGTGGTACTTCACATCGAGGATGCGGGCCGTGTTGTCGGCACGTTCGAGATACGTGCCGAGCCACGTGAAGTGATAGGCCTCGTCGCGCAGCATCGTGCCCTGGATGACGCCGCGAGTCAGGTGCGAGCGATACTTCACCCACTCGAAGAAATCGGCGATCTCGGCGCCCAGCGAATACCGCGTGACCGCCTTGCGCATGTCGATCCACGTGGAGTTCAGCGTCTCCCACGCCTCCGACGTCAGCGTGCCGCGAACGGCGCGTGCATTCTCGCGTGCCGCGGCGAGGCAGCTGTAGATGCTGGAAGGGTTGTCGCGATTGAACGCCATGAAGGCGAGCGCCTTGGCCGGCGTGACCGTGTCATGCTTTCTCTGATACACCTCCATCAGGTCGCTGATGGACAGCGTGGCGATCCAGCTCTGTTCCATGATGTCGCCGCCCTGCGGCAACAGCGACATCTGGTAGTTGACGTCGAGCATGCGCGCGATGTTCTCGGCACGCTCTGTGTAGCGAGCCATCCAATACAGGTGATCGGCGGTTCTGCTCAGCATCAGCGCTCCAGCACCCAGGTGTCCTTGGTGCCTCCCCCTTGCGATGAGTTCACGACCAGCGAACCTTCTCGCAACGCGACGCGCGTGAGGCCGCCCGGCACCAGCGTGACTTCCTTGCCGGAGAGCACGAAGGGACGCAGATCGATATGCCTGGGGGCGATCCCCGATTCGACGAAGGTCGGGCACGCCGACAGCGCGAGGGTGGGCTGTGCAATGTACTTGGCCGGCTCGGCGATGATGCGTTCGCGGAACGCGGCGATCTGCTCCTTGCTGGCCGAGGGACCGATCAGCATGCCGTAACCGCCGGCGCCGTGGACTTCCTTGACGACCAGTTCATCCAGGTGGGCAAGCGTGTACTTGAGGTCTTCTTCCTGGCGGAGCATGTACGTCGGGACGTTGTTGAGCAGCGGCTCTTCGCTCAAGTAGAACCGGATCATGTCCGGCACGTACGGGTAGATCGACTTGTCATCCGCAACGCCAGTGCCGATCGCATTTGCAATCGTCACGTGACCCGCGCGATACGCCGACAGCAGCCCCGGCACGCCCAGCATGGAATCGGCACGGAACGCGAGCGGATCGAGGAAGTCGTCGTCGATGCGGCGATAGATGACGTCGACACGCTTCGGGCCGCGCGTCGTGCGCATGTAGACAAAGCCGTCGTTGACGAAGAGGTCTTTCCCTTCCACCAGTTCGACGCCCATCTGCTGGGCAAGAAACGCGTGCTCGAAGTAGGCGCTGTTGTAGGAGCCGGGCGTGAGCACCACGACAGTCGGATCGTTCACGCCGACCGGCGACACGCTGCGCAGGTTTTCCAGGAGCAGATCCGGATAGTGTTCGACCGGTGCGATGGGATAGTGCACGAACAGCTCCGGAAACAACCGCATCATCATGCGGCGATCCTCGAGCATGTACGACACGCCCGACGGCACTCGCAGGTTGTCTTCAAGAACGTAGAACTCACCGGCGCCGGCTCGCACGATGTCGACACCGGCGATGTGCGCGTAGATGCCGTTCGGCACGTCCACGCCCTGCATCTCCGGCCGGTACTGGCTGTTTTTCAGCACCTGCTCGGCGGGGATATGGCCCGCTTTCAGGATGTTCTGGTCGTGGTAGATGTCTTCGGTGAACGCGTTAAGCGCCCGGACCCGCTGCTTGAGGCCCGCCGCGAGCTTGCGCCACTCATCCGCCGGGATGATCCGCGGCACCACATCGAAGGGGATGAGCCGCTCGGACCCGGCCTCCTCGCCGTAGACGGCGAACGTGATGCCCACCCGATGGAACAGCATGTCCGCTTCGGCCCGCTTCTGGGAAAGCCACTCGGTGGAGGTGGAAGCAAGCCACTTATCGAAGGCCTGGTAGTGGGTGCGGACGCCGCCTTCGGCGGCATGCATTTCGTTGTACGGGGTGGGGGCGGCCATCTAGATGTCTTGCGCTTTCTGGGACTACGGTTGCCAGAGCGAAATCCATGCCAACCTTCAAAGCCTTGAGCAGAGACGACTTCCCCCCCGGCCAGACCCCTGCGCGCGCAACTACGCGCACCACAACCGGGCGCACCCGCCCCGGAGTGGTGCATGAAGCGCTTGAGCTCAAGGGATCTGGATCTTGCCGCCGCCGATGGTCGCGCCCGGGCCGCCCATGCCTCCCAACCCTCCCTGCGGTACGACAAGCTGCGACGCCTGTTGCCGGCGCATTTCCTGGATCTGCATGACCGTCTGTTCGATGGCCACGGCCGCAGCCGCACCAAATCCGGCGGTGGCCTGCTCCAGCGTCGGACCCGGCAAGTCGAAGTTCAGCGGCACCGGCCCCATGTTGGTCATGATTTCAGCCTGGCCCATGAAGAGCACCGGGCGCGCGGCATCCACCCCGCCCGTGGCCAGGACTGGCGTCAGCCGGCGGATCATTCCCACCTTGCGGTCCGTGATGACCTCTTCGAGATAGAGGCTGTTCACGTCCATCGTCGTTTCCGGTGCCCGCTCGTTAGCCATGTCCGCCTCGCTCGCTCAAGATGGGGAATGGACGCACAGTAGCAAACCAGCGGAATTTTGGCATCGTGAAAGCCTCTGACGACGCTTCGTGCCGTCGCCCCGCACCCGCAAATGTCATTCAAGGCTGCGATGCATGCAGCCGCGCGTCATACTGCACCCTTCACTTTCACTGAACCTTGCGAAGCACACACCATGGCAACAGCCGATACCGCTTTTGATGAGGCGTTTGCCAGGACCGTGGAGCTTGCCAACGGCATCGCGGACCGTGATCAGAAGGCCGACCTCTGGGACGTCGCCGATGGCCTGCTCGCAGGCGCAGTGCAGTTCTGGCTGTATTCCCGCCAGCCGTGCGGCGACCCCGACTGCGAGGATTGCCTGCCCATCGGCACCGCGGAAGGACGGCTCGCGGAGATGCGCAAGCTGCTCAAGCAATTTGCCGAGGAAAGCGAGTACTTCCACACGCCGCAGGACCGCAACGTCGGCAGGGCATGAGCAGCGATTGAGCGCGACGCGACAGGCACCGCGTCGACACGTCAGCTATTTCTCAGGGAGCGGGATGAATTCCGTCTCGCCCGGGACCTTCGCGAACCGGTCCTCGGCCCAGTCGCGCTTGGCCTGCTCGATCCGCTCGCGGGAGCTCGACACCAGATTCCACCAGATGAAGCGTGGACCATCGAGAGGGGTGCCGCCGAGCATGACGAACCGCGCGTCGCTGATCGCCCTGATCTCAACGGAGTCCCCCTCCGGCAGCACCAGCATCTGGCCTTCTTTCAGTAACGTGCCACACAACGTAACTTCGCCGTCCACGACGTAGACCGCGCGCTCCGGGTAATCAGGGGCAAGATCGAAGGTCGAGTTGGCAGGCAATTGCGCGTCGAAGTAGAACATCGGCGAGAACGTCTTCACCGGGGACCTGGCCGCACCCGTCGAACCGACGATGACGCGGACCGTGGCTTCGCCTTGACGAACGACGGGCACCGTTGCGCCGGGATGGTGAAAGAATGCGGGCTCGGTTTCCTCGTCGGCTTGAGGGAGTGCGATCCACAGTTGCAGGCCGTGCAAGGCCGATCCGGCTGCACGCAGCTCCGGCCCCGTGCGCTCGGAATGCACGATGCCACGGCCGGCCGTCATCCAGTTCACGTCTCCCGGACGGATCGACTGGACGAATCCGAGGCTGTCCCGGTGCAGGATCTCGCCCTCGAACAGGAACGTCAGCGTGGCCAGCCCGATATGGGGGTGCGGACGCACGTCGATGCCCGTTCCCGGCGCAAAGCGCGCGGGTCCCATATGGTCGAAGAACACGAAAGGCCCCACGCTTTGCCGGGTCGCCATCGGCAGCAGCCTCCGCACCTCGAATCCGCCGAGATCGCGCGGACGGGTTTCAATCAGCTGGGGGAGCGATGCGGGTGTTGTCATGACGTCTGCAAATCCTTCAGGCGGCAAAGTCCGTAGGATAGTCTCTTGTCGCCGCTTTAAGACATAACTCGACGCTGGAATGCCCTGCGCACGGCTCGGCGGAAGCAGGCTCGATATCCCCCTTGACGCGGGCAGCCCACTTAACAAAGAATCAGCTCGTGCCAATAGCAAACCCGTCGAGAGGCGGGGACGCAAAGCTTCCGGTCTTAGGGTTTGAAGGTCCTAACGATAGCGGGGTTGCCACGAGGCCGCAGTAGCAGGAATTGAAAGTAGCGCTGCGGTGTATTCGAGTCTGAGCACGGGCCACAAGGCCCGAGACGGTTTTAACCGCCGCGCAGACTTCTCTTCGTGTCAGCCCGGAGTCCGCCCGCGTGAGGGTGGCCACTCTGATCCCGCCTGACCTTCGTTTCCCAACTGACCCGCTTCCGCGTTGCCTGGCGCAGTTTCGATCCGTTTCGGACGCCTGCATTCTGCGTCCGTTTTGGGCCACGGGAATGGGGAAGTTTATGGATCAGAGCACTCACACCAGCACTGCGCTGCAGCCTGGGTTCGAGCCCGGCGCGCCAGCCGCGTCAGGACCGTTCGTCGTCAACCTGTGTGCGTCGGTCGCGCCGATCGACCTGAAGGCTGGCAGTCTGCCGGGCCTCGAGCGCTATCGGCTCTACCAGGTGCGCCGCGTTGAGGACAATCGTCCGCGCTATCGCCTGCGGCTCGGCTTCTTTGCCGACGAGGCCGCGTCCGAAATCGCACTGGCCGCCGTCAGGGAATTCTATCCGGCGGCCTTCTGCGTTCCAGCCGGCAACGACGACCTGAAGCATGCCCCGGGATTCGATCCCGCCACGCTGGGAACGCAACCGGCGCAACCCGTGTCACGCAACACCGCGTCGACCGCAAGTATGCAACACGTCCAGCCTGCCGCAGCACCGATGAAGCCGGTTGCGCCAAGGTCGCCGTCGGCGACTGTCGCCGCAGCGCCCAAGCCCGTCGCCCCATCCGCAGCCACACCGAAGCTGCAAGCCACTGCACTCGCGCCAGCCACTTCCATTTCTAGAATGGAGCTGTTGCCGGAGACACCGCCCCGCTCCCCTGCGGCCCAGACTGTCGAGGCTGCCGCCGAACCGTTCCGCGTCAAACCGGTCGATTCCACCGTCATGAACAAGGCGACCGCCAATCTCGAGCTCGCAACCGAGTTGCCGGAGCATATCCGGAGGCTCGCCGACGTCACCGCGAATCTGAAGACGAAAGGTCCAGTGCTGATCGACAGCACGCAGACCCTGCGCATGCTCACGGAAGCGGAGCTGGCCGATACGGAAGCACCGGCATGGTTCTCAGTGCAGGTCACGGTGTCGGATCAGCCAATCAATCTCGGAGCCATACCGAAGCTCGACATCTTCAAGGCCTTCCGGCTCTATTCCATCGCCCAGACCCGCCAAGGCCGGATCGAACATTCGTTGCGTGTCGGCTTCTTCCGCGAGTCGGTCTCGGCGGAAGCGGTGTCCGGTTACCTCAAGACGTTCTTCAGCGCGCCGAGCGTGATGCGCGTCAGTGCCGCGGAACAGTCCCGGTTTGCCGATCCCCCGGCGCGCCCCGTCCTGAACGACGCTGCGGGCAAATCCGCGCGGGTCGTCCAATTGCATCCTGACAAGCATGTCGACGCCAAGCCCGCCACCGCACCGGTCCTGACCAATACTCCGGCACCCAAGGCGGTGGCTCCCGCTGCCACGAAGCCGGTCACGCCCCCTGCGGCCAAGCAGGCGGCAGCTGCCGCGGCAGTACGCAAGTCCAGTCCCGCCGCCGTCAAGCGGCCTGCCGCCAAGAACCAGTCACTCAACCAGTCACTCAACCAGTTGCTCGATGAAGAAGCTCGCCAGGTGGTCCTGTCTGCGAGCGGCATTCGCCGGATGGATGCCAAACCCTCCCTGCTGTCTCGGCTGGTCGGCAAGTTGACCCGCTGATCGGGAAGTCTGCGCCGTCTGTGCTCGGGTTCCCTTGGGGTGTTGGTAGCGGTTCAGGTTCGGCCTGCTAGAATCCCGCTCCGAGACTTTCAGGAACCCTGACGATCGGCCCCGCCTTCCGGCGCGGCCGTAAGGAGCAACACGATGAGCGATTTGAAAGACAAGCATGCCCTTGACCGACGTTCGGTGCTGAAGGGTGCGCTTGCCGGCCTGGCAGCCCTGCCCGGCATTGCCGTCATGGAGCGTGCCGCCGCCCAGGCCGCGCCGGCCCACCTCGACGAAAACGACGCTACAGCCAAGGCGCTTGGCTATGTCCATGACGCCAAGAAGGTCGATGCCGCGAAGAACCCGACCTACAAGGCCGGCCAACACTGCGGCAACTGCCTGCAGGTCCAGGGCAAGGACGGCGACGCCTGGCGCGGTTGCAACTTGTTCCCGGGCAAGCAGGTCAATAACGACGGCTGGTGCCGCGTCTGGGTCCAGAAGCCAGCCTGAGTCCCGCTCCCTATCGGGCCGTTCCCGCTCCGGACGGTAGGTCCGGGGCGGGAGTCCGACTCGAAATCCCGCCCAGCAGGACGAGCCGCATGGCTTCCTGTACCGACAGATCCGTTTCGTGCAGATCCGCCCGCGGCAGGTATAGCGTGTAGCCGCCGATCTGGTAGCTCATCGGAAAATACACCGCGACGACATCCGACTCCCCCATCCCGAGGGAGCGCGAATCCACGTGATCCTCCGTGACGAACCCGATAACGTGGGCCGACCCCCAGCGCCAGGTCACCACCTTCTTGAGGTCCCGACTCTTGCCACCTTCCGGCAAGAACCGCGTGACATCCTTGAACGCACCGTAGATGGTCTTGACCACAGGAATCCGCTCGAGCAATGACTCGCCGTAGCGGATGACGCGGCGAACCACGTAGGCATTCACCAGCAGGCCGACCACGAAGACAAACACCACCCCGACGATGAGGCCGAGTCCCGGCCAGTACCGGTGTTCAGGAATGGCCAGGCGCAACCCCTGCCCCAGCATGGCCTCGGCGGTCGACCCCAGCCAGAGCAGCAGGTACAGCGTCAACGCGACCGGCAGCACTGCCGCGAGACCTTTCAGGAAAATCGTCCACAACGAGCGCATCCTCTCTCTCCGTCAGGTGCTTGCCAAAGAGTATGGCGCGTCCGGCGCGAATCTGCTGCATCGGGTTGTTGCGAATAGACCAGAGCCCGCTACCGAACCTCAAGGAAACAAAGCCATGCCGTCCCGCACGCTCCTGCGCTGCCTGTTCGGCTTCATGCTGATCTCGCTATTTGGTTACACCTTCTGGGCCAGCACCCAGCAGGCGGTCTGGGATTGGCAGGGCATCACCCTCGGGCCGGATCGCTGGTGGACGCTCGCCACGCTCATCGACGCCTACTACGGGTTCCTGACGTTCTATGTCTGGGTCTGGTTCAAGGAGCGAGGCTCGGTCGCGCGCCTCGGCTGGTTCATCGCAATCATGGCGCTGGGCACGATGGCGATGTCCGCCTTTGTGTTGCTGCAACTGGCAAGGCTCCGCCCTGACGAACCGGTCAGCGCGATCCTCAAGCCCGCAAGGCAACCATGAAACGACTGCTCGACAAGTATCTGCTGGCACCCGTCCTCGCACTTCTGACGCAGGGGCTGAGCCCACGCTTGCTGGCGCTCAGCCTGGCAGTCGGTCTGGTTGTGGGGATCTTTCCCGTTCTCGGCACGACCACCGTGCTGTGCACGCTCGTGGCCGCGGGGCTGCGCCTGAATCACATCGCCGTGCAAACAGTGCACTTGCTAGTGACGCCGGTCCAGCTGCTGCTGATCATCCCGTTCGTCCGTGTCGGTGAGTGGGTACTTGGGAAGGCACCCCAGCCACTGTCCATCGGCGAAGGACTCGCTCTAATCGCACAAGGTGCCCTCAATGCCGTCGCGGTGCTGTGGGACGCGATCCTGCATGCAATGCTGGGCTGGGTGCTGCTGTGTCCCGTTTTGTTCGTCGTCGTGTACGTGATCCTGGCGCAGGTGCTCAAGACGACACAGCATCGGCTGTTTAACCAGGCAACGGCAGGGAGGCGCTGATGGATCTGATCTTTTTCCTGGTACTACTGGGGCTGGGCCTGGCGGTCGTCGTGGTCATCATGACGAGCCTGTGGCTGCTGGGACTGCGCTTCCGGAATTTCAGCTACGTTGACATCGGCTGGTCTGGGAACTTTGCCGTGCTCGCGATTCTGTATGCCTCGCTGACCAACGGTTGGCCGCTGCGTCGCTGGCTGATCGCCGCCATGTTCGTGTTCTGGGGCCTCCGGCTCGCAGCCCACCTCGCGACCCGCATCCTGGGAGAACCCGAGGAAGGTCGGTACGTGCGCCTGCGCGAGGAGTGGGGCCAGAAGGGCAGCGTCAATGCGAAATTCCTCGCGTTCTTCTTGTTCCAGGGAGTGCTGAACGTCTTCCTTGTCCTGCCGCTGCTGCTTGCTTGCCTGAACCCCACACCCGGCCTGCATCCACTCGAATTCCTGGGCGTTGCGGTGTGGTTGCTCGGCCTGGCAGGAGAGAGTCTGGCCGATCGGCAACTGGCTGCCTTCAAGCGTAATCCGGACAATCGCGGCAAGGTCTGCAATACCGGACTGTGGCGTTACTCAAGGCATCCCAACTATTTCTTCGAATGGACGATCTGGATCGGCTACGCACTGTTCGCACTCGCCTCCCCGCTCGGCTGGATTGCGATCGCGATGCCGCTCTTGATGCTGCACTTCCTCGTCAATGTCACCGGCGTCAAGCCAACGGAAGAGCAGGCACTGCGTTCGCGCGGCGATGCGTATCGGGCCTATCAGGCCACGACGAGTGCCTTTATTCCGTTGCCTCCGAAGAAGCCCGACGCGACCCCCTGACCCACCGCGGACCATGACATGACCACTGCCATCACCAACGCCGCTCCCCCCGCTGAATCCGGCACTTCGCTGCCGTTCTGGCTGATGGAACGCGATCTGCTGCCGGACGCGATGATCCGGATCGGCATCCGCCGGCTACTGACAGAGCGCCTGCGGGACGAGAACAAGGGCGACACGGAAGCGCAGCACCGGCACTTCATGCAGTTCGTCGAGCAACTGAAAGCGAGCCCCGTAGCCATCAACACCCGCGAGGCGAACGAGCAGCACTATGAACTGCCCAGCGATTTTTTCGGCATGGTCCTCGGCAAGCATCGCAAGTACTCCTCCTGCTACTTCGACCCCGGTGTCACGTCACTGGACGTTGCGGAAGCGCGGATGCTGTCTCTGACCTGCGAGCGGGCGCAGCTCAAGGACGGCGAAGACATTCTGGAACTCGGTTGCGGCTGGGGATCGCTGACGTTGTGGATGGCCGAGCACTATCCGGCTGCGCGCATCACGGCCGTATCGAACTCGCGAACGCAGCGCCTGCATATCGAAGCCACTGCGCGCGAGCGGGGACTCGGCAACGTCCGCGTCATCACCTGTGATGCCAACGTGCTGGAGTTCCCGCCCGACGAACGCTTCGACCGGGTGGTTTCGGTCGAGATGTTCGAGCACATGCGCAACTACGCGACGCTGCTCGCCCGCATCTCGGAGTGGATGCGCCCGCACGCCACGCTGTTCGTGCACATCTTCACGCACAGGACCTACGCGTATCCGTTCGACGTCACGAGCGAACGCGACTGGATGGGGCGGTACTTCTTCACGGGCGGCATCATGCCAAGTGATTCCCTGTTGACCTACTTCCAGAAGGATGTGCGCCTACTCAAGCACTGGCATGTGGACGGCCGCCACTACCAGAAGACCAGTGAAGCCTGGCTTGCCAACATGGATGCCCACCGGGATCGAATCATGCCCATCATGGCCTCGACTTATGGGGCGGCTGCCGCACGCAAGTGGTGGGTGTACTGGCGGGTGTTCTTCATGGCCTGCGCAGAACTGTGGGGCTACGGGAGGGGGCAGGAATGGCTGGTCTCCCACTACCTCTTCGCACCGCAGCAGGGCCGCCCACAAAAGTGGGCCAAATTGGCTCAGTCCACTCTTTGACACCCGCCCAAGTCCCGAATGACAATCACGCACTCTCCTCTTTCCGTCGCGTTACAACGAGCATCGGGTAGTGCATGGACCGTAGTCGATATCGTCCTCTTCTGTGGTGCGTGGCGCTGCTTGCCGCAAACGGTCCGTCCATGGCGGCCGATGCAACTGATCGCGACCGCGACGCTCCGCTCTTCAGGTACCAGGCGAGCATCAAGGAGAGGCACTGGGAGGACGCCCTGTCCCCCGCGCAGCAACTGGTCGACCTGACCCGTACAAAGGACGGGGAACAATCGCTGCCCATGGCGGAAGCACTGATCCGGCTCGGTGGCGTGCAGTACCAGATCAAGGACTTCCCCAATGCGGAAGCGAACTTCATCACCGCCTTGAAGATTCGTGAGAAGCAGGGCGGCGCGCTGGCTCCTGGGCTTGAAGAACCCTTGAGCGGTCTCGGTCTCACGCTCGCCGCGACGAATCGCCACGTGGAAGCCACCCAGATCCTCGAGCGCGCCCTGCTTGTCAGTCAGCGGCAGAACGGCCTGTTCGACGTCAGCCAGAACGGCCTGCGGCTGCAGCTGGCCAACAGCCTCATCGAGTCGGGCCGCGGCCTCGAAGCCCATCAGCAAATGCAGAACCTGCTGCAGACCGCGGAAACCGCCTATGGAAAGAACGACCTGCGTTTCGCTGAGATCGAGGACGTCGGTGGCGACTGGTATTCGCGTTGGGGATTTTTCGAGATCAGCAGGGAACTCTATCGTCGCTCCATCCAGATAATCGAAACCAAGGCGGGCCCCAACGACCCGAAACTGGTCAATCCGCTGCGCAGTCTCGGCAGGAGCTTCATTCGCGAACTGCTCTTCACGAATGCCGGACTGGTGCGGGTACCTGCGAATGGCGGGTTTCGTTTGCTGAGCCGCTCCCGGTTGCCCTCAGAAGGTGAGGAAGCAATGGTGCGAGCCGTTCAGATCATGGAAGCGAACGGCCCTCGCAGCCCAATCGTGTTTCGCGTGGCCCTGATCGACTCCGGCGACTGGTACCTGCTCAAGAGCAACCGCGGCAAGGCGCTGGAATTTTATGCCAAGGCCCTGACATTGCCCCAGGCCACCACGACCGAGACGTCGCTGGTCGGCGATCCCTTAAGCTTCCCTGCAATGCTTGATTACGCACAACCGCAGGTCGCACGCCGTTATCTCGAGCGCAGTCGCTCGCCGGAGAAGCTCATCGATCGCAAGCTCACGATGGAGTTCACCGTTACGAGCACCGGAGAGGTCGTGGATCCCCGCATTGTGGAAAGCGATGCCACGGAGCGGATGGAGCGGGAAACACTGGCGTCGATTCGCGAGGCGCTGTATCGCCCGCGGTTTGAAAACGGCGTGCCTGTCGACACACCGAACGTCCGTTACCAGCAGACCTTCAAGGACTTGAAGAACTGACCGCCGGCCCGATGGGCGCAGCCGGCGTGCCGGAGGGGGTTGACGTTCCCTCGCCTCCTTGCGGGGAGGGGGCGCTGCCAGCGGCAGGCTCGGGCGCTGCAGCTCCAGATGCGGATCCGGCTGCCGCGATATCGGAGACTGCCGCACCGCCCAACGTATCCGGTTTGGGGCCATCAGGCAGCAGGCCCCGGATGATGGCCTGCTCACGGAATTCAACGACCAGCTTGGCGGCCGCGTCGCGCATGGCGAGGGAAGTCGCACGTGCAAGCGGCTTCTCCGCGCTCATGCCGGTGGCGGGGACAATGCCATACCCCGTAAAGGGCCAGGACTCGGCAAGTCGCCCATCGGGGGTATAGACGCTCACGCGATACTTGATGCTGACGGCATAGAACTGCGTGCCCGCATCGCGCGGCGTGATGAAGGAGAAATCCTCCACTGCGGGCTCGAGAATTGCACGGATTCCGGGAGCGGTCGCCGCTGCGGCGGTGATGTTGTCGACGGGGACCACGTTCTCGAACATGGCAGCGAAGAGGCGCGACACGCCTTCGCTCTGGGCGGCTCCCATGGTGACTTCCCATTTAAAGCCGTAACGGTCGCCCTTGTAGACATAACTCGAGAATTCGATCGGCATGAACAGGCCGACCGACACCGGGATCTTCGTGATGACCGGTTGGGGAATGTTCGGGCGAGCCTCGAGACGTACGGTGCTGCATCCCGAAAGTGACGCTAATGCAGCGACCAGCGCAATCCATCCCCCTGTTTGCCAGCTGCGCGTCATGAAGACTTGTTACTCCTTCGCGATCACCGATGCAACGCCCATTACGTAGGGGGCGTGCCGGCTTGTTCCTTCTTCTCCGCCTGGCCAATACGGATCCCTCCCCGGCCTCGCGGTTCCTGAAGTCCGACGAAGGTCCCACCATTCCGCGCGCACAGAATCCTCATGAGCGTTGCGAAGCGGATACTGGTGTATTGGGGCGCATCCGGCCGGACCGGAAAGCCGATGGCGTGGATGCGGACCAGCCGCTCCCCGGTCTGCCCCTCACGGTTGACGAGGTCCACTGTCTTGACGACAGAATCGATGGATGACCCGGTGAATTCGTCGCCGAACACGTAGAGGCTGATCTTCTTGTCCCTGGCCCAGTACGTCTGGATGGCAGACACGATGCCGCCCGCCGGATTCGACGCGGAGAACGCATTCCAGTTGCGCAGCCGGTCGATTACGGTTTTGCGCTGCCCCGGACTGTCCGGAATCCACTTGCCGGCATAGCTCGGAAACATTGGCGTACCGACGTCGTTCATCACCTGGAAGCCCTTCAGCTTCGGGTAGATGTTCAACGTCTCCTCGACCTTCTGCAGCATCTGCGGCCATTCGTAGTTGAACATGCTTCCCGAAGTGTCGATGAGGAAGATGACATATTCGCTGTCAACGGGAATGCCGCCGATGGTCTCGTCGTCGGGCCGGCGCCGGAAGTTGCTGCCGAGCAGCCGCTTCATTTCGTCGCTGAGCTGCTGCTGCGCGGCGACCAGCTGGCCCTGGATCTGGTTGGCCACCTCGGATTCCTGCTTCGACGCGGCATAGCGGCCCTGGATAGTGCTCAGGTCGCCGCGTAACCGGGCAATGCGCGCCTTCTCTTCCGAGACCTGTTCCTGCTTCGAATTGAGGTCGCGATTGAGCACGACCGACTGGCCCTTGAGTTCATTCAGCTCCTGGTCAAGCGCGACGATCTGGCCCTCCAGCTGCTCCCGCGCCTGTTCGAGCGCCTTCGGTTCGCCGAACTTGCTCAGCATGAACAACAGGATCACCGCGCCGAACGCGCAGCAGATCGTGTCGAGGAACGACATGCTGAAGACCTGGAATTCCTGCCGTCGCTTCATGGCCAGTCCCTCGCCGGACTCAGGAACGAGCCGCCGGTATTGCGGGAGGCGACCCAGTAGGCCGCGGGTGCGGACGGATCGCCTTCCATCGGCAGCAAGATGACATTGAGCGGGATGTCGCGTGGATAGCGGCCCATTGCGCGCTCGAAGAGCTTGAGTCGCGCCTCGCCGTCTACCGCCTTGGCAAGCAGCGGTGCCGACACGCCCTGGGTCGGCAGACCGTCCGTGATCAGGATGACGTTGTCGGGCTTCGGCGTCATCGTCGTGATCGCCGCGAACGCATTCTCGAGGCTCGTCCCGTCCTTCGGGACGCGTTCGCGCAGCGCCATGACTGCGGAATTCAACACTTCGGCATTGCTGCCTTCGAGCCACTTGCCCGCACTGTCCTTGACGAGCGGCGTCGCGGTCGTGTTGAACGCGTAGACCTGGAACTTGGAGGCGCTGGGCACTTGGGCGAGCAACCAGTCGACCGTGCCGACCGCTCGTTGCCATTTCTCGGAAAGGAGCTTCCGCGAATCCGTCATGTTGCGCATCCGCAGCACGTTGACGACGGTTTCATCCAGCATGCTTGCCGACACATCGACCAGGATGAAGACATGCGAGCCACCGACCTTGAGTCCGGTGAGGTACTGGCGATCGCCCTGGCCGATGAAACCGCGTACCCGATTGCCGGGCGCACCCGGACTCTGCGCGCCTCCTTCGAGACGGCGCGTCCCTTCATCGAGCGCCTTGAGATCCGCTTTCAGTCGCTCGATCGCCTCGCGGCGCGAGAGCGTCGTTCCGTCGGCTTCGGCGAGCTCCACTTTCAGCTTCTCGGTTTCCTCCAGCACGCGCGTACCGAGACCTTCCATGCGGGCGGCTTCGTCAGTGGTCTCGCTCATGGCATTGCGGGCGTCGGCCAGTGACTGGTAGCCCTCGAGGACCTCCTGTTCAAGCCGGTTCGCCTCCGCACGCAGCGCAGCCGTGTCCTTCTGGAAGCTGCGCCCGCTCGAGGCATTGATGATCATGTACAGCAGCACGATGGCGCCGAACGCGCAGCAGATCGTGTCGAGGAACGACATGCTGAAAACGTCAAACTGACGGCGTGCCATGCTCGTTCACCAGCTGGATGAGTTCGAGTTGCACGCCCGGCGCGCCGAGGCGCAACCGGTCGCCGACGCGCAGCACTGTGGTGCCCTTCACTCGCTCGTCGTTGACGAAGGTGCCATACGTACTGTGGTCCTCAAGGGTGGTCACGCCATCGTGGCGGACGAGCGTGCAGTGGACCCGTGAGACGCCGGGCGCTCCCGCCGGCACCGTGAGGCGGCGCTGCCCTTCGGGGACAGCCCAGCCGAGTTTGAGCGGCTCTGCGGTAATCGGCCATGCGCGCCCGGCAAAGAGCACGTGCGTCGGGCGATGCTCAACTGCCAGGGTCTCGCCAGGTGCGTTGACCAGGCCCGCACCCGCTGCGAAAGGAACGGGGAGACGATAGACCAACGTCAGCGCATCAGCTGGTCTTTCGATGTGTGGGGCATGCAGCAACGCGCCGCGCGCCGCCGCGCCGCGCGGAAGCACCTTGAGCTCGCAATCACGGAGCGCGGCAAACTGTTCGATCGCTCCCGGCAGATCGGCGAGTCGCTGGCCGAGCCGCAGCTCAACCGCTTCTCCGGCCGGACGGGCCGACTGCACCAGCCGCAACAGGTCTGAATACTTGCCCCGGACTGCGTCGATCATCTGCTTGCGGGCGAGTTCGACGCGGTGCGTCTGGCCGCCGAAGATCATCTCGGCATCAACCGCTTCTGCATCCTTGAGCGCCGCGAGCCAGCCTGGCAGCAAGTCGACCAGCGCCTGTTCAGTGACGGCCTGGTGCAGGGGATCGAAGCGCGTCCTGCGGACGAACGTTTCTGCGATCGCCTCGATCCACGCCTGCTGCAGCGAGAGCCAGCCCAGTCGCGGCTGCAGCTCGAAGTGGCTGCGCCGGAGGCCTTCACCATCGCCCTGATGCTCGAGCACCGTCAGCGCGGCTCGATGCAATTCGAGGTCGAGATGCAGGACGCGGCGCGGGGCCGCCTCGAGCGATGACGCAGCGAGCCCGGCATCAACCAGCCCCACGAGCGGCACGCCGACCTCATTCGCCATGCCGATGAGGATGCCGAGCTGGTCGCGGGAGTAGCCGGCCGGCACCGCGATCACCATGCGCTCCGTTCCGGAGGAGAGCGGCTTCAGCAGGTCAGAGAGATGAGTGAATGCCACATCCGCCGTGGTCTGCACGGTAGCCGTTGGCCTGGGCAAGGGCGTCACACCCAGCTCGCGCCAGAACGTGCTGTGGGCGAACAAGGGCCGTTGGCGCGCGCGCGCGGCGGCCGTTACTCCGGTGAGTACCGTGTTGCCCTCAAGCAGCGCGAAGCCCGGACTTTCGGCCAGGATTTCGCTCTCGCCGCCCGCGGCAATGCGCGCGAGGATCAGTCCGGCGTCGTTGAGTTCGAGGGCGAGCAATGTCACTGCGGCAACCGTTTCCTGAGGCGTGCGTGGCGAAGGATGCCGTGATCAGCGGGAGAGCATATGCCTGACGACGTGCGTGTCGAGGTAGTCCTCGGTATCAAGCACCATTCGTTCCTGCCGCAGTTGCAGCTGGTGGAGTACGAGCATCACCAGGATGCTGAGCGACAGCGCGACCAACGTTGCGTTGAACGCCGTGCCGAGGCCGGCCACGACACCCGATACGTCGCCTTCGACGGCCTTGTGAGCCTGCTGCAGCGAAGCCCCGATGCCGCGCACCGTGCCGACGAAGCCGATGGCGGGGATGGCCCACGCGACGAAGCGCACCATCGACAACTCGGAATCGAGGCGGTCGTTCTCATGCTGGCAGACGCTGCGGGCCGCCGTCGCCACATCCTGGATGTTGCGGGTTGCGCCGAAGCGATGCAGTGCCGTCAGCAGTGCTCGCGGCAGCAGGAAGCTGCGGGTCTCGGGTGACAGCGATTCGATCTGCCGTGCATACTCCCGCGAATCCTCCGGAAGGA
This sequence comes from uncultured Pseudomonadota bacterium, assembly GCA_903884105.1. GTDB lineage: Bacteria > Pseudomonadota > Gammaproteobacteria > Steroidobacterales > Steroidobacteraceae > CAIUGU01. The sequence goes on along the minus strand of CAISDJ010000016.1, from coordinate 113,732 downwards.
TCTTCATCCCTTCACGCAGCTGCAGGATGTCGGTGTCGAGCAATTTGCGCTGCCTGCCTACGCGCATGGCGCGGCGGCCCATGATGGTGAGGGCCCACGCCGCAAAGACAAAGCAGACCTCGGGCTCGTAGTCCTTGATCACGACCCACGCATGCAGCTCGGGCACGTAGTTCGAATCGCCTGCCATGGCCACGAGATCCTTCTGCCGGATACCCTCGGCCGTTGGCCGGATCACCGTCGCATAGATGCCCTGCACGATCGTGATGATGATCACGAGCGCAAAGACCTCGAACAGGAAATCGGAGGACGTGAACTTTTTCATGGCGTTCTCAAGGACCGGTCAGATATCGATGGGGAAAGAGACGTCGAAGTCTGCGCGCACCGATTCGCTCGGGACGAAGCGCTGGGGCGATGCGCCAGACGCAGGCGCATTCGGTGTGGTGGTTGCCGCCGGCTTGGGCGCTGATGGCGAGGTCGGCGGCGTCGCCGCAGTCGTCGGCGCAGCCGCCGGCTTGGCAGGCTCAGCCTTGGCGGGTTGTGTGACCGCGGGTGCCGGTGGAGAAGTCGCCGGCGCTGCAGCCAACGCTGCGAGCCCTGCCAGCGATGCGACGACGGCGATGACCGTTCTCATGTTTCTTGCTTTCATGAATTCACTCCGCGTAGCGGGCCAGCCGGAAGCCGAGATCGGTCCGGGTCGCAGACCCGAAGTCACGGGCGGTTAGCCTCAAATCAGTCAAACCGGATTGCCGCCAGCTCGATCCGCGAATCACGCGCTGGCCGACCTCGCCACCGCTCACCGGATCGATCGCTAGCACGCTGGCGTCTGTAGTCACAGTGTAGAGGTCCTGCGACCACTCGGCGACATTGCCTCCCATGTCGAACAGACCGAGGGCATTCGCGGCGAATGAACCGACGGGCGCTGCGGCGGGATAGCCGTCGTCGTAGTCCGGGATCACGTCCTGGATGACGATCCGAGCAGAGAAGTCGGCATAATTGCCCGACCGCGGCGCCACGGGCAGCGCCTCGCCCCACGGATACCGGCGTGTCGCGGTGCCCCGTTCGTAGCGGGCCGCCCATTCCCATTCAGCCTCGGTCGGCAGGCGATAGCCGGTCGTCGCCGGCACGATCGGTACCAGCGCGCCATTCTTCGTTTCAAAGGCGGCGGGCAGGCCCTCCTGCTCCGAGAGCCAGTTGCAGAACGCGGCGGCTTGCTGCCAGCCGACATTGACTGCGGGCTGCCGGTCAAGGTCGAGCGAGTGTGCGCCGACGAACCCAGAGCGATGATCCGCGCGGTACTGGCGGTACTCCGCGTTCGTCACTTCGCGGGTACCGAGATAGAAACGCCGCTTGAGCTCTACTTCCCGTTGCGCTTCGTTGGCACGACGCCCGGGTTCGCGGCGTGAACTACCCATCACGAACCGGCCGGCGGGCATCAACCTGAGTTCGCCTGCTTTGGAAGGGATCGCCACAGGGATCGCGGCCACCTTCGCTTCCTCCGCTGTCAGCAGCGTGACGTTCACGGCCTGGGACAGACCAGGACGCGGAGTAACCGACACCTTGTGGGTGATGAGCCCGGCCTTGCGGATCTCGATATCGTGGGTCGTCGCGGTCAGCCGCAGCTGCTGGTTGGCGGCGCCACGCAGCGCACCGTCCACGAACAGTTGCGCGTCGACCGGTTGGGCGGCCACGGTCAGTTCACCGTAGATGCCAGTCAGCTCCAGGTCGATGACCTGCCGCGCACCCGGCCCGACGCTGACGCTGCGCTCGGCCGGCTCGTACCCGGGCTTGGCAAGGACGATGGACTGCGACAGATCGGGACGCACCGGCAACTCGAGCGGGGTCTGGCCTCGATACGCACCGCCCACGGTCACGCTGGCGCCGGCCGGATTGCTCCGGATCACCAGCCGACCGTCAGGCAATCCGAGGCGTACCGGGCCGACCGTCTGCACTTGATCGGCCACCACGCTGAGATCGGTCGCCCACGGAGTGAACCCCTTGAGCCGAAGTTCGAGCGGCTGGCTGCCTTCCAGAATCTCCGTCTCAAGCGGAGTGACGCCGCGCAGTTCACCGCTGACATACAGCTCTGCGCCGGCAGGTTCGGAGATGACACTGATCTTCGCCCACGCTGGAACGAGCTCGGGCGCCAACGATTGCTTGACGCCTGCCCCCTCCACATCCAGTTCGGCGCTGAAGGCTCGATAGCGTGGCGCACGGATGGCAACAGTTCGCTTGCCCGGCGGCACTTCAAAGACCCCGGGCGCGGATCCAACCTCCAGCCCGTCAATGCTGACGGTCGATGCCACCGGTACTTCGATGCTGAGCAAGCCCGGCAATTTCTCGAGAGCAACCTCGAGGCGCTGGTTCGTTTGTTGAGTCACATTGACCGTCTGCGTCCACGGCTTGTACCCCGCTCGCTCGACTTGCAGCAGGTACTGACCGGGTCTTAGCAGGTATTGCGAGCCCAACCCAAGCGCAGGCAGCCCGCCCTTCAGTGAGATGCGGTCGGCACCGGATGCCACTGTGACGGTGAGCGACACGGACGTGAATACGAACCAGATCGCTGCCGCGAAGAGCACTGCAAGGGTCGGCACGACGACCCGACGGGGGTTGAAACTGCGGCTACCCACCGTAGCGGCGCCTTCGGAGCGAAAGCGGATGGCTTCGATGCGCTCTTCGTCCACGTCCGTACCGCCGGAAACCCGCTGCCCCGACTCGACGACAGGTGGCGCGGTGATGTTGCCTACGCTGCCGTCCTCTACGTTGAGGACAGGGCGACCGTCGCGGCTACCAAGGCGCAGCCGCGCCGCGCCCAGCGTCACGACATCACCCGACTTCAACCACACGGAACTGCGGGCCGGCACACCGTTGTAACCCAGCTCAACACCTTCCGCGGGCTGGAGGAACAGTGTTTCCTCATGCAGTCCGCACCATGCCGCGGGGCCGTTGAACCCGCCCGCAAGCACAATGGTCGAGCCGGCACCTCCGAGGCTCAAGGGGAACTCCTCGCGGGTGAAGGTCCTCTCGCCCAGCGCATCGCTCAATGTCAGCGTGAAGCTCAAATCTTGTCCTCACAGCGAATGACGACCGGGGCCGACGCGGCCCCGGGTACTACGGTGATCTCACGGCGAACGTCGCGGAAGCCCGGCCGCGTACCGACGACGGTGTACTTGCCGGGAGGCAGATCGACGGCCTTGCGTGTGAACGGCCCGAGATCCCCGACGCGATAGATGGTCACCTGCGTCAGGTTGTCGGATTCGAGCGCCACCTGTACGGGGACCGACACCCGCTTGAGCCATTCATCGAGCGTCGCGATCTGTTTGGCGAGGACCGGTCCGGGGGTCAACGCCTTGGCGCGATTGAGCGTGACCGTCGCCGAATCGCGCACTGGTGCGCTGAACAAACGCTCGGGCTGGGTCACGTACAGCTGCAACTCGTCGTTGAGCGTCGCACGAGGGCCGGTCCGCTCCTCGCCCTGCTGGGCTGCCGCCACCGTCGAGTCGAGCGCGGCGACGGCCTGATAGTCCGCGAGTGCCTGTTGCCACCGCTCTGCTGCCTCATGGGAGCGGGCGCTGGCGAGGCGGGACGCGATCGTCGCAGTACGCTCTTCCTGCGCCAGGTGCTGCAGGGCTTGTTGCACTTCCGGCGCCTGGGTCCGCATGGCACGCGCCCGCTCAAAGGCCTTCCGGGCGCCGGCATAGTCCTTCGCCGTCATGGCGGTAAAACCGCCGGCCATGGCGGCTGCGAAGGCATCACCTGCCACTCGCGCCTGCACCCGCGCCAGCCCATCGGTCGCAAGACGCGCTTCAGGGTCGAGTTTTGCTGCACGGCCAAAGGCGTCTGCTGCGGCGGTCAGACGCTCTTCTTTTTCATCGATTTCGGCTTGCTTGAGCAGCGCCATGACGGCGTCGAGCGACTGCGCCCGACGCATTCCCCGAGTGGCAGCGACCTGGCCGGGCGCGAGCTTCAATGCCAGCTCGTAGGCTTCCTGTGCAGCAGCGGCGTTGCCCGAATCTAGCGCCGCCGCGCCCCGGACAAGGGCTTCCTTCAGGACTTCGCCTGCGCGGGCCTCAATCTCAGTGACCGATTTTGCTGCAGCTTCGTAGCTGCTCGTGGCCGCAGCATAATCCCGTGCCGCGTAGCTCGCGGCAGCCGAAGAGATGCCCACATGCAAGGCGGCCCAGGGGTCGGTTGCCCATTGTTCAACCGCCCTCGCCTTGAGGGCGTCGACGCGGGGCGTGAGGGCCTCGAACACATCGTCCGCCTGCTGCTTCAGTACCGCCAGCGCCTCCAGCTCCGCGGGTGTCAGCGCTTTGTCTTCGACTTTCGGCGCGGGGGCCGGTGCCGCCGCCACAACCGGCGGAGGGGCAGCGACCCGATTGGGCAACACGAAGAAGACGACGCCAGCCGCCGCAAGCAACAGCAGCAAGGCGGCTGCGGTGAGGCCCTTCCGGAACCCCTCACCCCGGAGTTCGGCGGGCGTCGGAACTGCGCTCGCTGTCGCGCTCCGTTGCCACCCGGCCTGCAACGGCACTTCGGTGACGGGAGGAGGCTTGAGAACAGGCGCTACAGTCGCCGGCGGACCCGTGCGCCGACTGCGCTCTGCTTCGAGGGCAGCCCGCAACTGGCCTGCAACCGCTGCCATTTCGGGTCGCTGCTCTGGATCCTTTTCCAGGCAGCAATGCACCAGCACCGTGACGTCCTCTGCCACGGGATACCGCGACACCAGCGGTGGCGCGGGCTGCGACTGGACCTTCGTGGCATCAATGTCGGGATAGAAAGGCGGATACCCGGACAGCAACTCGTACAGCAGCACGCCAAAGGCGTACACGTCGTCTGCCGCCATTGCGGGGGCGCCATTCAATTGCTGCGGACTCATGCTGTACGGCGAACCGGCACCCAGCTTGAGGTCGGGCGCGCCGTCCATGGCGAGCGCGAGGCCGAAATCAGCGAGGCGCGGACCGCCATCGATCGACATCAGCACGTTCGTGGTCTTCACGTCCCTGTGCACGATGCCAGCGGCATGGGCATAGGCCAACGCCTCTGCGACGGGAATCACCGCGTGGAGCACTTCATGGGCAGGCCGCCCCCGATACTGCGTGAGATCGCCGCCGGCGAGGTACTCCATCGCGATCCAGACCTGGTCGCCCTCGCGATAGAAGCCGTCGACGCGCACGATGTTCGGATGGACGAGCGACTTGAGGCGCTCACACTCGCGCTCGAGGGCCGCTCCAAGGACGGAATTGCCCGCGACCCGGGCGGCCAGGAGCTTGAGCGCAACGTGCCCCCCCAGTTCGCGGTCCTCGGCGAGCCAGACTTCTCCCACAGCGCTCTGCCCCAGGGGACGAACCAAAACGAATCTTGCAGACAGCTCGTGCCCGCTGTTCATGATCATGGGATGCCCGAATTGAGGAACCACTAAGCCAGCAGATGACCATCGCTCAGCGACGCGCGGCATTCCCCTCGCTGCCCTGGCCCGCCACGGCATCCGGGGCCGAGACCGGAATTCCGGTTTCGTTCTCGTACAGTTCCTTCAGCAAGCGGCGCCATTCGTGGAATTGTTCTTCGGCGGAGCCCGTCAGCTGCAACGTCCGCCCCTCCACCTCGACGACCATCGGTTGCACCTCGGACTGGAAAGACTGCCCGAGTTGCTTCAACGAGTCCGAATGCATCTTGGCTTCGGCCGCCTTGTCGAATCCGCTCTTGATTGCATACACGCCACCGATGATGCCCGCAGTTGCCGCAGCGCTGCCCACGTAGGTATTCGAATTGGCGCCCGCGACGACGCCAGCAACGATGGCCGCGGCTCCGAGCAGCTTGCGGCTCATCGCAGAGCGTCTCGCCGACGTTTCCTGTTCGATCTCGTCGTAGCTGTACCGCCGCCAGTTCTGGTACGGCTCCGCCACGTTGTCGCTGAACAGTGCGTAGTGCTCATTGAGCGTATCCACGAAGGCGTAATCACGCTCGCGGATGAGCTGGATGCGCGCAGGCAGCGGATCCCCCTCTGCGGGCAGGCGCTGGACCTGATAGATGCCTCTCTTGTCCTGTTTGAGGTAACCCTTGAACGCATAGGGCGCGAGATCCGATGCAAAGCGCAGGTCGGACACCCGGCGGATGCTTTCGAGATCGTTCGTCGCCAGCTTCTGGCGTGCAGCCAGCATGTCGTTCGCAACCTCGGAGTAGAGGTTCTGGAACGGGTCTCGGGGACGGCCGCTGGTATCGCGATAGGAGCGCGTGTCAGCCGGCGCCTGGTAAACCTTGGTGAACCAGATGCGGCCGGCCGCATCGCGGACAGTGAACTCCACCTTCAGGTCCATGCCATTCGACTCGAGGATCTTTCCCGAGACCATCACATCGAGAGAGTCTTCTTCCATGGGCACGACCCGCACCTGGCCCCATTGGCCGGTCCCTTCAAGCGTGCTGCGCAATCGCATCGGCATGTAGCGCGATTCTGCCTTGCGCACATCCGGGAAGATCTTCTGGTTCTCCTGGGTCTTTTCGTCATCAGGCACATTGGGATCGAGCAGCTGCACGCCAACGTCGAGCAACTGGTTGGCGGCGATCTCCGTCGTGGCCTGAACGGCGTTGATGCGGTCGACAGGACGGGTTTCGACGACGCAGGCACCGAGACTCATCGCCGCGCACGCCGCCAAGGTCACTCCCCGCCAGCGCGCGGTCACGAGTTGCCGCTCTGATGTCATCGCATTCGTCATGTCAGCCGCTCTTCTTGTATTTGCGGTATTCCTGCCACAGCTTGTCACGGAGCTCAGGATCGGTTTCCTTCATGGCAGCTTCGCGCAGCTGGCGCGCCACGATGTCATCATCGCTGCCATCCGGAATGCCGGCAGGCACCGTTGACGGACCAGAGCCTCCGCCCTTGCCGCCTCCGCCGACGCCTCCGCCACCTCCTTGCTGGTTGCCACTTCCCTGAGATTCGGAGCCCTGACCGCCGGCAACGCCGCCGTCTTTCTCGCCCGAGCCTTCGGTGTTGCCTCTACCGTCGCCTTGGCCGTTGCCCTGACGATCGCCCTGACCGCCAGCCGCTCCTTGTTCTGACCCTGCACCGCCCGCACCTGATGGATCGGCCCCACCTGCGCCAGCACCCGAGCCAGTGCCGCGAGACTGGGCGAGCACCGCCTGCTCCTTGCGCAGGTGACCGTCGAAGACGCGGAAGGTTTCTTCGATGCGACGGTTGATGTCCGCTCGCTGTTCATCCGCCGTCATCGGGCCGCTGCCTGCGCCGCCGGTACCCGACGCGGGGCGACCTGAGCCGCCAGCGTTCCCGCCCGCACCCGCCGTGCCTGTGGCGCCCGACGAGCCGCCATTGCTGCCAGTGCCGCCGGCACCTCCTGCGGAGGGAACCCCGCCCGCTGCGGAGTCGCCGCCTGCGCCACCTTGCCCACCGGGCTGCCCGGACTGAGATCTTGCCGCCGCGCCACCCGCGCCCGCTGCGCCTCCGGTGGCCGCGGTAGAGCCATCGCCTGCCGCAGAGGGGACTCCGCCAGCGGAACCGGCCCCACCCTGGCCACCCTGCTGGCCACTCTGTTGGTCGCCCTGCTGCCCGCCTTGCTGTCCGGAAGGATCGCCGGCACCGTTTCCTTGCGAGCCGCCCGCCGAGCCCGCCGCTCCGCCGCCCGATGTGGAGCTGACGCCGCCTGCCTCGGAACCCGCGCTGCTCTGGGCGCCTGTGCTGGCAAAAATGCTTTCTTCGCCGCCACCGGCGGCGGTTGAGCTGGAGGAAGAAGAAGGTGCAGGTGATGAACTGCCGGACGCACCGGCCTGTCCCGCTTCGCCACCGGCCGAGCTCGAGCCTTCGCCCGGCAGACCGGCACTCGGCAAGCCACCGCCCCCCGCGCTGGGAAATCCGGCCGACGCGCTGGCGCCGCCACCCGGTGTCGGCATCCCCGTTGAACCGGTCTGCCCCGCTTGACCCGACTGACCTGCCTGTCCGGCGGTGCTACCGGATTGCGTGCCTGACTGAGAGCCCTGAGACGTCTGCCGGCCCGTCGCACCGGATTGCCCTGACGATTCGGTGCCGGGAAGGCCGCCGGCCGAAGAGGCGCCGCTCGGATCGGAGGTCGACGCTGACGTCCCCGTTGAGGTGGAGGTCTGAGGCGCGCTGCCTGACGAGCCGCTCGGCCTGCCTGTGCTCGTGCTCGGGCGACTACCCGAACCACTCGACGTCGATGACGAGGAAGAAGACGGGGAGGACGAAGGAGACGATGAACCCGAAGACGGCGACCCGCCTGAAGACGGCATGCCGCTCGACGAGCTGCTGGAGGACGAAGACGTGGCGCAACCTGCCGTGACCAGCAGCAGGCCCACGGCCGCCAAGCTGGCCGCGCGCTGCAGCTGCGATGCTACGACGGTGGTTACTCGATCCATAGGCCCAGCACCTTCGGGAACGCCAATGTCCCTTGTCTATAAATCCAGCCGGTTATCGGTCCCGTCCACTGCGCGTGTCGGTCGAGTGTGAACCGTTGAACCTGAACGTCACCTGACTATCGTTCAGCTGTCGCAGCCTGCAGGCTCAAGTCTCTACAACGCTTTATTCTCTCGGGAGACCGCGGTGGTTTCCCGGACTGAGCACAAGGCAACGCTATCCGGCCGGTCAGTTCACCGCATCCTGGCCGTCGCCCACCAAGAAGGACTTGAGCTGTGCGGCCATCCGGTCGCAGGCCGTGCTTTGCACCGGCATGATGATCGGGATGGGCGCAATGGCGCCAATGAAAACGGACGTGCCGCTGACAGCGGTCGTGACGTCGCCAACGCCAATCTTGTCCCGCAGGTCCCAGACCGTGGCCTGGTAGTCGGACTGCTTTTCCCACCATCCGAGGCCGATGCAACCGGCGCCGCCCGGACCTGCGCCACACGCGACGCTACCGCCGCCGTCGGTTTTCTTGGTGGCTCCGTCAATCCAGATGATGTAGCGAACGCCCATCGCACTGACTCGCTCACCCACTCCGGGACGCGCAAGCAAGGCTGTCAGTCCGTCGGCGTTAGCAGGTGCCGTGCTCGGTTCGAGCCAGGGGTACAGCGCATCAACGAACTCTCCATCGGCGTAGATCTGGAACGGCTTGTTCGCCAGATGGCTGCGTGGATCCTTCCACTTGCCAGCTTCCTGTGCTGTCTGGGTTTCCGCGGAGATCTTGCGGCCGACGAGTTCACGCTCAAGACAGTCGAGGAAGGCGCTCTCGGTCCCCGCACCCTCGAGGTGCGGCTTGGCCAGCAGGACGACGGCTTCATTGGAGGTGATCTTGGTGGCGGCCTGGCGGTTTTCCTCGATCTTGGCCGTCATGCAGCCCGCCAGCAGCACCCCTGCGGACAGCGTTGCGGCTGCGGGCAAGGCGCGCTTGACTGCGCGCCGCAGGCGGACGCGACCCGGAGAATGGAGCAGTGCGGAGAACGACATGGGACGCTCCGTCAGGCGCAAGAACCAGAACCCGAGGTAGTTTCCAAGAGCTGTGAAACGAGTATACGCCAAGGAACCACGGGGAACGCCAGCACGCCGCAAACGATGTCGTGGCTGGAATTTGCACCAGCCTGGAAACGATGGAACCTTAAGTGAAACATCCCCCCGCCGCGCCTTCAGGGTGTGTCGATTCGCTCTACTGGCAGCGGAAAGGTGTGCATCCGCGCGAGCACGGGGAACAGCTTCGTCCACAAACCGGCTACCGCGACGCTGGCGATGCCACCGATGACGACGGCCCGGACCACACCCCACCAGGCGGCCGTCACGCCGGACTCGAACTCGCCCAGCTCGTTGGATGCGCCGATGAACACGGCACTGACGGCACTGACCCGGCCCCGGATGGCGTCGGGAGTCTCGAGCTGCACCAGCAGGTGCCGGATGTAGACGCTGATCATGTCGGCCGCGCCGAGCACGACCAGTGCGCCGAGTGACAACAGGAATACGGTCGATGCACCGAAGACGATCGTCGCCACACCGAACAAGGCCACGCTGCCGAACATCCACCCGCCTACATGCCGGTTGATGGGCACGTAGGCGATGACGAGGGCACAGAGGGCCGCGCCGACACCGGGAGCCGTGCGCAGGAATCCCAGTCCGACCGGGCCGACATGCAGGATGTCGCTTGCAAAGGCCGGCAGCAGCGCCGTAGCTCCGCCGAACAGCACCGCGAACAGATCCAGCGAAATCGCGCCGAGTACCACCGGCTTTGATCGCACGAAGCGCAGCCCTGACAGCAATTCATGCAGGTTCAGGGGCTCCCGCTCCGCCTTGCTGCGGCCGCCGCCGCGGATACCGAGCGTCATGGCGGTCGACATGAGCAGCAGCACGCCGGCGGCCCCGTAGACAATCTCTGCGCCACCCAGGAACAGCACGCCACCCAGCACGGGACCAACCACTGTGGCGATATGCATGGTTGATGAACTGAGTGCGATCGCCTGGTTGAAATCGGCAGGCGGGACGACATTCGGCAACAATGCCTGGCCGGTCGGCATCGAGAACGCACGCGCGATCCCGAGCAATACCATGACGGCAAACACGAGCCGGATGGACTGCATGCCGGACGCTGTCAGCAAGAGCAGTGCCGCGGCGGACAGGGCCTGAGTGAGGTAACAGGCAGTCACGATCCGCCGCCGGTCAAGGTGATCGGCGGCGTAACCCGCGGGCAGAATCAACATCACGAAGGGGAGGAACTGCGACAGGCCGACGAGACCCAGGTCAAGCGGATCGTGGGTAATCGCATAGACCTGCCAGCCCACCGCCACCGTCATCATTTGGGCGGCGAGGCTCGTGAGGAACCGGCCACTCAGCAGGAACGCGAAATCGCGGTGCCGCAGCGCTCCGCTACGCAATGGACCTGCGTTCATGTCGGACCCCACCGGCAGCGGTCACGAACCCAGGAACAGACGGTACACCGGGTTCGCCGTCTCTTCGGTGAAGACGTACTTCAGTTCCTTGAGATGCTGCGTGAACTCTTCGTTCTCCTGCGGCGGCACCTGCACGCCGGCCAGGACACGGCCATAGTCGGACCCCTGATTGCGATAGTGGAAGAGCGTGATATTCCAGTTGGTACCGATCGCATTCAGGAACTTGAGCAGCGCGCCAGGCCGCTCGGGAAACTCGAAGCGGAACAGTCGTTCATGCTCGAGGCCGCGCGAATGCCCGCCGACCATGTAGCGGACATGCAGCTTCGCCATTTCGTTGTCCGTCATGTCGACGACGGGGTAGCCGGCATCAGTCAACGTCCGCACCAGCGTCTCACGTTCTTTGCGTCCCTCCGTCAATGCGATGCCCACGAAGATCCGCGCACCGGTCGCCCCGGCATGCCGGTAGTTGAACTCGGTGACGCTGCGCTTGCCGAGAACCTCGCAGAACTTCAGGAAGCTGCCTTTCTCCTCTGGAATCTCGACGGCCACGAGCGCCTCGCGCTGCGCGCCGAGCTGGGCCCGCTCGGCCACATACCGCAACCGGTCGAAGTTCATGTTGGCGCCGCAGTTGATCGAGATGAAGGTGCGGCCGGTGCAGCCCTCACGGGTGATGTACTTCTTGATCCCGGCCACCGCAAGCGCGCCGGCAGGCTCGACGATGGTCCGGTTGTCCTCGAAGATGTCCTGGATGCCGGCACACAGCTCGTCACTGGTCACCAGCAGGATCTCGTCGACGAATTCCTGGCACAGCTTGAAGGTTTCCTCGCCTACGCGGCGAACCGCAACGCCATCGGCAAAGATGCCGACGCGCTCAAGCGAGACCCGCTTGCCAGCCTTCAGCGACTCATACATGCCCGCTGCATCTTCTGGCTCCACGCCGATGATGCGGATCTTCGGGAACAGCGACTTGACGTAGGCGGCAATGCCGGCCGCCAGCCCGCCGCCGCCGATGGGAATGAAGATCGCGTCGATTTCTTCCCCGGCCCGCTGACGGAGAATCTCCATGCCGATGGTGCCCTGTCCTGCAATGACATCCGGATCGTCGAACGGATGAATGAACGTGAGGCCTCGTGCACGCGCCACTTCCAGTGCGTGGTCATAAGCGTGGTCGTAGTCGTCCCCGCTCAGCACGACCTCGCCACCGAGGTCACGCACTGCCTGCACCTTGATCTGCGGGGTCGTCAGCGGCATCACGATAACCGCCGGAATGCCACGGCGCTTCGCGGCGAGGGCAACTCCCTGGGCGTGGTTGCCGGCGGACGCGCAGATCACGCCGCGGCCCGCCACCGTCGCCGACAGATGCGAAATCCGGTTGTACGCGCCGCGCAGCTTGAAAGAAAACACCGGCTGCAGGTCCTCGCGCTTGAACAACACCGTGTTGCCGAGGCGACGACTGAGACGCGGAGCGAGCTCGAGAGGCGATTCGATGGCCACGTCGTAGACGCGCGCCTTCAGGATACGTTCGAGGTAGGGGCTGGACATGCTTTAAGTTTGTAATCCGATTGACATTCTGGACCCGCACTGCGAGTCCTTCAAGTACAGTAACACGGCCATTTCTCGAGTACACGGCGGTCGGTTGCATCCGGCCCGGGCAGGACCCGGGCGGGGCCGACGCCCACGACTGCCATGCACAACTTCAAGAGAAGTCCTCGATGACGGATCGCCCCATGCCACTTTCCCGCCGCGACATCCTCGCCACGCTGGGTGCCGCCGCCGGCGCGGCCTCGTTGTGGCCAGGCGCGGTGCCTGCAGCAGCAGTGGAACTGCCGCTCTCGTCCCGCGAACTGTGGGACTGGGTGCGGGCGCAGCCGGTACTGCAGACGGGTATCACGTATCTCGACACCGCATCGACTGGCCCCGCGCTGCGGACAGCACTTGTCGCCGAGTACCGCAGTCGCGAGGCGATCAACCTCAATTTCGGCGAGTACTCGCGTGCATGGCTCAGCCCGGCTGCGGTTACGCAGTTCGTCCAGCGCGTGGCTGCATTCGCAGGCACAGAGACGGACGAAATGACCTTCACGACGGGAGCCACCGAATCGCTGAACCTGGTTGCGAACGGACTGCCGCTCGAGCCTGGCGACGAAATCGTCGTGACAACCCATGAACACGCGGCCCACTTGCATGCCTGGCTGCTGCAGGCCCGCCGAAGGTGCATCGTCGTGAGGCAGATCGCCATGCCGGCGCCGCTCGGAGATCCCGTCCAGATCCTCGAAGCGTTCACTGCCGCGATTACGCCCCGGACCCGCGTCTTGGCCATGAGTCACGTGCAATACAGCGACGGCACGGTGCTGCCGGTCCGCGAGCTCTGCGAACTCGCGCGCTCCCACGGTATCGTGTCTGTGGTCGATGGCGCCCAGGCTTTCGGCATGTTGAACTTCGCGATTCGCGATCTCGGCTGCGATTTTTACGCTGCCAGTCTCGCGAAGTGGCTGAACGGCGGCCTGGGGTTGGGCCTCCTCTACGTTCGCCGTGAATGGCTCGACCAGCTGTGGCCGCTCACCGCCGACGGCCCCGCAGGCTGGAACGAAGGCGGCAGCTTCGGCCTCGCAGATCCGGCCGATGCCGAGCTGCGTTCCGGCTGGCCGGCTGCCCTGCGCAAGTTAGGCACGAACTATCGTTCCTTCGTGCCACTGTTCCAGGGGCTGAGCGTGGCCTTCGACCTGCAGGAGCGCATCGGCCGGGCACGAATCGAGGCCCGTATTCGCGAGCTGGCCATCTATGCGCAACTCAAGCTGCAGGAAATTCCGGGGCTCAGTCTCGTCACGCCGATCCACCCCTCGTTGTGGGCTGGCATCGTGTCGTTCACGATCCGCGGACAAGCCCTGAAGCCGCTCGCCTCAGCGCTGGCAGAGAAGGAATCGACCGTGATCCGCCATGTCGCCCACAGCAGCATCGGGTTCGAGGCACTCAGGGTGGCGGCGCATATCTATAACTCGCATGACGACATCGATCGCCTGCTGTTCGGCGTCAAGCAGCATCTCGCCTGAAGTCGCGCCATGCCAATCAGACTGCTGTTGCTGTATGGAGCGATCGGCGGCCTCGCCAGCGTTCTCGTGGCTGCGTTGCTGCGCTCGATGCTGGCCGCCGGCAAACGTAGCCTGCCTGAACCCGCGACTCCGCCTTCGTGGCTGCCCTCCTGGAAGGAGATAATCGAGGCTGCGACGCACGTCTTCACGGGCGCGGGGATCGGTCTGCTGTTCTGGTTGAGCTGGGGCTTTGCGGCAATCGTCACCGTGCCGTGGTGGGTCCGAGGCCTGGCCTTCGGCTGTGCTTGCGCAATCACGCTCGCGCTCCCGGTGCTCGCAGGCACGGCGCTGCGAACGGGGCTGCGGCCCAAGAAGGTCGGGTTGCTGCTGCTCGAATGGAGCTACACGTGCGTGATGGCAGGCCTCGCCTGCGCATGGATCACGGAAGCGGTGCAGTGACCCTGGCTCGGGATCAGCGATCCAGGAAAGTGCGCAACAAGCGTGCGAGTTCCGGCGCAGCCGCGCCGTACAGATCGTCAGTCCGCTGCGCAAGCGAGCTCGCGGCATGCTGCGTCTGAACGGGCTCGAGGCGTTTGACGTTGGCCGGCGCGTCGGCGGGATACAGCAGCAGCGCCTGCTGCGTAATGGCTGCAAGTCGTACTGAGGCTGGTCTGGCCGCAGCTGTCGCAGGGCGGGCGGTCGACGTAGCCACTGACTTGGAAGCAGGCACCTGATCGGGCAGCGAGACCAAGACCACCCGTCGAATCTGTTGCGGCCGCTGCACGGCGAGTTCAGCAGCGATGAGAGCGCCGAGCTCATGCCCTACGAGGTCGACGGCACGCAGCCGCATGCTGTCAAGGAAGTCACCAATGGCCGCCACGTGATCGGCCAGGCCCAACACCGCTCCCGGGGCGGGATCGGAATGGCCATGTGCGGGCAGGTCCGGGGCATAGGCGCTGCGCTCGCGCCCGAGCTCAGGTAGCAATGACTTGAACCAGTTGCCGGTGGCCGCCTCCGGATGCAGGCACACCAGGGGAGTGCGTTCGTCGAAGCCGCCTCCTGACGGGTATGCCGTCATGAGATGCAGCTGCCCGTTGCGGCCATCTGAATAGGCGCGCCGGGTGTGGGCGTGTGCGACTGCGGGCTGGCTTGCGGGCTGCGAACGGCGACGAGCTTGGGTCACGATGGCTCCGAGGACTCCGGTGACTTGGAAACGGGGCGACTCTACCGCCACAAGCGTGGCACCGGCATGGAATTGGGTCTCAGCTTGGCCCGTTACTGCTGCTTTCAAGTGCGTACGCAGGGAAAGCCTGACCGTCCGCAGGCCAGGCGCGACTTCCCGCATCGCCTGCTCAGTGGGGCAGCAACCGGTGCCGGTACGCTGCCGGGAGTTTACCGCATGCGCTGCGGCACTTTCCTGATGAGGCTCGCGTCATAGCCGTACGACTCTGCCTTGCGTACCAGCGCCGCGTACTCGTCCCCGGTCAGGACGGGCGTGCGGGCCATGATCCACAGGTAGTCGCGCTTGTTGCGACCGATGATCGTCGTGGAATAGTCGGGCGCAAGGTCAAGGATCAGGTATTCGGCCTTGATCGGCCAGATGAACCGCATGCCCCAGGTGGCATTCGTCGTGGAATCAACGATGAATCCCTTCGGGGTATAGCGCTTCTGGGGTCCATCAAAGCCCCCTTTGCGGAAGGTGAACGTCGTGGCCACGGTACCGTCGGCATTGAGCGCATAGGACTCGATACCGGCGAAGGCACCCTTCTCGATGAACGTGGGAATGCTGGCAATGATGTACCAGTCGCCCATGAAGCGCTTGAGATCGACACTGCGAACGGTTTCAAGACGGGACTGGGCGGGCATCACCTGGCACCCTGCCATGAGGACGCAAAGGAATAGCGTCCGGAGTGGAACGAGGAGGAATCTGCGTATGCCGTCTGCCATGGGATCCCGCCTGAACTGCGAAGAGAACACCAGGCAGTTCGCGGCCGTCCGGCTGGCGGATTCGGCTGGGTGAGAGGACTTTCGGGGAAAGCGCCCCGTCTCCGGGATTGCCTCCGAAGACGATACCTCTAGAACATTTCCGATGCGCCAGGCTCTGCGACCACCGGCTCGGTCCGCGACACGATGTGGTCGCCGGTGATCATGGCGTCATAAGCCTGGCCGGGGCCGACCATCGGATACACGCCTGCATCCGGATCGATCACGACTTCGAGGAAGGCGGGGCCCGGGAACTCGATGAACTCCTTCACGACGCGCGGTACGTCTTCCTTGCGGTCGAGACGCACGGCGAACCGAAAGCCATCGGCCTGCGCGGCCTTCACGAAATCCTTTTTGTGCAGCGACTTGTCGCTCGCGGACATGCGGCCCTTGTAGAAGAGCTTCTGCCACTGCCTGACCATGCCGTCGCCGAAGTTGTTGAGGAGAACCACCTTCACCGCGAGATCGTACGTGGTGACGGTTTCAAGCTCGCCCAGGTTCATGCGGATGCTGCCGTCGCCATCAATGTCGATGACCAGGCGCTCAGGGTGCGCGAACTTGGCGCCGATAGCGGCCGGCAGCCCAAAGCCCATTGTCCCCATGCTGCCGGAAGTGAGCCACAAGCGCGGGCTCTTGAAATCGAAGTACTGCGCGGCCCACATCTGGTGCTGGCCAACGCCCGTTGCAATGATCGCTTCGCCGCCCGTCAGCCGGTTGATTTCCTCGATGACGTAGTACGGCTGGATCAACGGACTCTCGCGGTCGTAGTTCATCGGATGCGCGGCTTTCATGTCCGCGCAATGCTTGAGCCAGGGAGTCCAGTCGCGCGAGAAGCGCGTGCGCCGGCCGTGCGAGATCAACGCGTGCAGCGCCTCGGGCAGCAGGCCGACGTGGTGCCAGTGCACGTTCTTGACCTTGTTGATCTCGGAGGCATCGATATCGATCTGCGCGATGTGCTTCGCATGCCTGGCAAACTTCGGCGGATTGCCGGCCACGCGATCATCGAACCGGGCGCCGAGCGTGATCAGGAAATCGCAATCGTCCACGGCGTAGTTGGCGAAGGCTGCGCCGTGCATGCCCAGCATTCGCATGGACAGCGGATGAGTGGTGTCGTCGACACCCAGGCCCATCAACGTCGTCACGATCGGAATGTTGAATTCGCGAGAAAATTCGCGCAGCGCCTTGGTGGCACCCCCGTTGATGACGCCGCCGCCTGCATAGATGAGAGGCCGCTCGCTCTGCGCCAGCAGGTCGAAGAATTGCGTCGCCTGCGCTTCGCCCAGGACGCTGCGCGCCAGGCGGTTCATTCGCTGCCGGTAACCCGCCATGGGCAAGCGACCCGATCCCTGGAACACGCCCTGCCAGTTCTGCACGTCCTTTGGCACGTCGATCACCACGGGACCGGGACGGCCGGTGCGGGCGATCTCGAAGGCGGTACGGACCGTCGCTTCCAGCTTGGTCGGGTCAGTCACGAGGAACACGTGCTTGGCCACCGACCCCATGATCGCGGCCACGGGTGCTTCCTGAAAGGCATCGCTGCCAATCGCCGAGGTGCCCACCTGGCCACAGACCACGACGATGGGAATCGAATCCGCCATGCAGTCGCGAACGGGGGTCACGGTGTTGGTGGCGCCAGGCCCTGAGGTGACGATGCAAACGCCGACCTTGCCACTGGCACGGGCATACCCGGCCGCCATGAAACCGGCCGCCTGCTCGTTCGCGGGAACCACGAGCGGCATGCGCTGGCCACCGCCCTGAGACTGGGTCTGGTTGTAGACGAAAATCGCGTCGTACGTCGGCAGAATGGCGCCGCCGCTATAGCCGAAGACCGTCTGGACACCCTCGTCCGCAAGCACCTGGACGATGATGCTGGCGCCCGTAAGCGTTTGACCCGCCAAGGGATGTGCCGTCGAGTCTAGGGTGGCGTAACTCTCTTTCACCGTGGGTACCGTCGATTTATCCGCTGGAATGCACTTGTGTGCACTGCAAAGTAGCCTAGCAGTAACGCTCCCTCTCAGTCTATTCTGGCCGGCACCTGGGGAATTCGATGCAGGGCGGTGGACGGCTTCGTCCCGCCGCGGATCTGGCGGCCCCCTCTTCAAGTTCGCCCCGTTGCCAAAAGGACCGTTTCGATGACGACCCGCAAGCGCCACATCATCTCCATCCTGCTGCAGAACGAAGTGGGCGCCCTGACACGTGTCGCCGGCCTGTTCTCGACCCGGGGCTACAACATCGAATCGCTGAATGTGTCGGCGACGGACGACCCGACCGTCTCGCGCCTCACGCTGGTTACGACCGGAACGGATGCCGTGGTCAGCCAGATCGTCAATCAGTCGCTGAAGCTCGTGGACGTCGTGAACGTGGACGACGTGACGCGGGACCAGCACGTGGAGCGCGAGCTGCTGCTGCTCAAGCTGCGGCTCGGGACCAGCCAGGTCGGCGCTGTCCGCGCTGCCGTGGAACGGGCGGGCGGCCGCATCCTCGCGGATGATGTCGAAAGCTTCCTGATCGAATTGACCGACAGCGAATCGCAGATCAGCCGCTTCATTGCACACATGGCTCAGTTTGGCGAAGTCCTCGAAGTGGTCCGCAGCGGCGCCCTCGCGGTCCTGCGCGGGACCCAGACGCTGCATGTAACCTGAGCCTAGAAGCTGCGTTTGGTTTCCACCAGGAACTGGACGTTGTCGATGGATGAGTCGCCGTCGAATGGAAAGGCCAGGTCGATGTGAATCACGTTGCCGAATGACGAGCGACTCGACGCGAAGCGCAGGCCGAATCCCGCATCCGTCAGCCAGCCGTCGCTCGTGCCGCCGGCATTGCCTTTGCCCCATGTCCGCCCAGCGTCGAAGAACACTGCGCCCCCCAGGTGAAAGAGCCTGAAGAGGTAGTAGTCGGTGTAGACGCGATGCTCCAGCGTCAGGAGCGCGAGCGCCGTCCCATCCTGGTAACGCAGCGGGTAGCCGCGCAACGACGTCTGGCTGCCGCTGAACAACGGTTCGGTGGCACTCGGATTCCGCGGTGCCCCCGTCGTCAGGCCGGACGCATCGCCGCCCAGCAACAATTGTGTTTCCGCATCCGGATGGCGGGTCAATACACCGGTCAACGACGCAAAGAACAACTGGCGGTCGCTGGCTCGCCAGTAGTATTGGGCGTCGGCATTCACGGCCGCATTCCTGAGGGTACCTCCCTCGATCCTGCCGTCCGCAGTCGCCGCCAACAGGATCGTGTGGCGCCGCTCCGCCAACTCGAAGCTGCGTCCCGCTTCGAGCGACACCAGTGTCGCGGTACGATCGGCACCGAGCGCCGACGAGGACCAGCCAAGCATCGCCCGCACGAAGGCCCCCGTGTATACGTCCTCGGTTCTTGCAATCTGGTTCTCGTTGCGCCGTTCTTCGTAGCTGTCCTCAAGCAGCTCGAAGCCAACGAGCGGATACGCGAGCGTGCGGTCTGCGGGCAAGACGGCAGCCGGCAACTCGCCTGTGGCCTGTGCAAAGCGATCGCGCTCGAAAGCAAATCCATAGGTCCAGCGTTGCACCCAGCCTTTCCGCAATCCTCGGGATAAACCGAAGTGCGCGCCGAACCGCTGCTCGTCGTGACGGAACTCGTCTACAGCAACGCCACGGTCATAGCGGCTGTCGGTACGGGTCCAGTCAAGCACGCCGATTCCCGCCGACCAGCGACTGTCGAGCGAGTAAAAGGGACGATCGAACTGCAGTTCCCGTTGCCTGCCGTCGCTGCTGTCTGCGTGGCCGGCCCGCAGGCGATTGCGTGACCCGAGCAGCAGTGGATCGTAGTATCCAAGCCGCGTCGAAGCCCGATCGACGTCGGACGCGTATTCCAGTTGCACTTCCTTGCCAAAGCCGAGGAGGTTGGATTCCTCGAACTTCATGCTGGCCGAGTTCTTGCCGCCTGCCCGGTCGAAGCTGATGCCGGGATTCAGCGTCCACACATCCTTCGTGCGCACCTCGAGATCGACCTTGCCTCGCTCTGCAAGCGTGGGGGTGACGCTGGCTTCGTACAGATAGCGCTGGTCGCGCAGCAGCCGCGCTGTTTCGCGCGCCAGCTGTTCTGAATAGACATCGCCGGATTTGAACAAGAGCTGCTGCTCGATAATGGCTGGACGCGTCAGGATGTGCAGCCGGTTCGCAAGCCGGAACAACTTCTTGTCGTCAGCAGGGTCGTCGAGATCGAAGACATTGACCGTGACGATGCGGATGTGACCGATCACCGCGCCAGAGGTCTCAATCTCCTGGGGTGACAAGGCCGGCGGAACCGTCGCCGACAACGACAGTGCGGGCAGCAGCAAGGCGGCTGGGAGGACGCCGAGAAGACGCGCTGCCGCGCGATGCAGGCAATATCGCTGTTTCCCGCTCGAGAAGGCGGGAAGAGTACTCAAGGAATGATGACTGTCGACCCGGTAGTCCGACGTGCTTCGAGGTCGGCATGGGCAGTCGCGATGTCTGCCAGCCGGTAGGTCTGCCCCACATGGATCTTCACGATCCCGGTTCCAAGCACTGCAAACAGTTCGTGAGCCGCCTTGCGCAGGTCGGCCGTCTTCTTGATGTAGTCGAACAGCATCGGCCGGGTGAGGAACAGCGATCCTCGCCGGCCCAGCTCAAGCGGAGCAATTGCCGGCACCGGACCCGACGCATTGCCAAACGTCACCATCATGCCAAGCGGTTGCAGGCAATCCAGCGACGCAGCAAACGTATCCTTGCCAATGGAGTCGTAAACCACTGCCACACCTTTGCCGCGGGTGAGGCCGCGAACGCGCGGAGCGAGATCCGTCGTATCGACCAGCACATGGTCGGCACCCAGCTGCCGCACTTGTTCTGCCTTCCCTTCCGTACCGACAACGCCAATGACTCTTGCGCCGAGATGCCTGGCCCATTGGACGAGAATCATGCCGACCCCGCCGGCAGCAGCATGCACGACGATCCAGTCGCCCTTGCGCACTCGGTAGCTACGTCGCAGCAAGGCATGGGCAGTCAGCCCTTTCAGCAAGCTGGCTGCAGCATCCCGTTCGCTGACATTGTCGGGAAGCCTGAGTACGCGCTCGGCCGGAAGCAACCGCACATCGGCGTAAGCGCCCGACGTCGCCAGCGCGTAAGCGACCCGATCCCCCGGGGAAAAACCGCGCACTTTGGATCCTACCGCCTCGACGATCCCAGCCGCTTCGCGCCCGAGCCCGGCCGGCAACGAGGTGGGATACAGCCCGGTACGCTGGTAAACGTCGATGAAGTTGAGACCGATCGCGGTCTGGCGCAAACGCAGCTCGCCGGGACCCGGTTCGCCGACCGTCACTGCCTCGAGTCGCAGGACCTCGGGGCCTCCATGCTCATGGATGCGGATTGCTTGTGCCATAGGCGTCGTCGTCGCGGATAGCCGCACCGTGCGGAATTGCGTAATGACAACGAGTTTAGCTGACGGGCCCCGGGAGGACCATGTCGTGTCGCCCTGATTGTAGAAACCGGACAACACGCGCGTGCCGCGCCGGGATCCACGAAGCGCAGCGTGCAACTGAATTGCGCCACCAGGAAAACCGCGCCCGGAAGCCGACAGCTCCGGGCGAGGATGTCCTGTTCAGGACCTGCCTGCGACCTGACTCGAAGCGGGGTTACAAGGCCTGGTCGTCTGCCTCACCGGTCCGGATACGCAGCACGCGCTCGAGATCGGTGATGAAGATCTTGCCGTCGCCCACCTTGCCGGTCTTCGCGGCAGCGATGATGGCTTCGACGACCTGATCGACCAGCGCATCCTTGACCGCCACCTCGATGCGAGTCTTGGGCACAAAGTCCACGACATACTCGGCTCCCCGATAGAGCTCGGTATGACCGCGCTGCCGGCCGAAACCTTTGACTTCCGTTACCGTCATGCCCGAGACGCCGATCTCAGAGAGAGCGGCACGAACGTCGTCGAGTTTGAAGGGCTTGATGATTGCACTGATGAGTTTCATTCCCCGAGGCTCCTGTCTCGAACTGCGGGACTAAAGGACCAGGGCTGCCTGTCCGTCCAACCCGCGGGACCAATCCAGCGTGATAGACGAATCCAACCACTGGCGTCGATTGTCGTTCCATTACGGTCGCTGCCCCGTGCCTCGCCATGGTTTGGATGGCGAAGTACGGGATCGCGGCACGCGGGGTACCTATGCAGTTTTCATGCCGCAGGCAGTGCACGGTCAGTCATTGAGCTTGCGCGAAATCATGGCCGTTCTTGCCCTGGATTCGCACCGTCATGGCGCGAGCAGGATCATGCATGCCCAACTATGGTGCGAAACGGGCTGCGCTCGCGGTATAACCAACTGAGGCAGGGCCCGATACCGTGGCAGCGAGTTTGAATGCAGTGCACAATCGATGCTCGCCAGTTCCTCCAGGTGTGAACTCATGACCGAATCGAACCGTTCCACGCAGCCCGCCTCTGAGGCGCTGCCCGCGTCTGGCCACGCGATGCCGGGGCCGGACCCGACGGCGGAATGGACACGTCAGTATCTCGCTGCTCTGGCCCAGGTCACAGGCGGACTCTCGCCCCTGCCCTTTGGCGGCGCCTGGATGAACTGGTGGTCACGCCTCGCACAATCCCCCTCCAAGCAGACGGAACTCGCACAAAGCGCCATGGAGAAGACCATGGAGCTCTGGGGCTTCGCCGCGCAGGCAGCGGATGGGAATCCGCACGCGCCCGTCACGGACAATCCCGCCGAAGCGCAGCGCTTCAAGGCGGGAGCTTGGGGACGCTGGCCCTACAACGTGCTGGCGCAATCCTATCTGCACACCCAGGCCTGGTGGGACCAGGCCGCCGATGCCGCGCCGGGCATGGACAAGGACAAGTCCGACCTCGCACGGTTCTCGATCAAGCAGGCGCTTGAAGCCGTCTCGCCTCAGAACTTCCTGCTCACGAATCCGGAACTCCTCGACCAGACTGCGGAAGAGAACGGACGGAACCTGCAGCGCGGGTTCGAAAACTGGCTGGAAGACCTGAAGCGCACCATCGACCCCGGCAGCGTTGGCGATAGCGGAACATTCAAGGTCGGCGAGCAGGTTGCCATCTCGCCGGGCAAGGTCGTGTTCCGCAACAACCTGATCGAGTTGATCCAGTACTCGCCGGCGACCCCGGACGTTTACGCAGAGCCGATCCTGATCGTGCCGGCGTGGATCATGAAGTACTACATCCTCGACCTGTCGCCGGCCAATTCGCTGGTGCGCTATCTCGTGGAGCAGGGCCACACCGTGTTCATGATCTCGTGGAAGAACCCGGCTGCCACGGATCGCGCCCTCGCGATGGACGACTATGTTTCACTTGGGGTCGGCGACGCGCTGGATGTCGTGGCCGCCGTCTGTCCACGCAAGAAAGTACATGCCGTCGGTTATTGCATCGGTGGCACATTGCTGTCGATCGCTGCGGCACGACTCGCGAACGCGGGGGACAAGCGCATCGGCAGCGTCACGCTGCTCGCGGCCCAGACCGACTTCAGCGAACCGGGAGAGCTTTCGCTCTTCATCAACCCCGACCAGCTGGCCATGCTGGAGGCGAAGATGTCGCAATCCGGCGTACTCGAAGCCAAGAACATGTCGGGCGCCTTTGCGCTGCTGCGTTCGCGCGACCTGATCTGGAACCCGATGGTATCGACCTACCTGCAGGGTCAGCGCGCCAAAACGAACGACCTCATGTCATGGAATGCGGACGGGACGCGCATGGCGCACCGCATGCATACCGACTACCTGTTCCAGCTGTACCTGAACAACGATCTCGCGGGCGGCCGGTACTGTTCTCACGGGGAGCTCGTGGACCTGAAGGCCATTGCAGTACCGATGTTCGTCGTCGGCACGGAAACGGATCACGTTGCGCCTTGGAAATCGGTATACAAGGTGCGTGACCTCACGCGGTCCAGGGACTATTCGTTCCTGCTGACGAGCGGCGGCCACAACGCCGGCATCATCAGCGGTCGCGTGCACCCGCGCAGGCACTATCGTCTGCACCGCTTCACGAGCGAAGAAGCGCAACTTGGAGCGGACGGCTTTGTGGCCAGCACCGAAAAGCAACCCGGTTCCTGGTGGCCTGTGTGGCAGCAATGGCTGGTCGACCATTCGAATGCCAAGCGTGTCGCCCCGCCAGCGATGGGAGCCCCCGAAGAAGGCTTTTTCCCCGTCACCGATGCGCCAGGATCGTACGTACTACAGCGGTAGTCTTTCGCAAGCAACATGTTTTCTCCCCTCTGGAAGCACTTCGACCGGCAACGACGCAAGCGGGAATCGGCGCGCGCCGTCCGCATCAAGCTTGGCGACTTCGGTGACATCGGCGCCTTCTGCACAGACTACGCGGCACGTTCCCGCAGCGGCGCGGCGACCCAGGCCCTCGATATCGGCTGCGGCACGACTCCGCGCAATCCGTTCAATGCGGACGGCGTATTCGGCATCGATATCCGCGATGACGTGGCACGCAATATCAAATACGCGGACCTGGCCGTCGAGGCCATCCCCTACGCGGACAACACTTTCGATTACGTGACTGCATTTGAATTCCTGGAGCATGTTCCGCGCATCCTGTACGCCCCGGCGCGGCGCTTTCCGTTCGTGGAATTGATGAATGAAATCCACCGCGTCCTGAAGCCCGGTGGCGTCCTGTTGTCGCACACCCCCGCCTATCCGTACCCGCAGGCCTTCCAGGATCCGACCCACGTCAACATCATCACGGAAGCCACGTTCGCCAACTACTTCGACGACAGCAAGACCTGGGCCCGGATCTATGGTTTCACGGGCGCCTTCACGGTGCTGCGCCAGGGCTGGAACAAACCGCACCTCATTTCGGTCCTGCGCAAGCCTGCCGCCTAGCGCTCCCGGCCCGAACAGTCGCAACCGAACGGGGAGTGTGATTCAAGTCCCCTTCCCCCGAGCGCGTGCTGGTACGCCGCCTTGCCGATGTGCGAGAGCACGGCCTCTGCGACTCAAGGATCAATGATGCTGCCATCGGCGGGACAACCCGGCGGACTGACGGGACGGGCAACCGTGCTGCTGGCGCTGCTGCTCACCGCAACGGCGACCTTTGCGGCAAACGGGGTCGACGACTTCCGCATTCTCTATGCCGAAGCGTTTCCGGCCGCAGCCTCTTCAATCAGGGCAAGCGAGGCGCGGGCCTTCATGGTCACGCCTCCTGATGCTGCGCCCGGCAGCCACGTGATTTACAGGTTGAGCGATACGCTCGTCGATCTCGGCCCTGGATACTGCGGCGCTGTCGACGACGTCTCCCGGAATCCCGCAGCAACAGGCCTGTCTACCTTCAAGTCGATGACGGGCGAATTGAAGTCACAGCTGGTCCTCAGCCAGGCGGCCGGTGCTACCCGGTCTCTGAACCTGTTTGCGCTGGGTGATGCCAGCTTCCTGGCTCGATATGCCTCTGCTTCTGCGGCCCATGACGCCGTGCTGGTGGATGCAGGCACCAGCCGCGCGGTGGGCTTGACGCTCAAGGCACTTGCCTCAGGTACTTTCGCGGTGACGGCCGTCGGCACCGCCACGAACGACGGCAAGTAGGCGAACAACAGTGCAACCGCCTCGCTCTCGGTAGATGCAGTGCCCGTCGTCGTTCCTCCGGATACTGCCCCGACGGGCGTACCCCAAAACAGCGGGGGCGGCGGCGCACTGGAAATTCCCGCCCTCGCAGGACTCGCCCTCTTGGCGGCCGGCCGCCAACGGTTCCGCAGGAGATACTGAGCCGACTCCTCCGGACGCTGCTGCCTCATCCGCGGTGATGCGGTATTTCCCTTGAATCCCGCCGATCCCGACTACACTTAAGGCGTGAAACTGCCCGCCGCGACTTACCGTGGGTCGCCGCCGCTCAAGTTCGTTCACAAGCCAGACAACTTAAAGACACGCAATCGAGGCATGGACTACAAGGACTACTACGAGACGATGGCCGTCCCTCGCACTGCGAGCGCGGACGACATCAAGCGCGCCTATCGAAAGCTCGCCCGCAAATACCACCCTGACGTGAGCAAGGAGAAGGGGGCGGAAGAAAAGTTCAAGGCGATGCAGGAAGCGTATGAGGTCCTCAAGGACCCGGAAAAGCGCGCCGCCTACGACCAACTCGGTGCCAACTGGAAGTCCGGCCAGGAATTCAGGCCGCCCCCGGACTGGCAGAAGGAATACGAGTCTTCGTCAGGCCGTCGCGGCGGCGATGACGCGGGCTTCAGTGATTTCTTTTCCTCCCTCTTCGGCGATGGGGGCATGGGATCGGCAGGTGGCCGGGGTCGTGGCCGGGGTGGCTTCAGCGCGCCTGGACAGGACCAGACGGCGGCCATCGACATCAGCCTGGAAGAAGCCTTCGCCGGCAGCGCCCGGAATATCGAACTGACCTCGCCCGATCGCGGCGTGGAAGGCCAGACGCGCACGCTGAAGGTCACGATTCCGGCGGGCGTCACGGCCGGGCAGCGCATTCGGCTCGCAGGCCAGGGGAGCCGTGGGATGGGCGGCGGCCGCGCTGGCGATCTGTATCTTGAGATCGGGCTGCAGAAGCATTCGCATTTCACGCCTGAAGGCCGGGACATCCATCTGGTCCTGCCGATTTCGCCGTGGGAAGCCGTCTTCGGTGCGACCGTTCCCGTGCCAACCTTGGGCGGACGCGTGGAGATGCGAATCCCCAAAGGGGCTCGCGCGGGTCAGCGCCTGCGCCTGAAAGGCAGGGGACTCCCGGGCAACCCGCCAGGCGACCAGTTGATCGAATTGAAAATCGTGCTGCCGCCGGCAGACTCGCCTGAAGCCATTGCGCTCTACGAGCAGATGCAGCGCGAGCTGCCATTCGATCCTCGTGCGGAACTGACCTAGCGCCGGTCTAGCCCGCTTCGACGTCGAACACCATGCGGACCAGGTGAGCAAGCGACGTCGCGCCCATCTTGTCCATGACCCGCGCCCGATGAATCTCGACGGTGCGCTGGCTGAGGTTCAAGTCGGTCGCAATCAACTTGTTCGCCTTGCCTTGCACGACCAGGTGCATCACTTCCAGTTCGCGTGGCGTCAGGCATGCAATCCGGACCCTGGTCGCAGCGAGCTCGCTGCGCTCCACCTGGTTGGCTGCATCCATCGCCAGCGCCTGGCGCACGCGGTCCAGCAGGTCGTTGTCCTGGAATGGCTTCAACAGGAAGTCGACGGCGCCGGAACGCATCGCTTCGACGGCCATCGGTACATCACCGTGGCTGGTAATGAAAATGACAGGCAGGACGGCGTCGCGCTCCCGGAGCCTGGCCTGCAGCTCGAGTCCCGACATCTCCGGCATGCGGATGTCGAGCACGAGGCAACCAGGCTGGTCTTGTCGGTAGGCCTCGAGAAACGCGGGGGCCGACGCAAAGCTCACGACGCTGTGTCCAGCGGCCCTGAGCAGCACTTCCAGCCATTCACGGATCGCGAGGTCGTCATCGACGACGAAGACATGGGGACCTGGCGAGGTGGGCTGCGGCTGCATTGTCGGCTGCATTGTAGACTGGTTCCCGCCCAACTCCGGAAGGACGGGTTCCGCCTCCCTTGACTCCGGTGCTCCAGAAGACGCATCGCGGTCTGATCGCATGACTAGAGTCATCCTTTACGGTGGTGAATGCACGTGGGTGAAACTGGCCTGCGAAGGCTCGGCAGTCGCTATGTGGGCGTGACCGTGTGCGGCCAGTACCGTCCACACGCCGCAAGCCACAAGGGCGATGCCCGCGATCGGGCGCGCTCGGGGACTCTTGAGCACCCGGGACAGTTGCGATGCCAGGAGACCGCTTGCCACCATCGCCGGCAAGGTCCCGGCCCCGAAAGCGAGTAACGTGGCCGCCCCCATGGATGGCGTTGCTGTGGCTGCTGCCAGCGCGAGCATGGAGTACACGAGACCACAGGGAAGCCATCCCCAGATGAGCCCTGCACCGAGCGCGGCAGCCACTCCGTTGCTGGCGGCGAGCCGGCGTGCCGCGGGAGCAAGGTGCCGCCAGAACCGGGCACCCGCCTTCTCCAGAAAGCCAATACCACCAAGGCCGGCCAGCAAGCGCACTCCCATTGCGATGATCAACACGCCCGTAGCGAGCCGCAGGACCGTCGCCAGTCGCAAGAGATCGAAGGCGCCGAGAAGCACACTCCCCGCAGCACCCGCCGCTGCTCCGAGCAGCGCGTACCCCCCGAGCCGGCCGAGGTGATAGAGCACCACTTGCACGAAGGCTCGAGCGGCTTGATTCGGCGCGCCCGCCACATCGCGGCGCGCTTTGCCGCCGACTGCCGCCGCCATCCCGCCGCACATGCCAAAGCAATGCGCGGTCCCTGCAATGCCGGTCGCAAACGCGGCAACGAGGGAGATCACGTGGACGACGTCCGGCCCCGCGCTCATGGCGACTCTTCTCGCCGACCGATTTCGTCAAAGGATTCCGAGTTGCCAGCAATCGGCACCGTGCAGGTAGCAACGTCGTCCACCAGCACATCCCAGCCCGGCGAATCGAGGTCGTCGAACTGACCGGTTTCCACCGCCCAGAAAAATCCCCAGCCCGCGACCAACACCAGCACCAGTGTCAACGGGATGAGCATCAGGATGATGTTCATGACGCGATCCCGCCTGCTGTAACAGAAAGGGGCACAGGCTCGACGCGCAGCGCAGGAGTCGTGGGAGCGTGAATACGGTCAGTACTCGCTGGTGCGAGCCGCAAGGCATTCAACACGACGAGAATCGAACTCAGCGACATGCCGATGGCAGCAGCCCACGGAGGCACCATCCCGAGTGCCGCCAGCGGCAGCGCCAGGAAATTGTAGGCCGCCGCCCAGGCGAGGTTCTGCCGGATGACTTTGAGCGTGCGCCGTGCAGTCTCGATGGCAGCCGGCACGGCAGCGAGATCGTCGTTCACTAGCACGAGATCGGCACTGGCCTGCGCGAGCGCGGAACCCCGTCCCATTGCGATGGCCACTGCGGCGCCCTTGAGCACGGGAGCATCGTTGATGCCATCACCGATCATCAGGACCTTCTTTCCAGCAGCAGCCATGCCACGGACCTGCTCAAGCTTGTCCGCCGGCGTCTGGCGAGCAAGCCAGCTGTCCATGTGGCATCGCCCTGCAATGGCTTCCACCTTGGTCGCGGCGTCGCCGGACAGCAAAGCAACCGACAACCCCTGTGATCTCATGGCAGCGATGACATTGGGCGCCTCCGCGCGCAGGGCGTCCTCAAGGTGAAATGCGGCGAGGAATCCGTGCTCGTCGCCAAGCACCACGACGTCGTCGTCGGCTCCCGTGTCCATGCCCAGAGGCTTGCTTGCGCCCTGCAGTAACGTCACGTAGTCGGGGCGTCCGATGCGGTAGCGACGACCCGCCACCTTTCCCTCGATGCCTGCGCCCGGCTCCACATGGAGCTCCGTCACGTCGGTCATGACTGTCGCTGATTTCATGAACGCGCGAGCCAGCGGATGCTCCGATCCGCGCTCAAGCGCGGCCGCGATGTCATGACACGTTGCTTCATCCACATTCGCGAGCGTTGCACAGCGCTCAAGCCGCACGAGACCTCGCGTCAGGGTGCCCGTCTTGTCGAATACCGCCGCGTCAGCGTTGGCCAGCGCCTCGATGGCGTCCGGCTTTGTCACCAGAATGCCACGCCGGGCCAGCCCGGCCGTGGCAGCACTGATCGCTGCCGGCGTTGCCAGCGACAAGGCGCACGGGCAGGTGACGACCAGCACGGCAAGCGTGGCCGCCAGTGCCCGATCCGGATCGACCCACAACCAGAACAGGCCCACCAGGAATGCACCGATCAGGATGCGGCTCAGGAACCAGGCGGCTGTGCGATCGGCCGCGCTCGAAAGGCGCGGCTTCTCGGTCTGCGCACGATCAAGCAGCCGCATGATCCCCGACAGGACAGTCGCCTCCCCCGTGGCTGTCACACGAACTTCAATAGGCGAATCAAGCAACAGCGCACCCGCGATTACCGCGTCACCGACGCGCCGTAGGACGGGCTGCGATTCACCCGTCAACAGCGATTCGTCGCAGCGACTTTTCCCGACGCGGACCTCGCCATCGGCAGGCACGCTTTCACCCGTACGAACTAGTATTCGGTCACCGGTGACCAGCGCTGCCGTTGACACGTCCTCGAGCCCGCGCGCTCCGAGACGATGAGCGGTGAACGGAGTCAGCCTTGCCAGCGCATCCGTGACGCTGCTGGTACGGTGCCGCGCCACCATCTCGATGTAACGGCCCAGAGTCAGGAAGAAGATGAACATGGTCACGGAATCGAAGTACACCTCGCCTCTGCTGCGCAGCGAATTCACGACACTTGCTGCAAACGCGAGGATCAAGGCGATGCTGACCGGAACATCCATGCCGATGGTACGTGCACGCAGTGAAATCCACCCACTCTGCAGGAAGGGCCGGCCGGCATAGAGAGCCACCGGCACTGTCACCAGCATGCTGGCGAGGCGCAGGTAGGTTTCAAGACGCGGGTCCATGCCCCGATACGCGCCGAAGTACAGCGCCACCGAAAACATCATGACCTGCATCATGCCGAAGCCTGCGACCGCCAGGCGTTTGAGTCCTGTCCGGCGTTCGTCGCGAACTGCATCCGCCGCGGCGGCGCCACCGACGGGATGGGGCTGGTAGCCGAGCCGCGCGATGCGCTCGAGGACGGCGGACAGCAGGATCCTGTCAGGGTCGATGACGATCATCGCTCGCGCAG
Organism: uncultured Pseudomonadota bacterium; assembly: GCA_903884105.1. Lineage (GTDB taxonomy): Bacteria > Pseudomonadota > Gammaproteobacteria > Steroidobacterales > Steroidobacteraceae > CAIUGU01. Next base: position 83,238 of record CAISDJ010000016.1, on the reverse strand, counting down.
TGGCTGTGTTGACGCGGCACTCGAGAACGCCCGGCAATTGCAGCACGGCCCGTTCGATCAACCAGGAACAGGCGGCGCACCGCATCCCGGACAGCGCCAGCATGACGGCCTGCCCCTCGCCCCCGGGGGTTTGTTGGCTGCGAAGCAGCGAAGCGACGACATCCGGTCGGTCGTATACAGTCCAATCGGTGCCTCCGGGACTCGATCCCGAAGCGACTCTCTGGTCGGGAGTCGTTGAAGGACCCGCCCGGAAGCGATAGAAATCCGAGAGACCCGCGCCCGCTATCATCTCTGCAACGGCCTGGCATCCGGCGCAGCACACAGGCTCCGGTCCTTGCGGCAGCTGCGCGACGAACACTGCGCCACGCTGCAACGCCTGGCCACAGTGGTAGCACTCACCTGCTGCTGGAGGGATTGGCGCGTTCATCGCTACTGAAGGCAGTCCGTCGCATGCCGCGTCGCAGGCGATCCGGCCTCTTCTCGCGCCGCAAAAGCATCACGGACGTAATGTCCGCACACTTCCGGGTCCGCGTGGCTGAACGCGAGGTACAGTGTGGCAAAGCCTCCCAACACCGCGACTGCGGGCGGCAGGAACACGAGCCACGGCCAGACTTGGCGGTACCATGGAATCGTATCGACGTCCTGATTCATAGTCTCTTGCTCCTGGTCGTCCTCAAGGGGCGATAAACCGGCTCTCGCCGCGTGCTAGCTTCTTTCCGGTCTCAAGGCTCTTCGCTTCAAGCTCGATCTCGTGCCCACCCCGCAGAGCCCCGGCACGCATCCGGATGCGCACCGGAAAGCCCTTCACTTCGCCGGCTTCCAGTTGCAGTTCGGTGGTCTCGGCTTCCAGCGACAACTCCTTCGGCCCCTCAAGGGTCAGAAGGAGCCGCCGCGGTCCCGCATCCTTGTTCACGACGCGGACGGTGTACACGTTCTCGACCCAGCCTTCTCCCGTCTCGCGATAGAGCGCGTTGCGGTCACGCAGCACTTCAATCCCTATGGGGGAGCGGGCCGCCACTGCCACGACGAATCCCACCATCAACCCGAGCAGCAGGATTCCATAGACCACACTGCGCGGCCTCAGGATGCGGGTCGGCTTGCCCTCGAGGGCCGCCTGCGTCGAATAGCGGATGAGTCCTTTTGGATAGCTCATTTTCGTCATGACGTCGTTGCAGGCATCGATGCATGCCGCGCAGGCAATGCACTCGTACTGCAACCCCTTGCGGATATCGATTCCCGTTGGACACACCTGGACGCACAGCGTGCAGTCGATGCAGTCCCCGAGCCCCTTGGCTTTGTAGTCGCTGTCGCGGCCGCGCGCACCTCGCGGCTCGCCGCGGGCGGTGTCATAAGAAATGATCAGCGTCTGCTTGTCGAACATCGCACTCTGGAAGCGCGCATAGGGGCACATGTACTTGCACACCTGCTCGCGCAGGTAGCCGGCATTGCCATACGCGGCGAAGCCGTAGAACAGGATCCAGAACGTCTCCCAGGGTCCGAGGGACAGCGCGAACGCCGAGGTCATCAGCTCCCGGATAGGAGAGAAGAAGCCGACGAAAGTGAATCCGGTGAGCATGGCGAAGCCAACCCACAGCACTTGCTTGGCCGATTTTCGCCCCAGCTTGCGCGGCGACCAGGGCGCCTTGTCCAGCTTCATGCGCTGCGAGCGATTGCCTTCTGTCAAGCGCTCCATCCACACGAAAACTTCGGTCCACACCGTCTGCGGACAGGCGAAGCCGCACCAGAGACGACCTGCCACCGCCGTGAAGAAGAACAGGGACAACGCAGCGATGATGAGCAGCCACGTGAGAAAGAAGAAGTCCTGCGGAAAGAACGTCAGGCTGAAGATGTAGAAGCGGCGCGCCGGCAGATCGAACAGCACAGCCTGCCGGGCTGACCACTGGGTCCACGGCACGAGGTAGAACAATCCGAGCAACGCGAATATGGCTGCGGTCCGCAGCGTACGGAAGCGTCCCGTCACTTCACGTGGATAGACCTTCTGCTGGGCCGCGTACAGCCCACCGCCGACGTCTCCGGATGGGGCATTCATCAGTCGCCCCGCTGTCCTGCGCCTGCCGACGAATGCAGCAAGGCGCTGGTCAGGAAGCCGGCGACTGCGCAGACGAACCAGAAAAAGAAGAAGCCGACGCTGTATCCCGTCATGCGGCTCTCGAGCCACCAGGGAGGATTGTCGTCACTCGCAAGCGTGAGCGGATCGAATGCCGCGAAGAACAGCATCGCGGCAAGGCAGGCCGCCAGGAACGACGACCACACCACAGCTCCCACGTCCTGACGCAGGCGCGACCAGGGCGGCGGACGATCTGCGTCACTCGCGCTCATGACCCTTCTCGCGCTCGCCTTCGCCACTCTTCGCATTGTCATGATCGCCGCGCGAAAGACCGTACACGTACCCCGCGAGCAACCGAACCTTGGTTTCGCCGAGGAGCGGTTTGTGTGCGGGCATGGCGTTGTTGCGGCCCACGGTCACCGTCTCTCGAAGGACTGCGGGCGAGCCGCCGTACAACCACACATCGTCGGTCAGGTTGGGGGCACCGAGTAACGGATTTCCCTTTGCATCCGGACCATGGCACGCGGCGCAGAGGGTCGAGAAGCGTTGCTTGCCCTGCTCGACCCAGTCCGCTGGCGCCTTGTGGCCGCTCAGGCTGAGCACATAGGCAACAACCTGCTCCGTGCCTTCATTGCCGAGTGCCGCGCCCAATGCCGGCATTACGCCGACGCGACCATTGAGGATCGTCTGTTCGATCGTCTCGGGGGCACCACCCCACAACCAGTCCTTGTCCGTCAGGTTGGGGAAGCTGCGCGCACCCCGCGCGTCGGAGCCGTGACAGGTGGAGCAGTTGTTCGCAAAGAGGTTCCGGGCGGCCGCCATCGCCTGGCGATTGTCGGCGAGCTCGGTCACCGAGAGCTTGGCGAGAGGCTCGTACAGCGCGCTGGTACGGGCATCTGCCTGCCGCACTTCCTCTTCATACTGGGATATCTGCGACCAGCCATTGACCCCGGTGAAGGAGCCGAGTCCCGGATACAGCGCCAGATAAAGGAAGCCGAAGACGATCGTCAACAGGAACAGGCCAAGCCACCACCGCGGCATCGGGTTGTTGTACTCGGACAGGTCGCCGTCCCAGACATGTCCGGTGGTATTCCCTTGCGACGCTTCATCGGGGCGGGTACGGGACGTCCACCAGATCAACCACAGGCAGCCTGCAATATTGGCGAGCGTCACGACGATGACGACAAGACTGGTGCCGTTGCCCATGACCTACTCTCTGCCGGGTTGGACAGCCGGGTGCTTGAGAGGAACATCCTCGAGCGGCAACCGGGCTGCAGATTCAAACTCCGCCGAGCGACGGCGGCTCCAGACGATGACCACCATGGCAAGGAACGCCACCATCAGCACCAGTGTGATCAGACCGCGAATGACTCCAATATCCACGCTGTGCTCCTCGTATCAGGGCTGGCCCGCAGATGCGGGCGCAGCCGGTACGTTGTACTTGCGGCTCTGGAGATACGCGATCAGCGCATCCATCTTCGAGCGCCCTTTCACCTGCTCGGCAGCGGCAGCGATATCGGAATCCGTGTACGGCACGCCGATCGTCCTGAGTGCATGCATCTTGGCCATCGTCGAGGTGGCATCGATCTGCTGCTTTGCCAGCCACGGAAAGCCGGGCATGTTCGATTCGGGCACCACGTCGCGGGGATTCGTCAGGTGAATACGCTGCCACTCATCCGAGTAGCGTCCGCCGACGCGGGCCAGATCGGGGCCGGTGCGCTTGGAACCGAACTGGAACGGATGGTCGTAGACGGACTCGCCTGCGAGCGAGTAATGCCCATATCGCTCCGTTTCCGCCTGCAACGGCCGGACCATCTGCGAGTGGCAGTTGTAACATCCCTCGCTGATATAGGTATCGAACCCTTCGAGCTCGAGTGGCCCATACGGCTTGACGCCCGGAGCCGGCTCGGTGACGGTACTCTGGAAATAGAGCGGCACGATTTCGACCAGCCCGCCGATGCTGATCACGAGCGCAATCAACACGCCCATCAGGCCGATTTTTCTCTCGACAATCTCGTGACTCATTTCCGTTTTCGCTCAGAAGGTGGCGGGATGCGACAAGAAGGGCCGGCCATGACTCAGGCGGCCTGTGGGATCGGCGTGTCGGCGGGAATCATCGATCCCTGGATCGTGCGCACCGTGTTGTAGACCATGATCAGCATGCCCACGAGGAACAGTGAGCCCCCCAGCAGCCGGACGACGTAGAAGGGGTGCGTGGCTGCCAATGCTTCCACGAACGTGTAGGTGAGCGTGCCGTCGTCGTTGACTGCGCGCCACATGAGGCCCTGCATCACGCCCGCGATCCACATGGCGGCCACATAAAGGACTACGCCGATCGTCGCGATCCAGAAGTGGATGTCGATCAGGCGCAGGCTCCACATGCGCTCACGCCCATAGAGCTTCGGTAACAGGGCGTACATCGAACCGATGGTCATGAACGCCACCCAGCCCAGCGCGCCGGAGTGGACATGGCCGATGGTCCAGTCCGTGTAGTGCGACAGCGCATTCACGGTCTTGATGGACATCATCGGTCCCTCGAACGTCGACATGCCGTAGAAGGACAGCGATACGATGAGGAACTTCAGGATGGGATCGGTTCGCAGTTTGTGCCACGCGCCCGAGAGGGTCATGATGCCGTTGATCATTCCACCCCACGAGGGCGCAAGCAGGATCAGCGAGAAGACGACACCGAGCGACTGTGCCCAGTCCGGCAATGTCGTGTAGTGCAGGTGATGCGGACCCGCCCACATGTAGATGGAGATCAGCGCCCAGAAGTGGACGATCGACAGGCGATACGAATAGATCGGCCTGCCCGCCTGCTTTGGCACGAAGTAGTACATCATCCCGAGGAATGCGGCCGTCAGGAAGAAGCCGACGGCATTGTGGCCGTACCACCACTGAACCATCGCGTCGACCACGCCGGAGTAGACGATGTAGGACTTGGTCAGGCTCACGGGAATGGCAATGTTGTTGACGATGTGCAGCACTGCAATCGTCACGATGTAGGCGGCAAAGAACCAGTTCGCGACATAGATATGCCGCACTTTGCGCAGCGCGATCGTGCCGAAGAACACGACCGCATAGGCCACCCAGACCACTGCGATGAGCAGGTCGATCGGCCATTCGAGTTCGGCGTATTCCTTGCCCTGCGTGATCCCGAGCGGCAGCGTGATGGCCGCCAGCACGATCACCAGTTGCCAGCCCCAGAACGTGAGGGCTGCGAGGCGATCCGAAAAAAGACGGACGTGGCAGGTGCGCTGGACGATGTGGTACGAACTAGCGAACAGCGCCGAGCCACCGAACGCGAAGATCACCGCATTGGTGTGCAATGGCCTCAGGCGGCTGTAGGTGAGCCAGGGAACGTCGAAGTTGAGGGCGGGCCACGCGAGCTGCGCCGCGATGATCACGCCGACCAGCATGCCCACCACACCCCAGACGATCGTCATGATCACGAACTGGCGGACGATGCCATCGTTGTAGGCGGCGTGGATCCGGGCCTGCGCCTGGCTCCCCAGCATTCCGGTTACATCGCTCGCTACTGTACTCATCAGCCTTTGAACCTCGAATCGGACCTGGCTTGGGCTTGCTGGCACGGGCTGGCCGCACTGGTGCGGCATTGCACAAATGCCGAGCTCGCATGCTAAATCCGCGCACTCATCAGCCCTATACGGGCCGGCCGTGATTGGATGGCTCGCGTCTAGGTACTGCCCGCAAAGGAAAGGCGGATCGCGTCCGGAACAAGGCGAGTTGGCCACCGGGGGCGAGTGGACCGCTCCTGGATACTCAGGCGCGAGATGAATGCCGCCCATGTCCTGCTGGCCGATGCCCACCTAGATGACGGGCGACTGATCCGCGGTGAACTTGAGCAGCTCCGCGGCGAACCCTTCACGGTAGAAGTGGTGCATGCCGTCGCCGACGCGCTGGTGCGGCTACTGGGATACGACTCCGAAGACGAACTGCTGGAGCTCGATCTGGGGCGCGGACGATGGCGTCATCCCGGGACCTTCGCAACGCGGAACTGACCTTGAGGCGCAAAGACGGTCGCAAGATCGTGGTCCTGGAGAACTCCCGGGCCGTGACCGGCGATGAAGGCGAAGTGCTCTACTACGAAGGTACGCTGACCGACATTACGGAGGCTCACGAACGCTCGCGGCAGCTGTCATTCGAGGCCAGCCACGATGCCGCTGACGGGCCTGCTCAATCGCCGCGAGTTCGAGAATCGCCTGCAGCAGGCGATCGACACGACGCAGGCGACGGACACCAGTCACGCGGTCTGCTATCTGGACCTCGATCAGTTCAAGATCATCAACGACACGTGCGGTCACATCGCCGGAGACGAACTGCTGCGACAGCTTGCACAGGTCCTCTCGGAGAAGATCCGTACAAATGATTGCGTCGCAAGGCTGGGGGACGAACAGCTGCTCGATTTCGTCGTGGCGAAGCTGCGGGAGACCGGCGTCTCTGCGGCGCGCGTCGGCTTCGAGATCACCGAGACCGCGGCCATCAACAACTTGACGAGCGCAAACCAGCTCATCAACGCCCTGAAGCAGCTGGGCTGCAAGTTTGCAGCCCGACGCCTTTGGCAGCGGCGTGTCGTCCTTTGCCTACCTGAAAGCGCTTGCAGTCGACTACCTCAAGATCGATGGCCTGTTCGTCAGCAATATCGTGAACGACCCGATCGACTACGAGATGGTCCGTTCGATCACGGATATCGGGCACGCGATGGGCAAGAAAGTGATTGCGGAATCCGTCGAACACGAACAGATCCTGGCGAAACTCTCAAAGATCGGCTGCGACTTTGCGCAGGGGTTCGCGGTGGGCGCTCCGGTGCCGCCGGACGAAATCGGCTGAAGGAATCTCCGGCCCGCGTGGGCCAGGCATCAGGCGCGGCGAACGTTGCCCTGGCGGAGTCCGCTGTCGTGGCTCTTGCGGAATGAGCCTGTCGACATCTGCTCGTATTCCTTGTCCATGATGACGCAACGATTGCGCCCCTGGCCCTTGGCCTCGTACAGCGCCTCGTCAGCAAGTTGAACAAACCCGAATGGACTGCGGTCGGGTGCCGGCACAATACAAGCAGCGCCGATGCTGACCGTCAGGTGCTTCGCGATGGGCGAAACGGGATGCTTGAGCGCCAACGCCTCCATGTTCTGCTGGATGCGGCGGGCCACTTCGTCCACGTACTCGCGGCTCGCGTAGTACAGGACAACTGCAAACTCTTCCCCGCCGTAGCGCGCCGTAAAGTCGAGGGGGCGTCGAGCGGAAAGTGCGAGCGACTGCGCAACGTGGCGGAGGGCTTCGTCACCCGCCTGGTGACCGAAATAGTCGTTGTAGGCCTTGAAGTAGTCGATGTCGACGAGGAGCAGCGCGATGGGCGCTCGCTCGCGCATGGCCTGTTGCCACACCGTGTCAACATGCTCATCAAGAATGCGTCGATTGTAGATGCCCGTGAGACCGTCGCGGCTCGCCATTTCCTTGAGCAACCGTGCCTCGAGGAAGTTGGTCCGATTGACCTTCTCCAGACGGTAACAGACCGTCGCACCGATGATGTTGGACGCGAGCAGCACCAGGCTGCCAAAGGCAGCGCGGTCCAGCTGGATTTCTGAAAATGCGCTGCCGAAGACATAAGCGATCAGCACGATCAGTCCGGAACGCACAGCGGGGAAGAACGTCAGCCCGGCCAGGAAGTGGATGCAAATGATGGCAAGCACGAGGCAGGGCAGGAAGGTCGTCTCAAGGCCGCGCGACATCAGGGCCAGGAGGACCAGAGTGACGCCGAAGGCGGGCGCCAGCACCTGCACCATGGACGAGTGCCAGCGCCAGTACAGCGGCGAGTACGCACCCAGCAGGGAAAGCAGCACGATGGGCACGAAGATGCCCACGCTGAAAAGGGTCGCAAGGCGGTCCGGCCCTTCGGGCAGGATAGTGCGCGCGATGAGGGCGAACATGATCACGAGGCTGAGGCATAACCACAGGTTCAGCTGTACCGCTACGCGCGACTGGGCGCGATAGGCCTCCCGGAAATCTTTCTCCAGCGGCTCGCTGAACTTGAGCCATGGGAATCCCCTGCGCAGCTGTTCGGCAGACGGAGATTCGAGCGGGGATTGGGAGCCGGGCGGACTCTCGCTTTCTGGCATGTAGTTAAGGATCAGCCTCAACGGAATCGGGGCGAAAAGTCGCATCGGGACGGAATGCGACAACCGTACAGGGAATCCCCTAACGCGTTCAATAGGCAAGTCGCAAGAATCCCGGATTGCCTGCCGAGACCATGACGCGTTTCACGCTCTGGAGAGCAGGCCTTCTCAGGCGAAATAGCGCGCCAGGTACTCGTCGAACCCGATCGCGTCCGCAGCCTCGATGGCGGCCTGGTGCCGCAAAGATTCGTCGGCTGCCGCACGGAACTCCTGCAGTCGCTGCTCATTGGGAGGGTGCAGCTCCAGGAAATAGGACTTGTGCGCAGTTGACATGCGCAGCGCGTAGTCGAAGAAGGAGTCGCCACTCGACGCGAGCTCGGCCAGCGAGCGCGCCGAGGGCGTGAGCGCGGGATCGTGCAACTTGGCTTCCTGCACCTCGAGCGCCGCGATATAGGGACGACGAGACTGGCCTTCATCCAGCATTTCGCAGATGCCCCGCATCGAGTCGATGAGCTCGAGACCCCAGCTGCGCAACCCGATCGGCCGGCCCTCGCGCTTCAACTGCAAGCCGCGCTCGCGACCCCGCCTGGCGACAATCGCGTGATTCGCGTCGAGGTCTGTCTGTTCGGAGGAGGATATGGGCTGGCTGTCCTTGAGGACGCACAGCAGCACGAAAGCTTCCAGGAAACGCAGCTTGTTCTGGTTGACGCCAACCGGATCGAACGCGCTGACATCGAGCGCGCGAACTTCGACGTATTGAACGCCGGCGCGAGCCAGTGCCTGGGAGGGACGTTCGCCGGAGCGTGCCACCCGCTTCGGGCGAATGAAGCTGTAGTACTCGTTTTCGATCTGCAGCAGGTTGGCATTCAGCTGCCGGTACTGGCCATCGACCTTGACGCCGATGCGCTCGTACTCGGGATGAGGAATATTGACCGCGCGATTCAGGTCTCGCAGGTATTCCTCGAGGCTGTTCACCGAGATGTTGACGCCCGCCTGGTTCTTGTTCCGATAGCCAAGGTCGCTCATCCGCAGCGAGGTCGCGTCGGGTGCATAGAGCGTGCCGGGCCTGAGCTCCTTGAGGTCGTGGTCGCGACCGCCCAGGAACGAGCTGCAGAACGCCGGGGAGTTGCCAAAGAGGTACAGCACCAGCCAGCCATAGCGGCGGTAGTTCCGGAGGACGGAGAAGTATTGCTCTGACGAGAAGGCCTGCCCGGTGAGCTTCGATTCGAGCACCGTCTCGAACACCGGCCAGAATTGCTCCGGAAAGGAGTAGTTGAAATGCACCCCAGAGATGGCCTGCATCACCCTCCCATAGCGATGCCCCAGTCCCTCGCGGTAGGCTTCCTTCATCTGCGCGACGTTGGAGCGCCCGAAACGCGCGATGGGGACGCTGGCATCGCCTTTGAGAACGCAGGGCATGCTCGTTGCCCACAGCAGTTCGTCGCCCAGATGGCGATAAACGAACTGATGAAGGTCACAGAGGTATTGGAGCAACTCCCAGGACTCGCGGAACGGCGGAGTCACCAGTTCGATCAGCGATTCGGAATAGTCTGTCGTGATGACTTCGTTGGTCAGCGCGGATCCCATCGCCTCGGGGTGTCGAGTCTGGGCGATCTGGCCATCGGGCGTGACCCGCAGTGATTCCTTTTCCAGACCCTTAAGGCCACCCCGCAGCACGCCGGGCTCCCGGGCGTTGACGAACCCGGCGAGACGCTTCTCGAATACCCTGTCGACACCCAATACCGTCACTGGCGCGCCTCGGTGAGGCTGCGGTTGACGGCTCTGCGTGCGCTGGCATTCAGGATACTCAAGGAAACCTCTATCTCTGGCCTGGTCAGGGGGACGGCGGAGGAAATCCGCAAGTCTTCAGCGGATTCCGGCGCTTGGCACCCCCTTGTCAAGCGGGGCGCAAGTGTGTCGAGCGCAGGGAAAGCCGTCAAGCAAGCTTCCGTTCCGCCCTCCGGAATGCGGAGCCCCCCCCGCGCACGCCGAGTCGACCCTCCGGAGACGGTGTGGTTGGGACAGGCTCTCCAACCACAGGACTTTCGTCAAGTACGCTACACAACCGCAATAAATGTGTGCTCTTATGCCACTACGTTGGAAGGCAAGGTGCTTTCCCGTCGGCATCCGCAAACCCCGCGCCATGCACGCAGCGTCCATCGAAGGCGCGTCATGAGCAGCCCCAGAAGGGGCGGGATCGGTCGCCGGTTCCCGATCAGGAGGACAGGAACGTGTCGGCATATGACTGGGTGACCTGGGGCTGGGTCAGTGCGCTCGTCGTTCTCGGCATGGCCGTCGTGCTGTGGGCGATCAGGCACCGGATGCAGCGCAGGGTCGACGAGCTCGAAGACCGACTGCACCTGCACACGAGCGTGCTCGACGCCAGGCAGTTCGAGATCAATCGGCTCGAGATGGAGCTTGCGACCTCGACGCAACGCCTCAAGAAGCTCAAGCGCCTCGTTGCCATCGATCCGCTGACCGGGATTGCCAATCGCCGCCATTTCGACCGCACCCTGGAACGGGAAGTCCGTCGCGCACGGCGCGAAGCCATCCCCATCTCCGTGATCTTCTGCGACATCGACGGCTTCAAGGCCTTCAACGACACGCAGGGACACGCCCGGGGCGATGAAGCGCTGACACTGGTGGCGCAGACGCTGGCAGAGACGTTCAGGCGCGGCAGTGAACTGGCAGCGCGCTACGGCGGCGAAGAGTTTGTTGTCGTATTGCCCGGCGTCGATGTTTCCCAGGCTTCCCTGTTTGCAGAAAGACTGCGGCGACAGATCTGGTGCCTCGGAATTCCGTTCGCCGGTGCGCCCGTTGGAGACCGCCTGACCATCAGCGCCGGTGTCGCCTCGCTGACTTCCGCAGAGCTTGCGAGCGACGCCTCACTGCTTGCGAGGGCCCCGGAAGTCCTGCTCAACTCTGCGGATGCTGCGCTCTATCGCGCCAAGTGTCTGGGCAGGAACCGGGTTGCCGTCAAGACCGCGTCGGGACTCGAAATCGTCGCTGTTGACCTCGCTTCCTAGCGGCGGCAGTCCGGCTCTCCGGGCGCGCTACGCTCAGCCAGTCCTGTTACTTGCCTTGCGATGGGGGTGCCGCATGCTCGGCGGTGGCCTCGATCCAGCGTTCCACTTTGGCATCGAGCACAGCGAGCGGCAATGATCCATCCATCAGGATCTGTGCGTGAAAGGCCTTCACGTCGAAACGATCCTTGAGTGCACGCATCGCGCGCTCCTTGAGTTCGCGGATCTTGCGCTGGCCGATCTTGTAGGCAAGCGCCTGCCCGGGTTCCGCAATGTAGCGCTCCACTTCCGCGACGATGTCTGCATCTCCTAGCGCCGTGTTCTGCCGCATGTAGTCGATGGCGCGGTCGCGCGACCACCCCTTGGCATGCAGGCCGGTGTCAACCACGAGCCGCACCGCCCGCCACATTTCCGCCGTCAGTGCACCGAAGTACTGGTACGGATCCGCATAGAGGCCCATCTCGCGACCCAGCGATTCCGCGTATAGCCCCCAACCCTCGACGTAGGCAGTATCACCACCGAAGCGCCTGAACCGCGGCAACTCGGCAATCTCCTGCTGCAGCGAGATCTGGAAATGGTGTCCGGGGATCGCCTCGTGCAGGAAGATGCTTTCGCTCATGTAGCTCGGCCGGGCAGACAGATCATAGGTGTTCACGTAGAACACCCCCGGCCGCACGCCGTCGGGCGTGCCCGGCATGTAGGAAGCCGTCGCTTCGGATCTTTCGCGGAACGGCTCGACGGCCCTCACCTCGAAATCGCCCTTCGGCACGACATTGAACTGGGCAGGAATGGCGGCCGCAACCCGGTCCTTCAGCGCACGATAGGCATCCACGAGTTGCTCTGGCGACTCAAAGCGGAACTTCGGATCCGCGCGCAGATTTTCGAAAAATGCTGGCAGATCCCCTGCAAACCCCAGCTTCGCCTTCACTTGCTCCATTTCGCCCCTGATGCGCCTCACTTCGTCCAGTCCAATCTGGTGAATCTCCTCTGGCGAGAACGCTGTCGTCGTATGCATCCGCACCTGATGGGCATACCAGGCGATGCCATTGGGCAACGCGGTAGCCGCGATCGATTCCCTTGCCGCGGGGAGGTAGTCGTGTAGAAGGAATTCGTGCAGCCGCTTGTAGGCCGGCAGCAACTCGCCCGCAATTGCCTTTACGTACGCGTCAGACAGCCGCGTGCGGTCGGCCATCGGGATCGATTCTGGAAATGCCTTGATCGGTGCAGCGAAGATACTGGTGCCGGAGTCCTCGACCAGAAAGCTCGCAATCTGCGGGATCGATTTCTCGACAACGACCTTGGGCAGGACGACGCCCTGCTCCACGCCAGCCTTCATGTTCACGATCGCCTGGTCTGACCACACCACGAAGTCCCGCATTCGCGCCAGGAAGTTGTCGTAGTCCCGCACCGTTGCAAATGGCTGGATGCCGTTACCCGCCCCCATCTGCCCGAAGAATACGGGCAACCCGAAGAACTGGTTGAACGGCAGCAGTTCATCCGGGAAGCGGAATCCTGCAACAGCCAGTTCGCGCCCATAGCGAAACTGTTCGTAGGTGAGCCGGCGCTGCTCATCAAGCGATGCGGGATCAATGGCGGTAACTCGCGCCAGCGAGTCCTGCTCCAGTGCCAGCAGATCGGCAAGCCATTGCTCACTCAACGTATTCGGCAGGCGATCGTTGAAGCGCATGTCTCCGTTGGCCGTGGCCACCAGCGGATTCAACTCAAGATAGTGCTCGTAGTAATCCTCAACGAGGGTGTCCAGTACCCTGGATGGGGCCTGCGCCTCGGTGGCGGCAGTGCCCGCATCGGAAGGAGGTGCCTGTCCGCATGCCGCCAGCAGCAATCCGGCAGCCGCCAGAACTGCCGTCACGCCCCTTCTCGCATGAGCAGGCATGCGCAATCCGTTCGATGCAGTCCGTGTCATTTCTGGGGGTCTTTTCCGTAGCTTTGTCTGGTCATCGCCGCGAGCCAGCGATCCATCTTGACCTCGAGGACGTCGATAGGCAGGGCGCCATCCTTGAGGATTTCATTGTGAAACTCTTGAACATCGAAGCGGTCGCCGAGCGTGGCTTCCGCCTTGGTGCGCAGGGCCCGAATCCGGAGCTCGCCGATCTTGTACCCCAGCGCCTGGCCCGGATCGGCAATATAGCGGTCTACCTCCGATCGCACGTCCGAATCTGCCATCGATGAGTTATCCCGCATGAACCGGATCGCCTGCTCGCGGGTCCAGTTGCGGCTATGCAGCCCGGTGTCCACGACCAGTCGCATGGCTCGCAGCATTTCATCACTCAGCCGCCCGTAGTACTGGTAGGGATCAGTGAACAGCCCGAGCTCGGTCCCGAGCGATTCCGCATACAGCGCCCAGCCCTCGACATACGCAACGTAGTCGCCGCCAAACCGGCGGAAGCGAGGCAGGGAAGACAGGCTGAGCTGCATCGACTGCTGGAAATGATGGCCGGGAGAGGCCTCGTGCAGCGACAACGTTTCCATGCCGAAGTTGGGCTGCGCCCGGAGGTTGAAGGTATTGATGTAGAAGATGCCGGGACGCGACCCATCGGGCGATGGCGCCTGGTAAGAGGCGCCTGCCGCCGACTCGGCACGGAAGGCCTCGACTTCGCGGACCTCGTAGTCGACAGCCGGTATGTTGGAGAAGAGCGGCGACAGCAGCGGGTCGATTTTCGACTTGAGTTTCCTGTATCCGGACAGCAAGTCGGCCGGACGCTGGTAGTAAAAGTCCTTTTCGGCTTCCAGATGCCGGAAGAAGGCCGGGAGATCCCCCTTGAATCCCACCTGTTCTTTCACTTTCTCCATTTCTGCGTGAATGCGCGCAACTTCCTTGAGCCCCGTCTCATGGATCTCATCGGGTGAAAGGGACGTCGTCGTCATGACCTCGATGAGGAATCGATACCACGCCGCCCCTTCCGGCAACGCAGACCACGCAACAGTCTCGCGAGTGGCCGGGAGATAGTCCTTGCGGACGAACTCGGCCAGACGCCGATAGGCAGGCAAGACCGTTTCATTGATGGCCTGGCGATACTCCGCCCTGAGCCGCTCCTTGTCGGCGTCGGTAAAGCTGGCCGGCAGCTTCTCGATCGGCTGAAAGAAGATGCTCTTTTCAGCCGCCTCGACAGCCAAATCGTCGAGCTGCTTCAGAACCGACTCCATCACGATTCGCGGCTGTACCACCCGCTGCTTGACGCCCTCCCGCATGTTCACGATGGCCTGATCGGCCCACGTCGAGAAATCGCGCATCCGTCCCAGGAAGCTCTCGTAGTCCGCCACCGTCGCAAAGGGCTGCGCGCTGGTGCCCGACCCAAGCTGCGCAAAGACCGAAGGCAGAGAATAGAGCTGGTCGATCGGCAGCAGTTGCCCGGGAAACGACAACCGCATGAGCATCGTGGTGCGCTCACGGACGAAGATATCGAACGTGAGTCTGTTCTGCTCGGTGAGGGACTCAACCGGGATGGCTTGTACCTGCGTGAGGAAGCGCTGCTCCAGCTCGCGGCGGCGCACGATGTGCTCTGGAGAGAGGTCGTTCGCAAGACGGTCGTTGTAGCGATTGTCGCCAATGAACGTGGCATACAGGGGATCGAGCGGCAGCCGCTCATCGAAGTACTGCTCCACCAGGCCGTTCAGCTCCTTGCCGGCATCTCGGGCGTCAGGTGCAGGCGATTGAGAGCAGCCCGCGATTGCCAGCACGGCCGCACACGCCAAGGCATGCCAGAAGCTTTGTCGAACAGGTGCGGACATGCTGTCTCCACGGGCGGAACCCGCCGCCCCGCAACATAGCGGAAAGAGCGCGCCAATTCATCCGCCGCAGGACTTGTCCATGCTGTCGCCATCCTTGGGAGACGGCATGCTGGTAAGCTTGTGGTCACGCTATCAACAGGGAGAGTTCTCATGCTGACCGGCACTGTCAGG
The DNA here is from genome assembly GCA_903884105.1 of uncultured Pseudomonadota bacterium. Taxonomy (GTDB): domain Bacteria; phylum Pseudomonadota; class Gammaproteobacteria; order Steroidobacterales; family Steroidobacteraceae; genus CAIUGU01. The sequence continues at coordinate 68,095 of CAISDJ010000016.1, read as the reverse complement.
CGCGTGGCTATCGTGGGAGGCGCGCGCATTCCCTTCGCCAGGGCCATGGGCGCTTTCGCAGACTGCAGCAACCAGGACATGCTCACCGCCGTACTCCAGGGCGTGGTGGCCAAGTTCGGTTTGAGCGGCCAGGTGCTCGGCGACGTAGGCGCAGGCGCGGTGATGAAGCATTCCCGGGATTTCAATCTCGTGCGCGAGAGCGTGCTCGGGAGCGGCCTTGCGCCCGAGACTCCCGGTTTCGATCTGCAACGCGCCTGCGGGACGAGCCTCGAGACCGCCATCCTGATCGGCCTCAAGATCGCCCATGGCCAGATTGACTCAGGTATTGCGGCGGGCGTCGACTCTTCAAGCGATGTGCCGATCGTCTACCCGCGGTCCTATCAACAGCTTCTGTTGCGCAGCGCTCGCGGACGCACGTTCATGGAACGCCTTGCGCCGTGGGCCGGATTGCGACCGAAGCACTTCAAGCCCCAGCTGCCAGGCATTGTCGAGCCTCGCACCGGCTTGTCGATGGGTCAGAGCTGCGAACTCATGGCCAAGACGTGGTCGATCAGCCGCGCCGACCAGGACCAACTCGCCTTCGAGAGCCACAAGAAGGCCGCTGCCGCCTATGAGGCCGGCTTCTACAAGGACCTGCTCGTCGAGTTCCGGGGACTCAAGGCCGACAACAATGTCCGCAAGGACACCACGACGGAGAAGCTCGCCAAGCTCAAGCCCGTCTTCGATTCCAGTAGCGCCGGCACGCTGACCGCGGGGAATTCCACGCCGTTGACCGACGGTGCGGCTGCGGTATTGCTGGCATCAGAGGAGTGGGCGCGCGCCCGCGGCCTGCCTGTACTTGCTTACCTGACGTACGGCAAGGTTGCTGCGGTCGATTTCGTCACGAAAAAGGAAGGACTGCTCATGGCGCCAGCGTATGCCGTGCCGCGAATGCTCGCGGATGCGGGGCTGACGTTGCAGGAATTCGACTACTACGAGATCCATGAAGCCTTCGCCGCGCAGGTCCTGTGTACGCTGAAAGCCTGGGAGACGCCGGAGTTCTGCCGCGAACGACTGGGACTGCCCGGCCCTCTCGGCTCGATTGACCGGACCAAGCTCAATGTCGTCGGTAGCAGCCTCGCAGTCGGCCACCCCTTTGCGGCGACAGGCGCCCGCATCGTGTCGACCCTGGCCAAGCTGCTCGCCGAGCGGGGTGGCAAGCGCGGCCTGATCTCGGTGTGCACGGCGGGCGGCATGGGCGTCTCCGCGATTCTCGAACGCTAGACACCCGGTCTGCCCGGCGGCAGACCCTTGATCGAGGTCCGTCAAGAGGCGCACGGTATCGCCTATTATGTCCCCCTTGCCCGGCCTTGCCGGAACACACTGAACTCCGCCTAATGAACCTTCGCGAACAAGTCGAGCAACTTCTGCCCAACTGGGAAAGCTGGTACCCGACGCTGTTCGATGCCGCCTGCGACCTGGGTATCTTGAGAGCGCGCGTCTGCTCGCTGTCTTCCCTGCTTCTGTCCAATCGCCATGCCAGCGTCCAGGGCGAAGCGCTGCAGGCGTTCAGGGAGCAATGGTCGGTGGAACAGGATCCAGATGTTGACGGACGCCCGGATCGACATGGGGAGGGTGCGGACTCGCGCACGGCCGCAGGCGAAGATACTGAGTAAAGTACGGCCTCAATGAAGACCACCGTCACACTGGGCCCCGCGAAGATGGGAGAGGCAGCCCGCATCGCAGGGATGTCGCGAGTACTGATTGAACCCGGACTGCCCTGGTCGTGGACGCCGCGCCGTGTGGCAGCCCACATGCGCCAACGTGACAACATGGTTGTCACGGCCCGCACGGACAAGGACCTGGTGGGGTTTGCCATGGCCCACTTCGGCGATGACAGCGTACATGTCACGCTGCTCGCAGTGGCCGAAAGCGCCCAGCGACGGGGTGTTGGCAGGCAACTGATTGACTGGATTGAGGAATCCGCCGTGACGGCAGGCGTGTTCATGGTCGAGCTGGAACTGCGGGCAGGCAATACCGGCGCCAAGCAGTTCTATGCGGCGCTGGGTTACCGGGAGACCCTCCGAGTCCCGCGGTACTACAGCGGGATCGAAGATGCGATCCGCATGGCCCGCAACTTGCGGGTCCACGTTTGATGAATCAAAAAGGGCATCCATGCCCAGTCGCGCGCCTCATCCTTAAAGATCCTTGTGGAGACCCCCTTTCCACGTACGCGCGAGTCCAGACTCCATAAAGCGACAACTGCGTCGCAATTCCCTCACAACTGTTTTTCGACGCGCCTCGCAGGGTGGGTTTCCGCCCACCGCACCGTCCGCGTCCTGGATCGGACTTCCAGCGCGGAAGCCCGGCCGAACAGGGGCACCTGTCGGGATTACAGACCGCATCATCGCCCGGCCCGCTTTGTGCTCTGCGGTCGCCTGTCTTTAGGGTATCGTGGCGAGATTCATCGGACCGCTCAAAGACGATTCATGCAGCAGTATCTGGGAACAACTCCTCCGGGACCGGGCGGCTACCAGCACGACGTGCGCGGCCGCCTTGGTGTGCTTGTCGTCAATCTCGGCACGCCCGACTCCCCCACTCCGAAGGATGTGCGCAAGTTCCTGGCCCGGTTCCTCTGGGATCCGCGCGTCATTGAAATGTCGCGCCCACTCTGGTGGCTGATCCTGCACGGCGTGATCCTGCGCATTCGCCCGCGGCGCAGCGCCCACGCGTACGCGCAAGTGTGGACACCCGCGGGCTCGCCGCTGATGGTCTATTCCCGTCAGCTCGCGGACGCTCTTGCGGGCGATCTCACGCGCGAGCTGGGTGACGACGTGCCCGTTGCCCTCGGCATGACCTATGGCAACCCGTCGATCGAGAGCGCGCTGGCTGCGCTGCAGGCGGCCAATGTCAGGCGCTTGTTGGTGCTGCCGTTGTATCCGCAATACTCTGCCACCAGCACCGGGCCCGTGTTCGACCAGGTGGGCAAAGTGCTGTCTCGCTGGCGCTGGGTACCCGAGATCCGCTTCATCGGCCAGTACCACGACGAGGGTCCCTACATTGATGCCATCGCTTCCAGCATCCTTGAACACTGGCACACCCACGGGTCCAAGCACCTGGTCTTTTCTTTTCATGGATTGCCAGAACGGTACTTACTCGCTGGCGATCCCTATTTCTGCCAGTGTCACAAGACGGCGCGACTGGTGGCCACAAGCCTTGGTCTGCAGAAAGACGAATGGACCGTCAGCTTCCAGTCCCGCGTTACACGAGAAACCTGGCTCAAGCCCTACACGGACGAAATCCTCGCCAGCTACGCGGCAGGTGCACACAAGCGCGTGACTGTAGTCTGCCCGGGATTTGCAACAGACTGTCTCGAGACCCTTGAAGAAATCGTGCTGCGCAATCGCGCCGACTTCCTGACGCTCGGCGGCGAGGAGTTCGACTACGTGCCGGCGCTCAATGCCTCCTCCGCCCACGTCAGCACCCTGACACAGTTGCTCGTCCGACATGCGCAGGGCTGGCCCGAAACGAGTGGTAGCCGGGACTTGGCAGCACTGGCCAAGACGGAAGGCCTGACTGCCGAGCGCGCACGCGCACGCGGCGCATTGGGATAAGGAACGCCGCCCCCAATGATCGGACGCTTCCTCGAGATCAGCATTCCGGTCGACGACATCCTGGAATCCATCGCGTTCTACGAGAAGCTCGGCTTTGTGCAGGCCGCCACCGGCGAGACGTGGCCGCATCCCTATGCCGTGCTGACCGATGGGCGCCTCTACCTCGGCCTGCATCAATCATCGCTTCCGGCATTGACGCTGACCTATATGCAGCCCGACCTTGCCCGCCACGCGGAGCGGCTCCGAGCCAGCGGATTTGAGCTCGTCGACGAACGGCTTGATGGCGAATCATTCAACCAGGCCAGCCTCGTCGACCCGACGGGTCAGAGAATCACGCTCGTCGAGGCAAGGACTTTCTCGCCCCTGCTCCTTGATCACGGGCAGGAGTCATCGCTCGGTTACTTTGCAGAATACGGTCTGCCCGTTCGCGACTTCGAAGCCGCGACGTCCTTCTGGGAATCGCTGGGCTTCATCAGCCTGGTCGAGACTAAAGAACCCTTCCTGCGCAGGACGCTCACGAGCGACCGGCTCAATGTGGGTCTGTACCGCACACGGGCGTTGCGCATGCCGGTCCTGACGTTTGAAGACGTGGACATGAAGCGTCGGCTCGATGTACTGCGGCGCAAGGGAATTGAACTGCTCGACGACATGCCGGATTCACTCGATGCGGCAACCAATGCCGTCATCAAGGCACCCGAGGGCACACGCCTGCTCTTGCTCAGCACGGAACCAGACGGCGCGCCCGGCCAGCATCGACTGCAGTAGACCCCACTTGAGTCCCTCTTCACCCCGCCGCTTTACCGATCCGGAGGCCTGTGTCGACGCGACGCTGGCGCGACTCGGCAAGCGGATTGTGCTCGGCCTGCCAGTCGGCCTTGGCAAGCCAATCCCGTTCGTCAACGCGATGGTGCAGCGTGCATGTCGTGACTCCAGTATTCACCTGACGATCATGACGGCACTGTCATTCAGGACACCCAAGGGACACAGCGAGCTGGAGCGCCGCCTCGTCGAACCGCTGGCGAGGCGACTGTTCGGCGACACGCCGGCACTCGACTATGTGTCGCTGCTTGAAGCAGGCCGGCTGCCAGCAAACATTGAGGTCACCGAATTTTTCCTGGAGCCTGGAGCCTGGGTAGGCAACGGACACCTGCAACAGCACTACTTGAGCGCCAACTACACCCATGTCATTCGCGATGCCCTCGCTCGCGGCCTGAATGTGCTGGCCCAGCTGGTTGCGCCACCGGGTGCGGACGATGGCCTGGCAGGGCAATTGAGCCTGAGTTGTAATCCTGACCTGACAGTGGACCTGCTGCCTCACATCGCAGCGATGCGCGCCAACGGCAAGCCCTTTGCCCTGATCGGCGCGCTGCATCGTGACCTGCCGTTCATGTACGGCGATGCCGTCGTCCCCGAGGACTCTTTCGACTTCCTGATCGATCCACCGGAACACGACTTCCGGTTGTTCAGCCCGCCGAATCCCGCAATCGACATAACCGATCACATGATCGGCCTCGCCGTCAGCTCTCTCGTGAAGGATGGAGGAACGCTCCAGCTTGGAATCGGCGAGCTTGGAGACGCGGTGGCTCATGGGTTACTGCTGCGGCATCAGCGCCCGGCCCTGTATCGGGAGGCGCTGGAGAGCACCGGATTGTTGCGAGCAGCGGGGACACTGATCGAGACAGAAGGCGGAACGACCCAGTTCGATCGGGGGGTATACGCCTGTTCGGAGATGCTCGTCGACGGCTTTCTCGACCTCCACGAGAGCGGCATCCTGAAGCGACGGGTCTATCCGAGCGCCCGCATCCAGCAGCTCCTGGACGAGGGCTCCATCACGGAGAAACTCGATGCGAGTTGCGTCGATGCATTGTACGAGGCAGGCGTCAGGCGGCTGTCGTACGTGGACTTCCAGGAACTTCGTGATGTCGGCGTACTGCGCGAGGAAATCCGTTTCGAAAACGGCATGCTGATCACGGCGCAAGGAGTTGGCATCCCCGTCAATCTCGAAGATCCCGTCAGCAGGGCAGCCATCGCGACGCATTGCCTCGGCGCTTGCCTTCGCAATGGCAGCGTACTGGACGCAGGCTTCTTTTTCGGGCCGGCTTCCTTCTATAGGAAATTGCGGAACATGCCTGCGACCACTCGGAGGCAGTTTTCCATGCGCGGCATCAGCTTCATCAACGAGCTGTTTGGCCCGGAACTCGAGCTCAAGAGCGCGCAGCGGCGCCATGCCCGCTTCGTCAATACGACGATGATGGTGACCGCGCTTGGCAGCGCCATATCCGACGGCCTTGCGGACGGGCGCGTGGTGAGCGGCGTGGGGGGACAATACAACTTCGTGGCCATGGCGCACCTGTTGCCTGGCGCGCGTTCAATCCTGTGCCTGCGCAGCACCCGGAGCAAGGCGGGAACTGTTTCGTCCAACATTCTGTGGAACTACGGACACACGACCATTCCCCGTCATCTCCGCGATATCGTCGTGACCGAATATGGTATCGCTGACTTGCGCAGCAAAACCGACTCCGAGGTCATCGCAGCGCTGGTGGATGTCATGGATGCGCGGTTCCAGAAAAGTCTGGTTCGTGACGCGCAGGGCACGGGAAAATTGCCCGCCAGCTATCGGATTCCAGACCGTGCACGCACCAATGTTCCGGAACGGATTGCTGGACAGCTGCGCCCTTTGCGGGACCATGGGCTTTTTGCGGAGCATCCCTTCGGCTCGGACCTGACTCCCGAAGAGCGGACGCTGGGCGGGGCGTTGCGCTGGCTGCAAGCCGAAACCTCGACGCCCATGCACAAGCTCACCACGATTGCCAAGGCATTGCTGACGGGCACCACGGACGCTGCGCTGCAGCCTCTCCTTGCTCGCATGACCCTTGATCACCCGACTTCACTCAAAGAGCGGGGCTTACAGAAGCTCGTCGCCCTCGCGATCCGCTCGATCCGCTGAACGTCTGCGATTGCAGACATCTACGCTGATTTCCGTTTAGTACCGATTCAGGCGGCGGCAGCTGGCCTGTACCCGTGTCCAGATAGGGCGGGTGCAACGGGATTGCGACGCCTGTCGTTGCTTGCATGCGTCCAACTGTCAGACAGCTGCGGAGAGCGGCGTCGCGGGTTCCTGCATGTCGTGCGGCGCTACGCCTCTCGTACCACGACCCCACACACCGCATCCTCCCATCCGGAATCTGACGGGATACTTGAAGGAGAGAGTGATGACGACTTCCAGACTCAACGCTCTAAAGCTGGCAGGCCTCGCTGCGGCCGTATGCGGCCTCGGCGCAGCGCCGGCGATGGCGCAGGCGACCGCTTCGAGGGATCCGGCTCGAATCGCAACTACGTGCTTGATGTCAGTGGCTTCAGCCCGTCGCTGATCGGCACGTTGCCCTTCGGCCCCGTCGAGCTGTTTGCCAAGGCCGGCTACTACTTCTACGGCGTCAAGCTGCGTGTCGACCTCGACGCGCCCGGCTCCGACTTGCGCTCCAAGTCGAGCCGTGATGACCTCATCTATGGCGGCGGCATCGGCATGACCTTCGCGGAACACCTGCATGTTCGCGCCGAATACGAACTGATCGACCTCAAGAACGCGAGCAGCTCGGACGCACTCTGGTTGAGCGCGCCCTGGCGTTTCTGAGCGGGACCTTCAGGTCCGGGCGGCGATACGCTCGGCCTGATTCCTGAGCAGACGGCCGAAGCCGACGCCGTCGTAGAAACGCTCCAGGACCGGCAAGTTCGGAGGTCGGCGCCGTGAGTCGCCGACCTCCGCCTCGAGGGCCACGTCGCAATAGATCCCTGTCAGCTGCCGTGCGAGATAGGCCGCCTCCCGATAGTCCTTCAACTGCCCGGTAACGAATCCGGCATTCCGCACCTTCAGCTTTGCTACTCGATCCAGGTTCGCGTAGAGCTGGTCGAGGGAATTGAAATGCTTGAGCAGGATCGACGCCGTCTTGCGGCCGATGCCGGGCACACCGCGGATGTTGTCGACGGCGTCACCGGTCAGCGCGAGGAAGTCTGCGATGGCCTCAGGGATGACACCGAATCGCTCCTCGATATCCTCGTAGGCATAGCGGACATCAGCCACATAGTCCCAGAACTCGTCGTCCGGCCCCACCAACTGGGCAAGGTCCTTGTCGCGGGTGACGATGACCGACGGCCTGCCGCCTGCCCGCGACCGCTTCGCCAGCGTGCCGATCACGTCATCGGCCTCAAACTCGGGACTCGAGAATTCAGCCAGCCCGAACGCGCGGCAGAATTCTCGGCATAGCCGGAACTGCTGCTTCAGCTCAAGGGGCGCAGGTTCGCGGTGTGCCTTGTATGGCGGATAGAGCTGGTTGCGAAATGATGTTGCCAGGCTTTCGTCGAACGCCACCGCCATGTGCGTGGGACCGACGCTCTCGACGAGGTCGCCGATGAACCTCGCGAAGCCGTGCAGAGCGTTGACCGGCTGGCCATCCAGATCGGTCAGCGTCACCGGCACCGAGTAGTACGCGCGAAAGATGAATACGGACGCGTCGATCAGATAGACGGGGGCCGCCATTCCTTTCCCCGGCGACTCCGGAGAATCCGACTCCTGCTCCGTCGACACGTCACACCTGCGCGTTGCGCAGTCGCGCGTGAAGCGGGCTGGTTCGCGGAAAATGAGCGATCAGGTACTTCATCTGGTCGGCCAGCACGCGCCGGCCCTTGAGATAGATGTATTCCGCATAGGTGGGCTGGAATGGAACGGCAATCAGCTGCAGGCCCGCTTCCTCCGGCGTCTGCGATGCCTTGTGGTTGTTGCAACGGCGGCAGGCCGTGGCGACATTGGTCCAGGTATCGCGGCCGCCCTGACTCAACGGGCGAATATGGTCGCGTGACAGCAGGCTGCTGGGGAAGCGCAAGCCACAATAGAGACAGAGATAGGCGTCCCGCTTGAACAGCGTCTGGTTGTTGAGCGGAGGCGTGTAATCGCCGCGCAGGTTGCCCGGGTTGTAACAGTGGCCCGTGGTGGCGATGATGGAACTGACATTCACTACGGTACGCAGGCCGGTGCGGGCGTTGGTGCCGCCATACAGGCTGTAGAGCGGCGTCCCGCAGGCGTAAGCCACTTGCTCGGTGTGGTAAAGCCTGACCGCATCGCGATAGTCGATCCACTCGAGGGGCATGCCAGAGATGTCGGTCCTCAAGATTTCCTGAGAGAGGCTGATCACGTTACACCGTGCCGGCCAGACGACCGGAGATACTGATCCGATCCACCCAATGTCGCTGCAGTGCGCTCATGATTTCTGCAGTCCCGTGAAATACGCATCGGCATTCCTACGGGCCGATGCACGTCTACGATACGCGAGCCAGATACCATAATTCAACGAAATCATTCGACAGCGCCAAGTGCACAAAGACAGCCCGCGCCTTTTCCTGACGGCTGCGACGGCCGCAGGAAAAAGAGCTCATGGTGAAGCTCGCGATTTACGTTGTGACTGGCCGCATGCCTGCCCGCATGAATGTGTTGCTGGCAGAAGCGGTCATCCCTTACGACATCATCGCATTCCCGGAAGAGATCAACGCCGAGTTCGAATCGGCGGGGGGTGAGGTTCATCATCAGTACGAACGACGTCGTCAACCGGTGACGCGCAACGACAAGTGGAGCCCGATCTACGGCGAGCCGATCCTGAATGCGGACGATGCGAAGAATGGCATCGTCATCAAGCGTGGCCAAGGAACTGGGTTCTCCGGGATCGAGAACATGTTGTTCTACCTGGACATCACCCGCATGTTGTACGGCGATGGTCAGGCAGCCGTGGCCCAGGTGATCCGGTCGGTCAAGGCCGTCTGACAGAGTCCCGGGCGGGCCTACTGCCTTCTTGGGGGTGGCCGGCGATTCTGCAGTCGCTCGCGCACCCGCTGCCTCTGCTCCGGCGTCAGCTGCCGGAACCGCTCTCGCAGCTCCTGCCGGCGCTCGGGTGACAAGTCGCGGAATCGACGGAAGTTGTCGCGCAGCCGTGCCTGTTCGTCGGGAGCCAGATCCTGGAAACCCCGGTAGCGATCCCGAATCTGCGCCCGTTGATCATCCGTCAGTGACTGCCAGCGCTTGAATCGATCGCCGGCCTTCTCCCGTTGATCCGGCGTCATCGCCAGCCATCGCTCCGTACCCTTCGCCAAGGCGACTTGCCTGCCCGGCGCAAGCTGATCCCAATTGCCTTCAAAGCCTGCCAGGATCTGCTGCTGCTCGACGGTCAACGCAGGCCATGCGATACCGGGAGCGTCTGCCGCATGTGCAGCACCGAAGCAAAGGCAGACGCCAAGCAGTACGGCTGGCAACCAGTGATGGAAATGTCGCTTCATTTTGATTCAACCGCCTTGGCTGCCTTCGGCGCAACCGTCTTGGTGTTTCTCGGAGGAGGCTGTACGTCAACCACCTCGAAATCAGTCCAGTTGTCATCGGCGCCTTCAAGTGCCGAGAGGTACTCGAGAAAGTCGGCCGGCACCGGACCTTTCGCCTTCGGCGGTGCGCTGTCCGCCGCCCCGACGCCCAGCGGCAGCAACATCGCCATCGCGACCAGGCCCATGCCATGGCACGGCCGCTGGCTGCTCACCCTACGCCTCCAGTTGCAGCTGGCAGGACCGCTTCCGCTTCAAGCCAGGAATAGAACTCGATCTCTTCGGCCAGCTCGAGGTTTTCCGCATCTGCCATGAGTGCCAGGTCATCGGCTGCCGTGCCACCCATGTCTGTGCGAACCGCTGCCGTCTGGCTCACTGGATCAATCGCCGGCATGCCGACCCAGATGAGCGCGGCTACCACGACTGCAGCGAACCCTCCTGCTGGCGCGAGCCAACCTCCCATCGAGAACCCGCGACGGGATTGCGCCGACTGCAGCTGATCGAGTGCCGCATGGCGCGCCTGAGCCAATCGCGAGCGCGTCCGCCCGTCCAGATGATCGACACCCTCCGCCAACAGGTGGCGCGCACGCTCAGCGAAGGCGGCTTCGCGCGTTTCTTCGGTCTCACTCCCACCGTGAACCGGCGGCCTTTCGTCAGCTGTGGTCACCAAGCTTCTCCCAGACGGGCGCGCAACGTGTGCACCGCCCTCGAATAATGCGTCTTGACGCTCCCTTCCGAACACCCCATCGCGGCGGCCGTCGCGGCAACATCCAGTCCCTCAATCGTCCGCAGCAAGAACGCCTCGGACTGCCTGGCCGGGAGTTCCGCGACCGCACTCTCCAATGCCTTCAAGGCCTCGCCGTTCGCCACCACCGAATCCGGCTGTGGTCTCCCGTCTGCTGCATCGATCACCGGATCGTCAGGCGACACGTCGTCTCCCGCGGATCCCGATGGCCACCACGCAAATATGCGGTTGCGAACCGCCTTGCGCCGCTGCGAGTCGCGAATGCGGTTCTGCAGAATTCGATAGAACAAGGGCATCCATTCACTCGAAGGCCGACTGCCATACCGGCGCGCCAGCTGCAGCATCGCGTCCTGGACGACGTCGAGCGCTTCTTCCTGGTCGCGCAGCGCGATGCTTGCGATTCGAAACGCCCGTCTTTCGACACTCGACAAGAACTGATCCAGCGCGCGGGCAGAGTTCAGACGGACATCCTCTAATGACATGGGGTGCCGGTCGGCGCGAACCGCGCTGAACGAACCCGATTCAGCCGAAAGCGTAGCAGAGTGGCCCATGGCTGCTGCCCAAGGAGCCCGTGCAATGGCTCCGTAGGACGATCTTCCTCACTATCTCATCCGCGGCGTCAGTGCCGATCAGCCGCAACTCTGTGTATAACGTGGCACGCTTGCCGGGGTTGACGTCGGCGGTGAAAGGGCTTTTCCCCTAGCTTTCATCCACCTGCACGCGAATTCCACGGCGACATCTGAGCTACCAGGATGCCACTGCGCAGCGGCAACCCCTTGAGATCGGCATAACAGATTGTATTTGCTCTATTTTATGGCTCTTCTTTGACTGCAGATCATTTGTTGATCAGACCGCAAAACCCACAGTCGAAATGCCCACTTGGATACCTTTGCCCCAACTCATCCACAGAGTTATCCACAGGTTTTGTGGACAACCTTCCATAACGAGCAACCTTCGATTCCCCCTCTGACCGTGCACCAGAACGAGGCTAATTCCTGACCATGGCCGGGTACCTCTCGATCGCCATCGACACACCGCTTCGGAGGCTGTTCGACTATCGCCCGCCGGAAGGAATGGACGCAGGCGAGCTGCGCGTAGGGCAACGCCTCTGGGTCCCGTTCGGCAAGCGTCGGACAGTCGGCATTCTCGTAGGGCATCAAGCCCAAACCTCGTTGGCAGAACACAAGATCCGGCGCGCCTTTGAAGCCATCGATACGGAGCCTGTTTTCGATAAAGTCCTGCTCGAACTGCTGGTGTGGTCCGCCGACTACTACCGCCATCCGGTAGGTGAAGTATTGGCAGCGGCCCTGCCGGTCGCACTTAGAAAGGGCGCGGGAGTCGAATCGACGGAGCGAACTTGGCGATTGACGCCTGCTGGCCAGCAGGATGCCGAGACGCTGGTCACGTCGCGCGCTACCCGCCAGCACGCATTGGTAAGAACGCTGCGAGCCTCCTGCTCACCCCATGGCTTGACCGCGGGAGGCTTGGACGCCGCTCTCCCTGGCTGGCGGGACGCGGCCCGCTTGCTCATTCAGCGGGGCCTCGTTGAGCAGATTGAAAGGCAGGCCGTCGCGACAACCCCACCGCAAGGCGTCAAGCAACAGGGACCGGAGCTCGGGAACGCCCAACAGGCGGCGATTACAAGAATCGAGGCGAACCTCGATGGGTTTGCAACGCTGTTGCTTGATGGGGTGACAGGAAGCGGCAAGACTGAGGTCTACCTGCGGGCGATCGAAACGGTGCTCGCGCAAGGTCGGCAGGCACTGGTATTGGTGCCGGAAATCGCCTTGACGCCGCAATTGACGCAGCGATTTTCTGATCGATTTTCGGCACCGTTGGCCGTGCTGCATTCGGCGCTCAATGACTCGGAACGACTGGCCGCCTGGCGCAACGCGCGGAACGGTGCTGCGGGCATTGTCATCGGCACCCGTTCTGCTGTGTTTGCGCCGCTCGCGCGGCCGGGCCTCATCGTCGTCGACGAAGAGCACGATGCCTCCTACAAGCAGCAGGAAGGCTTCCGCTATTCGGCTCGCGATCTCGCCATTGCCCGCGCACAGCGGCACGGTGTTCCCGTCGTTCTGGGATCGGCCACACCGTCGCTGGAAAGCCTCGCTCGCTTGTCCCGGCCGGGTGCGCGCACCCGCAGCGAGCACCTGGTGTTGCCACAAAGGGCCGGCAGCGCGACGGCGCCGCACATTGGCGTGATCGATCTGCGTCAGCACGCCGCCAATCAGGGCCTGTCGACGCCGGCGATGCTGGCCATCCGTCGGCACCTTGATGCCGGCGGTCAGGTACTGCTCTATCTGAATCGCCGTGGCTACGCCCCGGCACTGTTCTGCCCGGGCTGCGGCTGGGCCGCACCCTGCCCGAGTTGCGATGCGCGGCTGACGGTACATCGGCAAGACAACAAGCTCGTCTGCCATCACTGCGCAAGGGAGCAGGCCATTCCTGCCACCTGCCCTGTCTGCCAGGCGCCGACAAAGCCAGTTGGCCAGGGGACTGAACGCATCGAGGAGACCCTGGGCAACATCTTTCCCGACGTGCCGCTGGTACGAATCGATCGTGACAACACGCGCCGCAAAGGCGAGCTCGACGCCGCCATGGAACGAATCCACAGCGGTGCTGTTCGCATTCTCGTCGGCACGCAAATGCTGACGAAGGGTCACCACTTTCCTGATGTGACCCTGGTGATTGTCATGAATGCCGACCAGGGCCTGTTCAGCACGGATTTCCGCGCCAGCGAGCGACTGGCACAGAGCATCATCCAGGTTGCCGGGCGCGCTGGTCGCGCTTCCCGTCCAGGCGAGGTCCTCATCCAGACCGAGTACCCGGATCACCCACTCCTCCAGCAACTGCTTGCTGGTGGCTACGGGGCCTTTGCGACGGCTGCGCTGCGGGAACGCGAAGCCGCGGGATGGCCTCCCTTCAGCCGGCTCGCATTGATTCGTGCCGAGGCCACAACCGAAGATCCGCCCATGCACTTCCTGGCGACGGCACGGCGCATAGCGAAGTCCACACGGGCACAGGTGTCCCTGCTCGGACCGGCTCCAGCACCGATGCAACGTCGTGGCGATCGCTTCAGGGCGCAGCTGTTGCTGCAGGCCGTCGCTCCATCGCAGTTGCAGACGTTCCTGGCAGGATGGATCTCTCAACTCGACGACCTGCCGGAATCCCGCAAGGTGCGATGGTCTTTGGATGTGGATCCACTCGAGTTGTTCTAACGGCTGTCCCTGCCCGCCACGTGTCGCGACTCAGCCTAGCGTAGCGTAGACTTGCGCTTCCCCGATCCCCGCCCCTATCAGCGTTAAGGATAGATCTTGAAGCAGCAGATTTCACACCTCGTCGCGAGTGCAATTGGTGCCCTCCCTGCAGGCAGCTTGCCTGACGGCAGTGCACTGCCAGACGTGGAACTGGAGCGCACTCGCGATCCCGCTCATGGCGATTTTGCGACCAGTGTTGCACTCAAGCTGGCCAAGGCTGCGAAACGCAAACCTCGCGATCTCGCTGAGCTGCTCGTCAAGTCGCTGCCCGCTAGCAATCTGGTTGAGCGGGTCGAGATTGCCGGCCCCGGCTTCATCAACTTCCATCTATCACCGAATGCCTATGGGCAGGAGCTCACGCACATCCTCGAGCTCAAGTCCGCCTACGGACGCAGCAACCTGGGAGGAGGCGCGAGAACCGTTGTCGAATTCGTTTCCGCCAACCCGACGGGGCCGCTGCATGTCGGACATGGACGGCAGGCAGCGCTCGGCGATTCGCTCGCCGCCCTGATGCAGTCGCAGGGATACGCCGTCACCCGCGAGTTCTACTACAACGACGCCGGTGTCCAGATCCACAACCTGGCCCTGTCGGTTCAGGCCCGCGCGATCGGGGTCAAGCCCGGCGAGCCGGGATGGCCGGAATCCGCCTACAACGGCGAGTACATCGAGGATATTGCCGCGGACTTTCAGGCGCGCAGTTCCGTGAGCGCCGATGACACAACGGTCACGGCCAGTGGCGATGTGGAAGACCTCGATGCCATTCGCCGCTTCGCGGTGGCATATCTTCGCCGGGAGCAGGATCTGGACCTGCAGAAGTTCGGCGTGGATTTTGACGTTTACTACCTCGAATCCAGCCTCTACAGCGATGGCAAAGTGGACGAAACCGTCCGCGGCCTGGTTGCAAGCGGCAAGACCTACGAGCAGGAAGGCGCGTTGTGGCTCAAGACCACGGACTACGGTGATGACAAGGATCGCGTCATGCGCAAGTCTGATGGTACGTACACGTACTTTGTACCGGACGTCGCTTACCACGTAACGAAGTGGGAACGCGGCTTCATGAAGGCGATCAACATCCAGGGCACCGATCATCACGGCACGATCGCGCGTGTCCGCGCAGGACTGCAAGCACTCAATGTCGGCATCCCGGCGAGCTTTCCGGACTACATTCTGCACAAGATGGTACGGGTCACGCGCGGCGGCGAGGAGGTCAAGATCTCCAAGCGCGCGGGTTCCTATGTGACGCTGCGGGACCTGATCGGGTGGGTGGGTCGGGATGCCGTGCGTTTCTTCCTGACCCTTCGCAAGGCCGATACGGAGTTCGTGTTCGATATCGATCTCGCACTCGCGCAGAGCGAGGAGAATCCCGTGTACTACGTGCAGTACGCCCACGCGCGGGTGCGCAGCGTATTCCGTCAGCTTGTCGAGAAGGGCCTGGCGTTTACGCCTGGCTTCAAGGCGGGGGCGCTGGCTCAGCTTGCAGACCCCCACGAGAAGGCGCTCATTCGCCGGCTCACCTACTTCCCCGAGCTCCTGGAAACGGCTGCTCGCGACATGGAGCCGCACCAGGTCGCCCATTACCTGAGAGAGCTCGCAGGCGAGTTTCATACGTACTACAACGCAACAAAGTTCCTCGTCGATGACGGCGCCCTGCGGGATGCACGGCTGAATCTCGTTGAGGCGGCCAGACAGGTCCTGGAAAATGGGCTGACGCTGCTCGGAGTGACGGCCCCGGATACAATGTAGCGATGACCAAGGACTACAAGCACGCCCGCGGCAAGCAAGGGGCGCTGGAATTCTCAGGCGGTGTCGGGCTAGTAGCGGGTCTCGTCATCGGCTTGGGCGTGGCGGCAGGCGTCTATGTCCATGACCGGCGCAAGGGAAATCTGCCGCCTGTGGCCACAGCCGCCTTGGCTGTAGATGACTCCCAGACAACGGACAAGCCCGCGCCTGCCTCACAGAGCGCCGATTCCGAGACGCAGCTCGACTTCTACGAAATGTTGCCGAAATTCGAAGTCGTGATTCCGGAACGCGAGAAGGACGTCCGCCCGAACGGGCCCGCGCTTCCGGTCGACAAACCCGGCGCCTATATCCTGCAGGCAGGGTCGTTCCGCAATGCCGTCGACGCCGAGAAGATGCGTGCGGTGCTGGCCCTGCAGGGCATCGAGTCAAAGGTCCAGAAGGTTGCCGTCGACAGCGACACCTGGCACCGGGTCCGCATCGGTCCGGTCACCAACCTCAAGTCGCTGGACGAAACAAGACGCAAGCTGCGCGAAGCGCAGATCGACGCGCTGGTCATCCGCGTCGGCGAATAAGCCGCATCAGTCGTCGAGCGACTGCCTGAAATCCACGCCGAGCAAGCGCAGCTTCCGGTACAGGTGCGTCCGCTCCATGCCGACCCGCTTCGCGAGCTGCCCCACTTTGCCATTGCACAGGATCAGCTGCTGCTGCAGGTAGGCCCTCTCGAACTGCTCTCGCGCCTCCCGAAGGGGCAGCGCAAGCAGGTCCTGTTTCACCAGCGGTTCGCTGGACTGGGTCTGTGCAGCGAGCTCTCGCTCGACTTCGTCCAGACCGATTTCCTCAGGGCCGCCCAGAATGAGCAGGCGCTTAACGAGGCTTTTGAGTTCACTGACATTCCCGGGCCACGGATAATTGCGCAACCGATTCTGCGCGGCGACGCCAAAGCGCCGGAAGTGCAGCTGCTCGTCATCGACGAGCCGGTCGACGTAATACCGCAGCAGATCAGGCACGTCTTCGGCATAGTCGCGCAGCGGCGGGATGTTCAGCTTGATGACGTTGAGGTGAGCGAGCAGGTCGACACGGACCGACCTGGATTCACCCGGTTGGTCGATACCAGGACGTGCAGAACAGATGAGCCGCACATCGAGGGGCACGGGGCGCTGACCACCAACTCGCAGGAACGAACGAGACTCGAGGCCAGCGAGAAGCAGTCGCTGCACTGCCGGCGACAGATCTTCCAGGCCATTGACGAACAGCACCCCACCGTTGGCCTGCTCGAGCAGGCCGGCACGAACGCCCTCGGCGCTCTCTGATCCGTTCATCAGGGCTGTCGCATGCTCGTCGCCAACGCCGGCGGCGATGATCGTCACGAACGGACCTGCGCCGCGCTTCGATATCGAATGCACATAGCGCGCGAACGCTTCGCGCCCCGTTCCCGTCTCCCCGATGAGGAGTACCGATGCGTCATGCGGCGCGACCTGATGAACCTGCTCGCGCAGCGCCTGCATGACGCGGCTCTTGCCGACAGGAGCCACAACAGGCGCCGACATGGCGCGCGGCACCTGCCGCTTGTGCTTGCCGGATTCCAGAGCCCGCTCCACGGTGCGAAGCAGCTTGGCAAGCGAGAGGGGCTTTTCGATGAAATCGAACGCGCCGAGGCGCGTCGCCTCAACAGCGGTCTCGACACTTCCGTGGCCGGACATCATGACAACTGGACAGGGCAAGCCGGATAAAGACTGTGCCCACTCTCGCAGCAGCGTGATGCCATCGGTATCGGGCATCCAGATATCCAACAGGATCAGATCCGGCTCATGTTTCACCCGGCGCGACCGCGCCTCTGCCGCGTCAGCCGCAGACTCCACGTCATAGCCTTCATCCGCCAGGATCTCCTGCAGCAGCCCCCGGATCTCCGACTCGTCGTCTACAACCAGGATCCGTGGTCCACTCATGCGCGTTCCCTTCTGGTTTCACTGTATCGCGGTTCGCGCGCCAGCAAGGCGGCTCTCGCGGCTTCGGTCAAAGGCAGCTCGATGCGAAGCCGGGCACCCCCCTCGCGGCGATTATCGGCCTCGATACGGCCGCCGTGTTCCTCGACGATCTTCTTGACGATGGCAAGACCGAGGCCCGTGCCCCTGGTCTTGCTGGTGACGTAAGGGTCGAATACCTGGCCGATGAGATCGGGTTGGAAGCCGGGACCCGTATCCTCGACCAGGATTTCGGCCAGATCGAGCGGGGGACGCGACAGGCTATGCGTCCGAATCGTGATCTCCGCGCCTGCCTGGCCCTCCAGTGCTTCCACCGCATTCGTCAGCAGATTGTGCAGGATCTGCCGGACCCGGCCGCGATCCGCTTCAATCTCGGGCAGCGCAGCGTCGAGATCGAGCAACAACCGCCGCTGGGTGTCCTGCGAGCGGTACAGGTCGACGACTTCGGTGATCAGCTGGTTGAGGTCGAATCGCGAGATCTCCATGGCCGGCGCGCGCGCATACTCGCTGAACGCGTTGACCATCTCTTTCATCGCCTCTACCTGGTGAACGATGGTGGTGGTGGCACGCTCTAGTATTTGAGCATCCGCCTGATTCATCGAGGAGAGGAACTTGCGACGCATACGCTCAGCGGACAGCTGGATGGGCGTCAGCGGGTTCTTGATCTCATGGGCCAGTCGTCGCGCAACTTCGCCCCACGCCGCGTCGCGCTGCGCCTGCAGCAGGGTCGTGATGTCATCGAACACGATGACGTAACCCGCAGCAGCGCTTGCATCCCCGGGCAATGCCGTGCATGCGCACATCAGGATGCGCCTGCCTGAATCACCGCGCAGGACCATCTGCTCACGCCACTCCGACTGACCGTCGTCGATATGCGCACGGCAAGCCGCAACGAACTGCTCGAACATGGGCATGCCGGGTGCCATGACGTCGATCGGCTTGCCGATCCCGTCAGCAAAGTCGACGCCAAGAATGCCGCCGGCAGCCTCGTTCGCGGTGCGGATGCGCAGGTCAGAGGCTAGCGAAATGACGCCCGTCGAAAGTCGGGCGAGAATGACTGCGAGGTTCGCGCGCTCCGCCTCGACGGCATTCTGGCTCTGCCGAGCCTCCTCGCGCGCAGTTGCGAGACGCACCGTCATATCGTTGAACGAGTGCACGAGCACGCCCATCTCGTCGTGGGAGGTCAGGGGCAGGCGCGTGCCGAAGTCGCCCTTGGCGACGGCGCGGGTGCCCGCGACCAGGTCCTCAATCGGCTTGACGAGCCGCCTGGCTGCCCAGAAGGCGCCATAAATCGCCGCCAGCACCGACATCAACGAGACCAGCGTCAGCGTCAATGTGAAGCTGGTCTTCAGCGGCTCCCGGAGCCGGGCCTTTTCGGCATATTGCTGGTAGGCGAGTTCCACCGTATCGGCAAGCTGACCGAGTCGTTCTTCGATGGGGTAGATGCCGAGCAGTACGCGCGGTTCACCGCCGCGACGAGTCAGCGGAACAGCGGTACGCGCGAGGTAACCGCCACCTGCGATGGGATCAACACTGATGAAGGGCAATCCCTGCCTCACCTGCAGCAACACCTCTTCCGTTGGCTGGGTAGCGACAGTCTCGCCGAGTCGATCAGAACTGGCTGCAATGATGCGGCTGTTGGCGCCGACCAGCGTCAGCTCGATGGCCCCGCTGCCCTTGCGCAGGTCGCCGAGCTCGGACCACGGATTCAGCTCGCTGTAGGCGAGCTTGCTTGCCATGGCCTGCGTACGCTCCAGATATTCGCGCATGCGCAGGTCGAGTGCGGCACGCGACAGCATCAACGAATCCTGGAGGCCCTGCCGGATCTCGACGTGGAACCAGCTATCGATGCCGCGATTGAGGAACTGCACGGACAGGTAGAAGACCAGCAACATGGGCACAACGGCGAGGAGGCACGACATCCACACCATGCGCGCTTCGAGCCGCGATCCGACGACGCGGCGGCGCCAGTTGCGCAGCAACTGCGCGAGCTTGCCGACAATGAGTACCATAAGGACGACGAGGCCTGCCGCGTTCACGAGCAGGATCCAGGGCTGCAGGCGACTGAACTCGGTCGAGTTCTGCACGGTCTGCGCCATCAGCAGCAATGCCGCGATCCAGAGGGCCACGCCCACCGAGACCAACGCGGCAATGCCGAAGCGCCTCATAGATTGAGTGGCCATGTGTACCAGTCCGTCTGTTGCCGCCAGTCATCGACCCAGAACAGCACGATCCGGAGCGCCTCGGGAAGGTTGCGCACATCAAGTCGCCCGCGCAGGCTGACTTCGTACCGGTAATCGGGCAGCACCAGTGACTGGTCCAGAATGGGCAGGCGATCCACCACCTGCAATGACTCTATTGCATCCTCGAGCGTTGGCCACGAGGTTTGCTCGCCGCTGTTCAGGTTGCGGACCAGAAACCGCTCACTCAGGGCGTGGTACACGAGTTCGTAATGCTGCTCGAGTGTCGCCACCGTATCGTCCAGCCAGAAGCGCCGGGCCCGGTTGACATTGATTTCCAGATCGAGGGTCAGCGCCACGCCATCGAGAATCGCGGCCCTGGCACCCTCGGGCAGCGCGAAGTCCAGCCGCGCATTGAGCATGTAGACGCTCTCGGCCGGCTCCACGAACGCCGCCCGGATTTCAAAGCGACGCGGCGCTTCACGCGCGAGTGCCTGGCCCCCGCCCAGCGTGCAGAACACCAGCAGCACGATCACAAGCATGCCAAACGCCGCTTGGACCGCTGGATACCGGGACAGGGGTGGCGGGTTCACTGGTAACGAACCATCATCCGTGGCTTTTCTGCAGACAAGCATAATAGAAGCCATCCATGCTTGCTTCTCCGGGCCTCAGGCGCCGTCCGGGCTCCCGCTCGCCATACTGCTGTCCTGCAGGGGGCCATGAGAGAGGCAGACTCCCCGTCACGTCCATTGCCTCCCTGTGCCGCATGAGAAACGGCTCGACAATGCCGGCGTTCTCGGCCCTCAGGACAGAACAGCTCGCGTAAACAAGGCGGCCGCCAGGTCTGAGGAGTGGCCAAAGACGCTCGAGCATATTGCCTTGGCGCTCGGCCAGCGCCGGAATGTCGGCAGCGCGACGCAGCAATTTGATGTCGGGGTGGCGCCGGATGACGCCGGTGGCCGAGCAGGGGACGTCAAGCAGGATGCGATCAAAGGGTTGGCCATCCCACCATGACTCAGGAGTTTCGGCGTCTCCCTTCACTACCGTTCCTTTGAGTCGCAAGCGGGTCAGGTTTTGTTGCAGTCTTTCAAGACGCTCTCCAGACGCGTCGACAGACACCATCTCGGCCAACTCGGGTTCAAGCTCAAGCATGTGGCAGGTTTTGCCTCCGGGCGCCGCGCAGGCATCAAGTACCCTGTGCCCGGCCTGGGGCTTGACCACGTGGGCCGCAAGTTGCGCGGCCGCATCCTGCACCGACACCCACCCTGCCGCGAACTCCGGCAGGGACTTCACGTCGACCGCCTCTGCAAGCAACAGGGCTTCCGGCGCGTGTGCACTCAGGCTTGCCTTCATGCCCGCCGCCAGGAGCCTGTCAAGATAGTCTGCCGGCGTTGTGCGTTGCCGGTTTACCCGCAACCAGAAAGGCGGATGCCCGTTGTTCGCATCGAGGATGGAAGTGGCATCGCTCGGCCAATCGACATCGAGCTGCTCCACAAACCAGCGCGGGTGAGCAGTACGGACAGCAGGATTGGCATCCACCTGTTCTCCGAGCGCTTTGCCTTCGCGCTGGCAGCGCCGCAGCACGGCATTGACCAAGGACGCAGCCCGGGGCTCATCCAGTACCCGAGTCGCGTTGACGGTCTCGGATACCGCCGCATGCGGCGCGATGTCGGTATGCAGAAGCTGGAAAAGCCCCACCAAGGTCAAAGCCCTTACCTCAGGCTCCAGACGAGTGGCGGGACCGGAAACCATCTGCGCCAGGATGGCGCTCAGCCGGATATGCCACCGCAGAGTCCCGTAGCAAAGGCTCCTGAGCAGTCCTCGCTCCTGCGGCTTGCCGGTTTCAGCCGCGAGCAGCGCATCCAGGGATTGGCCTCGCTCGGCCACAAGCACGACAATCTGTGCTGCTCGAGCACGTACTTCAGCGGGCGTACTCAAGTGCGCGCTGCCTGCCCGGACTCATCTTTGCCAAGATGATCACCGGCAATGCGATGGGCGTTGAGGAAATCGGCCACGGACGTGGCCTTGCGCCCTGCAACCTGGATACGGGCCAATTTCAAGCCGCCATCCCCGGTCGCAACAACCATGCCCTCTGCGTCCGCGGACACCACGGTTCCCGGTGAGGCCTCACCGAGGCGAGCGATTGCTTGCGCCTCCCATACTTTGAGCTGTTGCCCGCGCCAAGCCGTTTCGGCACCCGGCACTGGATTGAAGGCTCGGACCAGCCGGTCGATTTCTTGAGCGGACTTCGACCAGTCAATCACGGCTTCTTCCTTCATTATCTTGCGGGCATAGGTAACGCCCGCCGCGGATTGCGGGCGAGGCTGCAGTGTGCCAGCAATCAGACCGTCAAGTGCCTCAAGAAGCGCATCGGCCCCCAGGGCCGCCAACCTGTCATGCAGGGAACCTGCGGTATCGCGCGGCCCGATGTCGATCACCCGTTCGATGAACACAGGCCCGGTATCGAGACCCGCTTCCATTTGCATGATGCCAATACCAGTCTGCACATCGCCGGCCAGGAGTGCTCTTTGAATCGGTGCGGCACCTCGCCACCGGGGCAGCAGCGAGGCGTGGATGTTGAGACACCCTAGTCGGGGAACACCGAGGACTGAGGGCGGCAGGATCAGGCCATACGCGACCACCACCATGGCATCGGGCTCATACGACTCCAGTTTCTCGCGCGCGCCGTCATCACGGAGGGTGGGGGGCTGTTCGACCGGGATGCCATGACGCAGCGCGCAGTCCTTTACCGGACTGACTTGCGTCTTGCGCCCTCGTCCGGCGGGACGATCAGGCTGTGTGTAGACAGCAACGACACGGTGCTGCGACCGCAACAGGGATTCAAGCGCCGGCACGGCAAACGCGGGCGTACCGGCAAAGACAATGTTCAGGACCTGGGACACGGGTTTTTGGGGATCCGCCATTGGTACTTATCAATACAGACGCGGCGCAAAGGCCGGAAAGCGCTGGTTCGAGAGCCTGCGATTCCGCCCAGGCGCGTCTTGCCGCGAAACTCGATGGGGATCAGATTGCCGGAACTTTCGGCCGGACTGGACCCGCTCCCTCCCTGCTCTTCTGTTCCTTCTCAAGCTTCTTCCTGATTCGTGTGCGCTTGAGTTCTGAAAGGTAGTCGACAAACAGCTTGCCCTCGAGGTGGTCCATCTCGTGCTGTATGCACACCGCGAGCAGCCCGCCGGCCTCGATCTCCTGGGACTTGCCATTGCGCCCAAGCGCCCGCACGCGAATGCGGTCAGCGCGGACGATGTTCTCGTAGATTCCCGGTACTGACAGGCATCCTTCTTCGAGCTTTCCCTCCCCGCTGCGCTCGATGATCTCGGGATTGATCAACGCCAGCGGCCGACTGCGATCCTCGGTAATGTCCACAACGAGCACTCTCAAGTGGACATTGACCTGCGAGGCAGCAAGACCCACGCCAGGAGCCTTGTACATCGTTTCGAACATGTCATCGATCAGCTTCCGGATTTTCCCGTCCACTTCGCCGACGGGTTCTGCCCGGGTCCGGAGCCGGGGATCGGGGTATTCAAGGATCGAAAGAAGTGCCATGGCTGCGAAGGTGTAAGGAGGTGGCTTGGGGGGAATGAGAACCACGTCTCGGGGCGGCGCCCGGATTCGTGCACTCGATGTAAAAATGCTGCTAAAGTTAAGCGGACGTTGAACTTAATGCCTTTCCAGAAGTACCTGATTCCTGCCGCTATTCCATCGTTTGTAGGGCCCCGGGCCTGACCGCAAAGCGGCCCGGCGGAGTGACCCGGAACGACAGAAGGCTAGTGAGATTATAAGGCCCGAGACTGTTCCCGGGCACGGGTTTGATTCCTGCAAGTCCAGATGGAGCCGCTCAGCGCATGAAGACTGCGACCCACGCATTCCCGATTCTGGGCTTCAGGATCAGCCCCCGCCGGTCTGCCGGTTTCACGACACTTGCTGCGGCCGTTGCCGGAGCGCTGTTGCTGGCACTGCCGGTAACGTCGGGAGCCCAGGCCGGAGGCACCACACGAACCGTCGCCACAGGTAGCATCATTCCGCTCGCGGCCAATGCCCCGGAGCGGTACACCGTCCAGTCCGGCGACACGCTCTGGTCAATCTCCAAGGTCTTCCTGCAGGACGCCTGGTATTGGCCCGAAATCTGGTACGCAAATCCGCAGGTCGAGAATCCGCACCGCATCTATCCGGGAGACGTCCTGGCCCTGACCTACGTGGAAGGACAACCTCGGGTCTCCATTGAGCAGCGCGCCGCAACCCCGGTTGGCGGTGGTGCTATGAAGCTCACGCCCCAGGTTCGCAGCGAGGCGCTGCCGCAAGCCGTGACGACCGTCCCCTACGAGGTCATTGCCGCGTTCATGGGCAGGCCAACCATGCTGGACAAGGCCCAGGTCAAGTCAGGACCTTACATTGTCGCAATGCGCGATAGCCGCATGATTGGCGCCGCCGGCAACGAAGTGTATGTGCGCGGTCTGGACAACGCTTCCGTAGACGGCCGATACAATATCATCCACGTCGGCGAGCCCCTTAGGGATCCGGAAACGCGCGATATCCTTGGCTATCACGGCCTGTATGTCGGATCTGGCGCCGTCTCGGAGCAGGGCGAGACGACCAAGCTGACTCTGACGAAGTCCCAGCGAGAAGCCCTGCAGGGCGACAAACTGTTCCCCGAAGACGCGACCCTCGGTGCCGATTTCATCCCGCATGCGCCGGCTAAGGCGCTCCAAGGCGCCGTGATGGCAGTCGATGACTACTCGGTGCTGGGCCAGTACCAGGTCGTGGCCATCAACCGCGGTACGCGCGACGGACTGGAGCCGGGCCACGTCCTCGCGGTTCAGGAATCCGGCGGCAAGGTCAAGGATGTCTACGCCCACGGCGGCCAGACTGCCGGCCTGACCACCGGAGTCACCGCGTTCAGAAAGAGCGTCGCCCTCCCCGAGGAGCGCACAGGCCTGGTGATGGTGTTCAAAGCGAACGAGAGGATGAGCTACGGACTGATCATGGAAGCGACCCGCCCCATCCGCACTGGCGACGGGGTCAGGCAGCCATAGGTTCTTTGATGCCGGATCGCCTTGCGGCGGTTCGGTAGCCGGCCTGGCCGGTGGATGAATGACCCGCCACAAGGATGTGGGGGAACCGCGCCGAACGGCGCACAAGTCTTGAGGACTGTATTTCCATGGATGGAATTCGCCCGTGGCTGGCGTTGGCCCGTACCCCCGGTTTGCATGCAGGTCTGCTGATTCCTTTGCTGGCCCGCTACGGCGACGCCGCGGCTCTGCTATGCGCAGGTCGTGACGAGTTGCTTGGGCTCGGGATGCACCCCGGCGCAGTCAAATGGCTGGCGTCACCTGACCAGGTGTTCCTCGATCGGGACGAGCGCTGGCTCGAAGACAAACCACACAACTTCATCCCTTGGGATTCGGAGCTCTATCCGACCCTGCTGCGCGAAATACCAGACGCGCCGGTTGGGCTCTTTGTCGACGGCGACATCACTGCAATCGCGCTACCCCAACTCGCCATCGTCGGCTCACGCAATCCGACGCACGCCGGCATCGAAACCGCCCGCGCCTTTGCGGCGCATCTGGCGGCCACCGGCCTCACCATCACCAGCGGCCTTGCGATCGGCATTGACGCCGCTAGCCATCGGGGAGCGCTGGAAGGCGAAGGAATGACCGTCGCGGTCTGCGGCACAGGCCTCGATATCACTTACCCTGCATCCCACCATGCGTTGCGCAAGGAGATCACGACGCGCGGCGCGCTCGTCTCGGAGTTTCCCTTGGGCACGCCGCCCGCCAAGCAGAATTTTCCCAGACGCAACCGGCTGATCAGCGGCATGTCGGTGGGCACGTTGGTCGTGGAAGCTGCGCTCCACAGCGGCTCGCTGATCACCGCACGGCTTGCGGCGAGCCAAGGTCGAGAGGTGTTCGCGATTCCAGGTTCAATCCACAATCCGCTGGCGCGGGGCTGTCACCAACTCATCCGCGAGGGGGCAACACTGGTTGAGAGCGCTGAAGACATATTCCCGCAATTGAGGCAGCTGACTCTGTCGCTTGCGGCGCGCACGGCTGTCGCCACGGCAACAAAGGCCACTGATTCCACACGGATTTCCGGCAGCCCGTTGGACAAAGACCACAAAATCCTGTTAGATGCGCTCGGCTTCGAGCCTGCCGGCGTGGACCTTCTGGTGCAGCGGACCGGGCTCAAAGTCGGCGAGGTGGCTTCGATGCTGCTCATTCTCGAACTGGACGGGCGCATCGAGTCTTTCCCAGGCGGTCTGTACGTCCGGGCACACCCCGAGGGAACGAAATGAAGGAAAGTGTTCTCGATATCCTGATCTACCTCTTCGAGAATTACTTCGACGCCGACCTCGAGTCCGCCCCCGATACCGATCGCGATTCGCTCAAGGACGAACTGGAGCGAGCCGGCTTTGCGGAACGTGAAGTCGAGCGTGCGCTCGAATGGCTGGAAGAATTGTCGGCGGATCCGGAGCGGGCGGGTGTTGTACCGACTGCCCGAGCCATCCGCGTGTTTGATCCCAGCGAATCGGCCCGGCTCGATACTGAGTGTCGCGGGTACATTCTTTATCTCGAGAACATTGGCATCCTGAGCGGCACGCAGCGCGAGCTGGTGATCGATCGGCTGCTGGCACTGGATACGGAAGAAATCGATATCGACCAGGTGAAGTGGGTCGTCCTGATGGTTCTCTTCAGCCAGCCCGGACAGGAAGTGGCGTATTCCCGCATGGAAGACCTGGTCTTCGACAACAGGGCAGATGCCGTGCATTGACCGGCGGACGGGACGCCGGATGGTAAGGAACATCGTGCCGCGGCCTGCCGCGGTTTCTTTTTTTTATAATCCATGGCAAGCATGACCAGGAATCTCGTCATCGTCGAATCGCCAGCGAAGGCGAAGACCATCAAGAAGTACCTGGGACAGGACTTCGAGGTCCTCGCTTCCTACGGGCACGTCCGCGACCTGGTGCCCAAGGTAGGCGCCGTCGACCCGCAGAATCGATTCGCGATGCGCTACCAGGTCATCGACAAGAACGAAAAGCACGTTCAGGCGATCACGAAAGCCCTGAAGAAGGCTGACGCGCTCTATCTGGCTACCGACCCTGACCGCGAGGGTGAAGCCATTTCCTGGCATCTGCTCGAACTGCTCAAGGAAAAGGGCGGGCTCGACAACAAGGACGTGCATCGGGTCGTGTTCTACGAGATCACCCGCAATGCCGTTCGCGAGGCGATCCAACAGCCACGCAGCGTGTCGACCGACCTGGTGAACGCTCAGCAGGCACGCCGTGCCCTCGACTATCTCGTTGGTTTCAACCTGTCGCCCTTATTGTGGAAGAAGGCCGGCTTGCCGGGCGCTTCGGCGGGTCGTGTTCAGAGCCCGGCCCTCCGGATGATTTGCGAGCGCGAAGACGAGATTGCCCGCTTCATCGCCCGCGAGTACTGGACCATCGAAGCCGACGCGGACAAGTCGAACCAGACCTTCGCTACCCGCCTCATCGAATATCGGGGCACGAAGGTCGAGCAGTTCAGCTTCACGAACGAAGCCCAGGCGACCGCGGTGCGGGCAGCAGTAGAGAAGGCGGCGAGTGGCGTGCTCACGACGGCCGCC
This sequence comes from uncultured Pseudomonadota bacterium, assembly GCA_903884105.1. Classification (GTDB taxonomy): domain Bacteria; phylum Pseudomonadota; class Gammaproteobacteria; order Steroidobacterales; family Steroidobacteraceae; genus CAIUGU01. Next base: position 40,621 of record CAISDJ010000016.1, on the reverse strand, counting down.
ATCGAGCGCAAGCAACGCAAACGGAATCCGTCTCCGCCGTTCACGACGTCCACGCTCCAGCAGGAGGCCGCCCGGAAGCTCGGGTTTGGTACCCAGCGCACGATGCGGCTTGCGCAGCAGCTGTATGAAGGCGTGGACTTCGGCGAGGGCGCGGTCGGTCTCATTACATACATGCGTACCGACTCCTTTAATATGGCTGCCGAGGCCATCAAGGAAATCCGCGAAGTCATCGCGAAATTGTACGGCGCGGAAGGCCTGCCGGATGAGGCCCGTGTCTACAAGACCAAGTCCAAGAACGCACAGGAAGCCCACGAAGCGGTTCGCCCCACGTCGGCATCCATCACGCCAGAGCACCTCGAGGGCAAGATCGATCCGGACCAGTTCAGGCTGTATTCACTGATCTGGAAGCGGGCGGTTGCGAGCCAGATGGCTCCGGCCATCTTCGACACGGTCGCGATCGACCTCGTTCCGGGCAAGAGCGCTTCCCTTGCGGGGGCAGCTGGTGTATTTCGCGCCACCGGCTCTACGCTGGTGAAAGCCGGTTACATCGCCGTCTACAAGGAAGGCGTGGACGACGCAGTGGATGAGGACGGAGATCGCATTCTGCCGCCCATCGAGGTCGGCGACACGGTCAAGCTGGTCGAGATCCGCCCTGGGCAACATTTCACCGAGCCGCCGCCGCGTTACTCCGAGGCAAGCCTGGTCAAGGCACTGGAAGAGCACGGCATCGGTCGTCCGTCGACCTACGCCAGCATCATCCAGACGTTGCTCAACAAGAAGTACGCGGAACTCGTGACGCGCCGCTTCATCCCGAGCGACCTCGGCAAGATCGTCAACCGCTTCCTGACGCGCAATTTCGAGCACTACGTCGACTATGGCTTCACGGCGAAGATGGAAAACGATCTCGACGAGATTGCAGACGGCAAGGAAGAGTGGGTTCCCGTCCTGGAGCGCTTCTGGAAGGAGTTCAAGCAGCAGGTCGATCATGTCGGGGCCACGGTCACGCGCGAGGAAGTCTCCGAATCCCGTGAGCTCGGCAAGGATCCGGTGACCGGCAAGCCAATCACGGTGCGCTACGGGAAGTACGGCCCGTTCGTGCAGATGGGCACCAAGGACGACCCCGAAAAGCCGAAGTTTGCGAGTCTGAAGGCCACGCAGAAGATGGACGCACTGACGCTCGCAGACGCGCTTGAACTGTTCAAGCTGCCTCGCACGCTCGGCAAGACCGAGTCGGGCGACGCAATCAGAGTGGCCATCGGCCGTTTCGGTCCTTATGTGCAGTACGCAGCGAAGAAGTACGTCTCGATCAAGGAAGACGACCCTTACACGATCGACCTGCCCAAGGCGCTCGAACTGATTCGCGCCAAAGAGATCGCGGATGCCAGTCGCACGATCCTCGATTTCCCGGCAGCCGGTATCCAGGTATTGAATGGACGCTATGGTCCGTACATCACCGACAAGGTCAAGAACGCCAAGATCCCGAAGGACCGTGAGCCGCACAAATTGACCCTGGACGAGTGCCGCGAATTGCTCGCCGCCGCACCGGATCGCTCAAAGCGCGGAGGACGATTTGCCAAATCAGGCGCTCGGCCAGCGGCAGCGAAGGCGGTTGTGCCCGAGAAGGTAGGGGCGGTGACCGCGCCAGCCAAGGTGGGGAAGACAGCCGGCGCAAAGGCAGCGTCCAAAGCGAAGGCGCCGGCAAAAAAGAACCCTGCAAAGAAATAGGGGACCCTACCCATGCCGGACCTTCATCCCCAAACTGTCGCAGTCATCAGCTACCTGCGCGGATTGCACGACAGAATTTCGAACGCGATTGAAGCCGCGGACGGCGGTGCAACTTTCCGTCGTGACCGCTGGGAGCGGCCCGGAGGCGGCGGTGGCGAGAGCCGCGTGCTGCAGGATGGCAACGTCTTCGAACAAGCCGGCATCGGTTTCTCGCATGTGATGGGTAACGCGATGCCGCCGTCGGCAACCCAGGCCCGGCCTGAGCTAGCCGGTGCACGCTTTAGCGCAACGGGCATCTCGCTGGTCTTCCATCCCCGCAATCCCTACATCCCGACGACGCACGCGAACGTGCGCTTCTTCATGGCCGAGAAGCCAGGGATGGAGCCCGTGTGGTGGTTCGGCGGCGGTTTCGACCTGACTCCCTACTACCCCTTCGCCGATGATGTCGTTTACTGGCATCGGGTGGCTCGCGACGCGTGCGAGCCGTTCGGCTCCCAGGTCTATCGCGAACACAAGGACTGGTGCGATCGCTACTTCTTCCTCAAGCATCGCAACGAGACTCGCGGCATCGGCGGGCTGTTCTTCGACGACTTGAACGCGTGGGGATTCGACCGGTCCTTCGAATACCTGCGCAGCGTGGGCGATCATTTCCTGAAGGCTTACCTGCCGATCGTCGAGCGACGCAAGGACATTGCCTATGGCGAGCGCGAGCGGCAGTTCCAGCTCTATCGACGCGGCCGCTACGTGGAATTCAACCTCGTCTACGACCGCGGTACACTGTTCGGATTGCAGACGGGGGGTCGTACGGAGTCCATCCTGATGTCGCTGCCTCCGCTGGTGCGCTGGCAGTACGACTGGCATCCGGAGCCGGGCTCTCCCGAGTCAAGCCTGTACACGGACTATCTGCGGCCACGAGACTGGCTCGTCGAACTCGAGTCCTAGCGAGCCCAATGGGGACCGCCGTTGCCGGTCCCGCCCCTCTACCAGTTCGCATCACGGCGCAGCAGTACCATGAACTATCGTCACGCCTATCACGCCGGCAATGTCGGCGACGTCCTGAAGCACGTGGTGCTCATAGCGTTGCTGGATCGGCTGCTCTTGAAGTCCGCTCCACTCTTCTTCATGGATACCCATGCCGGAAAAGGCAGCTATGACCTGCGATCCTCGGAGGCGACGCGCGGCGCGGAGTGGGTGGAGGGCATCGGGCGATTGGTGACCGCCGACAAGATGCCGCCCGAAGTGGAGCGTTACCTGAACCTGCTTCGGACCTTCAATGCGGGCGGTCCTGCAAGTGACATGCGCTTCTATCCCGGCTCGCCGCTGTTCGCACTTGGCCTGCTGCGCAAGGAAGACCGGAAAGTATTCGTGGAAAAGCATCCGGAGGAAGCCGCCTTCCTGCGCGAGGCAACGAAAGGCCGCCGCAACCTCTCCGTACTTGAGGAAGACGGCTACGCTGCGCTCAAAGGGCAGCTGCCACCACGCGAGAATCGCGGTCTGGTACTGCTAGATCCGCCCTTTGAAGCAACTACTGAATTCGATGACCTGGCAAAGGCCCTGGTGGCAGCACAGCAGCGCTGGCCGAACGGCATGTTCTGTGCCTGGTATCCGCTCAAGGCGGAACGGGAAAGCACGCGCTTGCACCGCGCCATCGTGGAGGCGGCCATCAGGAAGACATTGGTGCTCGAACTTTCGGTGCGCCCCCACGACTCACCGACCGGCCTCATCGGGTCCGGCTTGTTGCTGATCAACCCACCCTGGCAGCTCGATGAACGCATGCGCGTGGTATTGCCGGCATTGCACCAGCGCCTGTCTCCTTCCGGCGCGGGCACCACTCGAGTCGAGTGGCTGATCGGCGAGTAATCGTGCTGGTCGGGGTCATCTAGGGAGCGGCCATCTTGGGGCGCTGCTTCGCCAGCGCCATGCAGGGCTTGTGGCGAAAGCAGGTGGTCAGGTGATCGTTCACCATGCCGGTCGCCTGCATGTGTGCGTACATGATCGTGCTGCCGACGAAGCGAAAGCCGCGCTTCTTGAGATCCTTCGACAACGCGTCGGATTCCGCCGTCGTCACCGGCGTGTCACCTGCCGCCTTCAGTCGATGCTGCAATGGCTTCCCGCCCACGAACCCCCACAGGTAATCGGAAAAGCTTCCCTGCGTTTCCAGGTGCTTGAGATAGAGACGCGCATTGCCGATCGCCGCCTCGATCTTGAGTCGATTCCGCACGATGCCGGGATTCTTCATCAGCCGCTCGACGTCCCTTTTTCCAAAGCGCGCCATACGCGCGGCATCGAAGCCTGCAAACGCTTCCCGATACCCTCCCCGCTTGTTGAGAATGGTTGACCAGGACAGGCCCGCCTGTGCCCCCTCAAGAATGAGGAATTCGAATTGCACCTGGTCGTCATGGACCGGCACGCCCCATTCATGGTCGTGGTATGCGATGTAGTGATCGTTTCCGGCGAGTGCCCAGGGGCAGCGGGGAGGTTGTGTGCTCATTCCGGTTTCTAAAGGACCCTTGATTCAGGTATAAACTGCGGCGCCGCATGGAATATTTCGCGCCCACCCAAGGGGTTCGGCGCCACGATCCTCGGAGCTGAGTATCTTATGAAAAACCGGTCGATCGGGAAATTTCCACAGACGCGGATGCGCCGGATGCGTCGTGACGACTTTTCGCGCCGCATGATGCGTGAAAGCTCTCTCCAGCCCGACAACTTGATCTACCCGCTCTTCGTCAAGGAAGGCAAAGGCCAGCGGGAAGCCGTGATCTCCATGCCGGGTGTCGAACGCCTAAGCATCGACGAACTCGTACGTGAAGCTGAAGAGGTAGCTCGTCTCGGCATCCCAGCCATCGCCCTGTTTCCGGTCACGCCACCGACTGCAAAGAGTGAAGATGCCCGCGAAGCGTGGAACCCGGAAGGTCTGGCGCAACGAGCCGTGCGCGCAGTCAAGAAGGCCGTCCCGTCCCTCGGGATCATTACCGACGTTGCACTTGATCCATTTACGACGCACGGCCAGGATGGACTGATCGACGCGTCCGGCTATGTCGTCAACGAGCCCACGGTTGAGGCCCTGGTCAAGCAGGCTTTGTCACACGCCGAAGCCGGCGTGGATATCGTAGCTCCCAGCGACATGATGGACGGACGCATCGGGGCTGTTCGAGAAGCACTCGAAAGCGCCGGTTTCATCCATACACGGATCCTTGCGTATTCCGCAAAATATGCGTCGGGCTTCTATGGCCCGTTCCGCGACGCGGTGGACTCGGCAGCCAACCTCGGCAAGAGCAGCAAATCGACGTATCAGATGGATCCTGGCAACTCCGATGAAGCCCTGCGTGAAGTGGCTCTCGATCTCGAAGAGGGGGCGGATATGGTGATGGTCAAACCCGGCCTGCCGTATCTGGATGTGGTCCGCCGGGTGAAGGACACGTTCGGCGTCCCGACCTACGTCTACCAGGTCAGTGGTGAGTACGCGATGCTGATGGCCGCCTGCCGCAACGGATGGCTGGACGAGCGAACGGTAGCCATGGAGGCTCTCCTCTCGATGCGGCGCGCTGGCGCCGACGGCATCCTGACCTACTTCGCCAAGCGGGCGGCAGAATGGATGAAGTCGGCATGACCGCCAACCCGGACAGGTACGCAGTTGCAGGATTTCCGGTCAAGCACAGCTGGTCGCCGTTCATTCACGGCCTGTTTGCAAAACAGACGGGGCAGAACATGGTCTATCGTCTGCTTGAAATTCCGCCCGAACATTTCCGTGCCGACGTGCTCGCATTCTTCGCCGATGGCGGGCGGGGCCTCAACATCACGCTGCCTTTCAAGCAGGCGGCCGTCCAGCTCGTGACCAAGCTCTCGCCCCGGGCACAACAGGCCGGTGCGGTCAATACCATCATCCGTGAGGACAATGAATTGATCGGCGACAACACCGATGGTATTGGCCTGGTCACGGATCTGGACCATAACCTTGGCTTGCCCCTGAAAGGCAAGCGGGTCCTCATCCTCGGTGCGGGTGGAGCTGCCCGTGGCGTAATCGGCCCGTTGCTCGCGTCAGGCGTGGCAGGCATCCACATTGCAAACCGCTCTGTGGGGCGGGCCGAAGAACTCGTTGCGCTGTTCAAGCCACTGGGCACGATCACCGGCAGCACATTCGACGCAGTCACCGGCGAGTTCGATCTGGTCGTGAACGCCACCTCGGCGAGCATGAACGGGGAAGTCCCGCCTGTACCACCCTCGGTCATCGGCGAACGGACAGTCTGTTACGACATGTCATACGGTTCTGGCGACACGGCCTTCACGATGTGGGCGAAGGGCTACGGAGCATCGCTGGCGGTCACCGGCTGGGGGATGCTCGTCGAACAGGCAGCGGAGGCCTTCTTCCTGTGGCGCGATGTCCGGCCGCAGACGCGCCCGGTGCTCGACGCCATCAAGAAGCCGATGCCCGGCAAGAAGGGCTGATCGGCTCTTTCCGCCAGGACGGCCGACCCCGGATCAGAGATAGTCGTTCTTCAGTTTCACGTAGTTGGCCGCCGAGTACGGCAAGAAACCGAGTTCCCGGTCTGTCAGGTCGCGAACTCGGCGCGCCGGACTACCAACATAGAGACCACGGGATTCAAGCCGCTTTCCCGGCGCAACGATGCTGCCAGCGCCAACCATCACGTAGTCTTCAAGGACAGCTCCGTCCAGAACCACTGCACCCATGCCGACCAGGCAGAAGTTGCCGACGGTACATGCGTGCAGCACTGCCCGATGCCCGACCGTCACGTCCGTGCCGACAATCAGCGATCGACCCCCAGGGGCATACTCCCCATCATGGGTGACGTGAAGGATGCTGCCGTCCTGCACGTTGGATCGCGCGCCAATCACGATATCGTGGACGTCGCCGCGCAACACGGACGTAGGCCAGATCGACACGTCGTCGCCTAACCTGGTCTTCCCTATCACGACCGCAGACGGATCGATGAATACCCGCTCGCCGAGCTGCGGGACATGATGAAGGTAGGGACGTACGCTCATGGAATCTGAACCTCTGCTTGAGCCCTGGCCCGGGAGTGGGCACACATTATTCTATTGAGAATGCACGTCGCCCGCCCAATACTAGGTCGCCTCTGATTCACCTATCCACGCTCGCGGACTTCCTGACACCGGACTCATGACCCAGCCTACCCAGCTCGATTCGAGCTTGCCTGCCTTTACGGGCATCAACCCCGCAGACATCGAGCCGCAGCTGCGAAGGCTGCTTGACGAACATCGCTCGGCGCTGAACGCCCTGCTCGACTCCAGTGCATCGGGCTGGAACGAGCTGGTGGTGCCGCTTGAGGAAATGCAGCACCGGCTCGGGCGTTTCTGGTCGCCTATCGGCCACCTGAATGCCGTGATGAACAATGACGAGCTGCGAGTGGCATATAGCGCATGCCTGCCGCTGCTGACCGCCTGGTATACGGATCTCGGCCAGAACGAGCGCCTGTATCACGCCTATCAAACCGTCCTCGGGAAGGAAGGGGGGCACCTTGCGGCAGGCCAGCGTCTGTTGCTGGAGAAGGCGCTGCGTGACTTTCGACTTGCGGGAGTCGCGCTGCCAGACGACCAGAAGCAGCGATTCAAGGATCTGACGGAACGGCTGTCGACCGCGTGCTCTCGCTTTGACGACAACGTGCTCGATGCCACCAACGCCTGGAACCGGCATATCACGGATGCAACGGAACTGGCTGGGCTGCCGGCCGCCATCATCGAACGTGCGCGGGCAGCGGCGGATGCGAAACAGCTGCAAGGATGGCTATTCAGCCTGGATGCCCCGAACTACCTCGCGGCGATGACGCATGCGGTGAGCGAAACCTTCCGCCGCGAGTTCTATACCGCGTGGGTAACGCGCGCTTCCGACCAGGGACCGGCGCAATGGGACAATTCTGCCTTGATGGAAGAGATCCTTGCGTTGAGACACGCGCGTGCGGGACTGGTCGGCTTCGACAGCTTTTCGGAATACTCGTTGGCCACGAAAATGGCCGATTCGGTGCAGCAGGTCGAGGCCTTCCTCAAACAGGTCGCGGATCTCAGTCGCCCTGCGGCACAACGCGAGCTGGACGAACTGCAGCAGTTCGCCGGACGCACCTTGAATGCCTGGGATATCGCTTTCTACTCCGAGAAGCTGAAGCAACAACGCTTCACCCTGTCGGAAGAGGCATTGCGCCCGTATTTCCCCCTGCCGCGGGTGCTTGCCGGGCTGTTTACCGTTGCCTCGATGCTCTATGGCACCCGCATCGTCGAAAGAAGCGATGTCGATCTCTACCATCCGGACGTGCGGTTCTTCGACATTCTCGAACCGGATGGCTCCCGTCGGGGAAGTTTCTACCTTGACCTGTACGCGCGCGCCCGCAAGCGCGGCGGTGCCTGGATGGACGAATGCATCGGCAGGGCCCGACTCAAATCATGGGGCACGCAGCCGGTGGCGTATCTCGTCTGCAACTTCATGCCTCCGTCCGCAGGCAAGCCGTCGCTGCTGACCCATTCCGAAGTAGTCACGCTGTTCCATGAGTTCGGCCACGGCCTGCACCAGATGTTGACTCGCGTCGATTTCCCCAGCATCGCGGGGATCAACGGCGTGGCATGGGACGCTGTCGAGCTGCCCAGTCAGTTCATGGAGAACTTTTCCTGGGCAAGTGAAGTGTTGCCATTAATCTCGGGTCACGTAGGCACGGGAGAGCCCCTGCCAAGCGCGGAGCTGTATAGACTGCAAGCCTCGCGGACGTTCCAGGCTGGTTTGCAGACGGTGCGGCAAATCGAGTTCGCGCTGTTCGACCTCCGGATTCACGGGGGATCAGCACTCGACGGAAGCGGAATCGCGGCGACACTCGCTGCCGTCCGCAAGGAAGTCGCCATCATCAAGCCGCCTGCCTTCAACCGGTTTGCACACAGCTTCCAGCACATCTTCTCCGGTGGGTATGCGGCGGGGTACTACAGTTACAAGTGGGCCGAAGTGCTCGCAGCCGACGCTTTCAGTGCCTTTCGGGAAAGCGGTTTGTTCGATGCGGGCACGGCGCATCGCTTCCTGTCCGCGATTCTGGAGAAGGGCGGTAGCCAGGACGCGATGGAGGCGTTCATCGAGTTCCGCGGCCGTGAACCCATGATCGAACCCCTGCTCAGGCAGCTCGGCCTCGCTGCGTAAGGCCAGGCACCCGACTGACGCACGCAGTTCAGGAATCCCATCGATGCAAGGCGAACTGCTCCTGCCCCTGATGGCTTTTGCGATGGCCAGCTCCATCACGCCAGGGCCCAATAACCTGATGCTGCTCGCGTCCGGCGCGAACTACGGATTCAGGCGGACGATTCCCCACATGCTCGGGATCGGCATCGGATTCGTCGTCATGATGGTGATCGTCGGTCTGGGTATCGGTCAGATGCTGCAGGCAGCACCGCAGGTTTACACGGGCTTGCGGTTTGCCAGCCTTCTTTACATGGGCTGGCTTGCATGGAGGATCGCGACGAGCGGTCCCGTAGGCAGCGGCATCAGCAACCCGCATGCAAAGCCGATGACATTCCTGCAGGCCGTCCTCTTCCAGTGGGTTAATCCGAAAGCCGTGGCAATGGCCCTGGCCGCGACTGCCACCTACACCGATCCCTCTCGCTATGTTGCAAGCCTGCTGGTCGTCGCACTGGTCTTCGGATCCATCAACCTGCCCTGCGTCAGTGTGTGGGCAGGTTTCGGTATGGCATTGCGCAACTGGCTCAAGGACCCGGTGAAACTCCGCCTGTTCAATGTGGCGATGGCCGTGCTGCTGGTATTGTCCTTCCTGCCTCTGGTGGCAGACCTGCTAAGAGGCATCTCGTTGTTGCCGCACGCCTGACTGCCTTGCTTCCGAGCTGGTGCGGCGGGCTTGGCTGACACTTCTTTACATACCCGTCGGCCCTCCCTGCGGCGCGACTCTCCCCGGCTACGATGAAACCGCCTATTCTCCTGTCCTGACGGTGGCAGGCAGCAACAGAGCAAAAAGCGGAGCCAGAATGAAATCACTGTTACAGCGCTTCTTCAATGTGAAGTCCGAGGAAGTCCGCCCCATCCTGCTGGCGGCCCTGTATTTCTTCTGCATCCTGACTGCGCTGCAGATCCTGCGTCCGGCCCGCGAGGCCCTCGGGATGCAGCGCGGGATCGAAGCCATCCGCTGGCTGTTCATGGGCACCCTGGTCGTGACACTGCTGGTGAATCCGGCGTTCGGCTGGCTCGTCAGCCGCTTCAAGCGAATCGCTTTCATCGCCGCCACCAACCTGTTCTTCACCTTCAGCCTGCTCGTTTTCTATGCGATGCTGGTCTTCTCGCCACAGGCGATCGGTGAAACGACCGGCCAGGTCTTCTACGTCTGGTTCAGCGTCTTCAATCTCTTCGTGACGATGCTGTTCTGGGCGTTGATGGCGGACCGCTTCACGCTAGAGCAGAGCAAGCGGATCTTTGGCGTGATCGCAGCGGGCGGCACGGTCGGTGCGATCTTCGGCTCGTGGCTGGCCGTGATGCTGGCCAAGCCGTTGGGCGCGCCTGCCTTGCTCATCATCAGCGCGGGCTTCCTGGTGCTCGCCGTCCTGTGTGCTTGGGGCGTCACACGCCTGCAGCCAGAGCATTCAACCCAGGCCACCGGCGCAGACATCGTCGCGGCAGAAACGCGCTCCGTCATCGGGGGCAGCCCGTGGGAAGGCTTCCGCACTGCCTTGAGCTCGCCCTTCCTGCTTGGCATTTCCGTCTACGTACTCATCCTGGCGATACTGGTCACGTTCATCTACTTCACGCGGCTCCAGATGGTAGCGGCATTGGGCGATGACGTGGACATGAGGACGGGCGTGTTTGCGCAAATCGATCTCGCCACCCAAACCGCCACGCTGCTGCTGCAGATCGTCGTGGCCGGGCACGTCATCAAGCGTCTCGGCGTCCCCTTGTCGCTCGCGCTGGTGCCGATCATCGTCGCGCTCGGTTTCATTGGCCTCGCCATTGTCGGTTCGCTGTTGGTGCTGGTATTCTTCGATGCAACATTCCGCGCCACCCAGCGCGCGATCATGCGTCCTGCGAGGGAGACGCTCTTTACCGTCATCCCGCGCGAGGACAAGTACAAAGCCAAGGCCTTCATAGACACTTTCGTGTATCGCGGCGGCGATGTCGTCGGGGCGCAGACGGAAGGATGGCTTGGCAAGCTCGGCATGGGCCTGGCCGCGCTCACCAGCGTCGCCGTCCCGCTCGCGTTGATCTGGGCTGCACTCGGTTTCTGGCTGGGTCGCAAGCAGGCACAGATCGCGAGCCAACAGGGGCAGGGGCTTCGCGCGGGCTCGCAGCCAACGGCGCCGGGCGGTTAGTAGTAGGGGCAGAAGACGCCATCCTTGCATCAAGAACCTGCAGGGGTCACGATGAGAAACATTGAGTGCAGCGCTGTTGCGAATGGCAAGAGATCAGGACGAGCGTGCTGTATGCGAGTTGCAGGGAAGCGCAGGTTTTCCTGGACTGCCGGGAATAGGTAACAAGAAAACGAAGAAGTGCATGGCTGCCTGAAAAGCCACTGTGCCGTCCGAAATCGGGTTGCAGTAGCCCCTGTCCGCTTTTTTTGAGTCCGCCCAGCTGTCACCCGGAGTATTCCGAATGGCAGCGGACCGGATGATCATGCCTGTCGATGTTGAGTAACTGGCAACAAAGCCAATTTATAGGGGAATTCTACAGATGAAGACTTATTCCAGATCCAGATATGGATCGTTGCCGCTGCTTGCCGCAGCGGTGAGTGCAATCCTGTCGACCAATGCTGCAATGGCGCAGTCTGCCCTCGAGGAAATCGTGGTGACCGCGCGGTACCGCGAGGAAAACCTGCAGCAGACACCGCTCGCCATCACGGCCATGAGCGCCGAAACGCTGACAGAGCGCGGTGTCTCCGACGTTGAGGACGTCGGCGCGATGATTCCGAACGCATATTTCCGTCCGAACGGCGGTACGCCGATCATCGGCCTGCGCGGCAAGATCAACAGCGAAACGCTGTCGTTCTCGAAGCCCACCGTGGCCGTCTACACGGACGGGGTGTACTGGGCCCGCCAGGCCGGCATGAACTTCACGCTGTTCGACCTCGAACGCGTGGAAGTACTGCGTGGCCCTCAGGGCACGTTGTTCGGCAAGAACGCACTGGGTGGCGCGGTGAACCTGATTTCCAAGGCGCCGAAGGGTGACAACACGGGCTACGTGGAAGCTTCCTACGGCAACTACAACTCCGTTGAGATCAAGGGTGCCCTCGATGTCGCGCTGAAGGACAACGTGTTCCTGCGTGTGACGGCGATGTCGGAAGAGCGCGATGGCTACATCGACGTGCTCGACTTCGCCTGCCAGATGTTCAAGGAAGGCACGCCGCAACTCGCGGGTTATGGCGACGGCATCGTTGGCATGCAGCTGACGGGGACGTCCAACGCATATCTGGCCGCCGGCGGCCGCGTGGTCAACCAGTACACGCCCATCCTGGGAGTTGTTGGCAGCGCCGCAGACAATGCCTTCGCATTCCCGATGCAAGTGGACAACAACAAGCTGTCCCGCAAGGGCGATTGCAAGACCGGCACGCAGCGTGGAAAGGACGTCCAAGGCGTGCGGGCGGCCCTGCGCTGGCAGCCGACCGACAAGCTCGACGTGACGTTTACGGCGGACATCGTCGATGACAACAGCGAGGCGTGGGGTAACGTCACGCGCAAGCGGGCTTCGAACCTCAATGCCAACCAGCGCGACTACCTGAACAACTACGTCATGCTGGATGCCGGCATCGGTGCAGACAAGATCCTCGCCGGCGCGTTCTTCCGTGATCCGACGAGCTTCCAGACCTTCGAGAACTGGACAGATCCAATCACCGGCGAGACGATCGACCAGGGCGAGAAGATCGAGAACAAGGGCTACTCGCTGAAAGTCGCGTACAACCTGACGGACAAGATGACGCTGCACTACCTCGGCGCCATGCGTGAGCTGAACACGTCGTTGACTGCATCGGCGGGCTTCCCCGGCACTGGCGATCCCTACGACATCCACAACCAGGTGATCTGGCAGCACCACGAGCAGATCCAGAACGAACTCCGTCTCGAAGGCGTGGCATTCAACGACAAGCTGGACTGGACGCTGGGTGCGTTCTTCTTCCATACCGACGAGTGGGAAATGCTGAAGACGGACATCGACCAGCAGGAGTGGGCGGGCACGTTCCAGATCTACCACGATGACGAATTCTCCAACAAGAACCAGTCGTTCTTCGCCCATGGCGTCTACAGCCTGACGGACAACTTCGCGCTGACCGCCGGCATCCGCTACACCGATGAATCGGACGACATCCTGTTCAGCCATCCGCCAGCACTGGTCAACATCCCGCTGATCCAGTTCAGCAGCCAGCGTTGGGACTGGAAGGTGGGCGCAGACTGGAAGATCAACGACGAGATGCTGGTCTACGGCACCGTCGCAACGGGCTTCCGGTCGGCAGGCTTCCAGGCTCGTCCGTTCACGCCAGGCCAGGTCAACGACGTCTACGGTCCGTTCCCTGCGGAAGAGGTGCTGTCCTATGAGCTCGGCTACAAGGCCGACTTCTTCGATGGCCGTCTGCGGACGAACCTTGCGGCATTCTTTGACGACTACGATCCTCGCGTCGTCGGTGAGGGTGGCCGTGGCCAGTGCACGACCTTCAATGATCGCTCGGTTCCGTTCCCCTACCGGGTTGGCCCGACGGGCGGCCCGAATGGGTCGGCGGGTCTGGTTGACGTGAACAGTGATGGCGTGGGCGACCTCTGCCCGACCGGCACCCCGCTGGCAGGCGTGGCGCCGCTTGGCTACACGTTCAATATCACGACACCTGCCGAAGTGAAGGGACTCGAGCTGGAATTGCAAGGCCGTCCGTACCGCGAGATGCTGGTCAGCCTGACGTTCGGCTACAACGAGTTCTCGAGCAAGATCAAGAACCCGATCCAGGCCGGTTACATCCATCCGGACGTGATCATCCAGCCGAAGTACAACATCAGCGGCGGCGTGCAGTACGACTTCATCCGCGAATCGGGAGCGGTCATCACGCCTCGCCTCGACTGGTCGTACCAGGGCGAACGGACCGTGGGCAGCTTGTCGAACAAGCCGCAGGCGGACCAGTTCGTGCCGAGCTACAGCCTGTTCAACGGCCGTATCACCTACGTCTCGGCGGGCAAGGCTTGGCAGACCTCGGTGGGTGCCACGAACCTGCTCAACAAGTTCTACTACTACAACTTCGAGTCTGGAAACGACTGGGGTGTCTTGGCCTCCCCGGGTGCGCCTCGCATGTACGAGCTCTCGGTCCGCCGGAGCTTCTGACAGCGGATTCGAACGACTAGAAGTTTACCGCCGGGCTGAATGGCCCGGATGACGGAACCTGAAGGGCGGCCTCTGGCCGCCCTTTTTTTCTGAGAGCATGCGTGGCGAAACGTTTGGCAAACCGGCGAAGCCTCTTTTCGCCTCGTTCACGTCAGTCGGAGGTTCCCTTCGTGTCGAAGTGGTCACCGTACCCTGAAGAATCAGCCGAGGCACAGCCTCCGGTCGTCGTTCCCTTTGCGGAACTGTCACCGGACACGTTGCGCCGAGTGGTTGAAGCATTCGTGCTTCGCGAGGGCACGGAGTACGGTGAGCGGGACTATTCGCTGGACCAGAAAGTGACCCATGTGATGCGCCAACTCGAGCGCGGCGAGGCGGACGTGCTCTTCGATCCGAACACTGAATCGGTGGATATCGTCGTGAGGAGGCCCTAAGGAGTCTGCCTGGACTTCGCTCGAGCCACCTGTCCTGAATGCAATCGCCTCCAGACCGGGGGGGCGACCAGGACCAGCGCAGCGACGGCTAACAGGGTCGCCGCGATCGGTTCGGTGACAAAGATCGAGAAATGCCCCTCACTGATCGACAGTGCCCTGCGCATCTGCTGTTCCGCCATAGGGCCGAGAATCAGTCCGATCACGGCCGGCGCAACCGGGATATCGAAGCGTCGCATGAGAAATCCAACGACGCCGACGAGATAGAGGGTCACGAGATCCGCGACCGAGTTGTTCAGGGTGTAGGTGCCGAGTGTCGCGAAGGTGAGGATGCCGCCGTAGAGATACGGGCGTGGAATCGACAACAACCTGACCCAGAGACCCACCAGCGGCAAATTGAGCGCCAGCAACATGACGTTGCCGATGTAGAGACTGGCGATCAACCCCCAGACCAGGTCACCCGAGTTCTCGAACAGCAAAGGCCCGGGCTGCAGACCATATTGCTGGAAGGCCGCGAGCATCACTGCTGCGGTTGCAGATGTCGGCAACCCAAGCGTGAGAAGCGGAACCAGTACACCTGCAGCAGCGGCATTGTTGGCCGCCTCGGGTCCGGCGACCCCTTCAATTGCTCCCTTGCCAAACTCGTCCGGCTTGGCCGCCAGCCGCTTTTCGATGGCGTACGACAGGAAGGTGGGAATCTCGCCACCCCCCGCCGGCATCGCCCCAAACGGAAAGCCGAGCGCCGTCCCGCGGAGCCATGGCTTCCACGAACGGGCCCAGTCGCGCCTCGACATCCATCGTGATCCACGCATCGGAACCACTGATTCGGGATCTCCGGGGCAAGAGGCGACATAGAGCGTTTCACCGACCGCGAACAGGCCGATCACGACGACGATGACGTCGATGCCGTCGAGGAGCGCGGGCAGACCGAGGGTAAAGCGCTCTTGCCCGGTCTGCACGTCGATGCCCACCAGTCCAAGTGCCATCCCGAACAGCAAGCTGGCCAGGCCCCATGCCAACGAGCGGCCGAGTACTGCCGAGACCGTTGTAAATGACAGTACCATCAGCGCGAAGTAGTCCGCCGGCCCGAAGCGCAGGCCGAGATTGGCAACGAGGGGCGCAAGGAAAGTCAGCAAGACCGTGGCCAGCGTGCCCGCCACGAACGAACCAATCGCGGCTGTCGCCAGCGCTGGACCCGCGCGGCCGCCGCGAGCCATGAGGTTGCCCTCGAGCGCCGTGATGATCGACGCGCTCTCGCCCGGCGTATTGAGCAGAATCGATGCCGTTGACCCGCCGTACATGCCGCCGTAGTAGATGCCCGCAAACATGATGAAGGCGCTCGTCGGCTCCAGGCCGAAGGTCACAGGCAGCAGCAGCGACACAGTGAGTGCGGGCCCGATGCCTGGCAGCACGCCCACGGCAGTGCCGAGCGTCACACCGAGCAACGCCCACCCCAGGTTATGCAGCGTTAGGGCAATGGAAAAGCCGTGCAACAGCGCGTCGAGCGTTGCCATCACCAGCCTCCCAGCCAGGGGCCTGCGGGTAAATCGAGGTTCAATCCGCTCGAGAAGGCAAAGTACACGGCGATCGAGAGTGCGACTGCGATGGCTGCGGTGACGATCCAGTGACGCGCGCCCAGCGCCCGCGCTGTGCAGAAGAACAGGGTCGCAGAGGCAATCACAAAGCCGGCGCGTTCGATCAGCAGCAGATGCAGGATCAGCCCTAAACTGACGAAGCCAAATGGACGGAGCGCAGTTCTGTCCGAGCCGGGGCCGGCCGAGATTGCAGGTGCCGTGCCGCGGGCAGCCTCCCTGACAAGGATCGCGCCGATGATCACCAGCGACAGCGCGATCGCCCACGGATAGGCCGCAGGTCCGATCCGTTCATAGCCACCGGAGGCGGGAATCGCCAGCGTGGCGACGGCCATTGCCACGCCCAGGGCGACGATACCGGCGGCAATCAATACCTCGCCGCGCAGGAATCGGTTGCCCATGATCAAACCGTGACTGGCGGCATCACTTGGCCAGGCCGATGCTCTTCAGGATGTCGGTTACGCGGGATTCTTCGGCCCTGAGGTAAGTGCTGAAGGCTGCGCCGGGCAGGTAGAGATCGACCCAGTCGTTCTTCGCCAGCGTTGCCTGCCACTCAGGGCTCTTGACCATGCGGTCGACCGCATCGAGCAGCGCTTGCCGCTGTGCGGTGCTGAGCCCCGGCGGAGCCACTACCGAGCGCCAGTTGGCGAGTCCGACATCGATGCCGCTTTCCTTGAGCGTGGGAATGTCGATCCCCGGCATGCGCTTGTCCGAAGAAATCGCCAATGCCCGCAACCGGCCCGCCTTGATCGGACCGATCAGCTCGCCATAGCCGCTAATGCCCGCTGTGACGTGATTGCCCATGATTGCGGCGAGCGCCTCCCCGCCTCCGGAATACGCGATGTAGTTCGTCTTGGCGGGATCCGCTCCAGCCGCCCTTACGACCAATCCGGCGAGAATATGGTCGGTTCCCCCCGCCGATCCGCCGGCAATCGACACGCCGCCTGGATTGGACTTGAGGCGGGCCGCCAATTCCTGCATCGAACGGATCGGCGACTGCGCCGGAACCACGACGACTTCATATTCGCCGGTCAACCTGGCGATAGGCGTCACCTGGGACAGCGTCACGGCCGACTTGTTCGTCAGGATCGCGCCGACCATGACGAGGCCGTTGACCATGAGTTGGTTGCCGTCACCCTTGAGATTGTTGGCCAGCGTCGCCAGCCCGATCGTGCCGCCGGCGCCGGGTACGTTATTGACCTGGACAGTGCGCACGATGCGAGCTTGCGTTAGTGCGGCCTGCATTTGCCTGGCAGTGGTATCCCAGCCACCCCCGGGGGCGGCAGGCGCCATGATCTTCAGCCGCTGCAACGGCTCGCCTTCGGCAGCCCCGGCGACGGATGCAGCACCAATACCCGTCAGCGCCAGCAGCAGCGCCACATGACGTTTGGCGAACTTGAGTAGCATGGGGGTCTGTTCCGGGCGTTGCGTCGAAGTGGCGGATCGGGTGGCAAGCTTAAGCGCAAATCGGCGGGGAATGCGAGCTGGGCAACCTGCCTGCCAGCCGAGACAATCCGCTATCCTTGATGCCCATGCGACCCATCATCGAGATAGTCGGCCTTTCCAAGACCTATGCCTCAGGCTTCACAGCGCTGAAGCACGTCGACCTCGAGATCCAGCGGGGCGAGATCTTTGCGCTCCTTGGGCCGAATGGAGCCGGCAAGACGACGCTGATCAGCATCGTCTGCGGCATCGTGAATCCTTCGACGGGGACGGTGCATGTGGGCGGGCACGAGATTCGCAAGGATTTTCGTGCCACGCGCTCGCTGATTGGCCTTGTGCCGCAAGAGCTGACGACGGACGCGTTCGAGTCGGTGTGGGCGACGGTATCCTTCAGTCGCGGATTGTTCGGCCTGCCACCGAATCCGGCGCATATCGAGAAGGTGCTCAAGGAGCTGTCGCTGTGGGACAAGAAGGATAGCCGGATCATGATGCTGTCGGGCGGCATGAAACGCCGGGTCCTGATTGCGAAGGCGTTGTCTCATGAACCGAAAGTGCTCTTTCTGGATGAGCCGACTGCCGGCGTCGATGTCAGCTTGCGGAAGGACATGTGGGAAGTTGTCCGGAAGCTGCGCGATTCCGGCGTCACCATCATCCTGACCACGCACTACCTGGAGGAGGCCGAGGAGATGGCCGACCGGATCGGCGTGATCACCAAGGGAGAGCTCATCCTGATCGAGGACAAGGCAGTGCTGATGAGAAAGCTTGGGAAGAAGCAGCTCACCCTGCACCTGCACGAACGGCTGGACGCCCTGCCGGAGTCCCTGTCGGCTTATTCACTGGCCCTCAATAGCGATGGCCAGGAGCTGATCTACACCTACGACATCCAGGCAGAACGTACGGGAATCACCCGGCTGCTCAAGGATCTGGCGGAAGCGGGCATCCGGTTCCGGGACCTCAATACGACGCAGAGCTCGCTCGAGGACATCTTCGTGGATCTCGTGAGGCAGACGCAGTGAACTACCACGGCATGCGGGCGATTTACCGCTTCGAGATGGCGCGAACCGGGCGAACGCTCATGCAGAGCATCGTGTCCCCCGTGATCTCCACGTCGCTGTACTTCGTGGTGTTCGGCGCGGCGATCGGCTCGCGCATCAACCAGATCGAGGGCGTGAGCTATGGAGCGTTTATCGTTCCAGGCCTCATCATGCTGACGCTGCTGACGCAGAGCATCGCGAATGCCTCCTTCGGAATCTACTTTCCGCGCTTCACCGGAACCATCTACGAACTCCTGTCGGCGCCTCTGTCGTTCATCGAGATCCTGGTGGGATACGTGGGTGCGGCTGCATCCAAGTCCATCATCCTCGGACTCATCATTCTGGCAACAGCTGGCTTCTTCGTCCCTCTCCATATTGCGCATCCATTCTGGATGCTCGCCTTCCTGCTGCTGACATCCGTGGCATTCAGCCTCTTCGGCTTCATCATCGGGATCTGGGCAGACGGGTTTGAAAAGCTGCAGATCATTCCTCTGCTCATCATCACCCCGCTGACCTTCCTCGGCGGCACGTTCTATTCGATCAGCGTGCTGCCAGCACCGTGGAACACGATTGCCCTCTTCAATCCGGTGGTCTACCTGGTCAGTGGCTTCCGCTGGAGTTTTTATGAAGTGGCCGATGTCAGCGTGGTCTTGAGCCTGTTCATGACGGTGGCGTTCCTCGCGATTTGCCTGGCCGTCGTCGGGTGGATGTTCAAGACGGGATACCGCCTGCGAAACTGAAGGGCGATACCATCGCTCCAACTAAGCTGATGTCGCCTCCAGTCAGCCCTCGCCCACGTATTGGAATCGCGGGATCGTCTTCCCGTCACGCTCGATCAACTCGGCAAACATCTCGAGCGGCCGCACCCACAAGCCCTGTTCGCCGTAAAGAGCGCGGTAGACCACCACCGTTTGCAGTGTTTCAGAATCCTTCGCGACACCGACAACGCCGTATTCGTTTCCCTTGAAGTGTCGGTAGCGACCGGGCTTGATGGCATGGGGATCACTCATCGTGGCGCCTCGTGGGAAATCGGCTCTTGGAATGGGCAGGGGGCTTGCGGGAGCACATTGCAACCTCTCATCGTGAATTGTCCTGTCGTGGAATTCGATTCTAAGCCAGAGTCGGCAGGTAGACGGGGGGCGGAAGGGCTTGCTGTCGGCCTCCGGGGCCGGGGCCATATGTGAAATCACTCACGCTCCAGCGGGCGGGGTCTCGTTACCTTATGGGGACTGGGACATCCCCCTTGGATCCCGACCCTTTCCCGGAGCCGAAATCCGATGCGATCAGCAACGCTTGGGCTGTTGGTAGTCGCCGTACTGCTGGGCGGTTGCGCGACGATGAATGAGGCCGAATGCCTGACCGTGGATTGGCAGACTGTCGGTTTCGAGGATGGCGCGGCAGGCTATTCAGGGGACCGCATCGGCCAACACCGCAAGGCTTGCGCGAAGCATGGCGTCAGCCCTGACCTGGTCGGCTACCAGAGTGGCCGCGAAGCAGGGCTGAGAGAGTATTGTCAGCCTGCAAACGGCTTTCGTGTCGGCTCCCACGGCGGCGGATATGTAGGCGTATGCCCTGTGGAGCTGGACGGCGCCTTCTCGGCAGCCTTTGAATCCGGAAGGCAGCTTTATTCGCTGGAATCGAGGTTGAGCAATGCGCAGAACCAGATCGTGTCCAAGCGCCGTGAGCTCGAGCGGGTCGAGGACACGATGGTCAAGGTGACCGCTGTCATCGTTCGCAGCGACTCATCGGGCGAAGAGCGAGCCCAAGCGCTGGTCGACACCAAGCAACTCGCCGAACGAGCAGGCAGGCTGAAAGCCGAAATCAGGCAGCTCGAACACGACCGGGTCGAATACGAACGCAATCTGGAAGACTATCGGGCTCACGTCTCGTTTATCGGCTAGGTCAGCCCACAGCGCGCCTGGGCCGCAGATCAGTCAGCTGTCTCGTCGCTCCAGTCTGATCGCTCCCTCCGGACAGTGCTTGACGCATAGCCCGCACGCTTCGCAAGCGGATTCCCGGACGGCAACGGCCTGCCGCCAACTGTGTACGAAGCCCTTGATCCTGCCTTTCAGAGACAACTCGCGGCGCGCCTCGACAGGCAGAACGCCAATTTCAAAGACTCCAACAGGACAAACGGCAACGCACTCTGCCTTGCCTTCACAGCGATTCCGGTCGATCACCGGATGCACGACCCCGGCGGGTTGCGTGCAATCGTTGTCGGGCGGTGCGGGCATTTGGCTTCAGAGAGCTTCGCGAGGAGTGCGCCGGCTGCCGGCATACAGGTCCAGCAACAACAGCTTGCAGGGAATGCTGCCATTCATCAGATCAAAGGTTCTTCTTGGCTTCAGGCCAATGGCCTTGTATGGCGAGGCGGCCGCGACCAGGATGGCGGCCTGCCAGCCCGCGAACTTCTGCTTCAAGGTATCTCCCACCTCTGCGTACAGCTTCAAGATATCCCCCTCGCTGCTGCCGATGCGCTCGCCATAAGGCAAGTTGGTCACGAGCAAGCCCCTGTCTGCCGGCGGCTCGGCATCCTGGAATCGCCCCGTGTGGAAGGTCATGTACTTCTCGACGCGGGCATCGAGGGCGCTCTTCTGGGCCATCGCCACATAAGCCGGATTGATGTCGGCCGCCACCACAGGCGCCCGAGGCGCATCGAGCTTTTCTGCGCGCACCCGGTCCTGGGTGACGCGCCACAGGTCGCGATCGAAGGACTTCAACCACTCGAAGTGGAACTCGCCTTTCTTGCGATGAATTTGCGGCGCCTTGTTGACAGCCATCATCGCGGCTTCGATGGCCAGGGTACCGCTCCCGCACATGGGATCGAAGAAAGGTTGTGTGCCGTCATAGCCCGCCAACAACAGGATGGCTGCGGCAAGGGTTTCCTTGAGCGGCGCCGGATGACCTTGCTCGCGATAGCCTCTCTTGTGGAGTGACTTTCCGGACGTATCCAGACTCAGCATGCAGCGTCCATGCCTCAAGTGGGCAACGACGACGACTTTCGGTTCACTGCGGTCCACCGGTGGCGCCTGCCCCTGTGCGCGTTCGAAAACGTCACGGATGCTCTCGCGAACCTGCGTGATGACCTGCTTGGGCGCCATGCCACCCTGATCCGCATCGTCGCCCAGGCTTTCTACGATGAAGCCATGGCGGGATTCGAACAGCTCGCTCCAGCGAATTCGCCTTGCCTGCGAATGCAGCATCTCCGGCGACTTGGCAGGCACTTCCTTGATGACCTGCAGGATGCGGCTGGCAGTCCTGAGCTTCAGATGAAGCTCATAGAAGAGCGCAGCGTCTGCCTCGAATGCGACGGCCCGATACCCGGGAACAATGTCGGACGCTCCCAGGGACTGAAGCTCGATCAGCAAGGCGGGCTTGGTCTCTTCAGGGCAGGTCGCAATCAGGCGCACAGGAATTCCAGGACTGCAGGCAGTCGAGCTTTGGGGTGGGAAAGGCGGGAGCAGATGCTACTCCCGCTGCACCCAAAAAGGCACAAAGCGAACTCGATCCTCGAACTCTGGCCACCTCGACCAGATGCCTGCCCTTCCGGGCAGAGCGAGGTGGCGTGGCGGGATACCCTTCAGGACCCTCGTCGGAGATTACGCAAGGTCGTAGCGACCGAGGTTCATTACCTTGCTCCATGCCGCCACGAAGTCGCGGACGAACGGCTGCTGCGAATCGCTGCACGCATAGACTTCAGCGAGGGCACGGAGCTGGGAGTTCGAACCGAAGACGAGGTCAACCATGGTCCCGGTCCACTTGAGCTCACCGGTCGCACGATCATGCCCTTCCAGCACACCCTCGGAAGACGCGGACTTGTGCCACTTCGTATTCATGTCGAGGAGATTGACGAAGAAATCATTGGTCAATATTCCGGGTCGATGGGTGAAGACGCCATGACTGGACTGGCCGACATTCGCGTTCAGCGCACGCAGTCCGCCGATCAGCACCGTCATCTCTGGAGCAGTCAGCGTCAGCAGCTGTGCCTTGTCGACCAGCTGCTCGGCTACAGCCCCTTCAAAACCTTTGCGAGTGAAGTTGCGGAATCCGTCCGCGACTAGCTCAAGGACGGCGAACGAGTGCACATCGGTCTGCTCTTGGGACGCGTCCATGCGACCCGGGACAAACGGTACGTTCACGTCGTGACCGGCCTGATTTGCACCGGCCTCGACGGCGGCACATCCACCCAGGACGATCAGGTCGGCCAGTGAAACCCGCTTTCCTCCGGACTGTGCAGTATTGAAGTCTTCCTGGATCGTTTGCAGCGCACTCAGGACCTTCTCGAGTTCAGCGGGTTGGTTGACCTCCCAATCCCTCTGCGGTGCCAGGCGAATGCGAGCACCATTGGCGCCGCCACGCTTGTCGCTGCCGCGGAAGGTCGCGGCTGACGCCCAGGCGGTCGTGACGAGTTGCGCGACGGACAGACCGGAAGCGAGGATCCTCGCCTTCAACGCGGCGACATCCTTCTCATCCACGAGGGCGTGGTTTACCGCGGGGATTGGGTCCTGCCAGATGAGGTCCTCTACAGGCACTTCCGGTCCGAGATAGCGCGCAAGAGGTCCCAAGTCGCGATGAGTCAGTTTGAACCACGCACGCGCAAAGGCGTCTGCAAACTGATCGGGGTTCTCGAGGAAGCGCCTCGCGATCTTTTCGTAGGCAGGATCGAATCGCAGGGCGAGATCCGTGGTCAACATCGAAGGAGCGTGGCGCTTGGAAGAGTCATGGGCATCGGGCACAGTGCCGGCACCCATGCCATGCTTCGGCTGCCATTGGTGCGCACCGGCGGGACTCTTCGTGAGCTCCCACTCGTAGCCGAACAGGTTCCAGAAGAAGTTGTTGCTCCACTTCGTCGGCGTCGTGGTCCAGGTGACTTCGAGTCCGCTCGTAATCGCGTCCCCGCCCTTGCCGGCGCCATAGCTGCTCTTCCAGCCGAGGCCCTGGTCTTCGATGCCCGCCGCCTCCGGCTCTGGCCCGACCAGTTTTGCATCGCCTGCGCCATGGGTCTTGCCAAACGTGTGCCCCCCCGCGATCAGCGCCACGGTCTCTTCGTCATCCATTGCCATGCGCGCGAACGTCTCGCGAATATCCCGCGCGGCAGCCAGCGGATCGGGGTTGCCGTTTGGCCCCTCCGGATTCACGTAGATCAAGCCCATCTGTACGGCGCCAAGCGGGTTCTCGAGACTCCTGTCGCCGGAATAGCGCTTGTCGTCCAGCCAGGTCTTCTCGGCTCCCCAGTAGATATCCTCCTCGGGCTCCCAGATATCCTCGCGCCCACCCGCAAAGCCAAAAGTCTTGAAACCCATCGACTCCAGCGCAACGTTGCCGGCCAGGACCATGAGGTCTGCCCACGAGATCTTGCGGCCGTACTTCTGCTTGACCGGCCACAGCAACCGGCGCGCCTTGTCGAGGTTTGCATTGTCAGGCCAGCTGTTGAGCGGCGCGAAGCGCTGGCTCCCACTGCCTGCACCTCCGCGACCGTCGCCGATGCGATACGTGCCTGCGCTGTGCCAGGCCATGCGAATGAACAAGGGACCGTAGTGCCCGAAGTCGGCCGGCCACCAGTCCTGTGAATTCGTCATCAGGGCTGCGAGATCCTGCTTCACGGCCTTGAGGTCCAGGCTCTTGAACTCGTCCGCGTAGCTGAACGCTTCCCCCATCGGATCAGACAGCGACGAGTGCTGGTGCAAGATGCTCAACTTCAGCTGATTCGGCCACCAGTCGGCGTTCGAAGGAGATCCCGCTACCGTGTGTTTGCGCGCGTCTTCCGAAAAAGGACACTTTGCTTCGGTCGTCATGGCTCTCTCCTGCGGCTCTGTGAATTCAGCTTCTCGGCTGAGTGTGGGGTGCGGGTACCTTTCAATCAAATAGGTTTATCCAATCGCGCCGATAGACGGCGTTCAATTCGCGTTAGTTTGCTTGGCTGGCGGGACTCAAGCGCAGCCGTTTTTCTCGGTAATCATGGACTGGGCGTTGACCGCATCCTGTAGGGCAGCGCATTCATGCGGGGATACGTCGGTTGTAAAATCGACAAGGTACGCCGACAGTGGAAATGGCTTTCATACGCTGCTCCTGGCGTCGCGAAGGTTGAGATGCAACCTTGGAGCCGATCGCTGCAACCGCAACCTTCGTCCCGAATTCGTCAAGAATCCCGGCAGTGGCTATAGGGCTTCACGACAAATGCCGCGCCAAAACCACAAACCCCGTCCCAGATTCGCCATACCGGCTCCGGGCGACATGGACAATTCAGGCCGAAAGGCTAGACTCGATCCACTTAGGAACCCGGGGGACGGACCAGACAATGCAGTACCGCCGCAGTGACTACGACGTCACGAATACGGTGCAAGTGAGTTCTCCGGCAGCGGTGATGCGTGCAGTCCAGGAACTGTTCGTCCAGACTTGGCCCGGTTTCTCGTTCGACCGCCTCGAGATGGCTTTCCGTGATTTCGAAAGGCTTTTCACCGGGCAGTTTCCGGGGTATTACGGCTGCGATACTGTCTATCATGACCTGCAGCACTCTCTGGATGGCACCCTTGCAGGGGCTCGCCTGATGGCCGGATACGAGCGGTCCCATCCTCCCGAGGATAAGCTCGGTCCTGAACGCGCCATCCTCGGAGTCGTCACCGCGCTGTTTCACGACGCCGGCTACATTCGCCAGACCGACGACACCACGCATCGCAATGGCGCGGAGTTCACGAGCAGCCATGTAAGCCGCAGCGCCCAGTTCCTGGCTCGCTACTTGTCGACTGTAGGCATGGCGGAATGGGTGCCCGTCGCAACACAGATCGTGCACTTCACGGGATACGAGGTGCAGTTCGACCAGATTCGCCTCGACGACCCCAGGGACCGCACGCTGGGCCACCTGGTAGGGACGGGTGACCTCATCGCGCAGATGTCGGATCGCTGCTATCTCGAGAAGTGTCGTGATCGCCTTTATCCCGAGTTCGTGCTGGGCGGCATCGCGCTGGGCACAGACGCTGCCGGCCAAACGAAGGTCCGCTACAGCTCGGGGCTTGATCTCCTGCGAACCACGCCGGAGTTCTTCGAGGAAGTGATGCGTACTCGCCTCGATGGAGAGTTTGCGGGGGCTTATCACTACCTCGAAGGGCTCTTCAACGGCCGCAATCCTTATATGGATGCAATTCGCGGCACGCTCGTATACTTGGAAAAGATCCTGCGCACCGAGCATTGGCCGATGTTGCGCCGGGATCCCCCGTGCTTCACGTGGGAAAAGAACCCGGTCCAGAACATCCGTACTCTGGCCCTCGGTCATCTCAAGGACATCTGGATCAAGGACCGCTAGCGCCAAAGCGCTATGATGGGCGGATGCAGCCGGCTGAGGATACCCTTGTAGGACTTGCCGTCGCGCTCGGCATCGGGCTGATGATCGGCACGGAGCGCGAACGCAACAAGGGACGGGGAGCCAATCGCGCCATCGCCGGCGTCCGCACGTTTGCGCTGACCTCGCTGGCGGGTGCCATCGCGCTTTCCATAGGCGAAGTGGCCTTGGGTCTCGTGGGCGTTGTCATCGGATTGCTCGTGGTTGTCGGCTACCAGCGGACACGCAGACACGATCCCGGCATCACCACGGAAGTCGCGCAACTCATCACCTTCCTGCTTGGCGCATGGGCAATTCGGCAGCCGGGCCTCGCTGCCGGCGTGGCAGTCATCGTTGCCATCGTCCTTGCGTCGCGTACTCGCCTGCACACTTTCATCCATCGCGCCCTCAACGACGTTGAAGTGCATGATGGCTTGCTGCTCGCGGCGGCGGCCCTGGTGATCCTGCCCCTGCTACCCGACAAGGCGGTGGATCCATGGGATCTCATCAATGTGAGACGGCTGTGGGTCCTGGTGGTCCTGCTGATGGCGATCAATGCGCTGGGCTATGTGGCACTCCGATCGTTGGGCAGCCGCCTCGGCCTCCCCATTGCCGGGCTCGTGGCAGGCTTTGTTTCCAGCACAGCCACCATCGGCGCAATGGGAGCACGGGCCAAACTGCACCCCACATTGCGCCAGGGTGCCGTAGCCGGCGCAGCGTTGTCCTCAGTGGCCACCGTGCTGCAGCTGGCCATTGTCATCGGGCTGACCAATCTTTCGGCGTTGCGCCTGTTGCTCTGGCCGCTCGCGGCCACGGGACTGACAGCCGTTGCCTATGGCGCCCTCTTCACGTTGCGCAGCGTGCGCGCGCCCCAGGAAGGCGACGCAGTGCTTGGCCGTCCGTTTGATCCCCGGACTGCCCTGCTGTTCATGGTCATCCTGGGCTGCGCCCTCATTGGTTCGACATTGCTGACGCGGTGGTTCGGTTCCGGTGGATTGTTGCTGGCCGCCGTGTTCGCTGGATTCGCCGACGCCCATGCTGCAGCCATCTCTGCGGTCTCCGTAGCCGGCGCTGGGGACACTGCTCATCTTGCGGCCATGGGCGTGCTCGCAGGCGTGGCGAGCAATACGGTGAGCAAGTGCGTCGCCGCCTTTACCCTCGGGGACCGGCAGTTTGCCCTGCAGATCCTGCCGGGACTGCTGTTGTTGCCTGCGGTGGCGTGGACTGTGTTCGCAATCCAGCAGTTCTGGACTTGATTCAGTCGACGTCAGTCGGCAAGTCCCGATTGCAGTAGTGCACGTGCATCCGTGCGATCTGCGCGGGGGTCGTCCGGGACATCGAAAGCTCCGGCAGGGAGTCCAGGGCAAAGAACTCGATGCCGTCGGTTTCCAGACTGAGCGTCGGCTGCCCTCCCCTGATTTCACAGAGAAAGAACAGCTTCCAGGTGTGGAACAGCGACGGTGGATGGTCGTGCCGCAGTTTGTCGTAGACCGCTGCCAGCTTCACGACTTCGGCGATGTAGCCGGACTCCTGCACGATCTCCTTTTCAATGGCTTGGCGGGGCCCTTCGTTCACGTCCACCCATCCCCCGGGTAGGGTCCACTTGCCGTCGATCGTCTCACGGACGAGCAATATCTCGGAGATGCCTCCGTTTTCCCTGAATATAGCGCCCCTTACTTCGATCTTGGGCGTTACATAGCCCTTGTCCTGCCGCCATAGGTCGAGAATCACCTCCGACGTGGCACCCGGCACCGCGGCTGACTCAGCGGCAAGCAGTTCCGAAGCGATCCGCGAGATCTCCTCGTAGCGCTCCTTGTCATAGGCGTCGCGAGTGAAATGCAGGCCGCTTTGTGCCAAGGCAAGCAGCTTGCGGGCCAGATCGAGCGTGGGCGGCATAACGGGGACCCGAGCTAGCGGAAAAAAGGGGAAGACCGGAGCTTCGCCCGTTGGCAGGCAGGCGGCAACAGGTATTGGCGTCAGGTCGCATCCTGGAATAGCCACACCAGAACACCCTTGACCGCCTCTGCATATTTATGCAAAATCTGCGCAACTTTATGCAGGCATCTCGAGTGAGCATCGACCTACACCCTCCTGTTTCGCGCCGCGCGGCTATTCTCCGGATCCTCCGGGAATCGCCGGTGCACAAGCAGGAAGAGCTCGTGAAGGTCCTCAAGAAGCAGGGCTTTGATGCCACTCAGTCGAGTGTCAGCCGGGACTTGCGGGAGCTCGGAGTGGCCAAGGCCGGCGACCGCTACATCATCCCGGCCCAGGAGGACATGGCGCCCGCGAATCCGTTCTCCGCAGTCGCCCGTTTCGTGCTCGAAATGCGCACTGCCGGACCGTCGTTGACGGTCCTCAGGACCATGACCGGCTCGGCCCAGAGCGTCACGGTCGCCATCGACAAAGCCGCCTGGCCCGAAGTGGTCGGCACCATTTCCGGCGATGACACCATCTTCATCGCAACCGAGGACGTCCATGACCAGCGCAAGCTGACGGACCGCCTTCGCGCCGTCTTCAACGTCTAGAGATTCCTTCTTATCATGAGCGACACGATTCCTGAGGGCGCAGAGCCCATCCTGCTGGCGTTTTCCGGTGGCCTCGACACGTCCTTCTGCGTGCCGTGGCTGAAGGAGACTTACGGCCGCCCCGTCATCACCGTCACTGTGGACACCGGCGGCATCAACGCGGACGCAGCCAAGGTACTGGATCGCCGCGCCCGCGAACTCGGCGCGCAGGACCACATCCTCGTCTCGGCTTGCGATGGCTATTTCGACCAGGTGCTCAAGTTCCTGGTGATGGGCAACATCCGTCGCGGCCAGCTGTATCCGTTGTGTGTAGGCGCAGAACGCGTCATGCAAGCGCAGACGATTGCCGAATGGGCCCGCAAGCTCGGTACCCAGATCGTCGCGCACGGTTGCACTGCGGCCGGTAACGATCAGGTCCGCTTCGAAGTTGCGCTGCGTACGCTGGCACCGGAATTGACGATCCTCGCTCCCGTGCGCGACCGCGCGTTCAAGCGGCCTGAGCAGCTCAAGTACCTTGAAGACCGCAAGCTGACGATTCCGCCGCATGGCGCTGCGTATTCGATCAATCGCGGCCTGTGGGGCGTCACGATCGGCGGCAAGGAGACCCTGACTTCGGATGGCAGCATCCCGGATGAGGCTTGGGTGCTGTCACGCGATGCGTTCTCGAATCCGCAGCCCGCGGAACGCCACACCATCGGATTCACGCAGGGCGTGCCATCAAGCCTCGACGGCGAGTCGCTGTCGCCCGTCGCGCTCATCGAGAAAGTGGAATCCATCGGTGCCCGTTTCGGCATCGGTCGCGGCATCCACCTCGGCGACACCATCATCGGCACCAAGGGTCGCGTCGCATTCGAAGCGCCCGCTGCGGAGGTGCTGCTGAATGCCCATCGTGAGCTCGAGAAGCTCGTGTTGACCGGCCGCCAGATACGCGTCAAGGAACTTGTTGCGTCGACCTATGGGGACCTGGTCCATGAAGGCCAGCATCTCGATCCGGTCTGCCGCGATATCGAAGCACTGTTGCTGTCATCACAGGCGCGCGTCACCGGTGAAGTGAAAGTGTTGTACCGCCCTGGCGTCGCGTTCATCGAGGGCGTCACCTCGCCCTACTCGATCATGGCCGCCTCCAAGGGCGTATACGGTGAAGCGGCCGGCGAATGGACTGCCGCCGATGCACTGGGTTTCTCGAAGATGGTCGGCCTCCCCGGAATGTTCTGGGCACGCGCCGGCCGTGGGAAGTAAAGAGCAATGAAAACCGTCGTTGTAGACAAAGTCGCATCGATCACGCAGGCGCTGAACCTGGGACACGAGCTGCGCATCGCCACCACGGACATGCCATGCGAAGAAGGCGTCGTTCTCGTCGTCGAGATCCTGACGAACAAGTCGACCTACAACACGCTGGAGCTGACCAGCGGCCGCATGGCCAAGGTATCGAAGGGCGACATCATCGTAGGCGCATTGGGCCATCGCCAGGCGCTGTTCGGCTATTCGGGCCACCTGCCGACTTCCGTCAAGGAAGGCGACATCATCCAGGTGCTGAACATCGGCGGCGTGCTGGGTATCGTCGATTCGGCAAACCCCGACAAGGGCAAGCCGTTCGACTGCCGCGTGCTCGGCGTCGTCCTGCAGTTTCCGTACCTCGGTGAGCGTATCGGCATCCCGGCAAAGGTCGGCTATCGCCCGCTGGACTACAACGTCCAGGTCGACACCAAGAAGGTGCCGGTCGTCGCGCTTGCGGGTACTTGCATGGAAGCAGGCAAGACCGCAGCCGCATGCGCGATCGTCAGCCGCATGCGTCATCGCGGCCTTGTCGTCCATGCGTTCAAGGCGACGGGCGTATCCCTGCGTCGCGATATCCTTGCCATGGAAGACGCCGGCGCAAGCCGCAGCATGATCTTCACCGATCTCGGCGTCGTGACGACAACTGCCAAGACCGGCCCTGCGATCACGCGGGCCCTGCTCACGGAAATGGCACAAGGCGAACCGGATGTCATCGTGTTCGAGCTCGGCGACGGCATCCTCGGCGCGTACGGCGTCGAAGCTATTCTCGCATCACCGGATATCAAGGCCTCGCTGACTTCCGTCGTCCTGTCCGCCAACGATCCCGTCGCGGCATGGGGTGGCGTAAAACTGCTGCGCGAGCGCTTCGGCATCGAACCCAGCGTCGTCACCGGTCCCGCAACGGACAACGACGTCGGCGTGAAGATCATCCGCGAGCAGATGGGCGTGGCTGCGTGGAACGCCATGACGAACGGCGCTGCACTGGGGGACGAAGTCATCGCCAGCCTCGGCTTGTCGCCGGCGCAACTCGCAAAGGCGGTCTCTGAATGAGCAGCGTGCCCAGGATTCCCACTGTCGTTCTGGGCGGAACCGGCTATGTCGCCGGCGAACTGCTGCGCCTGATTGCCGGCCACCCGAACCTTGAGCTGAAAGCCGTGGCGTCGGACAGTCAGCCGGGCGAGCCAGTTGCCAAGTTCTTTCCGCACCTGCGTTCCTGTTTCCCGGACCTGAAGTACACAAACCAGGAAGAGACCACGGCGCTTGTGGCATCACTGCCGACAGCAGCCGTGCTGTCCGCGGCCCCCCATGGCGTGTCTCATGCGCTGCTCGACTCATTGTTGACTGTGGCCGAAAGCAAGGGCGCAAAGCCGCGCGTCGTCGACATCTCGGCTGACTACCGTTACGCCACGGCTGCCGCCTACGAAGCCGTATACAAACATCCGCACGGCGCACCGGGACGCATCAAGGACTTCACTTGCGCGGTCCCGGAGCACTTGAAGGCACTAACGACACCGCACGTGGGCCATCCCGGCTGCTTTGCCACGGCGATCCTCCTTGCAAGCGTGCCGCTGCTGAAGTTGGGCCTCATTGAACCGCGCCTGTTCGTGTCTGGCGTCACTGGCAGCACCGGCGCGGGACGCACGCCGACTGCGGGGACGCATCACCCGCAGCGCCATAGCGACCTGTACTCCTACAATGCGCTCAGTCATCGGCACACGCCGGAGATTACGGCGCTCGCCACCGCAGCTTCAGGTCAGGCGGCCGACTTCTGTTTCGTTCCCCATTCCGGCCCCTTCGCACGAGGCATTCACGTTACCGTGCAGGCCACGGCGCGCAAACCCCTCAAGACGGCTGAACTCGTTGCTGCCTTCGAGGAATTCTATCGCGATTCGCATTTTGTCCGGGTTGGCAGTGACATGCCGCGCATCAAGGACGTAGTGGCCAGCAACTTCGCGCAATTGAGCGCCGTCGCCAGTGGCGAGACCGTTGCGGTCATGTGCGTGGTGGACAACCTGGTCAAGGGTGCGGCGGGCGGTGCCGTGCAATGGATGAACCGCATGCTGGGCCTTCCGGAGACCGCTGGTCTCACGGCTCCAGCCCCGGGCTGGACTTAAAGGATGACTGCCATGCAAGCACCTGTAGCAAACAAACCGGCTGAGGCGGGGCACAACGCGCCGCCCGACCATCTCGCGCCCGTCTATGCCCAGTTCCCTCTGGAAGTCGTGGATGCCCAAGGCGTCTTCCTCAATACTCCTGATGGCCGCCACGTGCTTGATTTGTATGGGGGCCATGCCGTCGCCGCGCTGGGGTACGGCCATCCGCGGTGGTTGGCTGCACTGACGAACCAGGCCAAGTCACTGGCTTTCCAGAGCAACGCCGTGCCACTGGATGTGCGCAAACGCGCAGCAACCCGGCTGGCGAAGTTCTGCGGCCTCGGGCTCGATACCGTGTTCTTCATCAACTCGGGCGCCGAAGCAAACGAGAATGCGCTCAAGCTGGCGCTCAAGATCACGGGCCGTCGCCAGGTGATTGCCCTGGAAGGCAGCTTCCATGGCCGCACCGCTGCGGCGGGCGCCGTCACGTGGGGTGCACAGAAGAAATGGTATGGCTTTCCGCAAATGCCGTTCGATGTGAGTTTTATCTCACGTACTGATATTGAGGCAGCGAGCGCTGCGATCACCGAGCAGACGGGCGCTGTGATCGTCGAGCCGGTTCAAGGCGTCGCGGGCGCACTCGATTTGCCCAAGCAGCTGCTGGAGACACTGAGGAAGCGCTGCAGCGAGACCGGGGCAGTGCTGATCTTCGACGAGGTGCAGTGCGGTGTTGGCCGTACGGGTCATCCCTTTGCGGCGAACCTGTACGGCGTCACGCCGGACATGATCACGACCGCCAAGGCGCTGGGTGCGGGCTTCCCTGTCTCTGCGCTGCTGCTCTCCGATGCGATGGCTGCGCACCTGCATGTCGACGACCTCGGCACGACTTTCGGTGGCGGACCAATGGCCTGCGCGATGGTCGAAGCTGTCGTCGACATCATCGAGTCAGAAAACCTGCTGGAAAACGTCCGACTGCGTTCGGCGGAGATTCGCGAGCGCTGCATCGTGGGACCCGTAACGGCCGTACAGGGTGCCGGCTTCCTGCTGGGTCTGCGTACGACTCGCCCAGCCAAGGACATCCAGGCCGCCTTGTTGAAGCAGGACATCCTGGCAGGAACGAGTGGCGATCCGCATATCGTGCGCATCCTGGCTCCCTATGTATTGCAGAGCGAGCACGTGGACATGCTGCGTGCCGCGCTCCTGAGGATCGAAAAATGACTTACTGCAGCAAGCGCCCGGTACCGATGGCATGGAGCGCTCTTCCATGAATCGCTTTCTCGATTTGGCCGACTTTTCGCGTGATGAGGTCAAGGACCTGCTGGGACTGGCCGCCCGTCTGCAAAGCCACCCCGACCCACAGGCGCTGGCTGGCAAGGTACTTGGCCTGCTTTTCCTGAATCCCTCGCTCCGCACCCTGGCGTCCTTCCAGAGCGGCATGATGCGTCTCGGAGGCTCGGTGTTCGTCGTAACGCCCGGCCAGGGCACGTGGCAATTGGAGACACGCAGCGGCGCCATCATGAACGGATCGGCCGCGGAACACGTGCGCGAAGCGGTGCCCGTGCTGGCTTCGTATTGCGATGCCATTGGCATCCGCATGTTCGCTGAGGGCAAGAGCCTGGAAGCCGACATGGCCGAAACGCAATTCAAGATGATGGCCGACCTCTGCAACAAGCCTCTTGTGAACATGGAGTCCGCGATGAACCATCCCTGCCAGGCCCTGGCAGACTGGTACACAATGGATGAACTCAAGATACCGGAGCGTGGCAAGTTCGTGCTGTCCTGGGTCAATCATCCGCGAGCACTGCCGCTCGCAGTGCCGTCTGCGACGGTACACATGGCCGCCTTGCGTGGCATGGAAGTCGTCGTGCTGCGCCCCGAAGGCTATGCACTGCCGGCACCGATCATGGAAAAGGCGCGGCAGGCTGCTGCAAGTGCAGGTGGTTCATTGCGTGAGACCACAGATCGTGGCGAAGCACTCGCAGGCGCTCATGTCGTTTACGCCAAGGAATGGGGTTCGCCTCTTCACTACGGCAATAGCGAAGCCGAAGTGAAGCTGCGCGGCAACTTGAACGACTGGTGCATCACTGACAGCTGGTTCAAGACAGCAGCCCCCAACAGCCACTTCATGCACTGCCTTCCAGTACGTCGAAACGTCGCCGTGGCGGATGAGGTGCTTGATGGTCCGCGCAGCGTCGTCGTGCGTGAGGCCTACAATCGCATGGTTGTGCAGATGGCCGTGCTCTACAAGATGTTCCGCAGCAATACGAATCAGTCACGTGGCCGTCGCAACTGACGCAGTTGCCCCGTCTTCCACGAAATCGTCACTGGCAATTCCAGCCTACCCGCAAACGCTCTCATTGATGTGAGTCAAAGTCATGGTTCATCGTACTGATCCTTCGGTTGCCGTCCGCGCCCTCAAGAGCGCGGCCCCGTATATCCGCATGTACAAGGGCAAGATCTTCGTCATCAAGGCGAGCGGTGGGGTGTTCGGCGATCCGGCACTCGCACGCGGGCTCATGGAACAGGTCGCAATCCTGCACCAGGTTGGCATTCGCGTAGTGTTGATGCATGGCGGCGGTCCGCAGCTGACCGAGATCCAGCAATCGCTCGGGCTCGAACCCAGGATCGTGGCCGGCCGTCGCGTGACGGATGCGAAGTCCATCGATGTCACCAGCATGGTCCTGAACGGCCTCGTCAACACGCAGATTCTAGGTATGTGCCGCGAACTGGACATTGCCGCGGTGGGCGTCAGCGGCGTCGATGCCGGCTTGATCCGCGCCCACAAGCGTCCGCCAGCTATCGTTGAAGGCCAGACCGTCGACTACGGCTTTGTCGGTGACATCGACCTCGTGGATGCGAAGGTGCTGCAGCAGCTGCTTGATGACGGACTGATGCCGGTGGTCAGCCCGGTCTCCGCTGATGATTCGGGGCAGTTGCTCAACATCAATGCGGATACCGTGGCATCTGCAATTGGTGCAGCCCTGAAGGCCGAGAAGTTGATTCTGTGCACGGGCGCTGCCGGCATTCTCGAATCGCTCGATGACCCGCGATCAGTGGTGTCGTATACGGACCTAAATGGTCTGAAGCGGCTGCGGGACCAGGGCAGCCTGAAAGACGGCATGTTGCCGAAAGCAAAGGCGATCGAAGACGCGATCCGGGGCGGCGTACGCCGCGTCCATGTGATCTCGTACAAGGCGCAGGACAGTATCCTCGCGGAGGTCTTCACGAACGAAGGCACCGGTACGCTCATCGTGCAGGATACGAAAGCCCTGAGCGCGGCTGAGCAGCAGGGATAGGCAACGGCCATGACGCGCCTGTGGGACAAGGGAGCTCCGCTCGACGAACGCGTTCTTCGCTACACCGCCGGCGAAGACCACGCCCTCGACAATCGCCTGGTGGCGTATGACGTGCGTGCTTCCATCGCGCATGCCGAGATGCTGAGTGCGCAGGGCCTGCTGTCAGCTTCGGATCTCGAATTGATCCGGACGGGGCTGACTGACATCGCCGCAGCGCATGCTCGCGGCGACTGGCGCGTGAACCTGGAACACGAGGACGGCCAAACGGCAATTGAAAGTCTGCTCACGCAGAAAATTGGCGAAGCCGGCGGTCGCGTGCACCTCGGTCGTTCCCGTAACGACCAGGTATTGACGGCATTGCGACTGTATCTGCTTGACGTCATTGACGGCCTGGAGGCAAAGACACTCGGCGTAGCCGCTTCGCTGGACGAGCTAGCCGTGCGCGCAGGCGACGTCGTGCTTCCCGGCTATACCCATATGCAGCAAGCCATGCCGAGTTCCGTGGTCCTCTGGGCAGGCGGGTTTGCTGCGGAATTGCGGGATGACGCGGCGGGAATTGCGCAGGTCAAGCGCAGGACGAGCAAGAGTCCGTTGGGTTCGGCAGCGGGCTACGGTACACCGAATCTGCCCATTGACCGGGCTGCCACGCAACGCAGCCTTGGCTTTCGCGAGGTTCATGAGCCAGTGACGGCCGTACAGCTGTCGCGCGGCAAAGCGGAGGCCGAACTGCTGTTCCAGATCGGGCTCGTGATGCAGGACGTCGGCCGCCTCTCCGCCGATCTCATGTTGTTCTACACGCAGGAATTTGCGTTCGTTGAACTGCCTGCCGAGTTCACGACGGGCTCGTCCATCATGCCGCAAAAGCGCAATCCTGACGTGTTCGAACTGATCCGCGGCCGCACGGCCACTGCCCATGCGTGCCTGAACGAGGTCCAGGGCATCGTTGCCAAGCTGCCGTCGGGCTATCAGCGCGATCTGCAGCTGATCAAGATTCCGTTGTTCCGCGCCATCGACCTGTGCGCTGACACGCTCGATATCCTCGTTCCGGCCCTGGCCGGGGTCCGGTTCAGGGCCGACAACATCCAGCTCGATCCGTCGATCAACGCGGCCGCTGAAGCCAACGCGCTCGTGGTAAAGGAAGGCATCCCCTTTCGTGAGGCTTATCGGCGAATCGGCGCGCAGTACGGCAAGAAGTGATGCCGTGCGGCAAGCGGTGCCTTGGGCACCGCTGACTCGCTTCTCAGGCTATCAAGGTGACGAGGGCATCCAGGCCCTCGATCCCCGCCTCAATGCGGTCCCCTGACTTGAGCGCACCGACACCTGCCGGGGTTCCTGTATAGATCAGGTCGCCCGGAACCAGCTCGAACAACGTCGAGAGTTCGGCGACGATCTCGGGCACGCTCCAGATCATCTGGCTGACGTCGCTGTCCTGGCGGGTTACACCATTGACCCTCAAGTACATGCGGCCCGCAAGCAGGTGCCCACCTGCGCTTACCGGACGGATGCTGCCGATCGCAGCGGCTCGATCAAACCCCTTGCTCACGTCCCACGGACGTCCGACGTTGCGCATTGCAGTCTGCAGGTCGCGTCGCGTGAAGTCGTTTCCCACTGCATAGCCGTAGATGTGGTCGAGGGCCCGATCGACCGGAATGTTCTGCCCGCCCTTGCCAAGGGCGATGACCAGCTCAAGCTCGTGGTGAAAATTGGCGGTCCGCGGGGGATACGGAATCGTCGCACCGCTCGGGACCACGGCGTCGGCGGGTTTCATGAAGAAAAAGGGCGGCTCGCGCTCCGGGTCACCGCCCATTTCACGCGCATGGTCAGCGTAGTTCCGCCCCACACAATAGATACGGTGGACCGGATATCGGTCACCCGTGCCGCTCACTTCGACAGATGCCTGAGGACTCGATGCAATCACAAAACCCATCGCATGATCTCCCCGGTGCCGTAACGACGCGCCTGCGGCGCATCCACTAGGTCGCTGGTGCGCCGCAAAGCGCACGGTCAATTGCCAGCGTGGAGTTTAACCCAATCACAATGGTGTTTTCCCTTGGAAGCGCCCTAGTGGCCAACGGCCTGGCGCGCCTAAGAACGAGGACGCCTGATACAATGCTGCTCTCTTCCCGGCGAGATTTCATGGACCCGCCGTCTACGGAGACTCCTCGATGAAGGCCAGCATTCCCCTACTCGTTCTCGCGTCGCTCGCCCCACTGCTGCTTGGAGGGTGTGGTCTGCGTGGGCCTCTCTACCTGCCAGAGGACAGGCCGCAAGTGGCAACCGAGGTCGCACAGCCGGCCACTTCCGCGACTGCAGAGAAATCGGACGTTGTTCTTCCTCAACCCGCTCCTCAAGCGCAGAAGCGCGACCGCACGACTCAACCCGCCGAACAACCGGCACCGCAGCCGACGAACTGATTGATGAGCGCTGCAAGCCGAAAACTGGTGCTGATCGACGGATCTTCATACCTCTACCGCGCCTTTCACGCATTGCCGCCGCTGACCAACTCCCGGGGCGAGCCGACGGGGGCGGTGCTCGGCGTCCTGAACATGCTGCAAAAGCTGCTCAAGGAAGAGAACCCGGAACTCGTTGCCGTGGTATTCGATGCTCCCGGAAGGACTTTCCGCGACGAGCTGTTCGAGCAGTACAAGGCGAACCGCCCCCCTATGCCGGACGAGCTCCGCTCGCAGGTACAGCCTCTCCTGGATGCGGTGACTTCGCTCGGGCTCCCTCTGCTGCGCATTTCTGGTGTGGAGGCGGATGACGTCATTGGAACACTGGCGCGAAGGGCTGCGGATGCGGGGCTTGATGTACTCATTTCGACTGGCGACAAGGACATGGCCCAGCTGGTCGATGGGCATGTCACTCTCGTCAACACCATGACGGGTTCCGTGCTCAACCGCGATGGCGTCAAGGCAAAGTTCGATGTGTACCCGGAACAGATCGTCGACTACCTGGCGTTGGTGGGCGACTCGTCGGACAACATTCCCGGTGTGCCCAAAGTGGGTCCAAAGACTGCAGCCAAATGGCTGAATGAATTCGGCACAGTCAGTTCTTTGCTGGAACATGCCGGCGAAATATCGGGCAAGGTCGGGGAGAGCCTGCGTGACAACCTCACCCAACTCGAACTGTCGCAGCGGCTGGCCACGATCAATTGCTCACTTGAGCTCGACAGGACTCCGGACGAGATGGTACGGGGAACTCCTGACGTGGCGTCATTGCGAGAACTCTATACCCGGTTGGAATTGCGCCTCTTGCTCAAGCAGCTCGGCGGAGACGACCCAGGGCCGGAGAACGCTGCAGCGGCGTCGGTCGCGCCCGAGGCTGGCAGTGAGCCGGTCGCGCGGACGAAAGGCCACTACACGACGGTGTTGACGGAAGAAGAGCTCGATCACTGGCTCAAACGACTGGCGGGAGCAGAGCTTGTTGCTTTCGATACCGAGACTACGTCGCTCAACTACATGGATGCCCAGATCGTCGGAGTCTCGTTTTCGGTGGAGCCCGGGGAAGCCGCCTACGTGCCGCTCGGCCATGACTACGCAGGTGCGCCCGAACAGCTGAACAGGGAGAAGACCCTCTCTGCGCTGAAGCCGATTCTTGAGAGCGAGACGATCGGGAAAGTGGGGCACCACCTCAAGTACGACGCGCATGTCCTCTTGAACTACGGCATTCATCTACGGGGCATGCGGTTCGACACGATGCTTGAGTCGTATGTGCTGAATAGCACCGCGACACGTCACGACATGGATTCAGTCGCCCGAAAGTATCTGGGCGTCGAGACGATCCACTACGAAGATGTCGCCGGCAAGGGGGCGAAACAGATCGGCTTCAGCCAGGTGGCAATCGACCAGGCGTCGGAGTACGCAGCCGAGGATGCGGATATCACCCTGCAATTGCATCGCACGCTGTGGCCACAGCTGGAAGCAATGCCTGCGCTCAGGGAGCTGTATCGCACCATCGAACAGCCATTAGTGCCGATCTTGCTGGAGATGGAGCATACGGGCGTACTGGTGGACCAGGCGATGCTGCGGCAACAGAGTCGTGAGTTGTCTGTCAGCATGCAGGCCTTGAAAGCCGCCGCTCATATCGCCGCCGGTGGCCCTTTCAACATCGAGTCACCCAAACAGTTGCAGGAAATCCTGTTCGGGAAGCTGGGTATCCCCGTGCTGCGCAAGACACCCACTGGCCAACCCTCCACCGCCGAGGATGTCCTTGAGGAACTCGCGGAAGCGCACGAGTTGCCCCGTGTTGTCCTGCAGTACCGCAGCCTTTCGAAGTTGAAATCGACCTATACGGACAAGTTGCCCGAACAGATCAATCCACGCACAGGCAGGGTACACACCTCTTATCATCAAGCAATCGCTGCAACGGGGCGGCTGTCTTCAACGGATCCGAACCTGCAGAACATCCCGATCCGCACTCCGGAGGGCCGGCGAATCCGGCAGGCATTCATTGCGCCGCCGGGCACCGTGCTGATTGCTGCAGACTATTCCCAGATCGAACTCCGGATCATGGCTCACCTGTCGGGTGATGCCGGATTGTTGCAGGCGTTTGCGGAGGACCGGGATGTCCACCAGGCAACGGCAGCGGAAGTCTTCGGCGCGCCGCTGGCAGAGGTGACCGCCGAACAGCGCCGCTCGGCCAAGGCGATCAATTTCGGCCTGATCTACGGCATGTCGGCTTTCGGCCTCGCAAAGCAGCTCGGCATAGGCCGTGGCGACGCACAGAAGTATGTCGATCTCTATTTCGAGCGGTATCCCGGCGTGAAGCGCTACATGGACGAGACCCGCCAACGCGCGCGCGACCAGGGCTACGTCGAGACGGTTTTTGGTCGCCGGCTACACCTGCCGGATATTCAGTCGCGGAACAGCGCATTGCGCCAGTATGCAGAGCGCAGTGCCATAAATGCGCCGATGCAGGGGACTGCCGCGGACATCATCAAGCTCGCGATGATCGATATTGCGTCCTGGCTCGGCAAGGAAAGCGTCGGTGCCAGGCTGATCATGCAGGTGCACGACGAACTGATTCTTGAGGTTGTCACCGATCGCGTTGATGCCGTGGTGGAGCAGGTGCGCGAACGCATGTCGGGTGCGGCCAGGCTCCTGGTTCCGCTCAAAGTAGATGTCGGCGTGGGGAAGAACTGGGACGAAGCGCACTGAGCCCGGATGGGGGCAATGTGTCGGGTTTCTCCGACAATTTCGTTCCTGCGTACGACTGCTACGATCGACGTCGTATCGGGTAGCAAGCAAGACGACGTCCGTTGAGGAACACATCCATGCGCAAGTTCATGTTGCCCGCAGTCCTCATGGGATTGGGCTGCGGGTCCGTTCAGGCGGCAGACAACGGCTTCTATCTGGGTGGCAGCCTTGGCCAGTCCAGCATCCAGTGGACGGAACAGGCCGTGAAGTTTGATGGTGCGGGCACGGCCTACAAGATCATTGCAGGCCTGAGGCCTCTTGATTGGCTCGGTGTCGAGGTGAACTACGTTGATTTTGGCAGCACCGATGATTCGGTCGGGGCCATCAACATCAAATCAGAGGGTAAGGGTATCTCTGCCTACGCGGTTGGCTTTCTGCCGGTCGGTCCGGTTGATGTCT
>CAISDJ010000015.1 GCA_903884105.1 uncultured Pseudomonadota bacterium | reverse complement strand
CGTACTCGCGGTCGCTGGCACGGACACAATGGCCCCCGCTACGCTCAGCCATGAATACGGCTCGGAACAGTGGTCCGTAGATAACATGGTCGCATCCCTGGATGTCGCGATCGCGTACATGCGACATCGAGGGCTTCCGACGGGCGTGTTCGGTGCGATCCGGGAACTCTACGCCCAAGCAGCCGTACAGGGCCTTGGAAAGAAAGACCACAGCGCAGTGCTTGAGGTCATGGTCGACCCTGGGAGCTGAGCCCTGCTTGCACCGTATTCGAGTTAGAGATCCCGGGCCTTTTTACCTTTCCGGACCCAGGCAAAGCGGAATCCAGCAACAACGAGGACCAGGGTAACCGCAATGACGTAGGGCATCGCACTGAGTGGTGCCGGCCCGGGGCTCACGATTCCTATCAGGTACAAGGCCAGGATAACCACTGAAGTCAGGATCGCGACAACCCATATCCCGATGTTGCTATTCCCTGATAACCAAAGCACACGTGCAGCTCCCGCGCACACCAAAATGTAAGGGGGTACCCAAGCATAGACATAGACGGTAGCGATAATGCCGTAGAGATCCAGTGGTGTAGTGTCCGAGAACACCAGCAGCAGTATGGGACCGATAGCTGCAGGAAGAAGAAGTGCGACGATGGCCGCTATCGGGCTCTGGTATCTCGGGTGAATCGATAGCAGCTGCCGAGGCAAAAGCCCCTGGTTCGCAACAGCCGCGATCACCCGAGCGCCGTAGTTTGTAAATGCGATCAAGCTGGCAAAAATCGAAACCGAAAGAACGAGATCGACCGCGACCGAGAGATAAGCCAGCCCCACGCTGCGCGCGAGGACAACCGGAGGAGAAACGCCGAGCGCCAGTTGATCCGCATGTGCGACAAGTGTCGGCACCTGGATGAACGCTGCTATCGAATACACCGATCCCAGCCCCAATGGGACTACCAACATGGCTTTCGGTATGACCCGGGTAGGATTGAGCGTCTCGGCACCCAACGCCGCCGAGCTCTCGAAGGCGATGTAGAACGAGCAACCGATAGCCATTCCCTGCAGGAACCCGTCCGGACTCAGACCTTCAAGGCTGAATTGCCCGGGGAGATTGATGTCGCCGACAAGCAGGACAGCACAGGTGATCAGGAGCACCAGTGGAAAGGAAATCAGTGTCA
This sequence comes from uncultured Pseudomonadota bacterium, assembly GCA_903884105.1. GTDB lineage: Bacteria > Pseudomonadota > Gammaproteobacteria > Steroidobacterales > Steroidobacteraceae > CAIUGU01. The sequence continues at coordinate 18,771 of CAISDJ010000015.1, read as the reverse complement.
GTACCACGCTGGCCCTTACCGAGACGTCGATTCCGCGGTAGACGATAGCGAATGTCACCAATACGCTGATGATGGAGATGACAGCCTGGCATACATAGCCGGAGGCATTTTTGAATCCCAGCGAAATGAGAAAGCTGCCGAAATACAGGCCGTTGCCGAGTAGTAGCACGGAAACGGCAATGACGTACCCGGGCACCAGCGCACCTGCCATCAACAGTCCCGCCCACGGACCGAATGCATGACGGATGAACGAAAACAACGAGCCGGTACCTACGTAGCGTCGCGTGAAGACGTTCACGAATAGCGCAAGGATAATGAACGTAACGGTCGCAGCCAGCAGTGGCAGCCATGTGGACATACCAGCGTATGTGGCGACGAATGCCGGCAACGTCGCCATGCCGACTGCCGGAATGAAACCCGCAACGGTCAATCCCAATAGCTCTGACTGGGAGAGGTGCGCCCTCCCGAGGTCTATCCCGAGGTCGTCGTGGTCCGCATTACCGGCTTTCGTCGCTCCGGATACGCTGTCCCGACTGGAAGTCGAGGCTGCGATCATGGCCGCGACTACTTGACCTGCTGCGGCGACGGCAGGATCCCTTCCTGCTTGTTGTAGCCGGCCCATGCCTGATTCGTGAGCCAAGCCTCGATCGCTTTCGCCTGATCCAGTGACAACTGCGGGGAGGCTGGCATCCCCTTGTCGTAGCGGATTCCCCCGATGACGATCGCCGCGAATGCCTCATGTGATTCGGCACTCAGGAAGCGCAGATCCTTTATGGTACCGCTGGCGCTCGCACCATCGAGCCCATGGCAATCAGCACAGAAGCTTTGCTCATAGATCACCCGTCCGCGCGCCGCGAGATCCTCGGGTTGCGGTGGCAGTGACGGCTTCGGGATCGCTATTGGCTCGAAACCCGGCAGCGGTGCCGCGCCATCGAGCCGGAATGCCAGCAGCCGGGAAGGACCACGGGTCGCCATGGTCGAGGCGTGCGTCGCCAGGTAGGAACCCACCGCGAACGAGCCCCCATTACCGATTGGAACCAGCACGTACTGGACACCATCGATGAGTACCGTCGAGGGGGCCGCGACAATGGATTCCTTGGTATCGAACGACCACACTCGCTTGCCGGAGTTGGCGGCATAGGCGTTGAACGTACCGTCTGCGGCACCCTGGAAGACCAGGTTTCCGCCGGTCGCCATCGCGCCACCGTTCCAGGGCATCGTCTGCTCGGCGCGCCATGCCACCTTCTGGGCAACGGGATCCCAGGCAATCAGGTAACCGGCAACCTTGACGTCGGATTCGTCGCGCAACCCGTAATACATATCGAACAGCATGCCACCAACCTGGGCTTCCGGATCCGGCGTATACAGTGTCGGTATGATCTGCGCCGGGAAGTAGACGAGGCCTGCTTTCGGGTTGAAGGCCATTGCCATCCAGTTGTGGACGCCAAGGGGTCCCGGAGACACGGCGACGGACTCGCCCGGACGTTTCCAGTACTGGGCCTTGGGGTTATAGGTCGGGCGACCGGTCTTGGGATCGAGGGCCAGAATCAGGTCCTGGGGCAGGTAGTCCTTCGCCTGGATGAATTCGCCGGTTCGCGCGTCGAGAACGTAGAAGAAGCCGTTCTTCGGCGCCTGCATCACGACGCGCCGCTTCTCTCCGTTGATCGGCAAGTCAGCAACCATGATGTGCATGCTCGGATGCATGTCCCAGCCATCATTGGGTGCCACCTTGAAGTGCCAGACGTACTCGCCGGTCGTAGCGTTCACCGCTACGATGGAGCCCGAGAACAGCTCGTCGCCAGCGTCCTTCGCTCGCATGGCAGGGCTCCAAGGAGCAGGGACACCGACGCCCAAGTAGACCAGGTGCAGCTCATCGTCGTATGTGATCGCGTCCCAGACGCTACCGCACCCATGTGTCTTGTCGTACCAGTCCGTGCCCCAGGTTTCGGCTGCCTTCCGGTACAACTCGCTCTCGAATCCCTTCGCCGGATCGCCAGGGACGGTATAGAAGCGCCATTTCCGCTGCCCGGTAGCACCGTCAAAGGCATCGACGAAACCGCGGGTGGCGCCGGAGTCGATGCAGTTGTTGCCTGTGAATACCATCCCGCCACCGACTCGCGGCGCCGCAGTAATCCCGTACTGCTCATGCGGATCACAGGATTGCGAATCCCAGACCTGCTTTCCGGTCCGCTGGTCGAGCGCGTAGAGATGGCAGTCGCCAGAGGCAACGATCACCTTGTCATCGAGCAGTGCAAGCCCGCGATTGAACTTCAGACTCCAGAACGTCGCGAGCGACATTTCGCGTGTGTAGCGGATCTTCGGATCGAAGACCCAAAGCGCTGCGCCGGTCCTAACGTCGTTGGCAAACACGCGCCCCATTGGACCACTCTGGAACACGATTCCGTCAGCGACCAGTGGATTGCCCGACAGCCCGTCGAGTGAGGGAATGTCGGCAACCCAGGCCAGACCAAGTCTGGACACCGTGTCCATGTTTATCTGATCGAGCGGACTGTAGTGCTGCGCATCGGAACCGTTGCCGAGAATGCGCCAATCAGTATTTCCTTTCTTCTCCTCGTCCCGACTCGTCTGAGTGGCGGAGCTTTTTACACTGGCCTCAGCCTTGTCGTTGCCGGTGCCGGTGCCCCTATCAGCCTGACCACAACCCGGTATTGATGACAGTGCCACTACGATCATGGACAGGATGCATGCGCGCTTGGAAGCTGAAATGGTCATGGTGTTCATCCGAATGTCCTACGTTTGTAAACTGGCAGCACCTGATACGTCGCCGCAAAATCACACATCGGCAACAACGGGTTCAGAACGCTGTATCGAACGGGCTTCGACTGGTTTGGCGGCGAATCGACGGGCAGTGAGCAATACCGGGATCCCCGCAACGACACAAAATGCCCCGCCTCCGACCCAAATGGTCTGGTAGAACCCGAGATTGATCAGAAGACCGACCGCATAACTGCCCAGCGCGTAGCCAACCAGCGTCAACCCCAACAGAATGCCCGGCAGTTTGCCGGTCGGGTCCGCAGAGGTCGCAGCGATCTGGAAGGTGCTGATACCGTACTGGTATACCGCCGAGTAAAAGCAGAACACGATGGCATACGTGATTGCGCCCTGGACCAGCCCGACGATCAAACACGCGGCACAGGAACACGCAACAGCCGCCACCACCATGCGCAACGTACCAACATGGTGGTCCACCCACGCGGCGGCGTTTCCGCCGACAAAGCCGCCCACCACGGCAAAAACCAAAAGTCCGCCGACGAGCTTTTCGGAAAGCCCGTTGTCGAGCCCGATCTGAACCGAAAACGCCCAGATACCACCCAGCGGTATGAATATCAGCAGAGTCGATATGCCCAGGGAAGCAACCGCCGAGTCATCGCCGTGCGTTACTTTCTGGTACGTCGGGAGGTCCGACTGCACTTCGCGTTGATCGTGTCGCGTCGCAAGGTACGTCATCACCAGGAGCACGGCACCCAGTGCAGAGAGCGGGACAAATACGCGGGTACCGGGATCTGCGCTGGGCAACCACGGTATTCCCATCAACAAAGCGCCGATCATGACTGCGGACAGTCCGTTGGCGAGCCCGAATGCCGGCGCCGGATCTGCAGATCGCGCCATTGTGTGAGACACGGCAGCAGCTGCAAGACCGCAACCTACTCCTACCAAACCCCTAATCACCAACAAGCCATCGAATTCCGGCGCAGACGCTGTGACCAGCTGTGCCACAACGACCAGAAACGCACCGAACAGGCCGACGATCACTCCCAGCCGGATTGGTAGTGCAGATGCAAATATCGTCGTCAAAGCCAGACCGAGGACCTCGCTCATCGCAACGGAGCCGATCTGTTCCGGATTCAGACCCTGCACCTCCGCAAATGCTGGCACCTGCAGGGGAATGATGTTGCAGGCGGTGATCGATGCTGCGTACGCGAGCACCGCGCACAACACCGTCCGGGATCCAAGCGATTCGTGCATTGGCGATTTACCTCGACTTCTACTAAACGATCACGCTATCGCATCCCGCGTGCGGGCGGGGAAGAGATGCTCGTGATCGCGCCACAATTGCTCGAAACGCGGCATCAGCAATTCGGCCAGACCCATCAGGGACGGAGTTTGCCCCGGAAGGACTTCTTTCATTCCCTCGGCGAATTCCTCCGGCGTCACGTGGTAGTACGGATCGAGATCGGTATAGACGCACTCAATCACCAGTCGAAGCGCGGCGATGGCCTGGAATGCGTGAACTTCCGTCAGGCGCGTTTTCATTTCGTCGACGGAGAGCGCGCCATAGTAGTAATTCAGGGCGTCTTCGCAGGTTTTATCGTCCGCCTCCGCCCACATCAGCATTTCGCCAAGGTCGAACAACGGGTGACCGAAAGCACCACCATCCCAATCGATGATCTCGATGTATCCGGCAGGCGCCATGAAGAGATTCACGAACGTCATGTCGTTGTGGGTGAATGTCGGCAGGAAGGGGCCAACGGCACGTTCGAGGCGGTCGACGATGGTGCGAAGACGTGGTACTCGATGTGCCCAGGGAGACGGCTGCCAGTCTGTGGCGGCCTTGCCGGCTTCCATCGTATTCATCCAACGACGAACCGTGTCGAACGGCCACCAATAGCTGATCGTTTCGTGTACGGCGTCACGTCCAGCGTGAATTTTCTTCATCATTTCGATGACGCAGCGCATGACCGCGGGGTCCTTCATCTGCTCGAGCTGCAGCCCCTGCCCTTCCACGAACCCGGTTACGGAAACATTCGGTTCGGCGTAGATCAGCCGAGGGCCAATACCGAGTCGTTGTGCTGCAAGCGTACACTCGATGACCGACGTCTGGCGCGTTCGATACTGGTCGAAGCCGACGCGGATCGCGTATTTCGGCTGGCCTTCGACGTATGCAAAATAGGTTCGATTAGTAAGACCGCCGAATTTTTGGCGAACTTCGGTCGACTCGGACCAAATGGGCAGGTCGGCGATGTAATCGCGCACCTGGGCCGGAGACCAGTCGCGCCGCACGCGCGAGATCTCGCTGAACCTCGGTGCCCCTCCGCCTTGCGCAATCTTGGACATCCTCTCTCTCCGAATATCTGTTCCACCATCAATTGCCGGAGTCTAAGCCGGCCGCCTGCCGGGACGCGCCTCCGCCAACTGCATGAATCTACGAGCGCATCCGCTCACTCTTTGGATCGTAGAATCCGGCAAACTGCAGGTCGACCGGATGTCGGACACCGGCCACCTCCACCTCGAATCCTCCGTCCGCAAGCCAACTCGCCGTTACACCATCTGCGTTCTGCACAGACGCCATGGCCAACGACGCGTCAAGACGGAATCCCCAGGCCGCCGAAGTCACGTACCCTGCAAGCTGATCACCAAGCCAGACCGGCTCATTGCCGTAGAGATACGGCCCCTTTTTCATATTGGCATCGTGAACGCGGAGGTTAACGATGCGCGTTTGCAGGGTGCCTGCGTCACGCTGCCGACGCAAAACGTCCTGGCCAATGAAACCGCCCGCCTTGTCGAAATCGACTGCAAAACGCAACCCGGCTTCGAGTGGTGTATCGTCCTCTCCCAGATCGCGCCCGAAGTGCGGGAAACCTTTCTCCAGGCGGGAATGGAGCAAGGCGAAGAACCCTGCATTCACAAGCCCCTTTTCCTTGCCCGCCTCGAACAATGCGTCGTACACGTGCCGACAGAGATCCGCGGTGGGATAGATTTCATAGCCCAGCTCGCCGAAGTACGAGCGACGCAGCACCCAGGCTCTCGCAAGCCCGACATCGATGAATCGGGCGTGTCCGAACGGGAACGCTGAATTCGACACATCGACATCCGTGAGCGATTGCAGGACGTCCCGCGATGCTGGGCCCGACAACGAGAACATGCCATACATCGCCGTGACGTCGTGGCATTGCACGTTGAGCGTTTCCGGGACGTGCGAAACGAACCAGCACCGATCACGAACCTGCCCGGCAGGCCCTGTGACGACCAGGAATTCATCCTGCGCGATACGGATGATCACCACGTCGGCCTCGATGCCACCGCGCGGATTCAGCCAGTGCGTGTACACCGAGCGGCCGATCGGCACATCCATCTGATTAGCGGAAACGAAATTCAGCGCACGCGCCGCATCCGGGCCGCTGACCAGCAACTTCCCATACGACGACTGGTCGACCAATACTGCCCGATCACGAGCGGCTGCACATTCCGCGGCAAGCCGGGGGAACCATTCCTGACAACCCAGTGCCGGCGTTGCCGGCAGCGATGCACCCGGTGCGTCGAAGTACAGCGGGATCTCCCAACCGACCCGTTCTCCCATGACGGCTCCGGCAGCCACCAGGCGATCGTGAACGGGAGAGTGACGGATATGGCGGGCTGTCTTGAGCTGATGCCCGGGCCAATGCAGGGACATGTTGAATCCGAGCGCTTCGGTCACGCGCTCCTGCATGTACCGCGTGTTGCTCTGGAAACTCATCACGCGCTGGGCGTGCGCAGCTGTCATGCCGTGCGGCGGGATGCCCTCGCGCAACCATTCCGCCATGATCTTGCCAACGCCCCCGGACGAGAGGATCCCGTGGGAGTTCAGTCCCGTCGCCACGAAGAGCCCCGCGATCTCGGCTGTCGGACCGAGAATGGGCTGGCTATCGCTGGTAAAGCTTTCCGGGCCGCAGAACATGAGCTTCATGCCCACCTCGTTCAACACCGGCACCCGACTGAAGGCAAGTTCCAGGTGCGGCTCCATGTGCTCCATATCGAAGGGCAGATCGGAGAATGAAAATGTCTCCGGAATCGGAGTGCCGCGCGGCGGCCAGGCCTTTGCCTTTGGCTCGAAGAATCCGACCAAGAGCTTTCCCGCATCTTCCTTGTAATAAGCCGCCTCGTCCGGGTTGCCAAGAACCGGCGTCATCGGATCCAGTCCCGGGATCGACTCGGTGACGATGTAATAGTGTTCCGCGGAGTACAGGGGTAAAGCCACGCCGAGCCGCTTGGCGATCATGTGACTCCACAGTCCGCCCGCCAGCAGCACCCGACTACAGGCGATGTCGCCACGATCTGTCCTGACTCCAACGACGCGACCGTTCCGGACCAGGATATCCTCAACTGGCGTCTGCTCGAATGCGCCGCCACCATGCAAGCGCGCGCCTTTGATGAGAGCCATCGTCGCGTCTATCGGATTTACGCTCCCGCTGCCATGAATCAGGATTCCACCATGCACGCCGTCGACGTTGAGGAGCGGCCACCGCTGCTGCACCTGCGACGGATCCAGCGTATCAACTCGGACGCCCATGTGCTTTGAGGCGGTCGCCTGACGAAGCAGGAGTTCATGCCGCACTGGGTTCGTTGCAATGTAGAGCGTGCCGTTTTCCCGCCAGCCGGTTGCCTGCTCGGTTTCTGCTTCCAGCGTCTTGAACAGATCGCAGGTGTACTGGACAAGCCGGGACTGACTGCGCGAGCTGCGCATGCGGGAGGTCAGCCCCGCTGCATGCCAGGTCGTACCACAGGAATAGCGGTCACGCTCCAGCAATACACAATCCTGGGCGCCGCTCTTGGCGAGGTGATATAGCGTCGAGGCGCCTATGATTCCGCCGCCCACAATGACGACGCTGGCACTTTCAGGAAGTGGTTTCACCATGTCTCCACCCAAGGAGGTTATTCAAACAAAGGGGTAGCGCAAACTGCCCATGTCAGTCCCAGCCAAACCAGTCATGCATCGCACCACCAACAGACCGGGTTTCGAACACGACCAGTTCCCGGTAGCCCTTCAGGAACTGCCATGTGCCGCTCCACCCCTTGGGCACGACAAACGCATCTCCTGCACCAAACTCGTGCGCCTGTCCACCGTCAGTCACCAGAACCGCACTTCCCTGGAGGATGTACACGTGTTCGTCGTAAGGAATCGAAACAAAGCGCAGCGTTCCCTCGTCAGCCTGATAAACCATGGCCGTGAGTAGCTCGCCGGAAAACCAGACTTTGACGGCATGTCGCCCGACCCGCTGGACCTGCATGGATTCCGGCCACGGCTCGAATTCGTCCAGAGCCTCGCCGCTAGCCACCTGGGACGGCAACCGCACCAGTTCCAGCAACTGATTGTCAGCACCCGATTCCGGCATTGGGAACTCCCTGTCAAAGGGCTTGGCAAAGCAGCTCAATTTCTAGTACTATTGTCCTATTCCGGGCGAATGTCAATCCTCGGATCGGACCGGGGGACCATCACAAATGCACGCTTGCTTGCAATCGGAGGACGCTCGATGAATCTGGCAGACAAGAAGGTGCTCATTACCGGGAGCACGATGGGAATCGGGCACGCGTCGGCGCGCGCAATGCTGGCCGCAGGCGCCAGGGTCGCCCTGCACGGGCGCAACATCGAGCGCGTCCGCGAAGCGATTGCTGAGCTCGGCTTTCCGGGCCAATCCGTGGCGGTCGGCGGCGATGTCGGAGATCCGGAACAATGCCGGCAGCTTGTCGAAGATGCGGTGGCTCAGCTCGGTGGGCTGGACTTCCTGGTGTGCAATGCGGGCATCGGCGATCTTTCCTATCCGGAAGCGGTGACCGAGGAGCACTGGGACAAGGTGATGAACGTTAATTGCCGCTCTGGGTACCTCCTGACCAAACACGCACTTCCGGCCTTGCGTCAGTCCCGCGGAGCCGTGCTACTGGTCGCCTCGGCTGCAGGCATTTGCGCAGGGCCGACGGACAATTTCGCCTATGCAATCGCCAAGGCAGGCATGATCAGTCTGGCGCAGACGCTTTCGGTGGAGCTCGCCCCCTCGGGCATTCGCGTAAACGCACTGTGTCCGGGATTCATCAACACGCCGCTGATTGAAGCCGAAAACCGGGCGACCAACGGCCAAATCCACCGGTTTGTCGAGCAAGCCACTCTGCTGCATCGAATCGGCACCGAGGACGAGTGCGCCTCGACCGTCGCGTATCTGGCAACGGACGAGGCTGCCTATTTCACGGGCGTTGCGATTATCAATGACGGCGGGCTTACAGTGCAGCGCTCCTGGGGCGGGCGCAACTAGCAGGTCGGGAACGCAATTGCCGCAGGACACGCCAGGAGAATCGCCATGACGAACCGTATCGACTTATTGAACCAGAAGGTCCTGATCGCCGGGACGGACAACGCTTTGCGTAAATGCGTATATTCTGCGTTCACCGATGAGGGCGCGGACGTCCGCGCGATGGACCCTGTAGACACGATGGACCGCGCGGGTGTCGAGGGGATTCAGGCCGCCGTTGCCAGCGAAATCGCCCGTCTTGGCGGGCTCGACGTACTGGTCGTGAGCATGGACGTGTCGAGCCAGCCGAGACTTGACCATGCGGGAGTCGAGCATTGGGACGCCGCCTTTACGCGACCGCTGAAGTCCGCAATCTTCGCCACACAGGCAGCAACACCGACGCTCAGGAATTCCCGGGGTGCAATTGTGAACCTCGGATCAATCATCGGGCAGATGGGCGCACGACCCGGGTTGTCGATTACATCGGCGGCAATAGCCTGCCTGATTCACGAGACCCGTATGCTGGCGCTACGGCTTTCACCAGACCAGGTTCGTGTCAACTGTGTGTGCCACGGTTACCTTCAGGATGCGGAAATCACCGATGGACCGTCAGGAGGCGACAGCAAAGCTAGCAGGTCGGTGGCGACCGAAGTGCCCTTCGGGCGCCTGACAACGCCCGAGGATGTCGTCGGAACGGTGTTGTTCCTCGCGTCGGGCCAGTCAAGATTCCTTACCGGAAACATTGTCTACGCGGACGGTGGAACGTTTGCGGGCCATTGACTTGCATTCAAGTGGTCCGGCGTCTCTTAGTACCTATAGCGTGATTCGAGGGATAAAGCGGTGCGCATACTGATCATCGGCGCCCTGGGAAACCTGGCATCAGCTACGCTCGAACGCCTGACGTCGGATTACCCCGCCACCACCGTCCGTCTGACCAGCCACCGCGACGCAGGCGTGCAGGTTCTGCGGGCGCGTTATCCGAACGCTGAGACGATGAAGGCCGACTGGAACGACGCCGCGAGCCTGCGCGCGGCCGTTGCAGGTGTTGACCGGGTACTCGTGGTCATGACCGACTTTGTCATCAATGAATCAATTGCAACACCCAACCTGATTCGTGCGCTTCGCGAAGAAGGCCGGGCCGAGCTGGTGCTGCGGTTCATCGCGCTTCCACCAGGTCTGGAGCGCGACAAGCTGTCTGCGGAGGTTCTGGCAACGCGCGCTGGTGCGATGCTGACCCTAGAGGCAAAACCACGGCTCGATGCCAGTGGCCTGCCGGTTTGCTATGTGAATGCAGCGTGCTGGATCGCCTACAATGTAGGCTGGTTTTACGCTCACGACATCCGGGAGAGCCGCCAGATCCGCATGCCCGCCAGCACAGACATGGCAAGACAGTGGGTTACAGAAGGCGATTTGGCGGCCGTATTCGCCAGAATACTGACGGATCCGGCCGCATCACACGTTGGTCGCGAATACCATATGGCGGGAGGCCCTCGACTGACCTATGCGGCGCAGGCGACGCTGATCGGGCGCGTGCTGGGTGAGACGGTTCGATGGGTAGATGATGACCTTGGTTTACGACGTGCGATGGGCGAGGGTTTCGACACCTTGATGACCTATCTCGAGCATGAAACAGAGGCCTACCGGGACGTTCCGACGACGCGCGACCTGGAGAACCTGCTTGGACGGGAGCGCACTTCCCTTGAAGACTACGTCCGGGGTATCCGGGCTGAACTCGTTTGACGCAACCATGGCCGTCGAGAAGGATTGAAACGCCAATGGCGCACAAACCACAGATCGCCAAGCCCAAACCGGCTGCGCGGCCTAAGCCCCTGGCGCGGTCCGCTTCCAATACGACCGCAAAAAGCAAGGACACCGTCGCGAGCATCCTGAAAGCTGCCGAGGAGGTGCTCATCGAGTCCGGGTATGCCGGGCTGACTGCGCGTGCGGTCGCCGAGAAAGCCGGTATTGCCGTCGGAAACCTGACTTACCATTTTCCTTCGACCAAGCAACTGCACCGCGCCATGGTCGAGGTCATCCTCGATCGCTACCTGCAGCGCTGGCAGGCTTTCCTTGATGCTGATACCGCCGGGACGCTGGAAGCCGCATCAATTGGAGAGGTCCTTTCCTGGCTGATCGACGATGCGCTGGAGCCCAGAACAGCGAAGCTCTTTCGCGAGCTCTGGGCGATGGCCGAACAGTCCGGCGATGATGCTGAACTCATGGACGATTTCTATAGGCAGACCGTCAATGCCGCGGCGAAGGTTGCCCGCCGGCGGTTTTTCCCTGAGCTGTCCGAGGATGAAGCCATCGATCTGGCCTACCTGATGGCAGTGCTGTCCGAGGGATCCATCGTCCTGTTCGGAACATTGCCTGAGGCGAGAGAACGCGTTCCCCGATTCCGGCAACTCGCGACACTCGCGTTTGATGCGATCGCCGGGCAGTTGCCTGCGATCGACCGGGCAACCGGGGATACGGGTACGGACTCCAGACGGCGCATCACCGGAGTGCCCGGTCGCCGGTCTCGCCGAGCCTAGGTCGCCCCCATCGCGCAGGATGTTGATCTCACCTCTGCGATTTCCACCTGACACCGCTCACTGAACCATGCAGGATCCAGTGCAGCGGCATGCGCAATTCGTCCGCGCGGCGACCGCGCCACGGACGCAGCGGCTACCGAAAGAATGAGCTGACGGGTACTTCTTCTGCGGATGATTCAGTGCTAGCATTAGGACGTATGTACTATTAGGTGCATGAGTTGGTTCCATGGCCAGTCGGAGTTCGCGACGGTGGAACCTGTCGGCCCGCAAATCGCTTTGCCCGCGGAGGAAGCAGCATGTCATCAGATCAATCGACAATGGATCAACGCTGGATCGAGACCGATAACGAGCACCTGATACACCCCTTTTCTGCGCTCCACGGCCAGAAGCAAAAAGAACTGGCGTGCTTTGCATCTAGCCAGGGCATCTGGCTGACCAGCTCATCCGGCGAAAGGTACATCGACGCTGCCGGTGGACTTTGGTGCGTAAATGTCGGGCACGGTCGGCAGGAACTGGCCCACGCCGCAGCGGAGCAAATGGCCAGACTGCCCTTCCTGCACAGTTTTGCGAATTTCACCCATCTGCCACAGCTCGAACTGACCGATAAGCTGCTGTCGATCCTTCCGCCGGGGTTCGACAGGGTCTTCTATGGCAACAGCGGCTCCGATGCCAACGACACGAACGTCAAACTGATATGGCGGTACAACAATGTCCTGGGACGCCCTGACAAGAAGAAGATCATCGCTAGGCAGTCGGGCTACCACGGCTCTACCGTCATCGCAGGCAGCCTCACAGGAATCACGGCGGCGCATCGCTCCTTTGATATCCCGCGTCCTGGCTTTCTGCACACGGTAGCTGCGGACTGGCACAGGCGCCCGGCACATATCGACACCGAGGAGCAATTCGTACGCTATCTGGCGGGAGAACTCGAGAAGCTGATCTGCGCCGAGGGACCGGAGACCATCGCCGCGTTCTTTGCAGAGCCAATCTCGGGATCCGGCGGGATCATCCCGCCACCCCGCGGATACTTTCCTGCGATCGATGCCGTACTCAAGCGGTACGACATCCTCATGGTCGCGGACGAAGTGATCACGGGCTTTGGCAGGACCGGGAGCTGGTTCGCTTCCCAACGCTACAACGTTCGTCCGGACTTCATCACGCTGTCCAAAGGGATTACCAGCGGATACCTTCCCTTGTCAGCAAGCGTCATTTCCAAACAGGTGAGTGAGGTACTCTACTCTGAACAGACCGAGGGCGGGTCGTTCGGCCATGGGTTTACCGCATCGGGACACCCCGTGTGTACCGCGGTGGCACTGGCAAACATCAATATTCTCGAACGCGAGCAACTTCCAGCGAATGCGGCCAAGGTCGGCTCCTATCTGATCGCACAACTGCGAGAGCGGCTGGCCGATCGCCCGTTCGTTTCGGACATACGGGGCGATGGACTTCTCATGACAGTCGAATTCGACAAGGATCCGGAGTCCCGCACGCCGTTCCGGGATGCGTCCCGAGCCGGGCACTTCGCTATCCAGGCTTGCCATGATGAAAAGCTGATCGTACGTGGTGCGCGGGGTCGCGCGCTCGCAGCGATGGCACCGCCATTGACACTGACCGAATCCGAGGCGGACCAGATCGTTGATCGCCTCGAGCGCGCTATGCCACGAATCGAAGAGGCCATGCATGGGGGCTCGTTTGACTAAATTATTCCGGAACCTGCACGACTGCAGATAAGGCCACGAGCAGTGATCGGATCCGGACAGACGGAGCCATCCATCCGAATGAATCACGGACAAGTATGTCCATTACTGCGACACCCTTTCACGGATGTGCAAATGCACGGAATCGCGGCGCGACCTGCTGGCGGTGGCGAATACCGAGCGGTTTCACGTGTGCCTGCAGGAAAAATACGCAGGCAGATAGCCCTAGGACAATTGCCTCAGAAGGGGGTAGACAGGCTTGCAGTTCCTGTATAAGATCGCCCTAACTTTAGGACATGTGTGCTAAACATGTCGTTCCCATGGTAGATGACGTCGTGAATGACACGGCGATAAGGGCCCGGGCTTTCGAACGCTTCTGGGTCCCCGGCAATCAGCTGAAAGACAACCTCGGCAACGGAGAATGAAAGTGAACAAGACCAGCGTCGGAATAGTGGCAACCGAATTGTTCCGCAGGAACGTACTCAGTGTTGCGGTCGTCCTAGCGGGAGCCGGCGCGCTCATGACGCTGATCGCCAGTCCAGCCTCCGCCCAACCACGGCTGACATCCGGCCAGGTTGAGGAGATGATCGTAACGGCGCAGAAGGTCGAGGAGAGCGCACAGGCCGTTCCAATCGCAATCACGGCGATTTCGGGCGTAGCGCTCGACGAACTGGGCCTGAAGAACGCCGAGCAACTCGGCGCCCAGGTGCCCGGCTTGATCACGACGTCGTACAGCGGGGGCGGAACCGTTTCAGTTTTCTCCGTTCGAGGCGTTTCGCAAAACGATTTTGCCGAACACCAGGAGGGACCGGTCGCGATCTACGTGGATGGCGTGTACATCCCCAGTACCAGTGCAGCAGGTGCTGCAATGTTCGACATGAAGCGGGTAGAGGTACTGAAAGGCCCGCAGGGAACATTGTTCGGACGCAACGCCACCGGCGGACTCATTCACATGATCGGCAACAAGCCGACGGAGGAAGCTGAGGGATTCGCCGACCTGACGGTGGGCCATTACGACCAGGTCACGTTCGAGGGTGCCTATGGTGGACCGATAACCAAGGACCTGCTGGGGCGCGTGTCCGTGCTGACCGACAGGGCCGATGGCTACTTCAAGAACCTCAACCCGGACGGTCAGGACGGTCGTGCGCGGGAAAACTACAATGCACGCGCCGCCCTGCGCTACCTTCCCAGCGATTCGGCGACATTTGATTTCGTTGCTCGCTACGCGAAGTCACCCACCAACCCTGACGGTGTCTACGACGCACGTCCGTCGGACGGAACGACGCGGGGCACGCCCTCCTCTGCGTGGAGCTTCCTAAACCTCGCGGACGACAGCGAACCGAACGAAGGTTATATCCTTCACATGGGCCAACTTGGCAAGGAAAGCTATTCCTTCGAGATGACCGGCGAAATCGAATTCGGCGCATTCACCATTACGGCGATTACGGCGTACGGAAACAACCAGAAGCAATACGCAGAGACGGAAAGCAACGAAGGCATCTTGCCAGACGTGTCCGGCCTCCCTGCCGCCATTCCGCAGTATGTATACTCCACGGAGATCGACCAGAACCAGTTCTCGCAGGAACTGCGCATCAACGGCGACATGGATCGCTTCCGGTACCAGGCTGGATTTTACTATCTCAATATCGATGGAACCTACAACATTACGTCTGACTTCCCGTTCTTCGGCGGGAGAGCTGTTGTCGACTATGGCATGGAAACGGAGTCCTGGTCAGTATTCGGTCAGATGGAATACGATCTGACCGAGTCGCTGACGGCAGTCGTGGGAGCGCGCTACGTCACTGACAAGAAGGACTACGCAAACAACTCCAAGTGTGCAAACCTGCGGCCTTCGGGGAACAACCTGTCGGGATTTCCCACCTGTTCATTCTTCACGTCCGGCGATCCTGCCAACCCGTTCATCCTGGATTGGCCGGGCACGTACGAAGATTCCATCGACGACGATCTGACAGCATTCACTTTCAAACTCAATTACCAGACCAGCGAGGACGTTCTTCTGTACGCCGGGTACAGCAGAGGCGTGAAGGCTGGCGGCTTTTCTGCACCACTCGACGGTTTTATCTATGTCAGTGATCTCGAGTTCGAGCCCGAGGTTCTGGACAGCTATGAAGCGGGCATAAAATCGTCTTTTTGGGACAACCGGGCCCAACTCAACGCTTCTCTTTTCTATTACGACTACGAGGACTACCAAGCCTTTGTATACAACGGCATCTCTTCCAGAATCGACAATGCAAAAGCGGAAATGACCGGCGGTGAATTGGAACTCGTTCTGACGCCGGCCGAAGGCTGGTACTTTTCTGCAGGCGTTGCCGTGCTGGATTCCGAGGTCAGCGAAGTTGGCGGATTGAATGGTAACTCTGCTACGTATTTTCCTGAACAGGACATGCCGCTGGCACCTGAGTTGACGTACAACATGGTGCTCAAGAAGTCATGGGAGCTGAGCAACGGTGGTTATGTTGATCTCCAGTGGGACGGAAACTACGTCGACGATCAGGAATTCAGCGCCAATGGAACACCAACGACCAAGATCGATTCGTATGAGTTGTGGAACACGCGCCTGACCTACGGCGCGCCCGACAGCAAGTGGAAGGTGTCGGCATTCCTCAAGAACGTATTCGACGAGGAATACCAGATATACGCATTCGATCTCTCTAGATCATTCGGCGTTTCGCTTGAAGTCTACGGCCCGCCGCGCTGGTGGGGAGCAGAGGTCCGCTACAACTTCTAGAAACTTGTGCCGGGGATACGGAGATGGCATAGCCGACCGGGAGAGCGTGACGCGCGATCTTTCCGGAAGCGATCTTTCGGCTGCATACGGTACGGGCGTGTTCTGATTGGAGGCCCACAGTGAGTGAATCGAGATCCGAGCGGGTTATTGTTTCCGGCGCAACGTCCGGCATAGGCAAGGCTGTCGCCCTGCGACTTGCAGCTAGAGCCGGGGTTGTCGGAATCATGGGACGGCGGGAGTCTGCAGCCCAGCAAGTGGCGGATCAGGTAGCACGCCTGGGTTGCAGGGCCGAAGTATTGTTGGCCGACGTCGCGCAGGCAGCAGATATCGAAGCCAGCGTCAGTAGATTCGTTTCCGCGTATGGGGGAATCGATACGGTCGTGTCCTCTGCGGGTATCGCGTTGACGGGCACAGTCGATCGGTTCTCCATCCCTGACTGGAACCGCATGCTTTCCACGAATTTGAGTGGAACGTTTCATCTGGCCCACTTTACGGTTCCGGAACTGCTGAAGAGCAAGGGTACGTTCACGGCCATCAGTTCAGATGCCGGAACACAAGGGGCGCAGGCTTTTGCAGCATATTGCGCAACAAAGCACGGTGTGAATGGACTGATCAAGGCAATGGCTCTGGATTACGGGAGCAGCGGAGTTAGGTCCAACGCCGTATGTCCGGGCTTCGTGGAAACACCCATGGCAGACCAGCTCCTGGATGGCATGAGCGAGGACGAAATCAACTATTATCGCAAGAGCGTCCCCTTGGGACGGTTTGCGCGCCCGGAAGATGTCGCTGCTGTCGTGGCTCACCTGACTTCAGCTGAGGGCGCGTATACGAACGGCATGATCTATGCGCTCGATGGGGGCGCGACCGCCGGGTACTACTCCGCGCCAGGTTGAGACTTCGCTTAGCGGGGCACCTTCCAATGCACGAACCCAGAATAGTCGCGACCTCGGGCGACACGCTTGACGAGGAACTCGCCCGGCGGCTCGTCGAGTTGAGACAGATTGCACCGGATGCGGACTGCGCTGCCGGCAGCAGGCCCATAGTTGTGCCAGCACTGGTCTGGCTTCTAATCGGCTTTGCCATCTGGTTCGCCGGAGCGATCACACTGACATGAGCTCCCGTGAGGTCTCGGAATCCGTACTAGATGGACGGCTGCCCGTATTGCCATCGGAGCGGGTGTTCGATTCGGCATGGAGTTTCACCGCGACCTGCATCACTTTTGGGGCTGCCATCTGGGTGTTCATGGTTGGCAGCCTCCTCCCGTCTGTCGGAAATGTGCGACTCGGAATCATCGGTTATACCAGCGGACTCATCATTGGCTTCGTGCCGAGCGCGCTGGCTAGCGGCGTTCCCTCGTTCCGCTTTGGTGTCGATACGGTCGATGCGAGCAAGTCAGTCTTCGGGGTTCGTGGCTCGCTGCTCCCTATGATCGGGATTCTCACCACGTCCCTTTGCTGGGCCGCCATCATCGCGTCGCTAATTGCCGAGGGGACAACGAAACTGGTTTACGGTCCGCAGACGATAGACCATCCTTGGATGACGGCAGGCGTCGGGCTGGCAGCGATCGGTGCATGTTGGTTGCTTGTCAAAAGGGGTTTGGGCTTCATCCAACGGGTCAACAGCCTGGCGGGGCCGGCGCTGATCGTGCTGGCCACCATCTGCCTGATCCTGCTTTTGAGCCGTTTCGGATGGTCAGCACTCTGGAACCCGACTCCTCCGAAATCCGGCGTACTCACGACCGACAAGCTGAAGTCTCTCGCCTATGCGGTCGAATTCGGCATCGTCACGTCGCTGGCGTGGTGGCCCTATCTCGGCGGCTTGTTCAGGGCGGTGAAGCACCGTCGCCATGTCATAACACCGTCCATGGTGGGCATTACGTTTATTGGAGGGGCTTTCTGCTCAGGCGTAGCCGCGCTGGCATCCGGCGTCTTCCACACTCCGGATATCCTCGAGTGGATCGTGCTTCTGGGAGGTCCATTGCTCGGTAACGCGATCGTCATCCTCATCCTCGTTGCCAACATTGCGATCATGGGCATGCTGATTTACTTCGCGGGTGTGTCCGTCCAGCAAATCCGACCCTTGGCGCATATTCCCTGGGGAACCGTACTTGCGTTGCTTCTGGCGCCGATTGCGATCGCCGTGTTTCATACGTCGTGGGTGCTGGCGCAGGTCGCAACCGTTACCGTCTATGTCGGCATGCAATTCGTATCGATCACGGCGATCGGTATCACCGACTATTTCCTGCTGCGCGGCCAGCACATGGACGCCGAGTGCCTGTTCGCCCGCGCGCCAGGTGGCCGGTACTGGTTCTGGGGCGGCGTCAACTGGATCGCAGTGCTCGTTGTCTCGCTCGGCAGCACCGCGTATGTCCAAATCTACAACCCGCTGACACTCGAGGCAGTCGATTGGTTCAGATATCTGGGTGCCAGTCTTCCCGTAATGCTCGGATGCGGATCGCTGTACTACGTACTGATGCGTGTAGTTGGCACTTGGGGCATCGGCGGCTATCCGTTTGGGCAACGTCGCACAGAGGAGCCTGCGGAGATCGAAGTGAAACTTTGATAGTGAGGCTAGCGTTAGGGATTCTCTGAACAAGGCATGACCGTCGCCACCCCATGCGCTACTGTTGGCACAGTGATTCGCGGAGCCCACCGATGTCCGACCAACTGAGCTTCTCCGATGCGGAACAGGATACCAAGCGCAAGAAAACGCGGCGCGAGGTGTTCCTCGAAGAGATGGAAAAGGTGGTTCCTTGGGCCGCGCTCGAAACCGTGATCGAGCCTCATTACCCG
>CAISDJ010000014.1 GCA_903884105.1 uncultured Pseudomonadota bacterium | reverse complement strand
GGGAGTTTCCAGGGTGACCGAGAAGATACCTAAGGGACTGGAGGGTCTGGCGCTCAAGCTGTCTGGCCTGCCGCGCTCTTCGAAGCGCGCGATACTGATGATTGCCGATGTGATGCTGATCCCTGCGATGCTCTGGGTGGCTATTTCCCTGCGTCGTGGCACCTTCGCGCACGATATTCCCGGCGAACATTGGCTGTATATCACTGCGGCATCGGCCTCCATTGCCATCATGGCGTGGGCGGGGCTGTATCGTTCCGTGGTTCGCTATATGGGTGCCAGGATCATGATGGCCGCCCTCATAGGCATAACCTTGTCGCTCCTGCCGCTCTACATCGCGAGCGTCGTGGCGACCGGTCAGAGCCTCAAGATCAACTCGATGATCATCTACTGGGCCTTTGCGCTTATCTACGTGGTGGGCAGCCGCTTCGTGGGTCGCGGGCTTCTGCAGTACCGGCAGATGCAGAAGGCGCGAGCAGTGGTCATCTACGGAGCAGGCGCGGCTGGGGCACAGTTGGCCATAGCGCTTGGACGCAGTGGCCCGTATCGCCCCGTGGCGTTTCTCGACGATGATTCTTCCATACAGGGGCGCCTCGTCAATGGGCTCGAAGTCTTTTCGCCGGACCAGTTGTGCCGCTTGGTCGAGGACGAGGCGGTTTCGACCGTCCTGTTGGCCCTGCCTTCGCAATCGCGTCGAGCCCGACAGGAAGTCCTGAAGAAGCTGCAATCTGCCGCCATTCATGTGCTCACGGTGCCGGACTATGGCGATATCGTGGCCGGCCACGCCCGCGTTGAGGATATTCGAGACGTCGACGCCAGCGACCTGCTCGGCCGGGATCCTGTGCCGCCGAACGAGACGCTGCTGGGCGCTTGTATTCAGGACAAGGTGGTTCTGGTTTCGGGGGCCGGTGGATCGATCGGATCGGAGCTCTGCCGCCAGATCCTGCGACTCGGACCGACTCGCCTCCTGCTGTTCGAGATGTCCGAACTTGCGCTTTACAACATCGACAGGGAACTGCGGCTGCTCGCAGAGTCGATCGGCTCCGAGGTCGAGATTGTCCCCTTGATTGGCAATGCACATCACCGATTCCGGATGCGGGAAGTGATGCAGGCCTATGCAGTACAGACCGTCTATCACGCAGCTGCCTACAAGCACGTGCCCATCGTGGAGCAGAATCTGATCGAGGGCATTCACAACAACGTATTCAGCACCTGGTATGCAGCCGAAGCGGCGCTGGAATGCAAAGTGGAGACCTTCGTCCTCATCTCCACGGACAAGGCGGTGAACCCGACGAATGTCATGGGCGCCACCAAGCGGTTTGCGGAAATCGTGCTTCAGGGCTTGCAGCAGCGGACGACGTTCACGCGGTTCTGCATGGTGCGATTCGGTAACGTCCTCGAGTCATCGGGTTCAGTGGTGCCGTTGTTCAGGGAGCAGATCAAGAGCGGCGGACCAGTCACGGTGACACACAAGGATGTGATCCGTTTCTTCATGACCATTCCGGAAGCATCGCAATTGGTGCTGCAGGCCGGATCCATGGCCCAAGGGGGGGACGTGTTCGTCCTCGATATGGGAAACCCGGTTCGCATTGCGGATCTGGCCCGCAGGATGATCAATTTGATGGGGCGCACAGTAAAGGAAGGCCCGACATCAGATGGCGACATCGAGATTGTATATACGGGACTCCGACCTGCAGAGAAGCTGTTCGAGGAACTCTTGATTGGCGCCAATGCGACGGGCACAGACCATCCCATGATCGTCAGGGCCAACGAGCACTGCCTGCCCTGGGAGGAGGTGCGCGCGACCCTCGATGAAATGCTGACCAACCTGAATAACTTCGATTGCCATCGCGCCAGGGAAGTACTCGAACGGGTGGTGGAGGAGTATCGGCCACTGGGCGGAATCCAGGATCTGGTCTGGGTCAATAAGGCCGGTGCTTCCCTCGCGACCGAGGCGAGCAATGTCACCACTTTGCAGAAGCGCCGCGGTCGTACTGGTGCTCCTGGGGGGGCGGGGCGCAGCGCTACCCACTAGGGGTCTCTACCTTGTGGCACCGAGGCTGCCACCAATCTGGCGCGGTCGTTCGGACGGAATGTGTCGTTTTCCTCAGTGATTGCTCGTGAATAGACCAGCCGGTAGACTAGGCGGGTCTCAATCGGAGCGATCATGAAAATCGAAATCGGTGCCTACGAAGCCAAGACCAAGCTTCCCGATCTCCTGCGGCAGGTCAAAGCAGGAAAGCGTTTTACGATCACGAATCGCGGTGAAGCGATCGCCGACTTGGTGCCAAGTCGTTCGGCACCTCGTAAGGACAAGAGCGCGGTGGTGGAGCGATTCAAGGCATTCATGGGTGACAACCCTGTTCAGGGTGTCGCCAGTGTCAGGGATCTCATCGCGGAAGGCCGTGAATGAATTTTGTACTCGATGCGTCGGTCGCGTTGTGCTGGCTGATGGGCGATGGCGTCGCCACGGCACGGGCCTATGCGATGGGCGTCCTTGAGGCCATGAAGTCAGAGGACAATCGCGCGATTGTCCCGGTCGTCTGGAACCTGGAAGTGGCCAATGTCATTGCCAAAGCCGAACAGAAGGGGCTGCTTGTAGAAGCACAGAGCGAGGCGTTCCTCGAGATGCTCTCCGGGCTCGATATCGATGTCGATTCGGATACTGTCGCAACAGCGCTGTCGGGCACGCTGCAAATCGCACGACGTTATCGGTTGTCTGCCTACGATGCGTCCTACATGGAACTGTCATTGAGGGCTGGTATACCGCTCGCCGCGCTTGATCAGGATCTGAACAAGGCGGCCAGGCGCGCGGGCATCAAACGCTTTGCCTGAGTGATTGGGCAGAATGCCCGACCTCCGCGGCCAACGAAGCCCTTTGCATCGTGACTACGGGGCGGGGCATCTATTACAATGCAATCATTGATTGCATAGGCGGAAGCACCATGGCCAGCATCACCATCAGAAACCTGGATGAACGGACGAAGGATCGTTTGAGGGTGCGTGCAGCACGCGGCAAGCGCTCCATGGAAGAGGAGGCTCGCCATATCCTTCGTGCTGCACTGGCGCAAAAGCCCGGGCGCTCGCTGAATCTGGCCGAAGCAATCCGCCGTCGTCTTGCGCCTTTGGGTGGCGTGGATCTGGGTATTCCCGTGCGAGAATCGATGCGAGAGCCACCGAAGTTCGGGCAATGATCATTCTCGATACGAATGTTCTTTCGGAGTTGATGAAGCAGGCACCCGACGGGAAAGTCCTGACGTGGGTGACCGCTCAGTCTGCCGGCGACCTCTATACGACCTGCGTTGCAGAAGCCGAAATTCTGCACGGAGTCTTGTCGTTGCCATCGGCGCGCCGCCGCAAGGCGCTTGAAGCCGCGGTTGCAGGGATTTTCGAGGAAGTCTTCTCCGGAAGGATTCTGCCGTTTGGCAGCGAGGCCGCATTGGCTTACGCACAAATTGCGGTAGAGCGCAGGAAGGCCGGGCGTCCCATCTCAGCTTGCGACGCGCAGATCGCTGCAATTGCACGTTCTGTCGGGGCAGCCTTGGCCACTCGAAATACGACTGATTTCGAGCGGTGCGGAATCAAGATCATCAATCCCTGGTTGTGATCCATGGGTAGCTGCGAGTTGAGTCACCGGAGTTAGGACTTTGAAGACAGCGTTGATCACCGGCATCACCGGGCAGGATGGGGCCTATCTCGCCGAGTTCTTGCTCGGCAAAGGCTATGAAGTCCACGGCATCAAGCGCCGGGCGTCATCCTTCAATACGGATCGCATCGATCACCTGTATCGGGATCCGCACGAACGCGGCGTCAAGCTCCACCTGCATTACGGGGACCTTACGGACGCAACCAACCTGATCCGGATCATCCAGCAGGTCCAGCCGGACGAGATCTACAACCTCGCCGCGCAAAGCCATGTGGCGGTGTCCTTCGAGACGCCGGAGTACACGGCGAATTCCGATGCGCTGGGGACGCTCCGGATCCTTGAGGCCATTCGCATCCTCGGACTCGAGAAAAAGACGCGCTTCTACCAGGCGTCCACGTCCGAGATGTTTGGCCTGGTGCAGGAAATCCCGCAGAAGGAGACGACGCCTTTCTACCCACGGTCCCCGTACGGTGCAGCAAAGGTCTATGCGCACTGGATTACTGTCAATTATCGCGAGGCGTATGGCCTGTTCGCCTGCAGTGGCATCCTGTTCAACCACGAGTCGCCCATCCGGGGTGAGACCTTCGTTACCCGGAAAATCACGCGCGGATTGGCGCGGATCTCTGAAGGGCTGGAGGAGTGCCTCTACCTCGGCAACATGGATGCGCTGCGTGACTGGGGGCATGCGCGTGACTACGTGAAGGCCCAATGGTTGATGCTGCAGCAGGACGTCGCGGAGGACTTCGTCATTGCGACGGGTGAGCAGCACTCCGTGAGGGAATTTGTGGAGAAGGCGGGAGCCGAGTTGGGGTTCGATATCGCCTGGCAGGGCAAGGGTGTCGACGAGCAGGGCATCGATCGCAAGAGCGGCAAAGCCGTCGTCAAGGTGGATCCGCGGTATTTCCGGCCCACCGAAGTGGAAACGTTGCTCGGCGACCCTTCGAAGGCCAAGGCCAAGCTGGGGTGGCGGGCAGAGACCAGCTTTGCCGATCTCGTGCGTGAAATGACTGCCGCGGACCTCGAAATTGCCAAGCGCGATGCCCTTGTGGCGCGTGAGGGATTCAAGACCTACCGGCACCATGAGTGAGGCAAAGCGATTGGCCTGCAGCGGTAGCGATGAGCGACTAGCGATTAGTCCGGAATTTCCTATGGCAGTCTGGCTAGTCGCGAATCGCCAGTCGCTAGTCGCTTGCGGCAGGGGCGGCCAGCGGTGAGGCCGGATAGTCGCATCTTCGTCGCGGGACACCGGGGTCTGGTCGGCTCAGCCATTGTTCGCCAGCTGGCATCTGGTGGCTTCACGAACCTGATCCTTCGCGATCGCCAGGCACTCGACCTCACCAATCAGCGTGCGGTTGACGAGTTTTTTGCCGCGACCCGCCCCGAATACGTATTCCTGGCGGCGGCCAAGGTCGGGGGCATTCTTGCCAACAATTCTTACCCGGCCGAATTCCTGGGCGAGAACCTCAAGATTCAGACCAATATCATCGATGCCGCGTGGCGCAATGGGGTGACAAAGCTGGAGTTCCTCGGGTCCAGTTGTATCTATCCCAAGCTTGCACCGCAGCCCATGGCGGAGGATTGCCTGCTCACGGGGCCGCTGGAACCCACGAACGAGTGGTATGCGATCGCCAAGATCGCGGGCATCAAGATGTGCCAGGCTTATCGTCGGCAATACGGCTTCAACGCCATCTCGGTGATGCCCACGAACCTCTATGGTCCAGGCGACAACTTCAACCTGCAAAGCTCGCACGTCCTGCCTGCTTTGATCCGCCGGTTCCACGATGCGGTCAAACAGGGTGTGGCTGACGTGACAATCTGGGGTACGGGCACGCCAAGACGCGAATTTCTCCACGTCGATGACATGGCGGCGGCGTGCGTCTATCTCATGCAGCACCATGAGAGTGAACAGCTGGTCAATGTGGGGTGGGGGGAAGACGTCACCATCCGAGAGCTCGCAACGACCATCGCGGAGACGGTCGGCTTCAAGGGGACGCTCGCGTTCGATACCTCCAAGCCGGATGGCACCCCGCGGAAGTTGCTCGATGTCGCGCGGCTCAAGGCCTTGGGGTGGACGCCGAAGATCGGCCTGAAAGAGGGCATTGCGTCCACCTACCGCTGGTTCCTCGAGAATCAGGATCGATATCGATCCTAGGAAGCGATTAGCGATCAGCGACTAGCGACTAGCGACTAGCGACGAGGGATGAGGGATGAGGGATGAGGGATGAGGGATGAGGCCAAGAAGGCATGCTGATGGGCAATTCTCTGAAGGCTGGAGGCAGCGGGCCGGTCGCTTCACACGCCACGTTGCCTAGCCTTGAGGCTGGCTATCAGGCCGTTAAGGATACGGCCGATTTCATCGGCAAGTGTCGTGATTTCCGCGGATTCAGGCAGATATCCAAGCTTGCGTGCCAACGTCAGTTGAGTTCTGAGCTCCGCGAGCGAGCCTCTGGCGATGTACAGGAACGAAACATAGTCTTTCGTAGTCCGTCTGCCATTTCCTTCGGCAATATTTTGGAGCCGAAACGGCGCTCCGCCGCAGTTGGGCCACGAGCCCAAAAACCTCCAGCTTCGGGAATGTCTGCGTAACGACATACACCTTTTGCGCAAGCTCCATGGATTTCTGCCACACAATCAGATCGTTGAAGTCCCTGATCTGCGCGCCGTCCATGAATTCATTCCTGCCAGCTGCTAACCGTCGGTGGGACATTACTCACCCTCGTGCACTCGAATCCAGCGGCGAATCTCTACTGTTTGTCCCGATTTGCCTGTTTTCCATGGGTTCGCCTCAGCTTCAGGCAATGCCCAGTCTCCGGACCGCAGCGCTCTAGTCGCCCATCGCTGATCGCTCGTCGCTCTCTGCTTCCTGTGAACTCTCTGCTTTACGTCGGCGTGCGCGTCCGCTACGCTCGCCGCCTGTTTTTCCTTCCTGATTAGGAACTTACGCGTGCGTTTAACCATCTTCGGGTCCGGCTATGTCGGTTTGGTCACCGGCGCCTGCTTTGCCGAGGCCGGCAACCACGTGCTGTGTGTCGACGTGGACGCGCGAAAGATCGAGATGCTGAAGCGCGGCGAGTCGCCGATCTTCGAGCCTGGCCTCGAGGAAATGCTGAAGAAGAACCATGCGGCCGGCCGGCTGCAGTTCACGACGGATGCGGAGGAAGGCGTCAAGCACGGGCTGTTCCAGTTCATTGCTGTGGGCACACCGCCGGACGAAGACGGCTCAGCCGATCTCAAGTACGTGCTGGCGGTGGCCGAGTCCATCGGCAAGCACATGTCGGAGTACCGCGTGGTAGTGACCAAGTCGACGGTGCCCGTCGGCACGTCGGACAAGGTCAAGGCGAAGATCAACGCCACGCTCGCGGCCCGCGGCGCTGCAAACGAATTCGATGTGGTCTCGAACCCTGAGTTCCTGAAGGAAGGCGCCGCCATCGGCGACTTCATGAAACCTGATCGCATCGTGGTCGGCACGGACAATCCGCGGACCGGGGAGCTGCTGAAAGCGCTCTATGACCCGTTTACCCGCAACCACGACCGGATGATCCTGATGGACGTCCGCTCAGCTGAGCTGACCAAGTACGCCGCCACCGCGATGTTGGCGACCAAGATCAGCTTCATGAACGAGCTTGCCAACCTGGCCGAGCTGATGGGGGCTGATATCGAGAAGGTCCGCCGGGGCATTGGTTCCGATCCCCGCATTGGCTTCCATTTCATCTATCCCGGTGCCGGCTATGGCGGTTCCTGCTTCCCCAAGGACGTGCAGGCCCTGGCCCGCAGCGCGAAGGGGCTCAAGTTCGAGGCCGAGCTGCTGAACTCCGTTGAAGCCGTCAACAACCGTCAGAAGAAGGTGCTGTTCCAGAAGGTGCACCGCCACTTCAAAGGCGACCTGAAGGGCAAAACGGTGGCGCTGTGGGGCCTGGCCTTCAAGCCCAACACCGACGACATGCGCGCCGCGCCAAGCCGGGATCTGATGGAAGCACTGTGGGCGGCGGGGGCGAACGTCCGGGCCTACGACCCCGTGGCCTCCCATGAAACGCACCGGATCTACGGTGATCGCCCTGACCTGGCCTTGGTCGCCAGCGCGACCGAAGCGCTCAGTGGGGCCGATGTCCTGGTCATCGTCACGGAGTGGCAGGAGTTTCGCAGTCCTGATTTCGATGCGATTCGTGACGCGCTCAAGTACCCGGTCATCTTTGACGGCCGGAATCTCTATGATCCTGCGTTTGTGGCCAGGTTTGGGCTGACGTACTACGGGATCGGGCGCGGGGAGAGCATCGTGCGGGGCTAGCTGGGGAAGGCGAGGAAGCTGGGAAGGGCAGGAAGCCAGAGCTAAGGCGACCTACGATTCGACTTAGGGAGCACGGAACTTCTCGCCCCGCCGGATTGCTGCCATGAGCGAATTCAGCAGGCGCTCGATTTCGGTGATGCGCTGCAGATAATCGCTGCTCATCCCAACGTATCCCATTGATATTGCGACCAAGATTTCCGTTTCCAGCTCTGCAAGGGAGCCTCGCGCGATGCGCAAACCCTGCAGCAGCGAGCGATCGGTTCCTTTTCCTGCGCCTTCAGCAATATTCGCGGCAACTGAGACTGCGGCGCGATTGATTTGCGAGGTGAGTTCCCATCGTTCGTGGTTGGGAAAGGTCCGCGTCAGGCGCAAGATTGCGCCGGCCAGGGCCACGGCTTTTTCCCATACCACCAGATCGCGATGGCTCTTTGGCATTCGGCTTCTAGCTTCCGGACAGAGTGGCGATTCAGGGCAGCTTGAGCGCTGGCGGAGTCCAGGCATACCGTCGAAATTGCCTCTTGTCGCCAGATATTCTCGCTGTCCGCCTTCGACTCGCTTCTGGCTTCCTCGACCTCCTTGGCTTCCCTGGCTTCCACTTCATGCCGAAGCCCGGGATCATTCCATGCGGCTTGCTCTTCATAACCATCCAATTGGGCGTGCGCACACTTCAAACCCCAAAATGTCGCGTCCCAATTCGGTAACAAAACGCGCTGTCGCAAAGTTCCAGCATGACTTCACGCCTCCTGACCCATCTGGATGAGCTCGAAGCCGAGAGCATCTACATCTTTCGCGAAGTCGTCGCCGAATTTGAAAATCCGGTGATGCTCTACTCGATCGGCAAGGACTCGTCGGTCCTGCTGCATCTGGCGCTGAAGGCGTTCTTCCCGGGCAAGCTGCCGTTCCCCGTGCTGCATATCGATACGACGTGGAAGTTCAAGGAGATGATCGAGTTCCGTGACCGGCGGGCCAAGGAGCTCGGGCTCAACCTGCTGGTTCATTCGAACCAGGAAGGGCTGCAGAAGGGAGTGACGCCCTTTACCCACGGCAGCAGCAAGTACACCGACATCATGAAGACCGAAGCGCTCAAGCAGGCGCTGTCCAAGTACGGCTATGACGCCGCTTTCGGCGGCGCCC
Organism: uncultured Pseudomonadota bacterium; assembly: GCA_903884105.1. Classification (GTDB taxonomy): domain Bacteria; phylum Pseudomonadota; class Gammaproteobacteria; order Steroidobacterales; family Steroidobacteraceae; genus CAIUGU01. The sequence continues at coordinate 16,828 of CAISDJ010000014.1, read as the reverse complement.
GTCGTGATGAGGAAAAGTCCCGCGCCAAGGAACGCGTATTCTCGTTCCGCGATGCGAATCATCGCTGGGATCCGCGCAACCAGCGCCCCGAACTCTGGCATCTCTACAACGGCCGCATCAACAAGGGCGAGAGCATCCGCGTGTTCCCGCTGTCGAACTGGACTGAACTCGACGTGTGGATGTACATCCACCGCGAAAAGATTCCGGTGGTGCCTCTCTATTTCGCCAAACCCCGCCCGATTGTGCATCGCGACGGCATGATGCTGATGGTGGACGACGATCGCCTGCCGCTTAAAGCAGGCGAAAAGCCCGAGCTCGAGCAGGTGCGATTCCGCACGCTGGGCTGCTATCCGTTGACGGGGGCGCAGAAGTCGGACGCCAAGACGCTCGAAGACGTGATCGCCGAGATGCTGGAAAGCCGCACTTCGGAACGACAGGGCCGGGCGATCGATCACGACCAGGCCGGTTCGATGGAAAAGAAGAAGCGGGAAGGGTATTTCTGAGATGAGGGCAGGAAGCGGGGAAGCGAGGAAGCGGCGGCAGCCGGATCTGCTGCGGACTGCGCTGCCAACCACTCCGGCTTCCTCGGTTCCTCGCTTCCTCACTTCCTCACTTCCACGCATCCTCGCCCGACTCGCTTTTGGACGGACCAACCCATGACCAGCAGTTACGCGCTGCCGAGGCCTGTTTGCCGATGAGCGCTATTCCCGTCCACGAATTCATCGCCTCCCAGGAACGCAAGGGCCTGCTGCGCTTCATCACCTGCGGCAGCGTCGACGACGGCAAGAGCACGCTGATCGGCCGGCTGCTCCACGATTCCCAGAAGATCCTCGAGGACCACATGGCTGCCGTGCGCGCCGACAGCCAGCGCTGGGGCACCACCGGGGGTGAAGTCGACCTCGCGCTGCTGGTCGATGGACTGCAGGCGGAGCGGGAGCAGGGCATCACCATCGACGTGGCCTACCGCTACTTCGATACTGATCGTCGCAAGTTCATCATTGCCGACACGCCGGGACACGAACAGTACACACGCAACATGGCGACAGGCGCGTCGACTGCGGACCTTGCGATCGTCCTTGTGGACGCGGCACGAGGCGTACAGGTGCAGACGCGCCGCCACAGCTTCATCGTGTCGTTGCTGGGCCTGCGGCACGTCATCGTCGCGGTCAACAAGATGGACCTCGTCGACTTCGATGCCGTCCGGTTCAAGGAGATCTCCGACGAGGCACAGGCGTTCCTGCGCAGTCTCGGGGTCAAGAATGCGCAGGTCATTCCAGTATCTGCACTGCGTGGCGACAACGTCGTGACGCGTTCGGACGCGATGCCCTGGTACAAGGGGCCACCGTTGCTTGAAGTGCTCGAGACGGTGGATGTGACCCAGGATCGGGGTGAAGACCTGCGCTTCCCGGTGCAGTACGTGAACCGCCCCAACGCCGAATTCCGTGGCTACTCAGGCACGATCGTGTCTGGCAAGGTGCGGGTCGGGGATCCCATCATGGCGCTCCCCTATCGGCATGCGAGCACCGTCAAGTCGATTGTCACCTACGACGGCGATCTGGAGGAGGCTGGCGCTCCGCTGGCCGTGACGATCACGCTGGCCGACGAAATCGACATCACCCGGGGCGACATGCTGGTCCACCCGGACCGCGCGCCCAGTGTCGGCAAGCAGTTCGACGCGCATATCCTCTGGATGGCGGAGCAGCCATTGCTGCCCGGCAAGCCTTATGACATCAAGATCGGCAATCACTACGTCCGCGGCACGATCGAACAGATCGAATACCGTGTGGATGTGAATGACCTCTCACGTCATGGCGCCGAAGAATTGAAGCTCAACGAGATTGGCGTGTGCCGCGTCGTGCTCAATCAGCCGGTGGCCTACGATGTTTACGATTCCAGCCGCGAGACCGGCAGCTTCATCGTCCTTGACCGATTGAACCATGCGACGGCGGGAGCGGGCATGATCCGTCGGTCGTCGGCGGTGCGCACAGCCGGCCATGCCGGCAATGCGGTGGTGCATGAGCACAAGATCTCGCGCGCGCAACGTGCCAACCAGAAGAGCCAGCGCCCATGCATCCTGTGGCTCACCGGGTTGTCGGGCGCCGGCAAGTCCACCATTGCCAACGCCCTTGAGCAGGAGCTCTTCCGTCGGGGGCATCACAGCTATCTGCTGGACGGCGACAACGTGCGCCATGGACTCAATCGGGACCTGGACTTCTCCGATGCGGGTCGCGTCGAGAACATTCGTCGCATTGGCGAGGTGGCCCAGTTGTTCGTGGACGCTGGCCTGATTGTGGTCACGGCCTTCATTTCACCCTTCCGCAGCGACCGGCGACTGGTTCGGGACCTCTCCGCCGCGGGGGACTTCATCGAGGTGTACGTGAGCACGCCGCTCGACGTCTGCGAGGAGCGGGATCCCAAGGGGCTCTATGCCCGGGCCCGTCGCGGCCAGATCGGCAACTTTACGGGCATATCCTCCCCCTATGAGGCGCCTGAAGGGGCCGAAATAGAGCTGGATACCTCCCGGCAAAGCGTGGAGGAGTGCGTCGCGGCTGTGGTCCGGTACCTGGAAGAGACAGGGAGGCTGAAGAGTTAGGAAATTGGTGGCCGGTGGTCGGTGGCCGGTGGTCAGTGGCCGGTGGTTAGTGGTCGGTGGTCGGTGGTCGGTGGCCGGTGGCCGGTGGCCGGTGGTTAGTGGTCAGTGGTCAGTGACCGGTGGTCGGTGGCCGGTGGTCGGTGGTCAGTGACCGGTGGCCGGTGACCGGTGACGAATGAGCGGAGAAGAACCCGATCAGGTCCGTGCCTTGCCGGCTTCTGTCTTCCTGGTAAGGCTGCGGATCAGGCCGTTAAGCAAGCGGCCAACTTCGTTTATTGCGGCTAAGTGCTCGCCGATGTTGGCAATTAGGCCAATCTCCCCTGAAAGCAGTATCTGTGTCTCCATTTCCGCCAGCGAGCCACGAGCGTTGAACAGGAACTTGACGAAGTCTTTCGTGGTCCGGCGATTTGATCCCTCAGCGATATTGCTAGCGACTGAAACGGCACATCGACGCAGTTGCGAGGTCATGCCGTAAGCTTCGGATGCAGGGAACCGGGCGGTCTCCGTGTATATGCTTGCGGCGAGGGAGAAGGCTTTCTGCCAAGCCTCCAGGTTCCGGAAGTCCTTGAGAACTTTGAATTCCATGCTTGCCCTCGCTATGTCGTACGGCTGACAATTCATCGAAATGGCGACAGCCTAGAGTCAGCGTTCTCCGTACAGCGAGGTCGATTTCTGATGCCTTCACGCAGATTTGAGGCGGTTGTGGCTCGAAGGCAGTCACAGACCAGCGTTCACCGACCATCGGCCAGCTGTGACCTGCCAGTCGCTACGGGCCACCGTTCACCGACCACCGGCCACCGGCCACTTGAGTGGATATGCTGACCCCCGTCATCCTTTCCGGCGGCTCCGGTACGCGCCTGTGGCCGTTGTCACGTGAGCTCTACCCCAAGCAGTTGCTATCCCTCGTCGGCAAGGGAACGATGCTGCAGGAGACCCTGGCGCGGCTGGAGGGCATCGAGCTGGCGGAGGGGGTGGGAAAGCCCGTCGTTGTCTGCAACGAAAACCATCGCTTTCTCGTGGCAGAGCAGCTGCGCGAGGTCTGCGTGGAGTCCCAGGCGATCCTCCTGGAGCCCTTTGGGCGCAATACGGCGCCCGCAGTGGCCGTGGCCGCCCTGGTTGCCTCCGGAGTGGGCGGCGCTTCTCAGGGCGACCCGGTGCTGCTGGTGCTGCCCGCCGATCATGTCATCCGCAACGTCAAGGCGTTCCAGGCCGCGGTCCTCGCAGGCCATGACGCGGCGCTGAAGGGGAGCCTCGTTACCTTCGGTATCGTTCCTCACAAGCCAGAGACTGGCTTTGGCTATATCCGCAGGGGCGCCGGGCCTGGTCCGGCCTATACGGTCCGGCAGTTTGTCGAGAAGCCCGACCGCCAAACGGCTCAGCGCTATGTGGACTCGGGCGACTACTTCTGGAACAGCGGCATGTTCATGTTCCGTGCATCAGCCTATCTAGGGGAATTGCTGGCGTACGCGCCTGCCATTCACGCAGCCTGCAGTGCGGCGATTCTGGCCGCCAAGCACGACCTGGATTTCACGAGGTTGCCCACCCGCGAGTTTGGTGATTGCCCCAGTGATTCAATTGACTATGCCGTGATGGAGCAGACCACGAATGCCGTGGTCGTGCCGCTCGATGCCGGCTGGAGCGACGTTGGCTCGTGGTCCGCGCTGCATGACGCCATTCCCGGCGATGAGTTCGACAACGTCAAGATCGGCGATGTCCTGGCCGTCGACTCGGAGGGCTGCTACCTGCAGTCCACCAGTCGGCTGGTCGCAACGGTGGGTCTCAAGGACCACGTCGTCATCGAGACCAAGGATGCCGTGCTCGTCGCCCCCAAGGATCGGGTCCAGGACGTCAAGTTGCTCGTCAACGAACTGAAGAAGCAGGGGCGCTACGAGACCTCGTTGCACCGCCAGGTGTACAGGCCTTGGGGAAGCTACGACAGTATCGATTCCGGCGAGCGATTCCAGGTGAAGCGCCTGGTCGTGAAGCCGGGTGCCACCCTGTCGTTGCAGCTGCACCATCATCGTGCAGAACACTGGGTGGTGGTGTCAGGCACTGCCCGCATTACCCGGGGAGAGGAGGTTTTCCTGCTCGAGGAGAACCAGTCGACCTACATCCCCGTCGGCGCCAAGCATCGCATCGAGAATCCCGGCAAGATCCCGCTGCATGTCATCGAAGTGCAGTCGGGCACCTATCTCGGTGAGGACGACATCGTGCGGTTCGAGGATAAATATGGCCGTGAAGGGCAGACCGGGTAGCAACCATCTGCGGTCGCGGCAAGCGGCGCATTGCAGACCGAGGTGCGCGGCGTCCAGAATGCTGTAGCAGTTTCCATTCCAGACCCTCATTCTGAGCAGATACCCGTTCCATGACAGCCATCAAGGGTTTCAAAGCCTACGACCTTCGCGGTCGTATTCCCGACGAGTTTAATGCCGATGTCGCCTACCGCGTCGGTCGCGCGTATGCCGAATGGCTGAAACCCAAGCGGGTGATCGTCGGCAGGGACATCCGGCTGTCGAGCGCTGAGCTGTGTGAGGCGTTGACGCGCGGGCTCATGGACTCTGGTGTCGATGTATACGACATCGGCCTCTGCGGAACGGAGGGCGTGTACTACGCGACGTTCGCCGAAAAGATGGATGGCGGGATCATGGTGACGGCCAGCCACAATCCGATGGACTACAACGGGATGAAATTCGTGCGCGAACAGTCGCGCCCGATCAGCGGTGACACGGGGCTGCAGGAGATCCGCAAGATCGCCGAGGACGATGCCTACTCAATCCCGGCCAGGAAGGGTACGCGCGTCGATCTCGACGTCTGGACAAAGTACGTTTCGCATCTGCTGTCCTATCTCGATCTCTCGAAGCTGAAGCCCCTCAAGATCGTCGTCAACGCGGGCAATGGTGGCGCTGGCGCGGTTGTCGACCAGATCGAACAGTACCTGCCATTCAAGTTCATCAAGGTCAATCACAATCCGGACGGCACGTTTCCGAATGGCGTTCCGAACCCGATGCTCGAGGACAATCGAGCCTCGACGATCGCGGCCATTCGCGAACACAAGGCGGACTTCGGCATTGCATGGGACGGAGACTACGATCGTTGTTTCCTGTTTGATGAACATGGCGGCTTCATCGAGGGCTATTACATCGTCGGGTTGCTGGCAGCCTCGTTCCTCCGCAAGGAACAGGGTGCGCGGATCGTTCACGATCCAAGGTTGACCTGGGCGACGCTGGATATCGTGCAGAGTCTCGGGGGCAAGGCGGTCGTTTCGAAGTCCGGCCATGCCTTCATGAAAGACGTGATGCGCGACGTGGATGCGGCCTACGGTGGCGAGATGAGCGCGCACCACTACTTCCGTGATTTCTCCTATTGCGACAGCGGCCAGATCCCCTGGTTGCTGGTTGCGCAGATTGTCTGCGAGTCAGGGAAACCCCTGTCGAAGCTGGTTGACGAGCGCATTGCGAAGTTCCCGGCAAGCGGCGAGATCAACCGGAAGGTGACTGACGCCAAGGCGACGATCGCGCGCGTCCAGGAGCGCTACGCGAAGGATGCGCTGCATGTCGATTTCATCGATGGGGTCAGTGTCGAGTTCCCACTGTGGCGTTTCAATCTGCGTAGTTCCAACACGGAGCCCTTGATTCGTCTCAACGTCGAAAGCCGTGGGGATGCGGCGCTGATGCAATCAAAGACCTCGGAGTTGCTGGCGCTGATCGGGGGAGAGGCCGCGCACTAGGAAGAGAAGCAAAGCTGCCGGAAAGCCTGCCGGGGGCGGAAAGAGGCAAGTTGGGTATCGGCAGGAAGCCGATCGTGTTCTTCTACTTCTTTCTTGTCCAATCACAAGAAAGAAGTAGCAAGAAAGAAAGATTGGTGGGCGGTACTGGGATCGAACCAGTGACCCCTGCCGTGTGAAAGCAGTGCTCTACCGCTGAGCTAACCGCCCGCCCGTTCGAGGCTGCGTAGTCTAAAGAAAAGAGCGGAAGCTTGGAAGCCAAGGAGGCAAGGAAGCCAGGAAGCCAGGAAGCCAGGAAGCCAGGAAGCCAGATCCCGGAACTGGTTGCCTACGTGGTGTTCGCAGCCGTCCAGTCGGCTTCCTTGAGGCTCACCAGATTCAGTGCGGGTGAGGGCAGGCTTCTTCCGAGGGCTGCGAATCCCCACGCCGAGCGGCCCTGTTAAGATGTGCCGCTTTCAGGCGCACGCACTTCTGCCCGACCACCGATCACTGGCCACCCTCCCGCTATCCATGACCATCCGCACCCGCTTTGCCCCGAGTCCCACCGGCCTGCTGCACATCGGGGGTGTCCGTACGGCCTTGTTTTCATGGCTTTATGCCCGCCACCACGGTGGAACGTTCATTCTCCGGGTCGAGGACACTGATCGCGAGCGGTCCACCGATGCGGCCGTCCAGGTGATTCTGGAGGGCATGGAGTGGTTGGGGTTAGGGCACGACGAGGGGCCGTTCTATCAGACCCGGCGCATGGATCGGTATCGCGAGGTCATCGACCAGTTCCTGCGCGAGGGCAAGGCCTACTACTGCTATTGCAGCAAGGACGAGCTCGAGGTCATGCGCAACCAGCAATTCGCCGCCAAGCAAAAGCCTCGCTACGACGGCACCTGCCGGCACCGTACGCAGCCCGTTGCCGGTGTTCAGCCTGTCGTTCGATTCAAGAATCCGGTCGACGGCACCGTGCTGGTGAACGATGTCGTGCACGGCCCGGTGACCTTTGCCAATACGGAGCTTGATGACCTGATTATTGCCCGCTCAGACGGCACGCCGACGTACAACTTCTGCGTTGTGGTCGATGACTGGGATATGAAGGTGACCCATGTCATTCGTGGGGACGATCATCTGAACAACACGCCCCGTCAGATCAACATGCTCACCGCGCTGGGTGGCCAGCCGCCGGTTTATGCGCACGTCGCAATGATTCTGGGTGCTGACGGAGCCAAACTCTCGAAGCGCCACGGTGCGGTCAGCGTCCTGCAGTACCGCGAGGAAGGGTACCTGCCCGAGGCTCTGCTGAACTATCTGGTACGCCTTGGCTGGTCGCATGGTGACCAGGAAATCTTCTCCATGGAGGAGATGGTGGCCCTGTTCGACATCGCCGACGTCAACAAGTCCGCGTCCGCGTTCGATCCCGATAAGCTCGCGTGGGTCAACCAGCAGCACATGATGAAAGCGGCGCCGGAATACTTGGCCAAGCACCTTCGGCCGCAGCTCACGGCCCTTGGAGTCGTGGATCCTGAAGAGGGGCACGTGGTGGCCGTCGCGAAGGTGCAGCAAGCACGGGTGAAGACGCTGAAGGAAATGGCGCAGGTCAGTCTGTACTTCTTCCAGGACATCACTGCATTCGATGAAAAGGCTGCTGCGAAGTACTTGAATGCCGAGGCCATGCCCGCTCTGAGGGCGCTAAACGAGGCCCTGAGTCTGGTGGTCGCGTGGCAGGCGCCGGCCCTACATGAGGTCGTGACTCAGGTGGCTACGGCATTGGGGGTCGGGCTCGGGAAGGTCGCCCAACCGCTCCGCGTCGCCATTTCGGGTGGCACGGCGTCCCCTCCCATCGATGTGACCCTGGAAGTTCTCGGCAAGGAGAGGGTGCTCGGCCGTCTGCAGAAGGCGATTGCCCTGGCGGGGGGCTAGTCCGCCAAAGGGGAGGGCGTCAGGGCTGCGGCTGAGGGCCTTGTGGAGCAGGGTAAGGGAAGGCTCCGCGCGGCGTGGGTCCCTGGGCCGACAGAGGGGCTTTCGGGCGGACAAAATCGCTTTGCGGGCCAATGGTTAGGGTGCGCGAGGGCGCCCACAGCAACTTTCCTTGACACCCCACATACCCTGCCTTTACATTGCGCGCCTCTCGCGTGGGGCCATAGCTCAGTTGGTAGAGCGCTTGCATGGCATGCAAGAGGTCAGCGGTTCGACCCCGCTTGGCTCCACCAGATTTTGTTTTGATTAGTTTTACGGCCTGTCCCCATCGTCTAGAGGCCTAGGACACAACCCTTTCACGGTTGCGACCGGGGTTCGAATCCCCGTGGGGACGCCATTCTCGCCAGAAACATGGCGCACATCCCCGTGCCTCGGGGATCAGGTAAATTCGTCGGGTGCGGGCTTGGCATGCAATCCTGGCGCCCGATGGGGCGCAAGGCATGCATGCCTATACCTATAGGTAACCCTGGGGTTCGGGGGGTCGACACATTTGCTCCCAACGGATTTGGCAAGCGCTTACGCCCGCCCAGTAGGGACATGAAGGGGCGGCTCTGCCAGGAAGCGGCCCCCGCTAGTTCATCGGGCGATTGACGTTCGCGGAATTCCGACGAGACCGTATGCATCTATCCGTACGGTGCCCAAGACACAACTCGCGACGTTTTTAACCTAGTATCGCCCCAAGGTATTGTGTTGGTGTTTGGAGACGCTTGTTGGCATAAGTGAAAAGGGAGGACACTTTCTCCCGAAGAAAACCGTACGCGCGGAGTACTTGCCAAAAAATGGGCCAAGCGAATCGCGAGAGTGTGATGCGCCGGACCGCTGTTGTTTTTGCGGCAGCATTCTTGATGGCCGCCTGTACCGGTGGAGAGCCGCCGGGCCCGTCCGCCACCCAAACCCAAGGCCAGACTCAATCGGCTGCGCCACCTCCAAACCCGGTGCCTACCGCGGCTAGGGCGGTTACTCTCTCATGGTCCGCTCCGCTACTAAATTCTGATGGCTCGGTATTGCGGGATCTAGCTGGATTCAAGATTTACTACGGTCAAAACGCGAATGTGATGGCAAATGCCATCTCTATAACAAATGCGTCTGTCAGCACATTCATTGTGGAGAACCTGACGCCAGGTACGTGGTACTTCGGTATTACGGCAGTTAACAGCCAAGGCTTTGAAAGCCAAACTTCAAATATGGCAATAAAAACAATAGGCTGAGCTTGTTTTCTTTGCGCGCCAGGCGAATGTCATCGGCATAAGCGGAGCGCCTTGCAGGTTTCGGGCTATTTGGCGATACCCATGCCGGTACGGGCGAGCTCCGGCAGTGGTAGGGTATTGGGCGAATTGCGCCATCAGGCAAAGGGACGCGCGCTTGCTCCGCGTCAGTGCGCACATCTCTCCGGAAGCGATGGATTTTACAATATGGCCTGTGACCGCATTCACGGGGAGAACGGCGCATAGCCGCTACACTGCCCACTGGACAGCGAAAAAGGATTGATTGGTGCTATGCGCCAGTCCCCCGTAAACATGCAACTGCAAGGACTCTTCTTGGGGACTCACCGTCTCGCGTGGGGCATCCATATTGCGGGAACGGACCTAAGTAGTACTTTCGCGTGACGTTCAAGATATTCCAGCACTACTGGCAGCTTCCGCTGGCCCTGCTCGCATTCTTGGAAGCTGCGCTCCTCTTTCTTGCCCCTTATGCGGCGCACTTGCTTGATGTTGGCGTCCTTGCTGTCCCGGAAGCGAACTGGAACCAGTCCGTGTTGCAGCAAGCAGCCATATTTCTTGGCGTTACATTTGTGGCGATGGTGGCAATGGGGCTGCACAGTTCTCGGCAGCGGTCTCGAGTCTTCGGCCGTCTGGCTCGTATCGCACTTGGCGTAGTGAGTGGAGTTCTCGCTCTCGCCGCGGTCGACGCACTCTTTTCACAACTTGCGGTTCGGCCAATAATCCTGGCGACAATAGCGGCATTTGCCATTGTCACCTCCGCCCTCATTCGCTTTCTGTTTGACCGGGTTCTTGATGAAGAAGTCTTCAAGCGGAAGATTCTGGTCTACGGAGCAGGCAAGCGTGCCGGAAGCATCGCGCAACTCCGCCGTCGTGCAGACCGGCGTGGCTTCCATATTATCGGCTACGTTCGGGCAGACGGCGATGACGTGTCGATCGTGGAAAAAGACAGGATACTGGGAGCTGGTGATTCGCTTCCGGTCCTATGTCGGCAACACGGAATTGACGAGATTGTCGTGGCGATGGATGATCGGCGGCGCAGCTTCCCAACGGATCAGCTCCTTGAATGCCGACTGGATGGTGTGGAAGTGTGCGATCTCGCAACCTTCTTCGAAAGGGAAACCGGAAAAGTCCGGCTCGACGTGCTCAATCCGAGCTGGATCATATTCTCGGTTGGATTCAGGCGTGGCCGAGTCAACGGAATCCTGGAGCGCCTATTCGACATTCTCGCAAGCATAGTATTGCTGGCTGTTGCGCTGCCTTTCATGCTGACCGCGATCGTTGCCATCAAGATCGAGGATGGGTGGCGTGCGAGCGTACTCTATCGGCAAATTCGTGTCGGGCAATACGGACGAACCTTCGCCGTGTTGAAACTCCGAAGCATGAGGGAAGATGCCGAGCGCGATGGGCAGGCAAAATGGGCGGTGCAGAACGACTCCCGCGTCACACGCGTGGGTGCTTTCATTCGCCAGATGCGAATCGACGAGCTTCCGCAGGTCATCAATGTGCTCCGAGGTGAGATGAGTTTTGTTGGTCCTCGTCCCGAGCGGCCCCAATTTGTTGAGCAGCTCAATGAACGAATTCCGTACTATCGGGAGCGGCATACGGTGAAGCCTGGGATCACGGGTTGGGCCCAGTTGTGCTATCCCTATGGTGCGTCCGATAAGGATGCCATTGAGAAGCTCCAATACGACCTCTACTACGTTAAGAACCATAGCCTGATTTTCTACCTGGCGATCCTGGTCCAGACTGTAGAGGTCATCATCTGGGGCAAGGGTGCTCGATGACCATGAGCCTGCCGCATAGGAAGGACGGGGCCTAGAGAAATGCTGAGTAAGCTGGCAGCGGTGTTTCGTGCGATTCGGGGCAAGTTAACGCTTGCCAGATACAATGACTTTACAATAGCGGAGTACTTTCGCAAGCAAGGGGCGAAAGTCGGCACTGACTCCCGCCTGTTGATCAGATCGTTGGGTTCCGAGCCGTGGCTGGTAAGAATCGGCAATCATGTAACGATTTCGTTCAATGTTACTTTGCTGACGCATGATGGCGCCGCATGGGTCTTTGCACGTGAGTTCCCGTCGATCCAGAAGTTCGGTCAAGTTGAGATTCTGGATAACTGCTTCATCGGGGCGGGGGCGATAATCATGCCCGGCGTTCGCATTGGGCCTAACTCGATCGTTGGTGCAGGTGCGCTGGTCAGCAGGGATGTCGCTCCAAATTCGGTTGTAGCCGGGGTTCCTGCCCGGCCGATGTGCAGCCTTGAAGACTATCGAAAGAAATTGCTTGATTCTTGGGAGGTGCAGCGGCCGGCTGGATACCTGGATGAACTGATACCCGGAACTCGATATTCCGCCCCCGTCATCCATGCACACAAAGTGGCGGCAACGGCGGTTCTGAGGCGTCATCTGGAGAGACTGTTCTGGGGATCCAGCTAGTCAAGAGGACTGGATCGGGATCCCGGTATCGAAAAACTTCCTAGCGTTGCTTCAAGTCTAGACATCCTTGTCTCCGGCTGTAAGGAACCAGTCGCGGTGGTCCTTGAGGTGGATTGCCGATGCGAGACCGGGACTGCCCATCACTTCGATTGCGTCATTCCGCGGAATGAATCCAAGCCAGCGCCAGGGTAGACCCCAATGCAAGGTATTCGAGGTCCGCATCTGTATATCGAATAGTGATCTGGAACGGGCCCAGTCGATCAGTTTCAGGCAGAACGTCGTTCCGAATTCGCGACCGGAAAGCAGGTAGTCGTCTACTACGAGAGTCGGACCTTCCAGGTGCACGATTGCATAACCCAGCAGTTCGCCCGCACTTCTCAGTGCAAGAAAGTCATACCGCTGTAAAGGATGATCGAGATACCGCCACCGGATGTATTCCGGTGTTCTGACTGACAGGCAAGTATTGGCCAGTTCAGTTCTCCGCCATAGCGAAGCAAGTTCGTTCTGGTCCCCATCTTCGGCTGCAAGCACAGCGTCCCGCGCCACTACAGCCGCTGCCGCGTCGATTGTGCGCAGTCCTGCTGATACCACTCTGGATAGCGCTCTGCGTGCAAGGCTGATCCTCACGCCGGCTCGCTCACTCCCCACAGGGAGAATCGGGCGAACATACCGGTCGACCTTGCACACGGCTTCCCACCGTGCCTTGCGAAGGGCCTTCTGGGCAGCGGCGTTGGGTAGCACGATGCAGTGCATGCCGATTCCCATCATGCTTTTGGCCACAAACTCGAGCAGGGATACGCCGAGTCCGCTGCCTCTGTGCTGCGGTGCTATTGATACATCGCCCAGTATTCCGAGGCGCACCATCTGTCCATAAATCGCGAAATCGTGGGGAGCAATTGTTACGGCGCCTGCTGGCGATTCGCCATGCCAGGCCCACGCAACTACGGGAGCTTCCGCGCACGGACGAGCTAGGTAGCGCCAGGAGAAGTACTCATGGGTACGCTGCAGCGGACGATTGGCGTTTCTGAACGCGAGCGCCACTTCCGGGCACTCTTTGAGCGGAACCAGTTCAAATCTGAACACGGGGTTTCGTCCGGTATTGCAATTCAGCCACCAGTGCCGGGCAGGATCCTAGCTCCGGATTGTTTCCCAGACAGTGGCGCGCTTTCCTTTAATCACTCTGTACATGGCCACCAGTGAAGCGGCACCTACTGTTGCGAGATAGAGTGGCAGCCCAAGAACCTTTGGGGGCGAACAGTTTCTTTCCATAACTGCACCTGTGGCAGCGGCAACGATCAGAAGCGAGCTAAGGACAAAGATGGCGAGATAAAAGGGTCTGTCGAGCAGGAACGCATTGGCGATGAACATTGCCGCCATCGTCAGTGGAAAGCCCCAGCGAAGCAACTTGTGGAAGAAGAGATGAACGCTGAGGAATGGATGCCTTATGGGGTTGAACAGGGACTTCATGTAAAGCAGTCCATGCATGCCGCGGCTGATGACGCGGACGCGCATTGCAAACTCCTGCTTCGCTTTGGTGGTGGTTTCCTCGAAAGCGATCGCATCCGGTTCGAATACGACGCGGTAGCCTTTTTCAAGGATTTTAAGCGGCTCACACAAGTCGCTGATGATCTCTGGAGGCAAGGGCACGTAGAGTGAGGATCGAATCGAATAGATGCAACCAGAGCAGCCGATGATCGACCAGATTCGGCTCAGCAGGGACTTCAGAAGCGTTTCGTACTTCCAGAAAAGCACAGTCCCGAGGCCCACGGCCGTGCCTCCGTTGTTTGAATAGTGAAATCTGCCCCCCACGGCACCGACACGCTCATCGGCATAGTTGCGGACAAGCTTTCGGATTACGTTGCTGGAATAGTGGGTGGTGGCATCCGAGAAGATTATGATTTCGCCCGAAGCGTGCTTGACCGCCTCATTCTGTGCCGCCGTCTTGCCGCGACGACCTTCCACTCGGATGAGTCTGACGCCTTCTGCAGAAAAGCGTTCAACAATGCGGTCGGTATCGTCTGAGGACCCGTCTGACGCTACAAGAATCTGCAGCTTCTCTCGCGGGTAGTCGAGGCTCAGCGTATGTGCAAGTTTGTCGCCGATGTGCAGTTGCTCGTTATAGGCGGTAATCAGGAACGTCACGGACGGTTCGATCGCGGCTTGCCGGACAGAGTCACGGAAGAATACGGAAATAAGCATTATGACAAGAGAATAGCCCCCGAATGTGAGGACAAGGAGCGATGCTGCTGTCCAGAATACGATGATGCTCATCTGAGTACTTGAACCTGACCAGTCGCGAAGTTGAAAAACACACCCGGGCATACCGATGCCAAGCTCATTTTCTGCCGAAAATCAAATAAATAACAGCAACTGGTAAACGATTCCGAACTTCGCTTGGACATAACCGATGTTTTGCTGGTCGCGCAGAGTTCAGGCTTTTGCCATGGATCCGCGGTGACAATCAGTTGCCGCAAAGTTGCCGGCGATCCGCCTTCGGGGCGTTACAGTGTGAGCGAGTTCATGTTTTGCATGCCATATGTCATTGTCCAGGGTATGAGTTGAGGCGTGAGATCCGATATGGTGTTTTGTGATTCAGGAAAATCGCGCTTTTCCGTCGCCCGCAGGAGACAGGAGACAAGGCTGGCTAATGGAGCCAGTATTGCTCCAATATCGATCATTCACCCGGGCTGTGTTTCGATCACAGGTCGTAACTGAATTGGAGACTTGGAGATGGCAATTCTTCGACCAGGCGCTAAACGAACCGCAAATCCAATGGTCAAGCTGGCGCTGCTCGCCACCTGCCTCATGCCATGCATTTCCATGGCGGCCGCTGCGGTTTTCTACTCCGATCTTGCGGCTGCGCCAAATAGCGGCGGTGAAAATGGCGGTGGTGCCTATGTAACTATCGTCGGTCAGGGCTTTGGTGTTGCTCAGGGAACGGGAGCGGTTACGGTGGGTGGTGGCGCGGTCAGTGGCTACAAGCAATGGTCCAGCACCAAGATCGTATTGCAGCTGGGAAGCGCTTCGGCCTCGGGCAATATCGTAGTCAGGACTGATGCGGGTGAAACATCCAACGGAATACCGTTCGTTGTTCGAGCGGGACGAGTGCTGTTCATGACGCCCTCGACACTGGCGTCATCGATCCGCTCAGTGCGGCCGGGTGACGTAGTGTACTTGCGCGGTGGCAGTTACAGCTCACGCTACGGCACGACCACCTGGGGGGACCGCTCGGTCGTTCTAGGTCCCTGGGCAAGCGACGTGGCGTTTGTAGGCTATCCTGGAGAGGTGGCATCCATCGGTAATTTCAACTTTACGGATGGCACGGGAATGGCGAACAACCTGACAATCGCCAGCCTCTCCATAACCAGTGGGTGGGATTGTATCTCGGGGGGGCATTTCTGGCAGGTCGAGGAATCGGGTGCCACTGGCGGACGTGTCGTCAACAACGAATGCGCGGGCACTTACGGCTCCGACAATACGATGAACGGTCTGATCAACTTCGGTGGTGATGGCTGGAAGGTGTTTGGCAATCATGTCTTCAACAACGCGCCGGCTGCCATCAACAACAATCACGGCATTTACATCCAGGTAGGTGCGGATGATGTCGAGATTGCATGGAACAAGCTTGACCACATGAAACTTGGTCATGTCATCCAGTTCCACAATGACGGCACTGCATTCCTTTTTGAGCGCGACCTTGTCCATGACAATGAAATTGTCGGCACGATTCAAGATGACATCAGAGGTCTCAATGTAGGCAATGTTGCAGCGGCGAGTACGTTTACCTTCTATAACAATTTGCTGATCAATCTCGGTCAGAACGTGAGTGCTATTGCAGTCACCAGGGGAAATGTCACTGTTGAAGGCAATACGATTGCCCAGTGCAATGTGGCGAGTGGAGCAATTCAGGTCGCCTGGGACACATTGGGAAGAATTACGGCTCGCAATAACATAGTCACCGGGTGCCCGGCATTTGGTGCAACCAACGGCGCAAACATCAGCCAGGTCTCCTCAACTGCCACGCAGACGAGCGCAGTGTTCGATAGCTCGTGGCGGCCGACCAATCCGCAAACTGGCGTCGCGCCAACAAAGCTGATTGACCACGCGGGCCTGACGCGGAGCAATCCCGCTACCATCGGTGCCTACCAGATCGGCGGTGTAGCGGCTGCTGTTCCAGCGGCACCTACCAGTCTGGTGGCGCAATAAGGGTTGGGGCGGAAGTTTGCAGCGAAGTCGGAACTCGCCCCACTCGAATCGAGCCATCCCGAACGTGGCACAGAGAGTCGCTGGCGCGCGGTTCAACTGAGTTCGGGTTGTCGCGTGTGCGGTCGGCGAGCCACCAAAGCACCATAATGGTGGCGTTGCGGACCTTCGAGGTGGGCCCGTCGCAACATATCCCCGTTATTGATTAATCATCGACATCGATCGATGTATCGGTCGTCGCCCCGGCGACGCCAGTGTTCTTTTTTTGTTCTGGATGCCATGCCGTTTGCGACACTGGTGAACCTGGACTTCTGATCTACATCGCAGAGATCGGGCTTGGCGCAGCAGGCGGCCGGTGTGCCTTCCTCCGGCAACTTCGCAAAAGTCCGTATACACCCTGCACCGCAAGCGCCCTGCTTGCGCTTTCAGTGAGTGCATCGCCTCAATCCCGCCCCGTCATCCAGCTATCTGGATTGACGTTTGCCCACACTCCACGGGTTCCTTGCCCTCTCCAGTGCGCCTAGGGGGCTCTCTCCAGTACCAGGATCCAGTCGGTGCCTGAGCCGTTGTTGCCTGGGGTTGTGAAGGCATGCGTGCCGGAGGCTGGGAAGGTACCAGCAGAAGTGTAGGCACCCGTATAGGGGTTGTACCACCTTGCACTGACATTCGCACCGCCTGGTGCGAACGG
>CAISDJ010000013.1 GCA_903884105.1 uncultured Pseudomonadota bacterium | reverse complement strand
TGCAACTTTCCAGGCCGACGCTTCTTCGACTGGGCTTTGTTGCTTCCCCTGGCAATTCCCGGGTACGTGATGGCATTTGTCGCCGTGGGATTCCTCGACTACTCAGGGCCCTTGCAGTCGGGCATGCGCGCTGCCGGGATCGCGTCGGCGTGGCTGCCAGCGATTCGGTCATCCAATGGGTGGGGCGTGATTCTCGTCTTGTCATTGGCGCTGTACCCGTATGTCTATCTGCTGGCACGCAGCGCATTCACGAGCCAAGGCAGGCGCGTTCTGGAGGCGGCCCAGACCTTGGGATTCAGTGCCCGTGCAGCAGCCTGGCGGGTGGCGTTGCCGATGGCACGTCCTTGGATAGCCGCCGGCGTCTCGCTCGTTGCCATGGAGACCCTGGCCGATTTCGGAACGGTTTCCGTCTTCAACTACAACACGTTCACGAAAGCGATCTACAGCGCATGGTTCGGCATGTTTTCGATTGGCGCTGCACTCGAGCTCGCTGCGTTCCTCATGTTGTTCGTCCTGGCTGCGTTGTGGCTTGAACGCCATTCCCGATCGCGGGTTCGCTACGGAGGAGGGCGATCCGGGGCCTACGCCGAGCGCCGCATCGAGCTCAAGGGCAAGGCGCGCTGGCTTGCTTTCACTGTGGCATCGCTGGTGTTCCTGGTGGCCTTCGTATTGCCTTTTCTGCAGCTCCTGATCTGGGCGGTCAAACATGCCGGCAGCGACCTTGATATCCGCTATTTCGGGTTCGCCCTGCGGAGCCTGTTGCTGGCAGGCAGTGCGGCCGGGGTCATCCTGGCGGCATCGGTCGTGCTTGCGTACGTGACGCGCGTGCAAGCCGGGCCATGGACCAGCTGGTTCTCGCGCCTCGGGACCTTGGGCTATGCGGTACCCGGTACCGTGCTCGCGGTGGGCATCTTCGTGCCGATGGCTTGGTTCAACAATCTATTGCAGGGTTGGCTTGCGGGCGTATTCGGCGACGCAGCGCCGGCTATATATCTGCAGGGCTCGCTCGTGACGGTGCTGATTGCCTATATGGCGCGATTTCTCGCGGTCGGCTTCGGGCCTGTCGACAGCAGTCTGCAGAGAATCACCCGCAACATCGACGAGGCCGCGATCAGCCTTGGCACTACTGGGATGGCGATGTTGAAGCGCGTGCATCTCCCTTTGTTGCGCACTGGCATAGCGACGGGTGCCGTGCTTGTTTTCGTCGACGTCATGAAGGAAATGCCGATTACCTTGATTACGCGACCCTTCGGCTGGGACACGTTGGCAGTACGTGTGTTTGAAATGACCACTGAGGGCGAGTGGGAGCGCGCAGCATTGCCTGCCGTGGTGATTGTCCTCGCGGGCCTGGTTCCGATCGCGTTGCTGACCCGGCGAGGTACCCATGTGGCTTGAAATGCGTGGCGTGGAGCGGCGCTTCGGCAAGACTGTCGCCGTGTCGGGCCTCGATCTGACCCTGCCGCAGGGTGCGATCGGCTGCCTGCTTGGACCGAGCGGGTGCGGCAAGACCACGGCGCTGCGCTGTGTCGCCGGATTCGAGCCCGTCGATGCTGGCGAAATCTTCGCGCGAGGGCGCCTCCTGTCTAGCCGTGGAGTCACCGCACCGCCGGCATCGCGCAATATCGGCATGGTGTTCCAGGACTACGCTTTGTTCCCGCACCTGACAGTGCTTGATAACGTTGCGTTCGGCTTGCATGGGCAGTCGCGCCCGGCGCGTGAGCGGCGTGCACTCGACATGCTGGAGATCGTCGGGCTGCTAGAGTGCCGCGAGCGTTATCCACATGAGATTTCCGGTGGCCAGCAACAACGGGTCGCGCTGGCTCGAGCGCTGGCTCCGCAACCTGATCTGGTGCTGCTGGACGAGCCGTTCTCCAATCTCGACATCGACTTGCGGGGGCGGCTGAGTCTTGAGGTGCGCGGGATTCTGAAGCAGGTCAATGCGACAGCGCTGCTTGTGACCCACGACCAGAACGAAGCATTCGCCATGGCCGATCTCGTGGGTGTCATGCAGGACGGGCGTCTGGAGCAGTGGGATGCCTCTTACGAGCTGTATCACCGGCCAGCGACGCGTTTCGTCGCGGATTTCATCGGGCAGGGTGCGTTTCTCCCTGGCGAGGTGCTGTCCGCAGATGCCGTGTCGACTGAATTGGGTGTCCTTGCGGGCGATGTCCCGCTTCAGTATCGAGCCTGCGACCAGATAGACCTGCTGCTTCGGCCGGATGATGTGCTCTACGATGAGTCGAGCCCACTGATGCTTGAAATCGTGCAGAAGGCGTTCCGCGGCGCCGATTTCCTGTACACCCTCGCCCTTCCGAGCGGCGCGACGTTGCTGTCGCTCGTGCCGAGTCACTTCAACCACGGTCTGGGCGATCGCATCGGAGTGCGCATCGAGCTTGACCACATCGTGGCCTTTACTCGGTCAGGTTGACTGCGGCCACGTCTGCGTTCTCTTTGCTGATTGCAGCGCGGCTGGCGCTGCATCTCTCCGCTTCAACTGGTGCGGTTTGTGAGGGAGTGGGTTGATCCGGGAGGGTTCCCTCGGGCCCAATGATGCTTCCGTTCGACCAGCACAGGGGTCGTTGTGCTGTTGAGCCTGGATTGGTGCAATCCGGGCGGAAGTCAGCATGGTGACTGGCCGCCGAATGTGGAAAAATTGGGTGCATAGGGAACCTCAGGACGACTCCATGACGGACTTCATTGACGCTTCTGGCTTTCGGGCCAATGTCGGAATCGTGCTGGTTCGCGGCAAAGGCGAGGTCTTTCTCGGAGGCCGGACCGGTGGCCGCGGTTGGCAATTTCCGCAAGGGGGCATCGGGCGGGATGAAGATCCCGAGGCAGGGATGTTCCGGGAGCTCAGGGAAGAAGTCGGGCTGGAACCGGGTGATGTCCGGATCATCGCATCGACGACTGGCTGGCTGCGGTACCGGCTACCTGCGCAGTACCTTCGGCGCAATGCCAAGCAGACATGCATCGGCCAGAAGCAGCGCTGGTTCATGCTTGAAATGACCGCCGCAGAAGACCGGTTCCGGTTCGATACGACTGCAACTCCCGAATTCGAAAGTTGGCGCTGGGTGGACTACTGGTCGCCAGTCCGGGAAGTGATCTACTTCAAGCGCGCAGTGTATGCACGCGCGCTTGAAGAATTGGGTCGCAGCGCCTTCTCGGATGGCCCCCCGCCCCTGCCCACGTGGTGGGAAGAGGAAAAAACGCTGAGGAATCTCTCGCGTCGACGGGAGAGTTCGCCTCAGTCGCAAGCCGAATAGGGGCGTTGATGAGTGGCTTGGGCCACCAGGACATCAGAACGGCTTGACGATCGCGAGTACGACGATCGCGATCAGAAGCAGGCTTGGGGCTTCATTGAACAGCCGATACCATCGTTCGGAATGACGATTCTCGTTGGCGCGAAACGCCAGTACCAGACGGCTGCACCAGAAGTGGTACCCCACCAGCACTGCAACGAGTACCAGCTTGAGCCTCAACCAGCCAATGCTGAGGAAACCCGGGCTCAGCAGAATCATGGAGACTCCAAAGACCGCTGCCAGCGCTCCGCCGATTGTCATGATCGCGAGCAGGCGTCGCTCCATGATCTTGAAGCGCTCGACGCCGACCGGGTCAGTGGCGGTGGCATGGTAGACGAACAGTCGCGGCAGGTAGAAGAGTCCTGCGAACCACGTCACGACAAAAACAATGTGGAAGGCTTTTAGCCACAACATGGAGAGCGCTCTGGTTTACTGTCGGCAGTCGGCGACGCACGTGAAATTGTAGCCCAGTTGCTCCGTCGCTAAGTAAACTGCAGTGAATCCGGTGGGCTTCGGCGTCATCCGCTCTCTGCCCGTGACGCCATCACGACTTGTCCGTTCTTCCCGGCTCCGGCCGCAATGCAGTCTGAGGTAGCGAGTACGATCCAATGGCAGAGTTTGAGCCACTACGGACTGGCCAGCTGGTGATTCGGCGACATGCGCCATTGCGGCGGAGCCTGTTGGGCGGCGGTGGTCTGCTCCTGGGGGCGCTGCTCCTGTATGGGATGTATGAGTGGGGCAGATACAGTGCCGGGCACAACCAGCTACAAGCCGTGATGGAACGGCGTGAGCTGCAGTCGCAGCTGGAGTCGCTGGAACGCGAGAACGAGGGGCTGCACGGCCAGATCACGGCCGTCGACACCACGCGGGATGTCGACCGCCAGTCATACGCGGATGTCGAGCGCACCTTGGGGGAGTTGCAGGCGCAGGTACTGCGGCAGAGCGAGGAGCTGACTTTCTATCGGGGAATCGTTGCGCCTGCGGATGGGATCGGCGGCCTGCGTATTCAACGTCTGGAGGTGCTGCCGGGAGCATCCGACCGACATTTCCGGCTGCGCGTTGTGCTGGTTCAGGCGATGCGGCAGGACGCTATCATTGCCGGTTCCGTCGGCATCGACATCCAGGGAGCACTCAATGCGAGCCCAATCAGTCTTTCACTTTCCGAGATGGGCGGGAGCTCGGCTGACGCCGGGAGGTTGCCGTTTTCCTTCAGGTATTTCCAGAACATCGAGCAGGATGTCATGCTGCCGGACGGATTTGAACCGCTCGCCATCAACGTAGAAGTGCGGTCAGGGCGCCAACCGGCAGTGCGGCAGGCTTTTCCATGGCAAGTGCGGACGACAGGCTAGGTCAATGTTCAAGCGTAAGAAGCCGGCAACGGTGGGACCGAAAAGGATTGATACGCTCGTGGGAGCCGGTACGCGCATTATCGGCGATGTCCATTTTTCGGGCGGGCTGCACGTTGATGGCCACGTGAAAGGGAACGTGGACGCGCCGCCGGCATCCAACTCGACGTTGAGCGTGAGCGATGCGGGCATTGTCGAGGGCTCGGTCGCCGTGCCGAATGTGGTCCTGAACGGCATCGTCAAGGGCGATATCCTGGCCAATGGCAGAGTCGAACTGGGGGCGAATGCCAAGGTGTCCGGGAACGTGTACTACGGGCTGATCGAGATGGCGATGGGTGCAGCCATCAACGGCAAGCTGATCCACGAGCCGAGGAAGGGAGAGAGCGTGCCGGTTTCCAAGCCTTTTTAGGCAGTTGCGGGCCCGAAGCCTCCAGTAGAAAAGGCCCCATCCAGAAACAATTAGCGCCACTGGCCGGGACGGATGGCGACAATTCAGCGATGGACGATCCCCTGGGCTTGAGTTCCGTCTGCTCTGGCCCCAAGATCGGTCCATGATGTCAACAGAAATGCACTCCCCTGCCAATCCAACCTCGGGCTCCTTCGGCATTCCCGCGGCATTGCTTTTCACGGATGCGGCTGCGTCCAAGGTCGCCGAGCTGATTCGCGAGGAGGCCAACCCGGCTCTCAAGTTGAGGGTGTTTGTTACGGGTGGCGGATGTTCCGGATTCCAGTACGGGTTCACGTTCGACGAAAACGTGGAGGAGGGCGATACCTCCATCGAAAATCAGGGCGTCCAGCTGATCGTCGATCCGATGAGCGTTCAGTACCTCATGGGAGCGGAGATCGACTACCGCGAAGACCTGGAGGGAGCCCAGTTTGTGATCAGGAATCCAAACGCCACTACGACTTGCGGGTGTGGGTCGTCGTTCTCGATGTAGGGATTTCCATGCTGCCGACGAACAGGGCGGTCTTCGGGGGCTTGCTCCGATGATCGATCCTCCCTGCCTGTTCGGCACCGCGTCCGCTATTTGACACTCGGCCTCCGCTCATGCCGCGCCCGACTGCCAGGATTCCAGATGTCATCGCAGCTGTCGACCTCGGGTCGAACAGCTTTCACATGGTTGTCGCGCGCTACTCGCACGGCCAGCTGATCATTGTCGACCGAATCCGTGAAATGGTGCGGCTTGCTGCGGGCCTTGATGAGCACGGGCGGCTTGACCGCAATGCCGTGGATCGCGCCCTGGAGTGCCTTGACCGCTTCGGCCAGCGTCTCAAGGACATGAAAGCTGAAAGCGTGCGTGTGGTGGGGACCAACACGCTGCGACAGGCTCGCAGGAAAGGCGCGTTTCTCGACCGCGCCGCCAGCGCCTTAGGCCATCCCATCGAGATCATTGCCGGCGTCGAGGAGGCGCGATTGATCTATCTTGGGGTCGGTCACACGATGCCGAGCGAACCCGGGCGACGCCTGGTTGCCGATATCGGCGGTGGCAGTACCGAACTGATCATCGGCGAGGGATTGCAGACCCGGCAGTTGGCGAGTTTGCACATGGGGTGCGTCAGCATGAGCGCCCGATTTTTCGATCGCGGTGAAATCACCGAGAAGCGGGTCAAGCGAGCCCGATTGGCGGCCCGGATTGAGTTGGAACCGCTGCAAGCAGCCTTTGCGAGATCGAATTGGGACCATGCGGTGGGAACGTCTGGAACCATACGGACGGTCGGGGACATTGTCGCAGCCCGGGGCGGACCTGAATCGTCGATCACCTCCGACGATCTCGAGGGGCTGATCGAGGTCGCTTTGCGCGCGGGAGCGGTGGATCGGCTCAGGCTCCCCGGCTTGAATGAGGAGCGCCTGCCTGTCTTCGCGGGCGGGATCACGATTCTGGCAGAGATCTTTTCGATGCTTGGGATGCAAAGCATGCGTATTGCGGACGGCGCACTTCGCGAGGGGCTGCTCTACGATTTGCTCGGGCGACTGACGGACGAAGACGCGAGGGTGAGAACAGTTCGAGCCATGGAGTCGCGCTATCACGTTGACGGTCTGCAGGCAGCGCGGGTTGAGGTGACGACCCTCGAGTTCCTGCGGCAGGTTCAGGATGATTGGGAGCTGACCGATCCTTTCGCAGAGCTGGTGCTTGGATGGTCGGCCAGACTGCATGAGATCGGCCTGGATATCTCGCATTCGCACTACCACCGCCATGGTGCGTATCTGCTCGAGCATGCGGATATGCCTGGCTTCCCTCGTGAAGAGCAGCGGTTGCTGGCCTGCGTCGTCGGTGCGCATCGGCGCAAGCCCCATCTGGAGATGCTGGAAGAGTTGCCGCCGCCGTGGCATATCAAGGCAGAGCTGTTGATCGTACTGCTGCGCCTCGCGGTCTTGCTGCATCGTGGGCGCAGTCCGGCGTCATTGCCCCCTATTCAACTGCGGGCCAAGGCGAGAGTGCTGGAAGTCGAGTTTCCGCGGCGCTGGCTTGATGATCACCCGCTGACTTCGGCCGATCTTGAGCAGGAAGGCGAATACCTGAAGGCTGCCGGCTTCCGCCTCCGCGTGGTTTGAGGAAGCAGGGTGTCATGTCCCGGGGTCCGTCAGTTGTTTCAGGAGTTCAGACTGGGCGCTGATTCGGGGCCTCGTCTCATCGGAGATGCGTGAATAGCGGCCATCCGCGGAAAGCTGCCACGCCTGGACGTTGTCCTCCAGATACAGTTTGAGGTCCGCGATGATCCTGTCGCGGTGGGACTTATTCTGGATCGGGAAGCACACTTCGATGCGGCGGAAGAAGTTGCGGTCCATCCAGTCCGCGCTGCTACAGTAGACTTCTTCGTCCCCTCCGTTGTGAAAATAGAAGACACGGGAGTGTTCCAGGAACCGCCCGACGATCGAGCGAACGGTTATGTTCTCGGACACTCCAGGTATCCCGGGCTTTAATGCACAGATGCTGCGGACGAGCAGGTCGATCCGTACTCCCGCCTTGGAAGCCTGGTACAGCGCTTGGATGATCTGCGGTTCGATCAACGCATTCATCTTTGCAATGATGTGCGCCGGTCGGCCCTCGGTTGCATGACCCATCTCTCGTCGCGTTCGCTCAAGCAACCCATCATGGAGCGTAAAGGGCGACTGCAGCAGCTTGCGCATGCTGGCTACGCGCGTGGGGCTGGTGAGTTGCAAGAAGAGCTCATGCAGGTCTTCTCCCATGGCCTCGTCGCAGGTGAACAAGCCGTAGTCCGTATAGGTTCGAGCCGTCTGCGGGTGGTAGTTGCCAGTGCCAAGATGGCAGTAGCGACGCAACCGCCCTGTTTCTCGCCGAACAACCATGATCAGTTTGGCGTGGGTCTTGAAGCCGACTACACCGTACATGACATGGGCGCCAGCCTCCTGAAGCCGGGCGGCGAGGCCGATGTTGGCTGCTTCGTCGAACCGTGCCATCAGTTCAATAATGACGGTGACCTCCTTGCCAGCGCGGGCTGCCGAGACCAGTGCGTCCACGATCGGAGACTCCGGTCCAGTCCGGTAAAGCGTCTGTTTGATGGCAAGGACGTCTGGGTCGGTGCCCGCCTGCCTGACGAAGTCGATGACTGGTGCGAACGACTCAAAGGGATGATGCAGGAGCAGGTCACGTTCTCGCATGACCGCGAAGATGTCTTCTTTCGCCGCAAGCCGCTTGGGCGGACTGGGCGTGAATGGCGCGTACTTCAGGTCGGGCCTGTTGACGAGATCATAAAGCGCCATGAGCCGATTCAGATTGACAGGGCCATTGACCTGGTACAAATCGGATCGTGAGAGCGCAAAGTGGCTGAGCAGGAATGATGTGATGTCTTCGGGGCAGTCGAGCGAGGTTTCCAGTCGGACTGCGGCACCGTAGCGTCGTTGAGCCAATTCGCCTTCGATTGCCCTCAGAAGGTCGTCAACTTCCTCGTCGTCTACAAAGAGGTCGCTGTTTCGCGTGACGCGGAATTGCCAGCAACCCTCTACGGTCATCCCGCTGAACAGCTGCGCTACGAACGTCGATATCACGGCAGACAGAAAGACGAAGCTTTCAGCACCGCCCGCCGGTTGTGATGAGGGGAGGTGGATGACCCTAGGGAGCGAACGCGGCACCTGCACAACGGCGAGCTCCGCATCACGGCCAAAGGCATCCTTTCCTGACAGTCTGACGATGAAATTGAGGCTCTTGTTCTGTATTCGGGGGAAGGGCCGCGCCGGGTCAAGACCAAGGGGAGTCAGTACCGGCTCTACCTCCTTGGCGAAATAGTCGGCAAGCCAATCGCGCTGGCGATCGTCGAAGGTTTTTTGGTTGAAAAAGCGGATTCCCTGCTGCGCGAGCTCGGGAAAGATCACCTGATTGAGCAGCTCATACTGGTTTTGCACCATTGCCGCCGCCCTGCGATGGATGGACGCCAGCTGTTCCGGGACTGTCATCGCATCCAGGCTGCCCTGGAGGGAACCCAGATCCTGCCGCTGCTTGAGGCCAGCAACGCGAATCTCGAAGAACTCATCGAGGTTGCTGCACGAGATGCAAAGGAATCTGACCCGATCAAGCAGCGGCAGCGACTCATCGCACGCTTGCGCGAGCACGCGGGAATTGAAGTCCAGAAAGGACAGCTCCCGATTGATGTAGTACTCGGGAGCCCTGAGGTTCACGTCCGGCATTGGGAGTTGACTAGGAATCATCAGGCCGACAACGCGGCGATTGTCCGAGAATACTACGCAGCGACCTGCGGTTGTGTTACAGCGAACGTGCCGCGCCTATTCGGCGCTCGGAACTCTGGCCCGCGCTTAAGGCGCTCGCGCGGAGATGCTCACGGCGGCGTCGCGGTTTCGGTCCAGGTCGGCCAACAATTGGCCAGTGAGCGACTCGAACTCGCCGCGATAAGCCGGCGGGATGGGACGGGCTTCCGGCAACGGGACGGTGCGCGGGTCCTTGTAGGAACCGTTCAATCGATATTCGTAGTGCAGGTGCGGCCCCGTCGCAGCGCCTGTCTTGCCGACGAACCCGATGGTCTGGCCTTGCTGGATGCGCGCTCCAGTGCGAATTCCCTTGGCGAAGCCCGACATGTGTCCATAGAGAGTGGTCACGCCGCCGCCATGCTCGAGGATCACCACGTTGCCATATCCCCCTTGCACGCCAGCGACGCTGACCCGACCATCGCCGGCGGCCTTGATGACGGTTCCCGTAGCGGCGGCATAGTCCACGCCCTTGTGCGCCCGGATCGTGTTCAGGATCGGGTGCAGGCGGCGAGGATTGAACTTGGAACTGATCCTCGTGAAATCGACGGGTGCCCGCAGAAACTGCTTGCGCATGCTGTTGCCGGCGGGCGTGTAGTAGTCCGAGACCTCGCCGTCGACGGATTCGAACCGCACGGCGCGATAGGCGTGGCCGCTGTTGACGAACTCTGCCGCAAGGATCTTGCCGTCACCGAGATACTCGCCTTCGCGGAAGCGCTGTTCGTAAACGATGCCGAACTCGTCTCCCGGCTGTATATCCAGCGCGAAATCGATGTCCCATCCGAAAATGTCGTTGGCGAGGCGCATGATGACATCGGAGCTCACGCCGATCGACCGGCCGGCGACAAACAGGGACGAATCGATCCGCCCGCGCTTTTCCACCTTGCGGACTTCAATCGGGGTTTCGATCACCTTGGCTGAAAAGCCGTCGTCCTGTCGGGTAACGGTCAAGGTCTGCGTGTCGCTGATGCGCCGGGTCAGAGCCTGCACCAGCCCGTTCGCGTGTACGAACGTAATGAGTTCACCTGGTTTGAGGAGGTCCAGGCTCTCCTTGACGCCAGGCAGGTCGCGAATGGCTGCCAGGTCCTGAAGGCTGAGCTGCAGCTGCCTGAAGGCTCTATCCAGCGTATCGTTGCGTCGAACCACGAACTCGACGGTGTTGCCGATCGGGGCGAGCGTAGCGTTCTTGCCGATGCCGAGTGTCTGCACCTTGGGCACTGCCAGGGACGCGGTATCGATCATCTCGAGGTTCGGAGTTGCGTGCGGAGCAGTCGCTTCGCCAGAGCGGAAGAATGCAAAGGCGATGGCCCCGCCGAGGAGGGGGAGGGCGAGTCCCGTGAGCAACCAGCGGACGTGCAGGGCCGCCGGATTGGGAACGGCCCCGTGGGTCGATGTAGTGCGGTAGTCGTTTGCTACTCGCGAACCCTTGAATCCCTTCTGATTGGTCACCGGATGCTCATTCATACATAAAGCAGCAGGTAAGTTAGTTGCTGATCCCGGGTGCGTCAACCCGGAGGTGCGCCCAAATGGGTCCCAGGTCCGCGCGTACTTCACACTTGGTGCCGCGACCTGCCATCGCCAGCTGTCGCGAGCCCTGGGTTGCGCGAAACGACCCGACCCCCTAAATTTGCGTCCCCCACGGCCAGATCGCCGGGGCAAAGGCGTGCCTTGGCTGCATACTTCGGGCAGTTCGGCACGAAAGCATTGAACTTTCCGATCAGGACGAAACCAGTCCGCTGGAGAATAAGTGGTGTCGCCGGAAGAGCAGTTGCAGGAGTTGAGGCGCGGCGCGGCCGAGATCCTCGTCGAGTCGGAGCTGCTGCGGAAGCTTCGCAAGGGCCGGCCGCTGAAGATCAAGGCGGGGTTCGATCCGACGGCGCCCGACTTGCACCTCGGTCATACGGTGCTCATCAATAAGATGCGCCGCTTCCAGGATTTCGGGCACGAAGTGATTTTCCTGATCGGCGATTTCACCGGCCTGATCGGTGATCCGACCGGTCGCAATGCAACTCGCCCGCCCTTGACCCCCGATGAGGTTGCGGCCAATGCGGCGACATACCAGCAACAGATCTTCAAGATCCTTGATCCGGCCAGGACCAGAATCGAATTCAATTCGCGTTGGATGGGCCCGATGTCGGCTGCAGGGCTGATCAAGCTCGCGGGCCGCCAGACGGTCGCGCGGATGCTCGAGCGTGATGACTTCAGTCGTCGTTACAAGGGTGGCCAGCCCATCGCGATCCACGAATTTCTCTATCCACTGGTCCAGGGCTACGACTCCGTGGCGCTCCAAGCCGATGTCGAGTTGGGCGGCACGGACCAGAAGTTCAATCTATTGATGGGACGGCAATTGCAGGAAACGGAGGGCCAGGAGCCCCAGGTCGTCATCACCATGCCGCTCCTCGAAGGCCTCGACGGCGTGAACAAGATGTCGAAGTCCTTGGGTAACTACATCGGCATCGCGGAAGCGCCGGACGACATGTTCGGCAAGCTGATGTCGATCTCGGATGAATTGATGTGGCGTTACTTCGAGTTGCTGTCATTCAAGTCCAACGCCGAGCTCGAGTCGTTGCGCCGAGCAGTCCTCGAAGGGCGCAATCCGCGGGACGTGAAGTTCGAGCTGGCCGCTGAAATCATCACGTGCTTCCACTCTGCAGATGCAGCGAAACGTGCACTCGACAACTTTGTCGCTCGGTTCCAGAAGGGCCTGGTGCCGGACGACATCCGGAAAATCTCGATCAGTGCGGAGGGCGAGGACGTCCGCCTGGCGCTGGTGCTCAAGGATTCCGGCCTTGCTGCGAGTTCATCAGCCGCGTATCGATTGCTTGAGCAGGGCGCCGTCCGGGTTGATGGCGTCAAGATCATGGAGCGCGATGCCCGTGTCGCCGTGGGCAACACCTATGTCCTGCAGTCCGGGAAGCGTGATTTCGCGCAAGTCACGATTACGCCGCATCAGGGTTGAGCGTTGCGAGCCCTCCCCAGGGCTTGCGGAAAAACGCGAAAAAACGAGCTTGAAAAGCGCAATTTCTGCGGAATTCCGCAGTGCAGTCCGCGCCTGCGGTTAGTGATGTCCGGGGCCTGATCCAGCAGTGTCTCGAAGAGTGTTGACACCCGGAGAATCGTGAGTAAACTGCGCCGCTTCTTGGAGGTGCCGGGCAATCAAGGCCGACGAAAACCCCTCCAGGAAATGGTTCGAAAACACCCTAATCGGAGTTGACGAACACGAAAAGACGGATATACTTCTCCGTCTGCCTGCGGCGAAAAACGCAGGGCCTGTGATGAACGCACAGGGCGCTCTTTAACAATCGAAACAGGTAATTTGTGTGGGGACTCGCGTCAGTCGACTGCTAACGCATTCGACGGTGAGTAACCAATAGTCAGCAATGGGTATTGGATCGCTCTCCGTCACTTCAATGTCTTAAAAGCATTTAAGTGAAGAGTTTGATCCTGGCTCAGATTGAACGCTGGCGGCGTGCCTAACACATGCAAGTCGATCGGTAACAGGTGTAGCAATACATGCTGACGAGAGGCGGACGGGTGAGTAACGCTTGGGAATCTGCCTATTAGTGGGGGACAACCCGGGGAAACTCGGGCTAATACCGCATACGCTCTACGGAGGAAAGCCGGGGACCGCAAGGCCTGGCACTGATAGATGAGCCCAAGTCGGATTAGCTAGTTGGCGGGGTAACGGCCCACCAAGGCGACGATCCGTAGCTGGTCTGAGAGGACGATCAGCCACACTGGGACTGAGACACGGCCCAGACTCCTACGGGAGGCAGCAGTGGGGAAT
>CAISDJ010000012.1 GCA_903884105.1 uncultured Pseudomonadota bacterium | reverse complement strand
GTACAAGATCCCGCTGTATCCGATCTCGACCGGCAAGAACCTGACCTACGGCGGTTCCGCGCCGACCTATTCGGGTAGTATCGTGCTCGACCTGAAGCGGATGAATCGCGTGCTCGAGGTCGACGAGAAGCGCGCCTTCGCGCTGGTCGAGCCGGGCTGCTCGTATTTCGATTTGTACCGCTACGTAAAGGACAAAGGGCTCAAGCTCTGGATCGACTGCCCGGATCCAGGCTGGGGCAGCCCGATCGGCAACGCGCTCGAGCACGGCGTCGGCTATACGGCCAGCCAGTTCCGCGACCACTGGGGCGCCCATTGCGGCATGGAAGTCGTGACTCCCACCGGCGAGATCATGCGCACCGGTATGGGTGCGTTGCCCGGTGCCAAGACGTGGCAGGAATACAAGTACGGCGTTGGCCCCCATGTCGACGGTCTGTTTGCCCAGAGCAACTTCGGCATCGTGACCAAGATGGGATTCTGGCTCATGCCCCAGCCCGAAGCGTGGCTGACGGGCACCGTGAACGTGCCCAAGTACAGTGACTTCATCCCGTTGGTCGACCATTGCAACTATCTCGAAGACGCGATGATTGCCACGGGACAGGCTATCTATAGCAGCGGCCTCGGTGGCCCGCAGAACGGCGCGGAAGTCCAGGCGCTGATGGCCAATCGCTACCCCACGCTCGCGGAACTCGATGCCTACGCCGAGAAGAAAGGCGTGCCCGCGTGGCGCGTGAAGTTGCAGTTCTACGGGCCTCCGGAGGTCATCCAGGCCCGCTGGGAATACGCCCAGGAGAGAATTGCAAAGGCGATCCCGGGCGCGACGTTCACGAATTTCGAAACGCTGCCCATGCCGCTGACCGAGGCGCAGGAGAAAACGCATCACCTCGTGAACTTCGGTATCCCGAACATGGCGATCTTCGCCGGCATGGCCCGGGAACCTGGCGTTGCGGATCCCAAGGACGGACACACGGATTTCTTCGCAGTCTGTCCGCGTACGGGCGAGGCCGTGTTCAAGGCGCTCAAACTGGTCTACGACACGCAGAAGGAACTCGGAGTGCCCCTGACGGCTTCGCCCTTCCGCGGCCCGGTCACATGGCACCACAAGTGCTTCTTCATGGGAGCACCGCCGGTCGACAGCCAACGCAATGACCCGGCGTTCAATCGCCGTATGCGGACGCTGTACGACGCCTACGTGAAGAAGTTCTCAGATGCAGGGTTCCCGCCGTACCGAACGAATCCGGGTGCCCAGGACCTGCTGGCCGCACAGTTCTCCTTCAACGACAACGTGCTGCTCAGGTTCCAGGAAGCACTGAAGGACGGCATCGATCCGAACGGCATTCTGTCGCCGGGACGCTATGGCGTGTGGCCAAAGCGCCTGCGGCCCAAGCGCGCGTGAGCAGCACCATGAAGAAAACCATTGCAGCCGTAGGAATTGTTGCCGGCCTGTGCGGTACCGTTGGCGGTGTCTTTGCAGCAGAGCCGGGCCAGATTGCGCGGGGCCAGGAGAAGTATGAATACTGGTGCGCGACCTGCCACGCAGGCGATCCGCGTGAAGGCGGCCGTTACCTGCCGGGCACTGCTTCGTTGAATGCGAAGTACAAGGGCGATCGTCCCGGTGCGTTGGCTGATCGGACTGATCTACTGGCTCCGTACGTCAAACTGGTGATCCGCCGCGGCATGGAAGCCATGCCGTTCTTCCGCAAGACGGAGATTTCGGACGCCGAGATGGAAGACATTGCCGCGTATCTTGCGCGGAATGCAAAATAAGGCACGGCAAGGCCGCTGGCTTGTTCAGGGATCTATTGGAGACGAAAATGCTTAACCGAAGGACTTTCCTGCAGGCGGGCGTGACCGCGGTGCCCTTGGCAGCCGGTGCAGCGCTGGCGCTGGGAGCCGGTCAGGCCAAGGCCGGAGGTGTCCCGGCCGTGCTGTTGCATACGGTTGTCTACGACGAGCGCTTTGCAGACAGCATCGCGTTCGCCAGCGAAGCTCGCTGGATGGGTCAGCGCACGAGCGCGATCCGGGGCGATATCACCAAGCTCTGGTACGATGATCTGTACCACGCGTGGAAGAACGGCCCCGTCGCCATCGCCGGCCTGACGACGCAGGACGCGATGTTCTGCCTCGAGGTCTTCGGTAACGACGCGGGGCTGCGACTGCTGGTCAAAGGTGAGCACCGTATTGAAGCCGGACGTGTGGAACATCGGATGAACGGTCCCGAACTGGCACTCGCAAGCACATCGCTCGACAAGTGTGGTGCGGACTGGAGTGGCCGGATGGCGCAGTTGCTCGTCGGATGCCCGGCAACGCGCGCAGGTCGCACGGAAGTGACCGCCGTCTCGGGCTCGAAGGCCGCACACGAGCCGGTGACGCTGGTATCGTGGCTGTTGGCACCGAGACAGCGTCAGGCCTGATTGTTCCAGAGTATTGAACCACAGGGCCCGGTGTTGCAATGCCGGGCCACACAACCGATTTGATTGATCCAGGGGGAATCGTGAGCACAGTCCACAAGATCCAGACAGCCGCGCTTGCGGCCGCGATGACGGCGCTTATGGCCAGCGCGGCGTATGCGCTCGAAGCAACACCGGCTGCCGAAGCTGCGGCCGTACCTGCTGCTGCGCCGCTCAAGATCACGCCGGTCACCGAGGCCATGCTGCACAAGCCGGATCCCGGCAGCTGGCTGATGTGGCGCGGCAACGAGGCCGGATGGCAGCACAGCCAGCTCAAGCAGATCACCACCGGCAATGTGAAGCAGCTGCGCCTCGTGTGGAGCCGCGGCATGGGTCCGGGGAGCAATGAAGCGATGCCGCTCGTGCATGACGGCATCATGTTCCTGCCGCATCCATCCGACTTGATCCAGGCGCTCGACGCCTCGACGGGCGACCTCAAGTGGGAGTATCGCCGGCCCGTTCCCGACGACATCAGCCAATACTTTCCGGATCCGACGACCAACCGCAGCCTCGCGATCTTCGGCAAGTTGATCTACGACTCGGGGCTCGACAACTACTCGTATGCGCTCGATGCCGAGACCGGCAAACTGGTCTGGGAGACGAAGGTCCTCGACTACCGCAAGGGCGCGAAGGCCTCCTCCGGCCCGAGGATCGCGGGTGGCAAACTCATCTCGACTCGCGGCTGCGAACCGGAAGGCGGCCCTGATGCTTGCGTGATCGTCGCGCACGATCCCGTGACGGGCAAGGAGCTGTGGCGGACACGCACGATCCCCCGCCCGGGCGAGCCTGGCAGCGAGACGTGGGCCGACATACCGGACGCCGAGCGGCAGCACGTCGGCATGTGGATGGTGCCGAGCTATGACCCCGAGCTGAACCTCATCTACGTTGGCACCAGCGTGACGCACCCGGCGCCCAAGTTCATGCTGGCCGGCAATGACAAGCAGTACCTGTACCACAACTCGACGCTCGCGATTAATCCGGACAACGGCAAGATCGTCTGGTACTACCAGCACCTCGTCGATCATTGGGACATCGACCACACGTTCGAGCGCCTGCTGGTCGACACGCAAGTGGCACCGAAGGCGAGCGAGGTGGCCTGGATCAATCCGCGCCTCAAGGCCGGCGAAAAGCGCAAGGTCCTGACGGGCATCCCGGGCAAGAGCGGCATCGTGTACACGCTGGATCGTGCGACGGGCGAATTCCTGTGGGCGCGCCCGACGATCAAGCAGACGCTCGTGAGCAACATCGACGGCGCGACCGGCAAGGTCACGGTGAATCCGGAGTCCGTCTTCCACAAGAAGGGCGACACCGCGGTTGTCTGCCCGACGATGAGCGGCGGCAAGAACTGGTGGGGTGGTACGTACAGCCCCATCACGAACGCCATGTACTACACGATGCTCAACACCTGCGCGACCATGAGCGCGACGGCCGACAAGCCTTCGGACGACTCGCTGTACGCAGTGGCCGGTCGCACGACACTCGCCCCCGGTAACAACAATGCGGGTTCGCTGTACGCGATCTCAGCGTCCACGGGCGAGAAGCTGTGGCAGTTCGACCAGCGGGCCGGCATGTTGTCGCTGCTGTCGACGGGAACCGGGCTGCTCTTCGGTGGCGATGCGAACGGCCGTTTCCGGGCGTTCGACATCAAGTCGGGCAAGGTGCTGTGGGAGATCAACCTCGGCGCTTCTGTGACCGGGTACCCGATCTCGTACTCCGTCAACGGCAAGCAGTACCTGGCCGTCAGCACCAGCCGGCCGAACGCCCAGATGCTCAGCCTGACGCCTGAACTGCGCGTGGCCAACAGCAACCAGAT
>CAISDJ010000011.1 GCA_903884105.1 uncultured Pseudomonadota bacterium | reverse complement strand
TGCATCGCCCAGCCGGTGCGCGCGTGCAAAATCGGTGGTCCAGGCGGTGGCGGCCAGTCCATAGTCGCTGTCGATTGCAATCCGCAGCGCCTCGTCTTCGCTGTCGAAGCGGGCAAGTGCAATGACAGGTCCGAATATTTCCTCGCACATCAACGCATTGTCGGCTGGCACATCGACGAACAAAGTCGGGCCGACATAATATCCGCCTTCAGGCGCGGCGGCCTTGCGACCATCGAGCAGTAATTTTGCTCCAGAAGCTTCGCCGGCTGCGATTGCCGCGCAGACCTTATCATATTGCGCCTTGCTCGCGAGTGGTCCGAAGGCGCAGCCGCCGCTATGGGGATGCGCAGGCTGGATCGATTTCAGATGAACGAGCAGAGCCTCGATCAGCCCATCTGCCGCGCCGCGCTCGACATAGAGACGCGAGCGTGAGACGCAGACCTGCCCCTGGTTCCAAAGGGCAGCACCGCTGCAGGCCTGGGCAAGTGCAGTCGCGCCCAGGCTGGCAATGGCGTCTGCAAAGACGATTTGTGGCGATTTTCCGCCGCACTCAAGCAAAACCGGTTTGAGTGATTGCGCGGCTGCGGCCGCCATCACCTTGCGGCCGGTCGCAGTGGAACCGGTGAAGGTCACCATGTCCACGCCCGGATGGCTGACCAGCCAATTGCCAACCTCAGGTCCGCCTGAGACGACATTGACAACACCGTCAGCAATCCCCGCCTGCTGCGCCAGTTCCGCCAGCAGCAGGGTCGAACCGGAAGCGATCTCAGACGGTTTGAGGACGATGCAATTACCGGTCGCTAAGGCCGGGCCGGTCTTTAGCGCGGCATTGATGATGGGGAAATTCCACGGCACAATTGCACCGACAACGCCGCGCGGCAGGCGTTGCTGCACTTCAAGCCTGCCGGTCTCATGCGGCGCAGTGACGCCCAGCCTCTTGTCGATGGCTTGGGCTGCATAGGTGATGAAGCCCGCCGCAACATGCGCATCGAACACAGCGTCACCCATCGGCTTGCCCATTTCGATGCTGTCGAGACGGCCCAGTTCCTCAGCATGGGCCGACACCAGCCGCGCCAATTCGAGCAATTGAGCTTGGCGTTCGCCGCTGCTCAGATTACGCCAGCCCCCGTCCCAAGCCGTGCGCGCCGTTTGAACGGCGACATCGACGTCAGCCTGTGAGCAGAGCGGAAGCGCATGGCCTGTCTGCCCGTCGGCAGGATTGAGCCGGGCCATTTCGCCCGCGCCACCCGCTCGTCTTGCGCCACCGAAAAAGGGCCGAAGATCGAGGGCAGCTCCAGCGACTTTGGTTTCGGCATTCATCACACAGTCTCCGGCGTCTTGGCCTGTTGCTTGATCAAGTCAGCGCCCCTTTCGCCGATCATGATCGCGCTAGCATTGATGTTGCCCGCTGGCAGCGTCGGCATCACTGATGCGTCCACCACCCAAAGCCCGGAAACGCCGCGCACCCGCAACTCCGGATCAACCACCGATGCGGGATCGCTCCCCATCCGGCAGCTGCAGGAGACATGGTACATCGGGAAAGCGAATTGCCGGACATAGCGTTCCAGCTCAGCATCGCTTTCAACTTCTGCGCCCGGCAGCCGTTCATCGACCAACACATCACGGAACGGTTCAGCATGGGCAATCTTGCGCAGAATGCGGCAACCCGCCACCATCTGATCCACTTCGCTCTGCTCGCCGAGCAAAGGGTAGTTGATCAGCGGCTTGTCCTTGGGGTCGGCCGATTTGAGTCTCACGGTCCCGCGCGATTCCGGGCGAGCGAGCCCCACGGCAAGGCCAACGCTAGGCTTGTTGTAGAGTTTTGGTCCGCGCTCGTCGAAATCGTAGGAAAAAGGCGAAATGATGAGCTGCACATTGGGTGCAGCATAACGATCATCGGTCTTCACCAGCGCCTGGGCATGGCCGATCCCGGTGG
>CAISDJ010000010.1 GCA_903884105.1 uncultured Pseudomonadota bacterium | reverse complement strand
GGCTCCTGCTAGCGCTGTCCGGCGGGGGCCGCAGCGGGCCGGAACTGCTTCATGAACTCGGGCAACGCCGTGTTCGCACCGCCCCGCACTGCCTCAAGCGGCAGGTTGTACTGCTTGGCGTATTCCTGACTCGCGGCGGTATCGCCGAAGTCATGGTGGGGCACCTCGCCCTTGGGCCGCGGGATCTCGACGGCGGGACGGCAGGGATACGGCGCCATCGTGCCGTTCGCAACGAGCTGGAAGCCGTTCGTGCGGACCAGCGGCTCGCTCAGGTAGACCGGATCCTCGATGACATAGACATGGGTCATCAGGTTGCCGTGCCGATAGAAGCGGTCGGTCATCGTCGCCTGGTCGGACAGCGCCAGGCCGTTGCGGCGAATCCATCCCGCCTTGAGGTGCGTCGTGTAGACGACGAGCACGTCGCCTTCAAGCTTGCCCGTCGAGAAGCCCTGCCACGTGTGTGGCGCCGATGCGGGTGGGTGCGGCCGGCCGTCCATCCAGATGGTGCGATGCTGTGCTTCCCACTCGATGTGCGTCTCGAGCTTGATCAGCTGCTGCGTCTCGGGGTCACGGGTCTCCCAGATGCGCGTCGTGCCGATGCCACGGAATCCGTAGGTCGACGGATGCGGCTTGCACTGGTGCTCGGGCACCGTCAGCAGGCTGGGGTCCCACGTGTCGCCGCGCAACCGCAACGCGTCATTGATCGGCAGGCCCGCATAGTCGCCGGCGCTCGGACCCGGCACGCGCTCGTCGAAGTCTTCGTGGTAGATCGGCAGCCAGTACCCGAGCTGCGTGACCTGCGCCTGCACGGGGGCGTTGAACAGCAACCCGAGCAGCAGGCCGGCAAACGCACCGCCCCCGAGTTTGCGACACTCACTCAGCTTGATAGCCACGATGTGGTTCCTCGAATGACGAACGGCCGAAAGGACCACGGAACCTCCAATCCAGTGCACGCCAGCAGATGCCCTGTCTGGCGCGGCGCACCCGACGCAGAATCTACCTGCAAACTGGATTTCCCGGTTCGTGCCGCGCCGCGACTATCGCCTTGGGTTGTCGCATCAGCTCGCAAGAGCGCCACCTTCGAAAGTATAAATACATTCGCTAGTGAATGTAAATTACGACCGGATCTGCGTTTGTTGCGCCAACTATAGAGCGCAAATCACAATCAGGCCGCCGTCCATGGCGGATTCAAACAGGCGGGCGCGACTTGCGAGTCCGCCTGGAGAATATCCATCTACCTCTTCTTGAGCTCGATGCCGGTCACGCCCTCGGCGTTGGTCTGGTTCCGGTTATTCTGCGTGCAGATGTACTCCATGATCTGGATGTCGGTGCGACGCTTGAACGTCTTCACCGCCTTGATCGGGCGCAGCAGCGCATCGGGACTCTCGACCGTGATCTCGTTCTTGAGCGTATCAGCGCCCTCGGCCCACCACTTCTCGGTGACGTGCACTTGCTCGCCGAGCGGGGCCCCGTGGTCGTTGATGATGCCTTCCCCGAGGATACCCACGGTGTCGACCAGCAGGGTTTCGCCCTCCCAGCGGCCAATGGAGTGGCCGTTGTAGGTGGGATCGGGATCTTCCGGGTGCTTCCGTCCGTCCGTGAAGATCCGGCGGATCTGGCCTTCCCACTCGGCGATGATCGTGAACTGGCCGGGCGTCTGGATGATTTCCATCGGATAGACCATGGCCATCATGCGCACGATTCCAGGCGGCTGGCAGTCGGCGCTCTTGTCGTTGATGGCGAGACCCTTGGCTTCCGCAGCGATGATCCGGTCGTAGAATTCCTTGTACTTAGCGTTGTACGGGAAGTCCTCGTTCTTGTTGCCGGGGATGGTCGGGTCGAAGTTCAGCGATCCGACGCGGGTCCAGATGCCAGTCCAGTTGGGCGGAGCAGAGGCCGCCTCGGCACCGGAGGCCACCAGGGACCCGAGCCCGAGCGCGAGGACGCAGCCCGCAACACCGATGAACGAGCGCACCGCGCCTACCCGAGAGTGGCTAGCATTCATTGTGGTGCACCCGCGGCCGGCGCTTCGGGCGCGCGACGGGTGAGAACTCGACCATCGGGGAACTTCGCCTGCACGAAGTTGCCACCGTGCTCGCCGCTGCGGAGCGGGTTGATCGTGACGGCAAGCTGATCGCCGGCCTTGATGGAGGCGCGCTTCCAGCCAACGCGCGCGAGGCCGTTCGGGCTTGAGCCCTCGATGCTCCACTCGACGACGGCGCCATCGGGACCCTTCACCTCAAGCTGGACGAAGGTATGCGGATTCGTCCACTGGAACTCCTTGACGACGCCGGTCAGGACGATCTCCTTCGAGTCGTCGAACATCGCGAAGGAATGGTGTGCGGCCCCGATACCGGAGAACGCCGTCGCGGCGAGCCCGGCAACGATGGGAAGAATAATTTTCCTGCTACTCATAAACTCACCCTCTTTTGATCACACTCTGTTTACTTCAATTCTGGTTCGCTTGGTCGTCTGTCTGTTAGAAACTTGATACGCCCTGACGCAGTGCTATCGCTCGTTCCTGGGCCGGATGCCGGCCTTGCCCGGGGAAATGATCCCGTTCGGGTCCAGGGCATCCTTGAGCGTTTCGTGGAGCCTGCGGAGCGCGTGGTTGTTGAACGAGTACGCCTCGGCAGCCTCGCTCATGAATGATGCGTGGGCGCGATAGTCGCCCCAGCCATGTTCACCGCAGACCTTGACCATGTGCTTGAGGGCCTCGCGCGACTTGCGATTCCGCTCGGCGTCCTTGTAGGTCGGATAGATGACCAGGATGGTCAGCGATCTTGCGAAGAAGGTACTTGCCGGGACGGCCATGTAATCGCGACAGCCGATGTCCTCCATCGCCTTGCGCATGACGTCGAGCGATTCGATGACGGCCGAGCCTCGCATCGGAATCACCGGCGCTGCGAACATGTGGCCATTTCCTTTCATCGGCATTGCGACGGTATTGAAGATGTTCAGGCTCGGAACGCTCACTTCGCACGGCGAATCCAGCTTCAACGCGTCCTCTTCCGGCATGGGCAGGTCATAGGACCTCTGGACCTCGATGCGCGCGCCCGGAATCTCGGCCGCCTTGCGCTGCGCCACCTGCCATTTCGCAGCGACGAGTTCCTTCGTGCCATAGATGGGCAATGCCAGCGACCAATACCCGCCGTGGGTGTCGGCATAGGCCTGCAGCTCGGCTTCGCTTGCGCCGCCAGGCTTGGCCCGCAACGCCAGCAGGTCGGGAGCGAACCCGTTCAACATGTTCTGTATGTACGTCTGACCCTGCACGACCCCTGTATTCATCAGGTACGAGAGCATGTCGACCAGCGGGATCACGTCGTCACGCTTCGGGACAGTGACATTGCCGACCAGGTAGGCTTCCGGCTCCGGAAGGAGCCACACACCCATCTTGGTGACCACTCCATAACTGGACTGGCTGAAGATGCCATCGACGTAAGGGCCGAAGCCGTACTTGAAATGCTGCCAGCTCTTCGAGTTCGGGATCGCACCCATGCCTGTCCGCACGAGGTCGCCGTTCGGCAGCACGACCTCTAGGCCACAAACGTTGCTCCAGTGGTCCTGCATGGGCGTGCGGCCGACGCCTCGATCAAGCGTGTTGCCCATAGGGCTGCCCCAGCCCGGGTCGGGAGAATCGATCCAGACCTTGAGCTTGTTGTCGCGGATGTGGCGATAGAGGTCGAAGTAGCTGACACCCGGCTCCACGAGCGCGTAGTGGTTCTTGTCGTCCACCTCGAGGATGCGGTTCATGCGCTTGAGATCAAGCACACCGGTACCGGGATGGGCCGGCGCCGATCCGCCATAACCCAGGTTCTTGCCAGTGGAGACGGGCCACAGCGGAACCTTGAACAAGTTGGCGACCTTCAGCACGGCGCGGACCTGCTCGACGTTTGCGGGGCAGAGCGCGACGGGCGGGATCCGGTCGATCTTCTCGTCCCAGTAGGGCGAATACGCGTCGCGATAGGTTCCGAGGTCCTCGTCGGACGAGAACACCCATTCCTTGCCGACGATCTGCTCGAACTCGCGCAGTGCGGAGGTGAATCGACGCTGGCTCACGCCCGGTGGAAGAATCATTACACCGCTCCCGTACTGCCAGGAATGCTCATTTGGTGGGCTTCGTCAGATAGGTTGCCAGGGCTTCGAGTTCCACATCGCTGATCTCTGTCTTACGGAAGATAGGCATTACTTGGCCACCCTTGCGCACGAGGACGCTGATCAGTGCAGGCTGAAGGTCGGTTCGTTCGGTCAGGACGGCGGGAATGGCGCCCTTGTAGCGCTGTTGCAGCTGCACCGATCCCACCTGGCCGGCGCGATGACAAGGCAGGCACCACTTCTCGTAGACGGCCTGGCCCGACGGCTCCGCGGAGTTCGCGATGCCGCTCGTCAACAAGGTCAGCACTGCCAATGCTCCGATCAGTGCTTTCATCTTGCCTCCTCGGCCCTGTAGTTCCCTGACTGATTGCATCAACGTTTTCGCCCCGTGCCCCGTAGTGCAGGACTGAATCGCAACATGTCGACGTAGCCATCCACGATGGCTTCGGCCTCGCGTTTCAAGCTGAACGAGTCGGGTGCGAGCGTCCAGCTGCTGAGCGTTCCCAGCATGACCGCACGGAACATGACCTCGGCCCTTTTTACGTTGAGGTCTTTCGGCAACTGGCCCAGCTTGACGGCCCCACGCAACAGGGCCAGCCGCCGTTGCCCGTCCTTGTCGGTGATCTGGCGGCTGTGCCTGGCGAGCTCGTGCATCTCGTCTGTCAGCTCGCATTTGTGGAACATGATGTTCAGCACACGCTGGTCCTGCTTCTTGGTGGCTACCAGCTTGAACATGACCACCA
Source organism: uncultured Pseudomonadota bacterium (assembly GCA_903884105.1). GTDB lineage: Bacteria > Pseudomonadota > Gammaproteobacteria > Steroidobacterales > Steroidobacteraceae > CAIUGU01. The sequence goes on along the minus strand of CAISDJ010000010.1, from coordinate 17,092 downwards.
GTGTGTTGCGCAGCTGGCCGAGGGGATCGTCCCTGTCCTTTAGCCCTGTGTCATAGACATCGTCAACGGGAGGGCGGATCCGCTCCCACATCGCGACGAACAAGTCGCCTTTGCTCGTGAAGTGGCCATAGATCGCGCCGCGCGTGACGCCGGCCTCAACTGCTATATCTTCGAGGCTGGTCTTCGACACGCCGTGCTTCTCGAACAGCCGCTCCGCCGTATCGAGAATGCGCTGCCGCGTGAGCAGTGCCTGCTGCCGAGTGCTTCTTCCCACTGTTCCCCCGTCCCGCTTTCACGCCGGGCGCGACAACGGTCTAATACATTCGACTTTGTATCTATATTTACATCCAGGATCGAATCTACTATACATGCGCCGGGTCGTCGACCGTCTCATGAGAGAAAAGCGGGCGGCCCGTCTCGCTGCAGTGCGGTACATATCCGCGACGCAGGGGTGCGATAGGGTGGGTTTAAGGAGTGGGAAGCGGTGTGGCAACTTCGAAAGTCATGGGTCCTCGGCGCAGCCATCCTCGCGCAATGCAATCCCGTCCTTGCGCAGATAGACCTGTCCGGCGAATGGCAGGGGCGCATGCACGAAGACCTGCAGTACCGGGGTGCCGGCCCCGACTATGGCGAGTACGAAGGCTTTCCGATCAACGAGGCAGCCCGCCTCAAGGCCGAGAGCTGGAATGCCTCCGTCTATACGTTGCCCGAGCGGCAATGCATCCCGTTCGCCGCAGACCATGGCCTGACGTTCGGCAGCATGCGGCTGTCGAAGGAAGTGGATCCGGCATCCCAGAAGATCATCGCCTGGAAGGAAGTCCACGAGTGGCAGACGCAGCAGCGCACGATCTGGATGGATGGCCGTCCCCATCCCCCGAGGTATGCGCCGCACACCTGGCAGGGGTTCTCGACCGGACAGTGGGAAGGCAACGTCCTCAAGGTGACCACCACGCACCTGAAAATGGCGCTGGTCGACCGCAACGGCCTGCCGCGCAGCGACCTCGGCACGCTGACCGAGCACTACGTTCGGCACGACAACGTGCTGTCGATCGTCCAGGTCGTCAATGATCCCGTTTACCTGACCGAGCCGTTCATCCGCGGCCGCAACTACGAATTGAATCCGGCGCTCCGCATGGAGGGCTACTCGTGTCGCCCGGCCGTCGAGATCGCGGGACGACCCAAGGGCGAAGTGCCGCACTACCTGCCCGGCACGAATCCGTTCCTGAACATGGCGACGCAGTTGCGTGGGGTTCCGCCGCTCGCCACGCGCGGTGGCGCGCAGACGAGCTCCCCGCTGTTCATCAACACGCTGCGAACAGACCCCAACGCCAATGTGCTGCGCGTCGTGCAGCCGTATCAGCGCTCAGGGCGCTCGCCACGGCGGGGCGGTCTCGATCAGCCCATCTCCAATCCGTATCTCGCACCGAAGTCGGGATACGACAGCGATGCGGTGGAGGTGTTTCGCGTCCGCGAGAACCTCTATCTACTGCAGCAGGATGGCGAGATCAATGTCACTTTACAGATCGGCGAATCAGGAGCGGTCGTCGTCGACACCGGCTACGCGCGGGCGAGCGCGGCGCTGCTCGCGAAGATCCGCAGCATCACGAGCAAGCCCATCCGATATGTCGTGAACACCGCTTTCACTGCCGATCGCACCGGAGGCAACACCCGGATTGCCGAGGCCGGCAGCAGCATCGGTGGCAGCATCGGTGCGGGAACCGTGATCGTGGGCGATGTCGGCAGCCGGGCGATGATCATTGCGCACGAGGAAGTTCTGAACCTGATGAGCGCAACCAGGGGCTCCGCTGCTGCTGTTCCGTCGTCCGCATGGCCGGCCGAGACCTACAACGCCGAGTGGGACGAAATCCCGAACAGCGAGGCCATCCAGATCTACAGTGCTCCCAAGGCCTATTCGAAGGGCGACAGCTTCGTGTTCTTCCGCGGCTCGGACGTCATCAGCGCTGGCAACCTGTACTCCACGCTGAGCTATCCGGTGATCGACATTGCGAACGGCGGTTCGATCAGCGGCATCATCGACGGCCTGAACCGCATCATCGACCTTGCTGTGCCGCTCGACAAGCAGGAAGGCGGCACACTGATCATCCCCGGTCGTGGTCGGATAACCGATGAGGCTGACATCGTCGAATATCGTGACATGCTCACCATCATTCGCGATCGGCTGCGCGAGATGCATCGCAAGGGCATGACGCTGGACGAGGCTTTGGCTGCTCGCCCCACGGCTGACTACGACCCGCGATATTCAACCAGCGACTGGCCGGCGGAGAAGTTCATCGAGGCGGCCTACCGCAGTCTGGCATCCGAGCGTAGCCAGTCCAGCGCCAGGCGGTAGGCCACGCTTCGATGCATGGCTGAAGCCGGTCGCGATCAAGTGATGGAGAGGATGAAGATGCAAGTGCGGATGAACAGCCCCTTCGCAGCGACGGTCGCGACAGCGTTCATCGCGCTTGCTGCAACGTCAGGTACCGCACATGCGGGCCAGGCCCCTGCGACGCCGCGTTCGGCCCGAGAAGCCGCGCCCATTGATCCGACGGGAGTCTGGGTCGCCGTTATCACGGAAGACTGGCGCTGGCGCATGCTGGTGCAGAAGCCAGGAGATGCTACCAGCGTTCCACTGAACGAGGCGGGCACCAAGGCCGCCAAGGAATGGGATCCGGCGCGCGACGCCGCTACGGGCGAGGTGTGCAAGCCCTTTGGACCGGGCGGTGTCATGCGGCTGCCCTTGCGGATCCGTGTTTCCTGGGCGGACGACCAGACCCTCAAGGTCGAGACGGAAGCAGGACAGCAGACTCGCCTGTTCCCCGTGGCGCCCGTGCCGCGCGGTGCGCCCATCGCCGTCACGCCCATCGAACCCGGTCCCGCAAAGTCGCCGAGCCTGCAGGGATCGACGGTGGCGCGCTGGAACGGCAGCACACTGGAGGCGGTGACTAACAGCACGACGGGCGGTTACCTGCGACGTAACGGCGTGCCCTACAGCGCTAACGCATTGATCCGAGAATACTGGAATGTCCACACCGACTACGACGTTCAGTACCTCTCCGTCACGACCGCAGTTCGCGATCCGATGTACCTGAGGCAGGACTTCCTTACCGGATCGAGCTTCAGGAAGGTCACGGACAGCGATCCGAAGTGGGCGCCGTTTCCCTGCGACAAGCTATAGTCCGGTCCCCATGGGCCGCTCAACCGTTGTCCTGCTTGACGCATTAGCGAGGATCCACATGGTCAGACCGATTGCAGCACTGTTGATCTGCGCGTTCGCGATGCCAGCCGCCTTAGGCCAACAGACGCCGGCTCCACCGCCGGCTGGCGGAGGTGGGGGATTCGCCGGCAGTCCGGGTCTGCCCGGCAACCTGTTCAATTCCGCGCACAAGCTCGAGCAGACAGCCCTCAAGCGCGAGTGGGTATTCATCCCGATGGCGCGCGGGTCGCTGCGGACGCTCGTCATCCATCCGGCCGGGGAAGCGCCCGCGCCAGTCGTGCTGCTACTCCACTACGATGCCGGGCTTGATGACCTCCAGCAGGCCATGGCACTGCAGCTCGCCGAGCGGGGATTCATTGCCGTCGCACCCGACTTGCTATCTGGACTCGGCCCCGAAGGCGGCAACTACGACGCCTTTCGCTTTCCCGACGCCGCGATGCGGGCCGTCCTTCGCATGAAACCCCCCGAGGCCATGCGCCGCTACAAGATTGCAGCCGCCTACGCAAAGACGCTGCCCCGTGCCAACGGCAGCGTTGCCGCGCTAGGTGCCAGCGTCGGCGGAACGCACAGCTTCCGCTTGGCGGCGGAGATTCCCGACCTGAGCGCTGCCGTGGTCTTCTACGGACTCCCGCCGGACAAGAGCGCGCTCGGCAAGATCAAGGCACCGGTGCTCGGCCTCTACGGCGGCGATGATCCGGACGTGATTGCGACAGTCGAGCCCACTGCCGCCGCGATGAAGCAGCTCGGCAAGTCCTATGAGTCGCGCATCTATCCGGGGGCGACGCATTTTTTCCTGTCCTATGTGGTGGAGGGGCGCAACGGTGATGCCGTCGCGGCTGCGTGGCCCGCGGCCATCGAGTTCCTGAACCAGCACAGCAAGCCGTCCGCTCGTTGAGCACAAGGGGCATCACGTGAAGCTATCCAATCGGACTCTGGTCGTCAGCATCGTTATCGTCTCCGGGACCGCCGCCCTCGCTGCGGCGCCCTATGGAGACTACGGACACGCCGGTCATCATGTGGATGACATGAGCCGCACGCTGGCCTTGTCTCCCGCCGTCGCGGTGGCGGACCCCTACCTGCCTGCACTGGCCGACGCCAAGAACCTGCTCAATACGATGTCCCGGCACCGGGAATGGGTTGAAGTGGAGACGGCATCGGGCACGGTGTTCGCGTTCGTCGTGTATCCCGATCGCTCCGACCCCGGACCCGTCGTATTGGTCACCGAGCGTTCGCTCGGCGCCACGGAATGGGCTCGAGCCGCCGCGGACCAGGTGGCTGCGGCCGGCTTTATTGCCATCGTGCCGGACGTGCTGACGGGCCTCGGTCCCCACGGCGGCGCGACGGATGACTTTGCCAGCACTGAAGACATTGAGCACGCCATGACCCGGCTCGGAGCAAAGGTGGCGACTGAGCGGCGGGAGGCCGTGCGGCGCTTTGGTCTCGCTATGCCCATTGCCAACGGCGAGAGTGCGGTACTCGAACTGGACAACGGCGATGGAGCCAGCAAGGCTGTCGTGAGGCGCGCAAGCGCGGCCGAGGTCGAATCGAGCTTCGCGCTGACGCCCGAGTCGTGGCGTGCAGCGCTGTCGTTCATCACTCGCGAAACCCATGACAAGCCCGCGTTCGTGGCCGATGGCGGTCACGCACACCACGCGGTGATGGCACAGGTCACCGCCCCGTCAGTCAGTTACTCGCGCAAGAACCCGGACCTGCCTGCCGGCTTCTATACCGCGGAGGCCGCGCTGGCCGAATCCACGCTGCGCAAGGAATGGATCACGCTTGACGTAGGCGGCGTGAAGGTCAGTACGTGGATCGTTCATCCGGAAGGGGAGGCCAAGGCAGGCACCGTCGTTGTCATGCAGCACGGCGTCGGAATGGACGCGTGGGTGCAGGGAATCGCGGATCAGCTTGCCCGTTCCGGGTTCATCGCGATCGCACCGGACGTCTGGTCGGGCACGGGTCCCGACGGCGGCGGCTTACGCTCCTTCAAGTATCTTGACGATGCACTGCTCGCCGCTCGCAAGGTATCGCAGGACGAGATCATGCGCCGATATGCGGCTGCGCGGGACTATGCCCTCGCGTTGCCACGCTCCAACGGCAAGAGCGCGAGCCTCGGGTTCTGCATGGGCGGTGGACACAGTTTCCGCTTTGCCGGAGATGTGCCGGAACTGAATGCCGCCGTGGTGTTCTACGGTGTGTCACCCGACGAGGCGACGATGGCAAAGATCAAGGCGCCGGTGCTGGGTCTTTACGGCGAGAACGACGCCCGCGTGGTCGCCACCGTTGCACCCGCCGTCGCTGCCATGACGCGGCTCGGCAAGCGCTATGAACCGCACATTTACCCGAAGGCCACCCACTCATTTGTCCTGTTCCAGGAAGTGGCCGGCAACCCGGAAGCGATGCGCGACGGCTGGCCCAGGGCAATAGCGTTTCTAGAGAACAACCTTGACTGACTTGATTGTTTGGCGGCGCTGCTTAGGAACTTCTAGGAAGCAACTTGCGACGGTTCGCCATCGCCGTTTGATTCGCTTCTCGTCGGCGAATGTGCACGTAGGCCGTCGCTGCTTTCACCGCGATTTCATTCACGAGTGATTGGAGCGATCATCGCGCGCCGCGAACTTGGGAAAAGTATGGTCGATCGCGAGCGGCACTGGTGAGTGCGCTATTGGCACATCGTGATGTCAGTCCTCTGTGCCCGGTTTGGCGTCGGGATCCGAGATGTGCGGATAGATTGGCTGGTACCGTTCGAGGGGCGTCTTCCAGAACCCATGTGTCCCATCGATCCAAAGGAAAGTCCATGCAAAAGACATTGTCTGCTATCTGCGCGACTTACATCGCAATTGCGATGTTGCTCGCTGCCGGTGTCGTCTCCGCCGCCCAGGCCCCGGCTGGCTCGAAGTTGGCCGGTGATGGCATGTGTTCGGTCACGGTGAATGTCCCGCCGCCCTCGGGGCCGCCGCCAGACTTCGGCCAGATGTTCGGCCGTCCAGATCCCAAGGCCGCGTTGCCGAAACTGGTCAAGGTGAAGGGTGATGTGTACGTGATTCAGAACACGAAGAACGTCTTAAGCGAGATACTGCAGTTTGGTGGAAACGCGACCGCCTATATTACGAACGATGGCGTAATCCTGGTTGACTCCAAGGTTGACGAGTTGCACGACGACATCGTGGCAAAGATCAAGACCCTCACCGACAAGCCGATCAAGTATGTGGTGCTCACCCACAGCCATGGCGATCACAGCGGAGGGGTTGCCAAGATGGTGCGGGCCGGAGCTACCGTAATCGTGTCGCGTGATGACCGACGCTACATGGCAAGGGACGCCGGCGATGCGGCGCTGCCCCAGATCACTTACTCGCGGTATGGGAACGTCTTCCTTGGCGGGAAGGAAGTGCAGCTGTTCGAGTACTGCGGTCATACCAGTGGAGACACTGTTGCTTACTTTCCTGCTGCGCGTGTTGTCGTTGCGGGGGATCTCGTCACCACGCCGGATAGCATTCCAACCATCGTGAGCTACGCGGATGGGGGCAATTGGACGGACTTGGCCAAGGCGCTTGACTCAATTGCGACCCTGGATTTCGACGTGCTGATTGGCGGCCACGGTCCCGTGTTGAGCAAGCCGGAATTCCTCAAGTACCGCGACAAGGTGGCGAAAATCGGGGCCCGCGCCAAGGAGCTCGTCAAGGCAGGCAAGAGCCAGCAGGAGATCAGCCAGACGCTGGGCAAGGAGCTCAATTGGGGCTCTGGGCCTTCTTCAATGGTCATAACCGGGATGATGGTTGAATTCCGTTGACTCGTTTTGGGCTTGACGTCGGTGGCGGCCACATCTCTGCGGGTGTGGCCTCTTAAGTATCATCTTCACTTGTTGTCAGTTGATCCATCAATGCCCCTCTCTGAGGCATTTGGATAACCGTGTTCTGCCCGACGTCCCCCCGCTCGTGAGTAGCAAATAGCTTAGGAGTCGACAGGGCAAATTATGCAGCGCACAAGTCGCCCGGCGACTTTGCCTGTTCTTTCCCTGCTCCGGAGTGGTGAGGTACCGGTGGACGGCTAACCAAGTGTCGGGTCGGCCGCAGAGTTCCAGATCGAATCGTCGGCTTCACCCTTGCCAGGGCCTCAATAACCCACCGAAATCCCTGCAGATTTCCCTGAAATTGGGAACGGTGGCCACAAGCTGAGTTTGCCGTGTCTGCGCACACCAGCAATTCTTATCGCCAAACATCGCGTTGAGCCTTGAAGGGCTCCGTTATCAATATCCTGCTGCCGCAGCGTTGCTTTCACACTCGAACTTCGCACTTGGTGCAGTTCGGGGCCTAGGTTTAATCGAATGTTGAGCTCTTGCAGGTACCAGTGGAAGGCTCTGAGCAGGTGATGGAGCATAAACTGTTTGTTTGCCAGTTGTGGGGGTACGGTTGGGGGTACGACGAGTTAGGAGATGCGTGAATATCAGAGAATGTGGGCAAATATAGTTTTGCTTCGACTCCTGCAGCCGGCACCATTCCCTCCTCGAGTCAGATCAGCAAGAGCCTTCGGAGTCAGAGAGGCCGCTCTGCGGCAGCGCACAGCCTCGCGGCGAACGGTCGACTGTTTCTACGAATGGCTTGTCGCGCGAGCGGGCCCGACTCTGACCCGCCGATGGGACATTCACCGGTATGTCGTTCGCAGTCGGCGCCCTCGAGCCCTCCGAGTCAGGTTTGCAAACTTGCAGAGTGGCGGTAGTGGGCGATGGCGCAAAAAACAGCGGGGGGACGTCGGGAACGCAGTTAAGGACAAGTAAATTATTTTCGACATCATCAGCCCTTCCCCACCCCCCCCGGGGGGGTATATGTCCATTGATCTATCAACGTAACATGCGGATTACGCCCATTCTTTTAAGCCAAGCTGGATCTTTATGGCTGACGCCTGATCGGTCCGCATGTGGGATGTCGGTTTCGCGTTACGCTAGGGCGCTCTCCGGCGATCTCGCCAGTTGCCTGGTCTTTGCGGCTCTCACCATGGCATCGGACGCAGTATGGGGGGCTGATGTCGCTGATGACCTGACGCTCATCATCACCGGCTCGCGCATCAAGCAGGATCCTGCGAAAAGCGCCCTGCCGCTCGAAATCGTTTCTGCCGACACGCTGCGCCAGAACGCGATCTCCAGCCCTGAACAACTGTCCCTGTACCTCACCGCAAACGGTAGTGGCGCGGACAACCTTGCTTCCAATGCCGATGTCACCACTGGCGCGCAGCGTGGGACGAACGGCCTCTCTGCCGTCAATTTGCGCGGCCAGGGATCGGCTGCGACGCTGGTCTTGCTCAATGGTCGGCGTGTCGCCGCGCACGGCCTGTCCGGCTCGGCCGTCGACGTCAACCAGATCCCTTTCATGGCGCTCGACCGTGTTGAAGTGCTCAAGGACGGCGCTTCCGCGATCTACGGCACCGACGCGATCGGCGGAGTGATCAACTACATCACCAGGAAGCAGTACACCGGCTTCGGTGCCTCTGGCATGGGTGACATGACCGAGCGGCGGGGTGGCAACATCGACAGCGTGTCGGCCATTGGCGGCTTCGGCGACCTGGCAACGCAGGGCTACAACGTCTTTGGTACTGTGGGCTATCGTGGGAACAAGGCCATGCGCGGATCGGACCGCGTGTTCGTCAATGGCAACCAGCCTGATCACGGACTGTCCATCGATACGCGCGGCACGCCGGTTGCCACAGCCTTCGGTACCGGCACTCCGTCCTTTCCGTCGCTGTTGCAGGGCCTGACGCTGACCGCGCCCAACGGGGCCAATGCCGTAGGTGGTGGCATCAACGTCCTGAACCTGCCGGGCGGCGCGGGCTGTGCTTCGATGGACGGCGGCATGGCCTATGACTATGCACTCTGGGCGAACCCTGCCGCCTATTACGCCTGCGCCTGGGACACGGGCCGTGCGGCCGTGATCCAGCAGCCTATTAGCACCCTGACTTATTACGGGCGCGGGACGGTCGAGCTGGGTGCCAGCCAAGCCTTCGTTGAAATTACCGGCTCAAGGGCCCAGTCGGCCAAGCGCTTCTCCGACAGCCAGTTGACCACCAGCACGAGCTCGCTGCCGATCTTCTACCCACTCAATGGCCTGACCTCGAACACCTACAATTCTGTGTTCAACGACATAAAGAGCGCGTTTTCGGGCAATCCCGCCGAGGTGGAGGCCTTGCAGTCGCGCTATGGGTTGCCGATCGCATTCCGCTGGCGCTGCATTGCTTGTGGTACGCGTGAATATGATACCGACGCCGACACCTTCCGCGTCGCCGGCGGTGTCGATGGACCGTTGCCCATCCATGGCTGGGATCACCACACCGGCATTTCCTATGCGACCAGTGCGGTGTCGTCGGCGCTTGGAAGCGGCTATTTCTATCGCGGCACTCTGGCGAGCGCCGGCGCCGTCGCCGATACCGCCGCGCCAATCGCAGCGGGGGCCTCTGCCCCCGGGATTGTGGGCCTGATCAACAGCGGCGTTCTCAATCCTTTCAGTCTGACGCAGAGCGATGTTGCGCGGGCCGGACTCGATGCCATCTCGGCCAGGGGCGTCACGCTTTACGGCGGGGAGTACAAGACGGTGCAGGCCGATGCCTCGGTTTCCGGCCCGCTCTTCCTCCTGCCTGCCGGCGAAGTGAGCCTGGCACTCGGTGTCGATTACCGTCGTGAAACCTATGTATTCAACGGTTCGGCCGCTGCCGCGCCGACCGCACCGGTCATCGTCAATGCGGCCTTTGACAACGCCAACGCGTTGACCCCCAAACATCGCACGGTCAAGGCGGCATATGCCGAAGTAAACCTGCCGGTTTTCGATACTCTGGATCTGAGTGGTGCTGTTCGGCTTGACGACTACACGGGCTTTGGCTCGACGACGAACCCCAAGTTTACCGCCAGGTTCCAGCCGGCAGAGTGGGTCATGGTCCGGGGTTCCCAAGGCAGCGGCTTCCGTGTGCCTAGCTTCAACCAGATCTTCAATGGGGTGACCGAATCACCCTATTCGGGCCGCGACCTTACCGATCCGGACAAGTGTCCTAGTGGCGTTGTCAGTACGACAGACCCGAATTGCCTGATCATCCAGCCTAAAATCCTGGCCAATGGCAACATCAATCTCGGCCCTGAGACGTCCAGGGAGCTGAGCATCGGTGTGGTGTTCAAGCCGGCCACGCGCTGGATGTTGTCGGCCGACTGGTGGTCGATCAATGTCGACAACACGATCCAGATGCTGCCCCTGCAGGCGCTGCTGGCGAACTATTCCCTGTTCAAGGCCAACTTCATCCGGGACGGCTCCGGCACGATCACTGCTATCGACGACCGCTACATCAACGCAGGGGAGCGGCGCACCAGCGGCATGGATTTCTCAATGCGTGGCAGCTTCCAGGCGGGTGCCAACACGGTGTCGATGGGTGCCGACGGCTCGCTCCTGCTCAAGAAGATTGAAAAAGTGACGCCTGCATCGGACTTTGGTCCGAGCTTGATTGGCGTCTTCACTTTCGCAGGTGATCTGGGTATCCGGTGGAAACACAATGCCTGGGTAACATATGGGATGGATGACTGGTCGATTACCTTGAGCCAGATTTTCCGCAGCGGTTATCTGAACCAGTCCCTGCCCGGCATCGCCAACGGGTCCGTCACGCGGTCTGACTACAATCCGCGTGTCGGCAATTACTTCACTTACAACTTGTCGGCGACCCTGCTCAAGTTTGCACCTGCCTACACGCTGACCGTGGGCGTAAAGAACCTATTCAACAGTGATCCGCCATTTGCCATTACCTATGACAGCAACTCCGGTGCCGGCAGCTCGTGGGAGCCGCGCGTCGCTGATCCGCGTGGCCGTTCGTTCACGGTGCAGCTGGAGGTGAAGTACTGATCCCGCCGCCCAGCAGTCGATATTCGGGCTGGGTAAAGTGGTGAGGCTTAGAGCCCTCTGAGTCGGGTTTGCAAACTTGCAGAGTGGCGGTAGTAGGCGATGGCGGGAAAAATAGAGCTGTCCCCATTAGGATTGGATGCAACGCCTGCCGGTACGGTGTCCTCGGCGTGGGTCAGCCAGACGGTGGCGGGCCGCAGGAAGCTCTAGGATGGCAACGGGCAAGCGGTGGCGTTGCCACTTTCCTTCAAGGGTTTGCTTCAGTCTGTGGCAGCGCTCGACGAGAAGCGCTGCCGCGGCAGGGTTGCCGCTCCCGGGCAAGGGGTATTGCCACCGGTGGCGGCCAAGATGTCGTGTTAATGGCAAGAGGCTATCATTCGCGTATGAAGCCCCTGACCTTGCCCGAAGGCTATTCCATGGATGCCATGACCCGCGAGGAAGCCGAGGTGCTCCTCCGCTGGGCCGCGGCAGAAGGCTGGAACCCGGGCCTTGCCGACCTTGAAGTGGCTTGGGGTTTCGACCCGCAGGGCTTCATCGCCCTGCGTTACACCGTGTCAGGCAAAGCACCCGAACTAGTGGGTGGTGGAGCCATCCTTTCCTATGGCGGCCAGTGCGGGTTCATGGGCCTGTTCATCATGCGGGTGGACTACCGCGGCCAGGGGCTGGGGCGCGTGCTGTGGCATGAACGCCTGCGGCGCTTGCAGGCGCGGCTGGAGCCCGGGGCATACATTGGCATGGACGGCGTGCTGAACATGGCGCCGTTCTATGCCGCGGGTGGCTTCATTCACCACTACCACGACTTTCGCTTCCAAGGTGCCGCGAACGCCGCTGCGCTAGCTGTGTCGGGCGGTGTCACCACCGTGCCGCTCGCCAGTGTGCCGTTTGCGGCAGTAGACGCTTACGACCGTGAGGTATTCGGGCGGTCACGTACGGGCTTCCTGCGGCGCTGGTTGACGATTAACGGGGGCTACGGAGTGGCGGTGCGTGGGAATGGTGCTACGAGTCCGGCAGATAACGACCCGTCAATGCCCGGCGGGGAACGCAGCAGCCTACGCGGCTATGCTTTCCTGCGTCCCTGTCTCAAAGGGCATAAGTTCGGGCCCGTGTTCGCGGACGATTCGGCGACGGCGCGCGCCCTGCTGCGCGACTTGCTGGAGCGGGTGCCGGGCGAAACCGTGACGCTGGATGTGCCGGAGCCCAATGCCGAAGCCATGGCGATTGCTCAGGAGCTGGGCTGGGAGCGGGCTTTTGTTTGCACCAAGATGTTCCATGGGGCAGCCCCGCCGGATACCACGGCGCGCGTGTTCGGCGTTACCTCCTTCGAGTTTGGCTAGTTTGGCTGAGCGCATTCCTGCGAGTCAGGTTTGCAAACTTGCAGAGTGGCGGTAGTGGGCGATGGCGCAAAAAACAGAGGGGGACGTCGGGAACGCAGTTAAGGACAGGCGCCGAGGTCGCGTGCTGCACGCTTCCCACAAGGATAGCGCCGGGTTGGCTTGCGCTTGCTCGCCATGCTCAGGCGGAAGCACCGGGCTGGGTGGCGTCGTTGACCTTCAGGGATGAAGTCAGGGACGCGGGCGGCCTTGCCGGCGAGCCAGCCGTGGTAGTTGCAGCCCACGACGACAAGCTGCCGGCCGACGCGGACCAATGCACCGGCATCGAGAAGTTCTCGGCGATGAGTGCGAGTGACGTAGCGAGCACGGCCGGCCGTACCCGGAAAGATGTCGCCGGACCCCTTATCGACAGCCCACGAATGAGGAACCGCTGGGACTCGTTTCTTGCGCGTTGTCGCCTCCGATGAGAAGTGGTGACTACGCTAGATTGCGGACCAACAAATGCAAAGCGGTTATGGGCAACTGATGCTGCGTAGTTGCGTTTTGTGTGTGGGGGACTCCAAGCTGCGCTGGGCTCGCCTTCTACGAGAAGTCCCGTGAAGCGGCAGCGAGAGAACCTGGATTACTCGGCGTTTATGCGCGAGTGCGTACCGAGGTCGTGCGCAATTGGGTTTTTGTAAACAGTGGGTCGCGGATTCGACTCCTGCGGCCGCACCATTCGTCGACGTCTCGTAACCGGTTGAAGATCAATCGATCCTGGCGGTAGCTTCGACCTTGGGTAGAGCGCTAACGCGTGCCAGTGGCAGTGAGGCTCTCAAGCATGAGGCCCGTGCCGCCTCTGGAAATATGTGCGACGATTGCTGCACGCCTGTGAATCTTGGTGACGACGCCGAGGTTGATGGCAAAGGCCAGCTGGACTGTTGTCCCTTTCTTGAGCCCCAGATTGGCCGTTTCAATGAACACACCATTGGCGCTCAGGTTGCATGCCCTGCACAACTTGCCAGGGCGGCCTGGAATCGTTACGTAGACAGCGGTGCGTGCGCGATGGCGCGTATTCAGGCGGCGTTCCATTCTGCTGGACCTTGTGCGATGAATTTGTTCGATCGAAGCCGATTATGCAGTTCGCCGCAGCAGATGCGAAGCCCTCTTTGGCATAACCGGATACTTCTCTGCTGGCGATAGGGGCATCCCTGATCGACGCAGACCGTATTATGTTGTGGTGCCAAGTCGACAGGGTCAAATTGTTCAGTTCAGAGGTCTGGCAGCATTGAGCGCGTCGGATAGCAGTGGTGGTTCCATCCGCGGTCTGCCCATTGGGGTATTTGATTCGGGTGTCGGTGGCTTGACCGTCCTCGATGCGCTGCGTCGGCGACTCCCGTGCGAGGACTTTCTCTATCTTGGCGATACGGCACGGCTTCCCTACGGGACCAAGAGTCGGGACTCGATCACCCAATATTCGGTGCAGGCCGCCGAGCTTCTCGTCCAGCAGGGGGTCAAGTGTCTCGTCGTTGCGTGCAATACGGCGTCAGCGGTTGCGCTTGAAGCATTGCAAGACCAGTTTCGCCCCCTGCCTGTAATCGGCGTGGTCGAACCCGGTGCGGAAGCCGGTTGCAAGGTTTCGAGGGACGGGCGCATTGCCGTCATTGCCACGGAGAGCACTGTTCGGGAGGGAGCCTACCAGCGGGCCATATTGCGTCGCCGCCCGGACGCCATCGTGATGGCGAAGGCCTGCCCACTCTTTGTTGCTCTTGCCGAAGAGGGAATGACAGACGGTCCCATTGCGGAGGCCGTCGCCCATTGGTACCTGGACGAGCTGCTGGCGAAGCAACATCCGGACACGCTTGTGTTGGGGTGTACTCACTTTCCGGCGCTTGCTGTCGTTCTGCGGGCGGTTGCCGGCCCTGAAGTGGCTTTGGTTGATTCGGCGGCCACAACGGCGCTGGCTCTGGAGCGGCTACTGCTGGACGGAACTTTATTGAATGCAGGGCCGAAGCCAGGCCGCTTGCAGTTGCTGGCGACAGACGGACCCGAGAGATTCGCGCGGGTGGGCAGCTTGTTCCTTCACGAGCCCATTAGTGCAGATTCCGTGCGGCTGGTTGATCTGGGCGCCCGCGAGACGCCTTGCGCGAAAGTCTGAAAAGCTGTCAGGCGCTTTCCCGGGCCATCGCGGGAGCCACGCCGATTTCCAGCTCTGCGAAACAGTCCACCCTGTTTCGGCCGCGAAGCTTGGCCGCATACAGCGCGTGGTCGGCCGCATCTACCAGCTCGGTGGCGCTGGCAAACCGGTGCTGCGGCGTATAGGTCGCAAGACCGATGGACACGGTGGTGATGATGGTCGCGCTGTTGGCCTCGTGTCGCAGTTCCCGGATGGCAGCGAGAATCCGCTCGCAGACCTGTCGTGCCATTTCGTCGTCGGTGCCGGGCAGCAACACGACGAACTCTTCGCCGCCATAGCGTGCGACGATGTCGCTGCCGCGGATGGAGGACTGCATGGCCTGGGCGCACGAGCGCAGGACCTTGTCGCCCATCTGGTGTCCGAACGTATCGTTGACCTTTTTGAAGTGGTCGAGGTCGATGAAAGCCACGCTCAGTGAACGCTGGAACATCACGGCCTGCGTGAATTCGCGTTCGAGGTGCCTATCAAGCCACGCGCGGTTCATCACGCCGGTCAGGCCATCACGCCGATTGGCGTCTTCAAGCTGCTCGGTCCGGCTCAGCAGCAAGCCCGCGGTTTCCTGCAACGCGTGGACTTCGCGCAGCGCGTGCAGGCTGCGCACGGTCAGCATTTCACGGGCCTGTGCCAGCAGCGCTTCGGCATCATTCTGGTCGATGATGCTGGTCTCGTAGAGGTCTTCGGCCTCCGGAATCAACTTAAGGATCCTCGTGACGACCTCGGTGAACTTTTCATCACTCAGCCCGAGGACGTTCTGTATGCGGGTAGCAAGGGCATCCAGTGCGGCCGGGCGATCGGTTGCGAGTACTGCGTCTGCCAGCTCACTGCCCATCGCGACGCAACCAATGAAGCGACCCTCGTCACCTGCTGCCGCCAGAGACTCCGGCGAGTGGCTGAGCTCTACTGAGTGCCACAGGCGTTCGGGCAGATTCCATGACTTGAGGAGCATGGCTCCGAACGCTGCATGATCCTTGCCCAGGAGCTGCTTTTCATGGGCAGCCCATTCCGAGTGCGTTGCCTCGGGCGAGATCTCCGCATAGAAGTCGCTGGAGGTGCGCGCAATCGCCAGAATGGCGACGTCCTGGAGAAGGCCGGCGAGGAAGAGGTCCTCGTCATGGCCGATATGCAGGGATTCACCCAGAGCCCTGCAGGCTGTGGCGGCCAGCAGCGTTCGGCGCCAATAGCGGCGGTAGTCGATCCCGTGGGGGCGGCATCCACGCAAGCTGGAGACCAGCGAGAAACTCAAGGCGAGTGTCAGGGCTGCATTCAATCCTATGATTACGAGTGCCTGGCGGAGATTCTTGCTGGGGCGTCTTTGCGCATAAAAGGCAGAATTGGCGATACGCAGGACCTTCGCCGTCATGGCGGGGTCGCGGCTGATGGCCTGGGCGACCTTGGCGACCTCAATATCCGGGTCCCGCGCGAGGGCGATGACTTCGCTGGCGACGCGCGAAGGGCTCGGAAAGTCGACCTGGGATCGAAGGCGAGCTTCAAAATCGGCCGTGTTGTTGACGGGAGTGCCCATCAAGGATCACCTGAGGGATAATTAGAGGGTATTTCCCCTATCGGCCGCCCCGTTGGGTAGCTTGAGGGGGTAATGAGTGAATAGATCTGCCGTTCGTGGTGATAAAAGACTCCCCAGCGATTGACACTGCCG
Organism: uncultured Pseudomonadota bacterium; assembly: GCA_903884105.1. GTDB lineage: Bacteria > Pseudomonadota > Gammaproteobacteria > Steroidobacterales > Steroidobacteraceae > CAIUGU01. The sequence continues at coordinate 852 of CAISDJ010000010.1, read as the reverse complement.
CCCTCGGTAAAGAGAATACCCGGCTCTTATGTCCGCGGAGGGGTACCCAAGCGGCCAACGGGGGCAGACTGTAAATCTGCTGGCTTATGCCTTCGTAGGTTCGAATCCTACCCCCTCCACCATGAAGGTCCGGAATTCGGACCGCCAGGTGCGTGTGACATAGTGGTTTTTGTGCTGTTTTGGGGCTGATTTCCAAGGCAGTTTGAGGTTGGGTGATGTGTCGGGAGGCCGGCACCTAGTTCAGCTGCTGGGCGGGTGTAGTTCAATGGTAGAACCTCAGCCTTCCAAGCTGATGGTGTGGGTTCGATTCCCATCACCCGCTCCATGGATGCCCCATGGGCGTATTGGAGGCGATTCAGGGGCTAAATAGGCCATGGGTCGTCCGGGGGCGGGGTTCTAGGAGGTAGGCGGTTCGGTCTGGACGAGGAAGCGCTCACGTAGCTCAGTCGGTAGAGCACGTCCTTGGTAAGGACGAGGTCACCGGTTCGATTCCGGTCGTGAGCTCCACGTCCTGAGAAGGGATAAAGAGAAGGAATGAAGGGTGCCGCTGGCCAGTCGTTCCGCTAGGTTGAAGTTGAAGGGTTTCGATTCAGGTCCGATGCCTGCTGTCGCAAGAGGCTGACCCGCCCGGTTCGGGAAGGGCGCAGTCCTGTTGCGGTTGCGGGTTGGGTCATGGCCAGTCGCCATTATTGATTTAGAAGAGGTATCTCTCCGTGGCAAAAGAGAAATTTGAGCGTACGAAGCCGCACGTTAACGTGGGCACGATCGGGCACGTTGACCATGGCAAGACGACGCTGACAGCGGCGTTGACGAAGGTCATGGCGGGGTTGCACGGGGGTGAGTTCAAGGCGT
>CAISDJ010000009.1 GCA_903884105.1 uncultured Pseudomonadota bacterium | reverse complement strand
TGCGACAAGCGCGATGACATCAACAGGGTCCCGGTCCCACGCGAATGCGTAGAGCAGTGGCAGGCATCCGGTAACGCTGTCGCCGATCTGCTTGCCGGACTGTTAGAGCTGCGGCGACCCGATCGAGATGTGCCGCAGACCGGCCGGTGGGATGTCGGCCTGCTGAAGGGCGCAAAGCTTTCTGCGCATCTGGTGCTAGTCGCGGGTGATGAGCTTGTGCTCACAGTGGCGGGGCACTCGATCCCGCTCGTCGATGTACTGGGATTCTCGAGCGCTGAATTCAAGGTAGACAGGAGGACCTTGGTACGTCGGGTCGATCAGCCTGTCGCTGGCGGAGGTGATGAGGAATCTGCTGCGCAGCGCCGTGAGCGCCTCCGAATGCGCGTCAGCAACCTGAGGTCAAAGGGAGCCAAGGCGTTCCTGAAGACGGTCGCCGCGGAAGAGAACATATCGATCCCACGCCTGAAACAGCTGCTGGCAGAGGAACCACCGCCCCCCACGTCGCGCATTCGTCGTTAGTACAGTTCAGTGGCCTAGCCAGGTCGCTCACAAAATCCTCTTACACACAACAGGTTGCGCTCATTTGCACTAGCTAGCTTGATGGCTAGCCCCCTAGCTCGCTCGAAATCGCGTCATGTTCAACAACGCCCATTGAGGTGCCGACATGACGCATACCATCCTTCGCCTTCCCGCGGTGCTTCGTGGGCGCGGCCGCTCGCGCAGTGCTCATTACCTCGACATCCAGCAAGGCCTGTTCACGCGTCCGGTCTCGATCGGCGCGCGAGCCGTTGGCTGGCCGGAGCACGAATTGGCGGCCATCAACGCCGCTCGGATTGCCGGGAAGCGCGACGACGAGGTTCGTGCGCTCGTGGTCCGACTCGAAGCCGCTCGCAAAGCAGCATCTTGAGGAGCGGCGGCCATGACTCCCGATGTGCTGACAGATTCCGCAACCGAACCGCTGGAAGCCGGCAAAGGCGGCGAAGGCGGCGATTTTCAGATAACCAATGCCGAGTTTGTGGCGGCAGTGTTTCCGCTTCTACCTGAGGGCGCATTCGCGGCGGCGTGCTCGAAGAGCGGGGACCCCGGTTCGGGCGGATGGTTAGCCAGTCGCGCCGATCAGGTGGTCGCCAATCTTCCTGCGGCGAATAACAACTACGTTGGTTGTGCGAGCTTCTACCCCGGCGATGATGGTTCATTCAAGGCGCGCAAAGCCCAGTTTGCCGCCTGCCATTTCCTGATGCTCGATGATCTCGGCACCAAGGTTCCGCTGGAGCGTCTGGCCGGGTTTGGATTGTCCTGGCTGATCGAAACCAGTCCCGGTAATCATCAGGGCGGGATCATCCTCGCCGAGCCGCTGACCGATGGTGCGGTCGCCGTGCGCCTGCTCAACGCGGTGATCGATTCGGGGCTGTGCGATGCCGGAGCCACTGGCCCATTGAGTCGTTGGGCGCGGCTGCCGGTGGCGATCAACGGCAAGCCAAAGTATGCCGAAGAAGAGGGAGTGCCGTTTCAGTGTCGCCTGATCGAATGGCGGCCTGCCGCGCGCTACACGCCACAAGAAATTGTGGATGGCCTGCAACTGGAGCTCGCGCCAGCTGGCCGACCGAAGAAAACCGCGAAGCCCTCTGCACGCGCTGCTGATGGGACGCGCAGCCTCGACAATGACGCCGACGATGTTCTGACACCCAAGGCGGCAGAGAATCCCGTCGTCGCGGCGCTCAAGGCACGCGGGCTCTACAAGACACCGCTGGGTTCAGGCAAGCACGACATGACCTGTCCCTGGGTGCAAGAGCATACCGATCAACTGGACACCGGCGCGGCCTACTTCGAGCCGGACGAGTTCTATTCGGTGGGCGGCTTTTGTTGCCAGCACTCGCACCGCGACCAGTACCACATCCGCGCCTTGCTCGAATTCCTTGGCGTACGCAATGCCGAGGCACGGCACAAGCCGGTGATTCGCGTCTTGGCCGGTGACCTGCACCGCGTGGTCGATGCGGCAGAGAAGGAACTGGCAAACCGAGGGCGGCATTATCAGGCAGGCGGCTTGATCGTGTCTGTCTCGACCGACCCCACCAGCGGCGATCCGTCGATTGTGCCGACCAGCGCACCGGCGCTGACGCGGGAACTGTCGGTCGCGGCGACCTGGGAGA
>CAISDJ010000008.1 GCA_903884105.1 uncultured Pseudomonadota bacterium | reverse complement strand
TTTGCCTGAGCCAGAAGCACCCGTTGCACCCGTAATACCTTGGGCACCCGTTGCTCCGGCGCCTCCTTCACATGCTGACAACAAAGCCCCTAGAGCCAGAATTGTCACGCCGTACGCCGCCACCGTCATCTGCTTGCCCATAAAGAAGATCCAGAGTTTGCCAATAATTCACGTATGTATACATCTCCCTCATTTCATTTATGTTGCGCGCAGATCAATACGCATGCGACCGCGCGGGGCATGGGTGCCGGACTTGAGTTATTGATTGTTCCGCCGTCTGCCTCGAGAGCTACCGAATGTCAAAAACTCAAGTCCGGCACCGACCGCTCCCATTCATCGGCGGAATTGGGCACAATGCGACCTGAAATGCCTGTCCGCGTTTCTGGCGACCGAGGTCGTCAGGCTCAACCACTCCTCCCGGCAAAAAGGTAATCCGACAATGGAAAAGCAGAGTTCCAAGGTGGCAAACAAGCCTGAGCATTCGCGTCGCAACTGGGCGTTCGCGCTTGCGGGTGCCATTGTCGTCGCGGGGGGCGTGCTCGCCGCCAATGCGCCGCTGACCCAGCCGACGGCGCCCGCCAACGCGCCGTTCCGCATGGAGGTGGTGGCCGACCTCGAGTCGCCCTGGGCCCTGACCTTTCTGCCCGATGGCCGCATGCTGATCACCGAGAAGGCCGGCCAGCTCCTGCTGCTCTCGGCCGACGGCAAGCAGCGCAAGACGGTCACGGGGACGCCGGCGGTGATGAGCGAAGGCCAGGGCGGGCTGATGGACGTGGCGCTGCACCCGCGTTTCGCCCAGAACCGCATGGTCTACTTCAGCTACTCGGAAGCGGCCGGGCAGGACATGGGCGTGGTCCTGGCGCGCGGCGTATTCACCGATGGCGACGCACCGTCGCTCAAGAACGTGGAGACGCTCTTTCGCGGCCCCAAGTACGACACCACGACCGGGCACTTCTCCGGTCGCATCGCCTTCTCGGGCGACGGCAAGCTGTTCTTCACCTCCGGCGACCGGCAGCAGTGGGACCGGTTCCAGCGCACCTCACCTCAGGACATCAAGATCCTTTCGGGCAAGGTCCTGCGCTTTAACGACGACGGCACACCCGCAGCGGGCAACCCCCTGGTGGAACGCGGCGGCGATCCTGCCATCTGGAGCTACGGTCACCGCAACCTCTTGGGCCTGGCGTTCGACGCCAACGGCAACCTCTGGCAGCAGGAGATGGGCGCCATGGGTGGGGACGAACTCAACCTGATCCTGCCCGGACGCAACTACGGCTGGCCACTCGCCTCCAATGGCGACAACTACGAGCGCCCGCCGACGAACGGCGCGGCGATCCCTGACCACCGCCCTGGCGACGGCTTCGAGGCGCCCAAGGTGTGGTGGAATCCGTCGATCTCGCCCGGCGGCTTGTTGGTCTATTCGGGCAAGCTCTGGCCTCAGTGGCGAGGCGACATCTTCATCGGGGGCCTGTCCAGCCAGTCGCTGTTGCGCATAGACGTGAACGGGACCAACGCCACCAAGGGCGATCAGTTCGCCATGAGCACTCGCATCCGCGAGATCGAGGAAGGCCCGGATGGCGCCATCTGGCTGCTCGCCGACGGCATGCGCGGTGCGGACGGCAAGCTCGTCAAGCTCACGCCAGGAAGCTGAACACGCGGACGTCTGTGCCGGGACGGCAAACCGGCATGACGAGGGGTTCTACCCTGATTCTGCGGACACTTTCACTAAGGCTCATACTGAGCCAAAGGAGTGTCCATGTCGAAGCGCAAGCGTTACAGCCCGGAGTACAAGCGCGAGCTGTCGAAGGTGATCCGGGAACGGGATTTTTTAAATGACGCGGCAGCGTACTTCGCGAAGCAGTCACCGAGCGGTACGCGGTGATTGCACACTGCCGCAGCGAGTATCCCGTGGGGATGATGTGCCGCTGTCTGGAAGTCTCGACGAGTGGCTTCTACGCCTGGGCGTGTCGCATGCCGGGGCCGCGGGCGCTTGACAACGCGCGTCTGCTGGATCGCATACGGGAGATCCATGAAGACAGCCTGGGAGTGATCGGCGCGCCCCGCATGCACGAGGACCTCACCGACGAAGGCGAGAGCGTCAGTCTCAACCGGGTGGCGCGCCTGATGACGGGCGCAGGCCTGCAGGGCTGGCCACGGCGGCACAAGCGCCGCTTTGGCGGCAAGCCGGGCGTTCGGCCGGTCGGCGTCACGAACCTGCTCGAGCGCGACTTCAACGCCAACGAACCGGAGACGAAGTGGGTTACCGACATCACCGAGGTGCTGACGGACGAAGGCAAGTTGTACCTGTGCGTCGTGCTCGATCTCTTCAGCAAGCTGGTGGCGGGCTGGTCGATGCATCACCGTCAGGATCGCCACATGGTCGTGCGCGCCGTGCAGATGGCAGTGTGGCAGCGGTCGGGCAGTGCGGACGTCATCCTGCACTCCGACCGCGGCGGTCAGTTCATCAGCGGTACCTACCAGAAGTTCCTGGGTGGCAACGCGCTGGTCTGCAGCATGAGCGCAGTCGGCCATTGCGCCGACAACGCGGCCTGCGAGGGCTTCTTCGGAATGCTCAAGCGGGAACGCGTGCACCATCGCCGATACCGGACGCGCGACGAGGCACGAGCGGATCTGTTCGACTACCTCGAGCGATTCCATAACCCGCGAATGCGTCGTAGAGTGGCCCGGCAAGATCGGAAGTTTTCAGCCTTAACTCAACCGTCCGTGGAAATGGGGTAGAACCCCCCGAAGCTGAATCGCTCTTCGAACTGTCAGCATCAGTCCAAGTCGCGTCGCTGGCCGACATCTATGCCGGAAAGCTCTGCGCTGCCCTCGATCGTCAGCATCCACGCGACTGGTTCGATGTTCGCCTGTTACTCGACAATGAAGGCTTGTCCGAGTCCCTACGGCAGGCGTTCATTGTCTACCTGGCAAGTCATCATCGGCCCATCGCTGAACTTCTAGAGCCGAACATCAAGCAGATGGAGGCAGCCTATGCGAGTGAGTTTTCCGGAATGACTCGCGACCCCATCGCACTCAAGGTCCTCGAGGAGACACAGTCTGAATTGCCAAGAATGATCCTGGCGGCATTGACCCGGAACGAGCGAACTTTTCTGCTCTCGATAAAGCTCGGTGAGCCAGATTGGTCACTGCTGCCGATTTCACACCTTTCGCAGCTTCCTGCCTTACGGTGGAAGCTCGCAAACATCGAAAGACTGAAAAGCGACCCTGGCAAGCACGCGACAGCGATTTCGCAGCTCAAGCGCGTTCTGGAGTTGTAACAACACCGGAGCTAGGGATTGTCGAATGTGCCCCTGTACTCGCGCAGTCAGGCGGCGGATGTATCCATCGCAGTTGACGACGTCGAAAGGCAGCGATTGATTGAGGCACTGGCACGAGCTCTGACTGCCGGTGGCAGGCTGCCCACTAACTTTAGGGAACTCGAGGCAACGTATGGCGTGTCGTCGGGCGTTGTCGCACTACTTGGGGATTTCGTCGTTTCCGGCGCGGGCACAGAGGAGCAAGTGGTTGCAGTATTTCTGGCGCAACTGACCGAGAAGTACCTGCATGACGGCGGTGTCCTGCTTCCCGGGCTTACCGACGTGCTGGTCGCTCCAGTACTTGCCAGCCGGAGCTACCGCAAGCTGCGGAAGAGAATGAAGGTGGGAGTTGAGGTGGCACCCTGATGCTGGTCCGAGCCTTCCGAGTCAGGTTTGCAAACTTTAAGAGTGGTGGTGGTGGGTGATGGCGCGGGAGAGGGCGGCGGCCGGTATAGGCGCCGTGGCTGGACCAGCGGTGGTCGTCCGGACCTTCAACCATCCGGGCGCGAACCGGATTCAGGTGGCTGTATCGGAGTAGCTCGAGACAGTAGGCGTCCAGGTCGACGAGGAGGGCGTGGTACCGATTCTCGAACAGGTGCCCGGTAGTCGGCACTTGGCGCCGGATCCCGCGAGCGAAGCGGGTGCCGATGCGTTTGCAAACCTGACACGGATGAAGTCGTGAGGCCGTACAGCGGATGCAGCCGATCCGACCAGTCGTTCGCGGCTACGCAATTCCCGCCGGCTACAGCTCGTGCACTTCACGCCGCGGTGCAGTGCGGGTAGCGAACAATAGACCTCCAGGAGACGCAGACTCGGTGCTCGTGTCCGGAGGCACGGTCGGGCACGCGGCTGGGTAGGCTGGCGGGCTGGCCCATCCCGGGCCGTCCATCCAGCGCCGGTACCACTCCCGAAACGCTGCCGCGGGCATGGGTCTCCCGATCGCGTAGCCTTGCAGCTGGTCACACCCGGACCCAACCGCGATGTCCCATTCCGCGCGTGTCTCAATGCCCTCGGCAACAACGCTCATTTCGAGCTGGTGAGCGAGACTCACGCTCGACTGCAGGATCGCGCGGGCCGTTGGGTCTCCGACGGCGTCGGAGACCACGTGGCGGTCGAGCTTCAGCTCTGAGAACGGAAGGCGCCGCAGGCTCTCGAGCGTTGCGTGTCCCGTGCCGAAATCATCGATCGAGATCCGGCATCCAAGAAGGCATAGACGGCTGATCACCTCGAGACTGGCCGCGGGATCCCGCATCAGTCGGCTTTCAGTGACTTCCAGCGTCACCGATGAGAGGTCCGCGCCAGCCGCCGCGGCAATCCCGTGTAGGGCGCTGGGGAGCTCAAGATCGGCGAGGTCGTCCATCGAGATATTGACCGACACCGGCACGTGCAGTCCGATGTCGGCCCATCGCGCCATGGTCTGCATGGCCTGCGTAAAGACACAACGGGTCAGCGTGCCGATCAGGCCGTGGTCCTCGGCAGCAGGGATGACCAGCGATGGCGATAGGACATTCCCGGCAGGGTCGCGCCAGCGCAACAGGCACTCAGCGCTGACTTGCTCGCCATTGGTCGCGGAAATCTTCGGTTGAAAATAGACCTCGACCGCGCCAGCGGCAAGGCCGGCACGCAGCGCGTCGATGCTTGGCGGCATTCCAGGCTCTCTCTGGGAATCAGTTCGCCAGCTATTTGCCGGCTTCGCTGCCATCCGGACCAAGGCATCGCGCAGGGCTGCTGCGTCGAATGGCTTGCTCAGTACGTCCAGCAGGTAGAGCCCGTGCCCCTCGACCAGCTTTCGTACTGCCGAAAGAACTCGCGCGTCCGACGCAGACAACACGATTACGCCACCTTTGAAGTCCTGCGCGGCCAACTTTCTGAAGCATTCGACACCGTCCATCCCCCCCATTGCGAGGTCGCAGATCAATAGATCGATCGGCGCGATGGTATTCGCCGATTTGAGCAGCGCCTCGCCGCCGTCTGCAGCAAATTCGATATGACGCAGGCCCATTCCCCGCAGCAGCACGGCAAGCAGTTCGCGCAACAGCTCATCGTCGTCGACGATGAGCACGCGCAGCTCCAGGCACTGCGTTGGGAGCTGATGTGGATGCGCAATGAACAGATTGTTTTCCATACTTTAGGACTACGCCAGGCCCACGGCCGGGTCGGCGCTCCGAATCCTCTCGGATACAAGTTCAACCTGCTTCTGAATCTCTGCGACGACGGCCACAACCAAGCCGCACCGGCCCGCTTCCGAAATAACTTCAAGGAGCTTCGCGAGCGACTCGATCCGGTGCGCACCCAGCGTGGCAGCAACGCCACGAAGACGATGGCCGAGGCGGCTGATCTCGTCGCGGTTGCCCTCGGCAAAGGCAACTTGAATTTCCGAGAGAACAGCATGCACGGACAGTACAAATCTGCGAGCTGTCGATATTTGGGCGTCGGGGTTGCTCGGGAACAGTTGGCGCAACCTGTCGGCGGAAAACTCGCTGACCAGAGATGCCTTCCCTCCCCGTGCGAGTGGCTTCCTCGTACTGACGGAATCGATCAGTGCGTCGTAGAGCTTGCCCGGTTCCACCGGCTTGCTGTGAACTGCATCCATGCCGGCTTCAAAGCATTGAGTGCGATTGTCGACGGTTGCACTGGCAGTCATCGCGACGATGGGTACGGACGAGGCGTATCCGCCGGACATGCGAATCAATCGTGTTGCTTCATGCCCATCCATCTCCGGCATCTGCACGTCCATCAGGATCAGGTCAAACGGCTCGTCGCGCAGGACACGGATCACGGCCTCCAGTCCGTTGGATACCACGGTGACGTCGACGCCCACCACGGTAAGCAGCTCCGACAGGACCTGCTGGTTTATCTCGTGATCTTCGACCACGAGCACCCGCCATCCATGAACCGTCGATTTTACGGTTTGCAGGCGCCGTCGATGGCTTTCCTGCGGCGCCGCGGCGGCGTCGTGTTCCACGTCGGCGACAGAACCAAACAGCGCGTTGAACGAAAAGATGCTGCTGACGCCGGGTTCGCTCGAAACCTGGATCTCGCCGCCCATGTGGCGAACGATTCTCTGGCTGATGCTGAGCCCGAGGCCCGTTCCGCCATATTCTCGCGTGGTGGAGATGTCCGCCTGAATATATGGCTGGAATATTCTCGCAGTTTGAGACGAGTCGATCCCGATGCCGGTGTCCTTGACGCGGAAGCTCAAAGCCACTCTCTCCCCGGCGACGGGAGCTTGTGCAACCTCCAGGCTAACCGTGCCCTGAGCGGTGAACTTGATTGCGTTACCCACAAGATTGATCAGAACCTGTTTCAGTCGATGGTCGTCGCCGACGACCATCGAAGGAACGTCGCTGTCTAAGTGCATCAGGAGTTGCAGGTTCTTCTTGGTCGCCATTTCCGAGAACATGGCGTGCACCTGGTCGACCACCTTCCTAACGGAAAACGGCACATTGTCGAGTTCTAAGTGCGCGTCTGATATCTTAGAGAAGTCAAGGATCTCGCCGACGACACCGGACAACGACGTCGCAGCGGCGTGTACCTTCGCGACGTAGTCCCGCTGTTTAGGATCCAGCGGCGTCAAAAGGCAGAGATGGGACAGGCCGATGATGGCGTTGAGCGGTGTCCGCACTTCGTGGCTCATGTTGGCCAGGAACTGACTCTTCGCCTGAGTCACCGCCTCTGCCTCGTCCTTGGCGCGTGCCAGATCCGCCGTGCGTTCCAGGACTCGCTGCTCGAGAATCGCGCTTTGGTCCAACACATTCTGCTGGTGTTGCTTCTGGGCGCTCGTATCGCTTTGCACGGAAACAAAGCGATCGACGTTCCCCTGTCCGTCGAGCACCGGCGTGATATGAAGGGTGACCCAGTATGTATCTCCTGCCTTGGTGTAGTTGACGATCTCCTCCCGGATGGATCGCCCTTCACTCACCGCAGTTCGTATCCGATCGAGTGCCACGGGGTCGGTGAGGGGCCCCTGCAGGAATTTCCCGGGCTTGCGCCCGAGTACTTCGGCCGCCGCGAAGCCCGTGGTACGCTCGAACGCGCCATTGACCCACTCGATTTGCCCGTGGCGATCCGTAATCACGACCAGATTGTCGGTGGAGCTCGCTACGAGGGACAGTCTCGCGAGCTTCTCATCGGCCAGCTTGTTGCTGGTTACGTCGTACATGACGCCGACCATGCCGTCCGGTGGCGCCACGGCGAGCGACAGTTCGATCCAGCGTATGCTGCCGTCGTTCCGTCTCAGTCGCAGCGGCACGCGGCGGGGGGGTGTGCCGCCAATGCCGGCCCGTTCGCGCATGGCCTCGATGCTTATTCCCTCGACTATGAAATCCGGTAGTGCTCGCCCGAGTGCAGCGACGACCGGGGTTCCCGCAACCGTTTCCCAAGCCCCATTGAGGTAGACCAACACTCCCCGCGCGTCGGTTTCGAAAACCACTTCGGCGAGCATCTCCACCCGTCGGCGTGCCCGCGCCTCGGAGGCGATGAGCGCCTCCGACAGGCGCTGAGTTGCCTCGACGTGAAGGTCGGTCGGACTTGCGCGTTCGTTCATTGTCGCTGGAGTTAGTTCTACCAGGTTCGTTATGCGACTGCGCTTAGCAGTTCCGCCGTCAGCTCGGTGCTGTTTATTGCGCGCGAGTACAGCGGGAATATTCTTTCGCAGTAAAAAGAATGCTCGAACTCGGTACGTGCGGATGAGCAGTCCGACATGATTGTCACGTTGAAGCCACGCTCGTAGGCTGCGCGGCCCGTTGAATCGATGCACAGCGAAGTCACCATTCCAGCGACGAGGACGTTGCGGATGCCGCGGACGGCGAGCTGCTCCTGGAGCTGGGTGCCGTCGAAAGCATTGAATCCGACCTTCCCGGAAATGTAGGTAATCCGGTCGCCGAATGCCAGGAACTCCGGAATGGTTGCCGCGCCCGAAGAACCTTCCTTGAATGCGCCAAATTGTTTCATGGAGTTGAGAATGCCGACCGGTTGAGCGAGCGCGCGATAGTTCTCCGCGAGCACGATCGGCGTTGAGATCAGCGTGATGTCGGTGGCCGCCACTGCATTCACGAAGGCCAGCGTATTCTCCAGAACATGATCGACGCGACCGGGGTCTTCGACGACACCGCGCAGGATCCCGTCGCGTGCGAAGTAGTCATTTTGGTAGCCGACGAAGATTGCAGCTGTTTGGCTCGGGTTCAACCTAATACTCCTGAACGAGGGATCGAGGATGCGGTGGCCGTAGGGGAGCGCCTTCGCTTCGCTGTTTTTCGTGCGTTCGTCGTCGAACGAACTGTGACATGAAGTGCCGGAGCTTCGTATACGGTCTGCAAGAAAACCTTAAGACAATCCCTCGACATGACGCATCGGCGCCATCGGGGCATCGCCAAGAACGCCAAGCGACTGTACGTCCCCTGCGCTTTGGCCAATATCTTCAAGCTGCGCCGGCTGCTGCTGCTGGCGCAGTGGCGACGGTGAAATCGGCCATGAACACGCGAAGCGACGCGGGAAAATCCAGCGACGAACGCAAACTCTCTCGGCTCCATTGCTTCGCATGATCGTTCTTGCCAATAGCATCGTTAAACCAGAGCTTCCTTAGAGGCTCTTTTAGATCATGCGCAGAGACCTGAAGAGTTGCCTTCTGATGTAAATGCGGCGCGAAAGTAGATTATGCGGCCCAGCAAGTACATATAAAGCGCATCTGTTTTGGTTGTAATTCATCTACCAGGCCGAATTCACTTTTATCAATATATTGCGACCTGAACCGCAATGCAGGCGTTCCCTTACTAGCACGAGCCAGTGCGAACCGCAGCGAGGCAGGCGACGGTGGAGATGTGCGGGTGGCTAGGCGTGTCGGTGCGTGCGAAAGGCTCCGCTCTGCGCCTCGTCGCGGTGAGGAATGCATGTGCAACTCTGGGAGTCCGGTTTGCAAACCTGCAAAGTGGTGGTGACGGGTGATGGCGCGGGAGAGGGCGGCGGCCGGTATAGGCGCCGTGGCTGGACCAGCGGTGGTCGTCCGGACCTTCAACCATCCGGGCGCGAACCGGATTCAGGTGGCTGTATCGGAGTAGCTCGAGATAGTAGGCGTACACGTCGACGAGGAGGGCGTGGTACCGATTCTCGAACAGGTGCCCGGTAGTCGGCACTTGGCGCTGGATCCCGCGAGCGAACCGGGTGCCGATGCGTTTGCAAACCTGACACGGATGAAGTCGACGGCCAGATTCAGGGCAGGTTTTCAAAAAGGAGATGGCTTTCGGGCTCGGTCACCGTAAGGTCGAATTCTTCCACCAGGATAGCGTGAAGTTGCTGAGGGCCCCCGATGGGTCGCGCTTGATCGCCTTCAGGGCGAAGCACCCGGTATTCGCGGTTGCGAAGCGACCTCACCTCACCGTCCAAGATTCGCGACGCAACCAGGTTGTTCACGAACACGGCATCCGGGTGTCGATGGGAGAAAAAGTGCCCGACCTCGCAGTCGGCCTCACCGTAGCGCAGAAGTTCAAAGCGGTAGAGCGAGAACCAGTCACCGTCTTTCATCAATTGCACATGCCATTCACCGGGAAGTGCTTCGTGCACGCGGTAGGACTGCCCTTCCCGGACGTCGGGGTCACCTGACAGGCTGATAGCGGCACGCGGCCCCATGGGCCCGAAGCCGACATCGGCGACGTATCTCTCTGTGCCAACCTTAACGAGCGTTATCCGATGAGTCAGACCGGGATGGACATTGCGGTTGTAGATGACACGCGCTAGCAGCAGCTGCACATCGAACCCCAACTCCGCGAGCATGGCAAAGAAGAGCCCGTTGTGCTCGAAACAATAGCCGCCGCGCCGGTGTTCGATGATGCGGTAGAAGAGCGCAGGCAGATCAAGCGGCAGATCGAGACCCAGTCGGGGACCGATGCTGCAGAACGGTAACCGCGCAATGTGGCGCCGGATCAGATCATTCAGGTACGGAAGCGTAGGTGGCAGCGCCGGAAGGTCGAGGGCCTTAAGGTAGTGTTGTGCAATCAGCGAACGCTCCACTTCCCCCCCCACATGATTTACGACGTGACTGCGCAGTCTAGCAGCCCGGCTTCGCGGGAGGCCAAGCGCGTAGCCGTTTATCCCATCAATCGCCGGTAGATTGCCCGTCCCGGCACTTTGGCGAGAGTGCGCCAGCGATTCTCAGGCATGCCAAGGATGAAGTCTGCGAAGGCCACGCACGCTTGCTTGTTGTCCCGGCAAAGCTGACCTGTCCCCCGTATTCAGGGCCTGAGTAAGGTTAGTGAAGTCCGTTGTGACCGGCCCCGGTAGATCGGGCCACTAGGGTTGTGAGGTTACGACCCCTGCGAGCTTCGCCCGCACCACTTCTTGCCCACGCAGCCGCAACGCCGTCAGGGGGTTCATGCGGCTTTGGTAGTAATACATCGAGCGGTGCAGCCGAACGCAGCGACAGGCTTTCCTGTTGGCCACTCGATAGCGCCCCATCAAGTAGTTGGCCATCTCCTAAGTCAGCAATGGTCCGAAGAATGCCGGCAGGTCACAGATCCGTCGTTTCGTTCAGCGCACCGCCGGCCTCTTGCATGGACTCCAGGAACTGTATATAACAACAGCCTCCAGACTTCAAAGAGGCCACGCCCATGTTCACCGATCCCGTCGTGCTGATCGACCAGACCATCGATAACCTGGAGTCGTTGGACGCGCTGTTCATCGACGAGGTGGACGAGCGAATTCGTGGGCCGGAGAGGCTGTCCCCCGAGGCCAAGTTGTGCCTGGATGCCCATGTGGCCATCAGCGCTCTATTGCCCCGCCTGCGGGCTGCGAGAGTGGCGCAAGGGGGTCAGAAGTCTTCATGGCACGGAGCCGTGTGCGTGAATTGTGACTGAGACGGGTCGGGGGGCTATCCCTCGGGTGGCACCGGGTTAGACAATGCCGTTTTACGCTCGGATTGGCCGGTGACGTACAGGGACACAGCGTTGCTCCTATGAAATACCTGCACACGATGGTCCGCGTCCGCAATCTTGAGGCATCCCTCAAGTTCTACTGCGCTGGCCTGGGGCTCAAAGAGTCTCGCCGGGTCGACAATGACAAGGGGCGCTTCACGCTCATCTTCCTGAGTGCGCCTCTCGATCAGGGGCCGGAAGTGGAGCTGACCTACAACTGGGACCCTGAGGATTACGGCATAGGCCGGGCCTTTGGCCACCTCGCGTACGAAGTGGACGACATTTACGCGGCCTGCCAGCATCTGATGGACCAGGGGATCACTATCAATCGCCCCCCACGCGATGGTCGCATGGCCTTCGTGCGTTCCCCCGATCGCATTTCGGTCGAACTGTTGCAGAAGGGCAGTTCGTTGCCGCCTGCGGAACCCTGGGCTTCGATGCCGAATACGGGCGAGTGGTAGGGGGCGCCACCTGTCGCGCCCACAAGCGCTGCGGGTGAGGCAGCGCCGGGCAGTTCACCGGCGGTCAGTGGGTAAAAGCGTACAGGACAGCGTTGGTTCCAAGTCGGAACGCATCCGTTGAAGGCTGCAGGGGCATTTGTCCCTGCTCATACCATTCCCAGAAGTTGGCCAGGTCGTTGTTGTGGCCCGCCACCAGCGATGTGCGGCCTCGGCTGTCGAACAATCCGTAGTACGTGATTTCGCCGCCTGGAACGTAGGGGGCCATGCCCTCGAGGTCCGTGAGGACGAAGTGCTGCCGGAAGACTCCGTGGTCAAGGCCGATCGGGGCAAGCACACGATCAGGAACCGCCCGCTGGATTTCCGCCTTCATCGTGTTGAACTGGATGGCGCCGTCAAAGTCATCCACGAGGATGAAGCCGCCGCGGCCAATGTACTCACGCAGGTTGTCAGCTTCCTTCGGGGTGAGTTCCATCTCACCCGGTTCCGAAATGTACGCAAACGGGTAGTCGAACACTTCGTCACTGCCAAGTTCGACGATGCGGTATGACTCCGCCTCGACGTTGATGCGAGTCGATCGCGTGATGTACTCGTTCAGGTTGCGGTCGGAGTTCGGATAGTTGTGCGACCAGCCCATGTTGCCGATCAGCCCGTTGGTGCCGAAATGCAGTCGGGCGACAACCAACTCAGTTGCCGGTGGGGTGTTCTGAACCACCGTGCGCCTGCCAAAACGCTGTGCAGACACACTCGAGGCGACGAGGGAGGCAAGCACGAGGGTCAGTGCCAGCAGGCCGTGACGATGCATGAAACGATGCATGGGGAATGCGCCAGGGTAGGGATTGACCAACAGCCTATGAAGGGCAGCAGGGTCAGAATACCAGCAGGCAGCTGGCGCTGCCTTTTGCTTTGTTGTTACCTTGGCGGGACGCGCACAGGCGACGTGCTGCCATTGGCGCGGTATCGCTGGCCGAAACGACTCGAGGACCGACCCAAGTGACCCAGACCTTCAAGCCCAGCGGCATTCTGACCCTGACTACGGATTTCGGGCACCAGGGCCCCTTCGTCGCCACGATGAAGGGCCGGATCCTGACCCGGTTCCCGGGGGCAAGAATCGTCGATCTGACGCACGAGATCCTGGTCTACTGGCCTGCCGAGGCCGGCTTCTGGCTGGAGCGCTCCTATGCCTATTTTCCGACCGGCACCGTTCACGTTGCAGTGGTCGACCCGGGAGTCGGGACGCACAGGAATATCGTGATCGTTGAGTGCGACGGGCATGTCTTCCTTGCGCCCGACAACGGCCTGCTGGCGCCAATCGTGGCGCGGAACGCAGCTTCGGGAGGACCCAAGGCATGCCTGTTCCGTCTGGATCCCCAGCGACTGGGGAAATTCGCCCTGGGACCAGTCAGCGCCACGTTCCATGGCAGGGATATCTTTGCTCCGCTGGCCGCTGAGCTTGCCGCAGGTCGATGCTTGCCGCAGGACATCGGTGAACCCATCACCGAGATCATCCCGTCGTGGGTCGACGATCCGACTGACCTGGGTAAGCAGGTGACCGGTGTCGTCATTGCCATCGATCATTTTGGCAACCTCATCACGAACATCGACGGCACCCGCGCCCATCGGTTTCGCGGTCCCATCGTCCGCACCGGGAATCATGAGTTCCCATTGCGCCGCACTTATGGTGACGCGAAGCCGGGTGAATACCTTGCGCTGGTGAATTCATTCAACGTCGTGGAGATCGCCCGGGCCGAGCAGAGTGCGGCCGAAGGTCTGGGGTTGGGACGGGGAGCGCCGGTCTCGGTGGTCGAGTCAATCTCAACTCGTTGATATAGAAGGGTTCCTGAAATCCGCCTCCTGGCCTATGCCGCCGCTCGGCGGCAAACCCTTGAGGTTCGACAGGGCCAGTGGAAGGTTTCTGCACGCTGCTGTCACGGAACCATTGAAAAGCGCCGCGCATCGTATATAGTCGCCGAACTTTTCCCGGGACCAAAATCCCGATCTGATTGATTTATAGAGGATTTCTCGAGAATTTGCCATGATGGAGCGAGACGACGAACACTTCGACATCGATGACGATTTCGTCCCCGAGAGCGAAGAAGTACAGGATTTCGATCGATTCGTCGATCGGGACAAGCGCTCGCGTGCAACTGCGGCGGCCGCGGTCAAGAAGGGCAAAGCCGCCTGGAGCAAACTCGAAGACGTGCTTGCAGAGCGCCGCCTCAAGAAAGAACTGGAAGACTTCGAGGACGATCTCTAGCCCTCGTCTGCCACTGATTCAGGTGGGCCCGCTTCAAGCGGGATGCGCCTTCGCTGATCTTCTGTTTTGGTTTTCTGCGACTCTTCAATCAACACTCCATTCAATCGTCTTGAGCCGGTGGCCAGTGCCATCTGCTGACGGCACGCCGCTGGATCATGATCCCCGCAAGGTGCGTCGCAGCGGTGACGCTCACTCTGGCTCCGGAGCTGCAACATGACTTCGGCTGAAACTGCAACCGTGCTGTCCGCATCCTCATCTTCGCCCTGGGTCGTCCTGAAGTTCGGTGGCACCAGCGTTTCGTCTGTTGCCAACTGGAAGAACGTTGCGCTCGTGCTGCGGAAGCGGCTCGAGGAAGGGCTGAAGCCCGTCGTTGTTCATTCTGCATTGTCCGGCATTACCGATCGCCTCGAGCAGCTATTGCTCAAGGCCCTTGAGAGCGACAGCAGCGCTGGCTGGGAAGGCGTGATGTCGCAGATCGAGACACGGCATCGCGATCTTGCCCGGGATCTTGGCATTACCGTGTCTGCGGATCTTGAGGATCAGTTCACTCGCCTGCGACAGATCGCGTCCGGCATCGCACTCGTGAAGGAAGTGAGCGAGCGGTTGCGCGCGCGCGTGATGGCGCAAGGTGAGTTGATGGCCACGCGGCTCGGTGCAGCCTTCCTGGCTGCAGAAGGGTTCAATGTCCATTGGGTCGATGCCCGCACCGTGCTGAAGGCGGAAGCGCGGCGCAACGCCAGCGTCAGGGCCTCCTTTCTGTCGGCTACCTGCAACTACGAACCGGATGCCTCGCTGCAGGCCGCGTGGTCGGCATCAGGCGCTGTCTGGATCACGCAGGGTTTCATCGCCAGCGATGACAACGGAGATACTGTCCTTCTCGGCCGAGGGGGCTCCGATACATCCGGAAGCTATTTCGCAGCAAAGTTGGCAGCTCGCAGGCTCGAGATCTGGACCGACGTCCCTGGCATGTTCAGTGCGAATCCCCGCGCAATTCCGTCTGCACGGCTGCTGTGGTCGCTGCAGTACGACGAGGCACAGGAAATCGCGAGCAGCGGTGCGAAGGTTCTGCACCCTCGCTGCATCATGCCTGTGCGTCAGTACGGCATTCCCCTCTTCGTCTTTGCAACGCAGACGCCGGACCTCGAAGGCACGGTAATCACTGCGCATGGCGAAGATGGCGGTGCCCAGGTAAAAGCCGTCACGCTCAAGAAGGGCATTACCCTCGTGTCGATGGAGACCGTGGGCATGTGGCATTCCGTCGGCTTCCTTGCCGATGCGTTCCAGGTGTTCAAGGAACACGGCCTGTCGGTCGACCTCGTGTCCACCTCGGAAACGAATGTCACCGTGTCACTGGACCCCGCAGCGAACACGCTGGACGATGCGACTACTGCCGCGCTGGTCGACGATCTGGAGCGCCTTTGCCGCGTGGAAGTGATCGGGCCCTGTGCGGCAGTCAGCCTCGTCGGCCGCAACATCCGCGCCATCCTGCACAAGCTGGGCGATGCGCTTGAGCTGTTCGAAGAGCACAAGGTGTATTTGCTGACGCAGGCCGCGAACGACCTGAATCTGACTTTCGTGGTCGATGAAGAGCAGGGCGATCGGCTCGTTACGCGCCTGCACGAGATCACCATCCGCAAGTCGGCACATGATCGCGTGCTGGGCCCCACGTGGGAACAGCTGTATGGGCAGAAGCCGGGCGCAGAACTCGGAGACGATGCCTGGTGGCACAGCAGCCGGGAGCAGCTGCTGGCCATCGCTGCGAAGCATGGGTCGGCCTACGTGTACGACCGGGCGACGCTCCGGAACCGGGCCAAGGCTCTCAAGGCACTCCCCGGTCTGGATCGCGTCCATTTCGCAATGAAGGCGAATCCGAATGCGGAGATCCTGCAACTCTTCCACGAGGAGGGGCTGTCGATCGAGTGCGTAGCGCAGGGAGAAGTAGAACGCGTGTTCGAAGTGCTCCGCGGTGTTGATCGCAGCACTGTCCTGTTCACACCTAATTTTGCGCCCCGCGCCGAATATGAGTGGGCCCTGAAGCAGGGCGTCACCGTGACCCTCGACAATCTGTATCCACTGCAACACTGGCCGGAGCTGTTCAAGGGGCGCGAAGTCTTTGTACGAATCGACAGCGGGCACGGGCGCGGCCATCATGATCATGTCCGCACGGCGGGCGTCCATTCCAAGTTCGGCATCCCCCTGTTCGAGCTGGATGAGCTGAAGCGGCTGGCCAGCAATGCAGGGTGCACGATTGCTGGGCTGCATGCTCATACCGGCAGCGGCATTGTGAATGTCGACAATTGGGCGGAAGTAGGTGAGCTGCTCGGTAACCTCGTGGCTGGGTTTCCGGGTGTGCGCATCCTTGATCTAGGGGGTGGCCTCGGAGTACCCGAGAGGCCTGGGCAAGCCTCGCTCGATCTCGATGCGCTCGGCAAAGTGTTCGCAGCGATCAAGCTGAAGCACCCCGCCTTAAGGCTGTGGATTGAGCCCGGCAGGTATCTGGTGGCTGAGGCGGGGGTGTTGCTGGCACAGGTAACGCAAGTGAAGGGCAAGGGGGAGGTCAACTACATCGGGGTCGCCACCGGCATGAACTCACTGATCCGGCCTGCGCTGTATGGTGCCCATCATGAGATCGTCAACCTGACGCGCATCCGGGAGCCTGCAACTGTCGTCGCGAATGTAGTCGGTCCGATCTGCGAATCCGGGGATCAACTCGGCACTGAGCGACTCTTGCAGCCCGCGCAGGAAGGCGATGTCATGTTGATTGCGAATGCCGGGGCATACGGCTATGCCATGAGCTCCCGCTACAATCTCCGTGAACCAGCGCAAGAGTTCCTCATATAGAGCAACCATCCCGCCGGGTCAGAGGGCCAATAGCGCTTTGTTGCTTCGCCACAGGCACTGGCGTAAAAACGTACAGGTAACGGACGGCATCTGAGGAGGAGGGCGGCCATTCGCAATCGCGGCGACGTGCGCTTGGGTTCGATGGCCCGCTGCTGCGTCGGCCTCCTGCTGTTGATCGGCCTGCCAGCGTTTGCGCTGCCCGAGCCAACCCCCTGGGGGCCGTTCGATTTCCCGCCTCCCGTTCGCAGCCAGCGCGAAGCGCAGGCCATGTTCGATGAGGCCAGGGTGCCGATCGTCGTGGCGATCCGCTTTCTGGCCGCGACGGATTCCGTCGAGGCTCCGTGGGTCAACAGGTACCTGGCATGCGGTACCGACGGCGTCGTTCGCAAGGACCTGGCGCAGGCCATGGTTCGGGCCAGCACGTTGCTCGCCTACCAGCTTGCAGCGGACCTAGACGAGAGTAGAAAGCTGGCTGCGGACCAGCGGTCGGGCTTGCCTGGTGCCCGTCCGGTTCGTTATGCCGGTCCGGTGGCTATTGTCCTTGAACCCATCCGGATTTCACTCGCGGGTGAACCGTTGTCACCCCCTGTCGCAGTCGAGCCGCACCTGCGGATCTTTGTCACGGCCTCTGTGCCACGCTGCAGCATCGACGCCACCGGCGCCTTCGGCAAGTTGGGCGGATTACCGGGCGGCTTCATGATTACGGCATCGCCAGCGCTTGAACTCGGCTGGCCGACGTCCGCTCCGAACGCCATGGGCCAACGCATCGTGATGGCCACGGAGAACGCGTTGACCGACGGGTTCTGCTGCGGCCAAGAGGCCAATTTCGCGCTCGATTCGCTCGTCAACGTGTACGACTTTCGCGACTACCAGACCAAAGCAAAGCTGCGAGCGACGCTTCGTACCCTCGCAACGGCGAAGCAGCGTGATCGGCAATGGGTTGGCAAGGTGCGTGACGCGTTCGGGTTGCCCGAGCGTTATCCGGTCAGCAGCGTCCAAAGCCTCCAGTACGGTGACGGGCGTATTGCATCCGGTGAATTCACGCTGTGGCCCGCGAAGGAGCGGGTGAGGGGTGAGCCGGCCGCGGCGCCGCTTCCGACCCTGGCTGATATCGTCATGGGGCTGGCCTGGTATGCGCATTCAAGGGCGGACCTGATCTCTCCCGCCATTCTCGAGACGTACGATCCCGAGCGGAAGTACAGTTTTGTCGGTTGGCCCGAAGAATTCCGGGAAAACTCACATTGGGCCGAACAGACTGACACGAACGTGGCTGCCGCGGCGTCACCCGCAAGAGTACTTGAAGTGTTTGGCAGCGACCGCAAGCTCAGTTTCGTTGGCGATCCTGTTGCGATTGCCGACAACATCGCCTTTGCGTTCTCCGCGTGGAAGGCCGAAGTCGATCTGCTCGAGCGGCTGGTGACGCATCCGTTCATTGCGCTGTATGGCCCCGATGGCGCAAAGAAGCCGGCCCTTGATGCGCTGACAGGCATGGAAGCGGACGCACTCGCACGCCGTCGAATCCTGGCGTTCAAGAACGACATTGAAGCGTCGGCTGGTGGCGGAGGGCCGATGCCGTCGGTCTATGCGAGCGCCTTGCGCGTTATGGATGACAAGCTGCTGCTGCCCGGATTTGCTACGCTCAACCCCGCGTCCGGAGTTGGTGTGGTAGCGACTGGCGCCCGGCTCACGCTGCACTGGGCCGGCAAGTCGGCAGGGTTGCCCTCAGGCAATGTCGAAGAGCTCCGTGCGGGCCTGCGTCGGCTCTATCGCGAGACATTCCGCGAGCAGTTAGGAGAGCATGCTGGGCCGCCCTGATATGGGCGGCAGTGATCCGGTTCGAATGGAGGCTTGAGATGAAGACGTCGTTGGGAGCGGTATTGCTAGCGTGCGCCCCGATCTCCGCATTCGCGCAGGGGTTTTCGGTTTCGTTCGAGTCTCTCGATACGGATGGTAACGGACGCATCGACAAGGAGGAGGCTCGCGAGGAATCGCGCTTGTACGGCTCCTTCCTCACATACGATACCGACGGCGACGGCACGATTTCGCGGCGCGAATACCAGCGCTTCCTCGGTCCGCGCCCGGCACCGCCACCGCCTGAGCAGTAGGCGGAGCAGCTGAGATCAGCGCCTGACTGCGTGGCGCTGCTCGAGCTCTGTAATCACCTGCGCGAGCGACAAGTCGCGGCTCTTGAGCAGCAGGGTCAGGTGATAAAGCAGGTCTGCGGACTCGCCAATGAGCCGGTCGTCGTCCTGAGTCACGGCGGCCAGGGCAACTTCGACGCCTTCTTCCCCTACCTTTTGCGCCATACGCGTCGGGCCCTGCGCCCAAATGCGGGCCGTATAACTTCCTTCCGGCTTCTCGACGATCCGACTTGCGATCACGTTCTCGAGTTCGCCGAGGAACGCCAGTCGCTGCGCAAGCGTGGTTGTGTCGTCGCCGAAGCAGCTGTTGGTTCCGGTATGGCAAGTGGGCCCGACGGGTTCTGCCAGGATCAGGATCGCATCGTTGTCGCAATCTGCCGCGGCGTCGATGAACTTCAGGAAGTTTCCCGAGGTTTCGCCCTTGGTCCACAAGCGCTGCTTGCTCCGGCTGTAGAACGTCACTTGTCCCAGTGACTGAGTGGCGTTGAGCGCAGCCTCGTTCATGAACGCCATCATCAGCACCTGTCCCGTGCGTACGTGCTGAACGACGACGGGCAATAGGCCATCGCCCTTGCTCCATTCAAGTTGGCCGAACTGCTCTCTCGTCATGGTCTGACCTCGATATGGGCGTCGCGCAGGTAGCGCTTGAGATCCGGAATGGCAATGTTTCCGGAATGGAAGACGCTGGCGGCCAGCGCGCCGTCCACGGCGGCCTGGTTGAATACGTCGGCGAAATGCTCGGGAGCGCCTGCACCCCCTGAAGCGATCAGCGGAACGCTGCAGACGGCACGAACTGCCTTGAGCTGCGGCAGGTCGTAGCCATGCCGGACGCCATCGCTCGCCATGCAGTTCAGCACGATTTCCCCTGCGCCGCGCTGCTGTACTTCCTGCACCCAGTCGATCGTCCGGCGTGCGGTGTTGCGCGTGCGGGTCGGATCACCGGTGAACTGGTAGACAAGGAAC
The DNA here is from genome assembly GCA_903884105.1 of uncultured Pseudomonadota bacterium. Lineage (GTDB taxonomy): Bacteria > Pseudomonadota > Gammaproteobacteria > Steroidobacterales > Steroidobacteraceae > CAIUGU01. The sequence goes on along the minus strand of CAISDJ010000008.1, from coordinate 61,656 downwards.
TCACCGTCGGCCGTCTGGCTGTCGATACCGACGACTACGCACTGCGCGCCGAAGCGCCCGCTCAGGCGATCGATGAGATCCGGGTCCGCGAGGGCAGGCGAATTGACCGAGATTTTCTCGGCACCTTCGGCCAGTACAGCCTCCGCATCGGCGACGCTGCGGATGCCTCCGGCAACGCAGAACGGAATGTCGAGCAGGCGCGCAACGCGTCGCACCCAGCTGCGATCCACGGAGCGTCCATCGGGGCTCGCAGTGATGTCATAGAATACGAGTTCATCCGCGCCCTCTTCACGATAGCGTGCCGCAAGCTCGAGGATGTCTCCCACGACACGATGGTCGCGGAAGCGGATGCCCTTGACGACCTGTCCGTCCCTTACGTCTAGGCAGGGGATGATGCGTTTGGCAAGAATGGCTTGAGCTCCTCGAGGCTGATGCGGTTTTCCAGCAGGGCCTTGCCGCTGATGGCGGCAGCGGCACCGCAATCGCGCAGGGCATGCAGGTCGGCAGCATTGGCGACGCCGCCGGAAGCCTGCCACTTTATCTGGGGGAAGCGCTTGACCGCTTCCTTGTAGAGGTCGGTATTGGGGCCCGTGAGTGCACCATCACGCGAGATGTCGGTACACAGCACGTGCGTGAGTCCGGAGGGCAGGAAAGTTTCGACTGCGTCCCATAGCGTTGTCTGCGACTGTTCGGTCCAGCCATGGGTGGTCAGTCGCGGAGTGTTCGCTGCGTCCATGCGGACGTCAAAGGCCAATACCAGCCGATCCGGACCCAGCGCCTCAAACCAGCGCGTGACGACGCCTGGCGTTGTCGCAGCCATGCTGCCGATGACAGCGCGCTCGATGCCGGCGTCCAGCAAATGACGTACGCGCTCAATGGTTCGCAATCCGCCGCCGACCTGCAGCTTCACACCCTTGCGCTTTGCGAGTTTCAGAATGGCTGTCCGGTTCGCGAGGGCGCCATCCCTGGCGCCGTCGAGATCGACGACATGGATCCGGGTTGCGCCCAGGGATACATACTGATCGAGAATGATCTCGGGGTTCTCCGCGTACACCGTCTGCGCGGCGAAGTCGCCCTGAAACAGGCGCACGCACTTACCGTCTTTTAAATCGATCGCAGGAATCAGTTCCATGGGTGAGGCTCCTTCGGGGAGGGGGGATTCCCTGACATCAAACCTTCAAAAAGTTGGCGAGAATCAGGGCGCCCGGCCGCGCACTTCGCTCGGGATGAAACTGGACGCCGAAGACGTTGTCGCGCTGCACGGCAGCAGAGAATCTGTTGCTGTAGTCAGTCGTCGCTACTGTATCCGTACTGACCGGCGCCGCATAGCTGTGAACGTAGTACACATAGTCGTCTGCAGTAAGCCCTGTCAGCAGCGGCGTTGGCCGAGTGATGTTGAGCTGGTTCCAGCCCATGTGGGGCACGGGCATGCCTGCCAGGTTCGGGAATCGCCGCACGCGGCCCGGCAGAATCCCGAGACAAGCGACATCGCCTTCCTCGGATCCTTCGAACAGCAATTGCATGCCGACACAGATCCCGAGAAGCGGCTGTCGCAACGAGCGGATCGTGTCCGTGAGGTTGAGTGCCTCAAGGCGGGCCATGCAGTCAGCCGCAGCACCAACGCCAGGCAGAATGACATGCGATGCGGCTGCCAGTTTCGACGGATCGGTGGTCAGCGTCGCCTCGACCCCCAGCCGCTCGATTGCGAACTGCAGTGACGCGATGTTCGCGCCGCCGCTGTCGATGATCGCAAGCCGGCTCATCAAAGCACTCCCTTGCTGCTCGGCAGCTCCGTGCCTTCGATGCGGACGGCCTGGCGCAGTGCGCGCCCAAGTCCCTTGAAGCAGGCTTCAACCATGTGGTGGGAGTTATCGCCTTCCACCTTGATGTGGATCGCAGCTCCAAGTGTGTCGCTCAATGAGCGGAAGAAGTGTGGTACCAGCTCAGTCGGCAGCTGACCGACGAGCTCACGGTTGAACTTGCCTTCGAAGACGAAGTACGCACGACCTGACAGGTCAATGGCGACCTGGGCGAGCGTTTCGTCCATGGGCAGCAGGAACCCGAACCGCGCAATGCCGCGCTTGTCGCCTAGCGCCTGCCTTAGCGCCTGCCCCAAGGCCAACGCGCAGTCCTCGACCGTGTGGTGTTCATCGATCTGGAGATCGCCCTTGCAGACGAGGTTGAGCGCAAACCCGCCGTGCCGGGCGATCTGCTCAAGCATGTGATCGAAGAAGCCCAGCCCCGTCGAGATGTGAGAAGGGCTTTCGCGGTCCAGGTTGATGTCGACCGTGATGTCCGTTTCCTTGGTCTTGCGTACGACATGGGCAGTCCGCACAGCAGTCGCAAGCCGAGCTGCAATCTCGGGCCAGGTCTCCCCCCCATCGGCTGGAGAGTGACCTTTGCCCGCGACTCGGATACCCCCGATCCCCAGGTTGGCCGCAAGCGCAAGGTCGGTCTCGCGATCGCCGATGACAAAGCTGCGCTCACGATCAATCGGGTTGTCCTGCAGATAGCCCTCCAGCAATCCCGTCTTCGGCTTGCGGCACTCGCAGCCGTCGTTGGGGAAGTGCGGGCAGAAGAACTCCGCGTCGAATCGAATGCCCTGTGACGCGAAGAGGTTCCGGAGAAAGGCCTGGGGCTCCTCGAATGACTGTGTCGGGAAGCTCGCCGTGCCGAGACCGTCCTGATTGCTGACGACGACCAGTGTGTAGCCGGCGGCCTGCAGTCGCAGCAATGCAGGAATCACCCCGGGTACCAGTGCCAGCTTCTGCAGGCTGTCGATCTGCTCGTCGGGCGGCTCTTCGATCAGCGTACCGTCGCGGTCGATGAAGAGGACGCGTTTGGGTACGGCGGAAGAACTCATTGTCGGGCTCCGGCTGCGGCAATGGCGGCAAGCAAGCGTTGATTCTGTTCCGGCGTCCCGACCGAAATCCGAAGGCACCCGGGTAACGTCGGCTGCGCGCGTTGATCCCGCACGATCAGCTTTACCGACTTGACGGCGGCGATCACCTGGTCGGCGTCAGTGCATTCGACGAGCAGGTAATTTGCGTCGCTAGGCCACACTCGGCGAATGAGTGTCGAGCGTTCCAGGCCAGCGACCAGGCCTTGACGTTCCGCCAGCAGAACACGGATGTGATCCGCAGCCTCGGTGCGGGCTGTGGGGCCGGTCAGCCTGAGTACGGCTTCGACAGTCAGCGAGGGCAGGGCATAGGGAGGGATGATCCGCTGCAGCAGGCTGATGATCTCGGGATGAGCCAGCAGCACGCCGCAGCGCGCACCGGCCAGTGCATACGCCTTGGAAAGCGTTCTCAGGACCGCGAGGTTCGAATGCTTCTCCAGGAGCGGCGCAAATCCCGGCGCGCTCGCGAACTCGATGTAGGCTTCGTCGACAACGATCAGCGCCTTGTCGCGAAGTGTCACACACAGGCGCTCGATCGCGGCCGCATCGAGCAGGTTGCCGGTCGGATTGTTGGGGGAGCACAGGAACACGATCTTGATGGCCGGGTGCCATGCGGCAAGGATGCCGGCCTCATCAAGCGCGAAGCCCTTGGCCTTCAGCAGTGGAACTTCAACAACGCCTGCACCCTGAATCTTGGCCGCCACCTTGTACATGCCGAAGGTGGGCGGGCAGATGATCACGCTGTCCTGTCCTGCGCGACAGAACGCACGAACCAGCACGTCGATGGCCTCATCGCTGCCCCGACCGGCAAGCACCTGATCGGCATCAACGCCGTACATCTGGGCAAGCCGCTCAATGAGCTCCGGCGGCTGCGGCTCAGGATAGCGGTTGAGTCCGGCTTCAGAGTCGTCGCCCCCAGCGCGCCACGGCATTTCGTTGGCATGCAGGCGCTCAAGCTCAGGCAGCCAGGCAGCATGGCTGTACGGTTGCAACGTCAGGATATCGGGTCTCGCCAGCTTCAGAACACTGTTCATGATCTATCCTGGCTGCCGCGCGAGGTAATCGAGCCGTACGGAAACGGCGTTGGCATGCGCATCAAGCCCCTCGAGGCCCGCGATCGTCAATGCAGTGGGGCCGAGGTCCTTGAGGCCCGCAGCAGTGAGCTCCTGCACCGTAATGCGCTTCAGGAAATCATTGAGCGACAGGCCGCTGTACGCGCGGGCAAATCCGTACGTAGGCAACACATGGTTGGTGCCGCTGCAATAGTCGCCCATTGTTTCGGGCGTCCAGGGTCCGAGGAACACCGAGCCGGCATTGCGGACCAGCGGCAGCCAGCGGCGCGGCTCCCGCGTCTGCACGATGAGATGTTCAGGCGCGTAGGTGTTGCTGACCTCGAAGGCCTGCTCCAGCGTATCGACCAGGATGAGACGAGTGTGCTCGATTGCTTGATCGAGTGTCCCGCTGCGGGACAGCCGGGCCCTCTGCTGCTGAAGGGCGATGTTCACATTCTCGACAAGTGCCTTGGAGGTAGTGACCAACACCACCTGCGCGTCACCGCTATGTTCCGCTTGGGCAAGCAGGTCGGCCGCAACGAACTCCGGGTTGGCGGTGTCGTCCGCCAGCACCAGAACTTCCGATGGGCCTGCCGGCAGATCGAGCGCCGCGCCGGCGGGATCGTTGCCGACGAGCAGCTTGGCGGCTGTCACCCAGGCGCTGCCGGGTCCGAAGATCTTGTCGACCTTAGGTATGGACTCAGTCCCGTACGCCATCGCCGCAATGGCCTGCGCGCCGCCGACCTTGAATACCTGTTCGACACCGCATTGGCGGGCGACTGTCAGCACTGCTGGATCCGCAAAGCCATCCCGCTGCGGGGGGGTGCACATCACTCGCACCGGGCATCCGGCAATGCGGGCGGGGATTGCCAGCATGATGGCTGCGGAGGGCAGAGGCGCCGTGCCGGCCGGGACGTACAGGCCCACTGCATCGATCGGGCGGGTATGCCGTTCGCACACCACGCCGGGGGATGTTTCCACTACCAGTGGTTGGGTAACCTGCGCTTCGTGGAAGCGGGACACGTTGCCGATGGCGCGATCAAGCGCCGCACGTTGTTCACTGGAAAGGCGCTTCTCTGCTGCAGAGAATTCGGTCGGAGATACTGCGAGTTGTTCCAGATCGGCGCCGTCGAAATCGCGTGTATAGCGCTTGAGGGCGGCGTCGCCACCCTGGCGTACTGCATCGATGATTTTGCGGACACGGCCCAGTAGTTCATCGCCACCACGTTGCGTCGGGCGCTGCAGCGCTTCGCGGCGCTCCGCCTGCGACAAGCGCGACCAGACCAGAACTGGAACGTTCACTGACATCTATCCTTGGGCACGAAGCCCCTCAAGGCAGCATCTTCTCGACGGGAAGCACGAGCAGCGAGCTTGCGCCCACCTTCTTCAGGCTCTCGAGCGTCTCCCAGAACACGTTTTCGCGGCAGACCGCGTGCACGACCACCTTGTCGCCCGGGCCGTCGAGCGGAATGATGGTTGGCGATTCGCTGCCGGGCAGGAGCTTGCGAATCTCGTCGAGCCGCGCGCGGGGTGCGTGCAGCATGATGTATTTGCTTTCCTTGACTTGCTGGACGCCTTCGATGCGCACCGCGAGCCGGTGTATCCAGTCCTGCTTCGCCTCGGAGACGGGCACAGGGGTCCGAATGACGGCCGCCTGGCTCAGCAGGATGGTTTCCACTTCCTTCAGGTGATTGGCCAGCAAGGTCGACCCTGTCGACACGAGGTCGCAGATCACATCCGCGCGGCCCAAACGGGGAGCGATTTCCACGGCACCTGACAGCGTGACGATCTCGGCCTGGATGCCATTGTCCACGAGATAGCGCGCCAGGATGTTGGGGTAGGTGGTCGCGATGCGCTTGCCTGCCAGCGATTGCGCGCCCTTGTACTCAAAGCCGTCGGGGACGGCGATGGACAGGCGGCATTTGCCGTAGTCGAGCAGCATCAGCTGTTCGAACAGCGGCTTGATCCCCTTGGCCTCGAACGCGAGGCGCTTCTCCTCGATGACGTTGAGCCCGACGATGCCCAGCTCGCAAACATCCTGCTGGACCAGATCCGGAATGTCGTCATCGCGCACGAGCAGGACGTCGAGCGGCATGTTCTCGCCGTAGCAGATGAGCTGGTCCTTGCCGCGACTATATTTGAGGCCGCACTTCGACATCAGGTCGAGCGAGTGGTCGGTGAGGCGTCCAGACTTCTGGATCGCAAGTTTCAGGCGCGCAGGGTTGTCGGAAGGGGGCTTATCCATGGCGGGGATCCTCGAGTCGTTTGACAACCAGCGCATAACCGCCATTGCCTTGTGTGAGATACCGGGCAACCCGCCCGACGGTCGTGACGCTGACACCAGTTCGCCGCTGGATCTCGCGATAGGGCAGTCCTTCCTGCAACAGGCCCACGACAGCCCAGCGGTCGGATAGCGCCTGCAGTTCGGCCGGACTGCACAAGTCCTTCAGGAACGCGCGGCACTCGTCCACCGACTGGAGTTTCAGTAGGGCTTCGGCGAGGGATCGCTCTGCCAGGGCTTCCTGGCGCGGCGTCACGGCGCGGTGATCTTTCATGGGAGTCCGTGTACTAGCGTGATAGCACGTTAATACAAACGAGGCGGGCAAGTCAAACCCGATCCGTCACAATCGCGCGATTGGACTGCGCATTTCCCCAGGCAAGATGGGTCCTTCCTTGACGCTCGCCCATGAATCCCCATAAACTTTTAGCACTCATCGAGACCGGCTGAGGGTCAGGCCCTTTGAAGCCGGGGCAACCGTCGCGAGCTAACCCCCGCGAAAAGGTGCCAACTCCTGCGGTATCCCGTCCCGCTGCCAGACCAGAAGGCAGCGGCGGGGCCGACAGATGAGGTGCTGTAGAACCTTGAGGCGCGAGCTCCCTAACCGGCGCCAGGGCTTCGAGGTCAGGCTACAGCGACCTGCCGCTACGGCTCTCCGTAGGGGTTTCCGATGTGTGGAAACCGCTCCCTGCCATCAGGGAGTTCCGCCTGTTGCCAAGGGTATGGGTCCTTGTCCGCGGGAGGCTTTGGAGAGCGTCTGTCCAGATGACTACACGAGTGACTGCCTCACAGGCGGAAGACCGGTCCGTTGCCCAGGAGGCGCGGGAAGGCATCCTCACGATTGCCGGTGACCTGCCGCTGCAGTTCGGCGGCACCCTGGGTGACGTCAAAGTGGCATGGCGCCTCACCGGCGCGCGCAGCGGGGACACGCCCATCGTTGCCGCTCTTGGGGGCATTTCTGCGAGTCGCGTGGTGTTCTCGGAGGCCAATGCGGGACAGCAGGGGTGGTGGAATGGCGTCGTCGGGCCAGGTTGTCCGGTCGATTCCAACCGGTTCGCCATTCTCGGCTTCGATTTTCTAGGAGCCAGCGGCGACTCCACCGGCCCCATGGCGGGTGACAGCCGCTTCCCTAGCATCAGCGCGTTCGACCAGGCAGAAATACTCCACCGCCTGATTGCACATCTCGGCGCCAAGCGGCTGCACGCCATCGTCGGCGCCTCTTATGGCGGCATGGTGGCGCTCGCTTTTGCCGAACGGTATCCCGACGAAGTGGGTCATATCGTGTCGATCAGCGCGGCCGACCATACGCACCCGATGGCAACCGCATGGCGCAGCGTTCAGCGGGCCATCGTGCGGCATGCGGCTTCACGAGGTGAGGGGGCCGAAGGCCTCAAGCTGGCGAGGGCACTGGCGATGGCGACCTATCGCAGCCCGGCCGAATTCGCGGCCCGTTTTGGTGGCCCTCCCACGAAAACCGACAGCGGCTTCAGGTTTCCGGTCGAGTCCTATCTGTTCGCGCGGGGCGACGCCTATGCGCAGAGATACATCCCGGAAGCGTTCGTCTGCCTCTCGGAGTCCATCGATCTGCACTTTGTCGAGCCGGCGAAGATCCGGGTTCCGACTACATTGATCGGCGTGCTTGAAGATCAGTTGGTGCCGATCGCGGACATGCGCAGCCTGCGCGATCGCGTGGCTGCGCGCTGCAGATTGACGGAACTGTCGTCAGTCTATGGTCACGATGCGTTCCTCAAGGAAGTTGAAGCAATGCGACCGGTCCTTGCGGAGGCCCTGTCCGGAGGCCCCGAGCCATGAGCGACGATCCGAATCCCTGCCAGGTGGCGACGCGCGTCGTACGCGCGGGGCTTGAGAGCGACACGCAGCACCATGCGGTGGTCCCGCCTCTTTATCTGACCACGAACTTCGCCTTCACTGCCTTTGGCGAGAAGGGTCGCTACGACTACAGCCGTTCGGGCAATCCCACGCGCGACGCGCTTGCAACGGCATTGGCCGACCTCGAAGGCGGGGCAGGGGCCGTAGTCACGGCATCCGGCATGGCTGCCGTGACCCTGGTCAGTCAACTGGTCGGTCCGACTGACCTCGTGGTCGCTCCTCACGATTGCTATGGCGGGACCTATCGGCTGTTCAGCGCACTCGCGCACCGCGGCGTGCTGCGTATCGAATTCATTGATCAGACAGACGCGGTGGCCGTCGCCTCCGCGATGAAGCGGAAGCCCGCCCTGGTATGGATCGAAACACCGAGCAATCCGCTGCTGCGGGTGGCGGATGTCCGTTCGATTGCCGCGGCTGCGCATGAGCAGGGAGCGCTCGTCGCAACTGACAATACCTTCCTATCCCCCGTATGGCAGCAGCCCATTGCGTTGGGCTCGGACCTCGTCGTGCATTCAACAACGAAGTACCTGAACGGCCACAGCGACGTGGTCGGCGGGGTCGTCATCGCGGCAACGCCAGCGCTGCAACAGCAGCTCGAGTGGTGGGGTAACGCAACCGGATTGATCGGAGCACCGTTCGACAGCTTCCTGACCCTGCGGGGGTTGCGGACTCTGCATGTGAGAATGCAGGCACATGCGGCCAATGCTGCCGCCGTAGCGGATTTGCTGTCGCAAGATTCCGCGGTGCAGGCGGTGCACTTTCCGGGGCTCGACACCCATCCGCAGCATGCGTTGGCACGAAAGCAGCAGTCCGGCTTCGGTGCCATGGTCAGTTTTGAACTGGCCGGCGGGCTCAATCAGGTGCGTGCGTTCTTCGATGGACTCAAGTGTTTCTCGCTGGCGGAATCGCTGGGTGGGGTTGAGAGCCTGGCAGCGCACCCGACCACCATGACGCACGCAGCGCTCGATGCAGAAACCAGGGCGCGGGCAGGGATCACTGACGGGCTGATCCGGTTGTCGGTCGGAATTGAAGATGTGCGAGACCTGCTCGCGGATCTGCGTGCCGCGCTCGACCGCGTCAGGCGATCACCTCGCTGAGGGATCAGGAGAGCAAAAAAAGGCCGGCCTGTTAGGGCCGGCCTAGATGTGGCAACGAAGATCAAGGTCTCGCCGCAACGGGATGAACCGTTGCAGCATGGGGACTAACCCGACGCGAGTTCCGTTTCCACCAAAGACACGTCGACCTCGAAAGGCCGCGCAAAAAAGGGTTATAGCCAGAGGCTGCAGAAGCTAAAGGAGCGGGAGAACCGCCGCGCCTGACTGGATCATAACCAATCTCCGGCGGCAGTTGGGGGGCAATTTTTGGGCAAAACGCCCAATTTGACCGAGCAGACTAAGGCAGACGGCCGTCATAAGAACGGGCGACTGGCTATAAATCAATAAGTTAAGTCACTAACCTAAAAGAATCCTCAAGACAGCCTCTCCGGCCTCGGAAGTGGATACTTGGGGTCCCCCGGCAGCAATGTCTGCCGTTCTGACCCCGGCGGTGACAGCCGAGGAGACTGCCGCCTCGATCGCCGCGGCTTCCGGCAGCAGGCCTAACGAGTGCCTGAGCAACATCGCGGCACTCAGGATGGCGCCAAACGGATTCGCAATTCCGCGGCCTGCAATATCGGGCGCAGAGCCATGAATAGGCTCGTACAGTCCAAGTGTTCCAGAACCCAGCGATGCGGAAGGCAGCAAGCCCATTGACCCTGCAAGCATGGAAGCTTCATCGGTCAGGATGTCGCCGAACATGTTCTCGGTGACGATCACATCGAAACTCGTTGGCTTGCGGATGAGATGCATCGCGGCGGAGTCCACCAGCATGTGTTCGAAGGTGACCTCGGGGAACTCGGACTTCAGGACGCGCTCCGCGACCTGGCGCCACAGGCGGGAAGTCTCAAGCACGTTCGCCTTGTCGACAGACACGAGCGACTTGCGTCGACCCATTGCCAGCTTGCCGGCCACGCGCACCACGCGCTCGACTTCCTCGACCGAGTAGGTACACAGGTCGCTTGCGGTCGTGGCGGTGCGGGTCTTTTCGCCGAAGTAGATGCCGCCGGTCAGTTCGCGGACCACCATGATGTCGGTGCCCTTGAGTACTTCGGCCTTGATGGTCGAGGCGTCCAGCAGAGCCGGGTGCAGCGTGACCGGGCGAAGGTTCGCGAACAAGCCAAGGCCCTTGCGAATCGCCAGCAGTCCCTGCTCGGGCCGGATCTTCGCCGCCGGATCGGACCACTTGGGTCCACCGACCGCGCCGAGCAGGACCGCACTCGCAGCCTGGCAAGCCGCCAGGGTCTCTGGAGGCAACGCCGACCCGGTGGCATCGATCGCGGCGCCACCGATGAGCTGCTGGTCGAACGTGAACTCGTGGCCAAAGCGCCTGGCCACTGCAGCGAGGACCTTGACTGCCTGCGCAGTGACTTCGGGACCAATGCCGTCGCCCGGCAAGACAACAATGCGTGCCTTCATGGGTAGGCTCGTTCGTGACGGCTGATCGCGTCGTCCTGGTTCAGCAGGTAGCCCAGCTCGTCGATGCCATTCAGCAGGCAGTAACGTGCGAAAGCCTCAATCGGGAACTTGACGGATTTGCCATCCGGCAGTTTCAGCGTGGTTGTTTCAAGGTCGATCTCGACGTCCGCGCCGGGGTGTTCCATCAGCCACGCGTGTGTCGCCTTGTCGATGACCAGCGGCAGCAGGCCGTTCTTGAGCGCGTTGCTGCTAAAGATGTCCGCAATCTCGGTGCTGATGACGGCACGAATGCCGAAGTCCATCAACGCCCACGGGGCATGCTCCCGTGAAGAACCGCAGCCGAAATTGTTGCCTGCGACCAGGATCGCAGCGCCCTGGGATTCAGGGAGATTCAGAACGAAGTCAGTTTTCGGAGTACCGTTCGCATCGTAGCGCCAGTCTGAGAACAGCTGCTTGCCAAGGCCTTCCTTGGTGGTCGTGCGCAGGAAGCGCGCGGGAATGATCTGGTCCGTGTCGATGTCGGTGGAGGGCAGGACAACGGTCCGTGACTTCACGGACTTGATCGGCTGCATCTCATAGGACTGGCTGGTGTTTTGCGGGTAAGGCATGGTCGCTAGGGGTCGAGTGAATTACAGGAACTGCCGGGGATCGGTAATCCGTCCACGAATCGCCGCCGCCGCCGCCGTGGCCGGGCTAGCGAGCAATGTGCGCGCCCCCTGACCCTGGCGACCTTCGAAGTTGCGGTTGCTGGTGCTGACCACATACTCGCCTTTTCCGGCGAGGTCACCGTTCATGCCGATGCACATGGAGCAGCCCGACTCACGCCATTCCGCGCCCGCGTCGAGAAAGATCTTGTCGAGGCCAAGCGCTTCCGCGGCATGCTTGATCTGCTGTGAACCGGGAACCACGAGCATCCGCACGCCCGCGGCGACCTTGTGGCCTTTGATGACGCGTGCGGCCAACTGGATATCCGACAACCTTGCGTTGGTGCAGCTGCCGATGAACACGATGTTGATGGGCTTGTCGAGCAATCGCTCACCCGGCGTCATGCCCATGTAGTTCAGCGCCTTCGCAAAGGCCGGATCGTCCGGCTTCGTGGGCACGGAGCCGGAAATCGGCAACACCATGCCGGGATGCGTGCCGTAGGTGATCATCGGTTCGAGTGCCGAGGCGTCGATGTCGACTTCGCGGTCGAAGCGGGCACCCGCGTCGGACTTGAGCTCGCGCCACGCGGCAACCGCCTTGTCCCAGGCGGCGCCTTGCGGTGCCTTGGGACGGCCATTGAGGTACTCGAACGTGGTTTCATCGGGGGCAATCATGCCCGCTCGCGCACCCGCCTCGATGGACATGTTGCAGATGGTCATCCGCTCGTCCATCGACAGTGCACTGATGGCTTCGCCGCGATACTCGATCACGTGGCCCGTGCCACCGCCGACCCCGATCTTGCCGATGATGGCGAGGATCAGGTCCTTGGCAGCCACGCCCGCAGGCAAGCGACCCTTGACGTTGATGGCCAGCGTTTTCGGGCGACGCTGCAGCAGGCTCTGCGTGGCAAGGACGTGGCCCACTTCGGTCGTGCCGATGCCGAATGCCAGCGCACCGAATGCACCGTGTGTGGCGGTGTGGCTGTCTCCGCAGACAATTGTCTTGCCTGGCTGCGTCGCGCCCAGTTCAGGACCGATGATATGCACGATGCCGCGATCCTTGTGCGTCATGCCGAGCAGTTCGATGCCGAACTCGCGGCAGTTGTCCTCGAGCTTGTGGATCTGCTGCGCGGCCGACTCCATGCGGATCGGGATGCGGCCGAAGATCTCTTCCGTGGTGGTGGGCGTCGAGTGATCCATCGTGGCCAGGATGCGATCCGGTCGGCGAACCTTCAGGTTCTGCTCGCGCAGGAGCGTGAAGGCCTGCGGCGTGGTCACTTCATGGATCAGGTGGAGATCAATGTAGAGAACTGCGGGGGTGTCGGCCGTTTCGGGAACGACTTCGTGCCGCTCCCATACCTTTTCGAACAGGGTTTTCTGGGACATGAGTCGTGCCGTGGATCAGTCAGCTGCTGCAACGCCAGGAGCCGCGTCGTTGCACAGGGACAGCCAGCCCCACTTGTCGGGGGTCTTGCCGTTGAACAGCCCGAAGAAAGCCGTCTGCAAGGTTTCCGTTATCGGGCCACGGCGTCCAGCTCCCACCTGGATCCGGTCCACTGAACGCACTGGCGTGATTTCCGCAGCGGTGCCGGTCAGGAAGATTTCGTCTGCCATGTACAGCATTTCGCGGGGCATCGTCTGCTCGCGGACCGTGAAGCCGTGCTCGCGAGCGAGGGTCATGACCGTATCGCGGGTGATGCCCTGCAGGATCGAGTTGGCTACTGCCGGCGTGTGGATGACGCCATCCCGCACCAGGAAGAGGTTCTCGCCAGCGCCTTCGCTGACGCTGCCGTCGGTGCCGAGACCGATGCCTTCGGCAAACCCGAGGCGTTTGGCTTCCATGCTGATGAGCTGGCTGGACAGGTAGTTGCCCGCGGCCTTGCCCAATGCAGGAATGGTATTCGGCGCCAGCCGCTGCCACGAGGACACACAGACATCGATCCCGTTTTCGAGGCCGTCGGCACCGAGGTATGCGCCCCACTCAAAACCTGCGACCACCGTATCGATGGGTGGAGGATTCTTCGGCGCCACGCCGATTTCACCATAGCCGCGGTAGGCAAAAGGCCTGAGGTATGCGCCCTTGTTAAGCTCATTCGCAGTGACGATCAGCTTGCAGGCGGCGTTGATCTCCGCCGGGGTGTAGGGGATGTCCATCCGGTAGATGCGTGCGGAGTCGAACAGCCTGCGCGTGTGATCCTGCAGGCGGAAAATCGCCGGGCCATTGGACGTCGCATAGGCACGGACGCCTTCGAATACCGTAGAGCCGTAATGTAGCGCATGGGCCAATACATGGACGGTTGCCTTTTCCCAGGCAACGAGCTTGCCGTTCTGCCAGATGAATTTTGCTTCTGCTATGGGCATGGGACTGTACAACCTCTTCCGACTTTCGACTCGACTGGCTCCGCGAACGCGCGGCAAGCCCTCTTGAACCCGGGCAACTATACCGCGGCGACTGCTGGCGGGTCGGCGCGACGCTCGCCGCCGTTGCGCTCGGCAGTGAGGCGCGTCGACTCGATGCGATTGACGACCTCAAGGAATGCATGAGCCGCCGCCTCGACGATGTCGGTGCTGGCGCTGGTGCCGCGATAGCCGCGGCCATTGTGCTCGACGGTGATCACGGCCTCGCCCTGGGCATCTTCACCGCCGGAGAGGCTGTGCAACTCGAACTTGCTGACCTTCACGGCGACGGCGGTGATCTGCTCGATCGCCTTGATGGCAGCATCGACGGGGCCGTCACCGCTCGTCTGCTGTTCAAGCACTCTCCCGTCCACGTGCTTCAGGCGCACCTTGGCGAGCGCAGCGGCATTGCTGCGGGTGGTGACTTCGACGGCCTCCAGCAGCCAGGGACCGGGCGCACCGGATTCGGCGCGCATGACCAGTGCCTCGATATCGCCATCGAACAATTCCTTCTTCTTGTCGGCCAGCGCCTTGAATTCCTCGAATACACGGGCGAACTCCGCCTCATCGATCTCGAAGCCGAGTTCCTTGACTCGTTCACGCAGGGCATGGCGGCCGCTATGCTTGCCGAGTACCAGGCTCGTACGCGACAGGCCGACGTCTTGCGGACGCATGATCTCGTACGTGGAGTGATGCCGGAGCATGCCGTGCTGGTGGATGCCCGATTCATGGGCAAAGGCATTTTCACCGACGATGGCCTTGTTGCGTGGCACTGGCATGCCGGTGATCTGCGAAACGATGCGGCTGGTCGGATAGAGGCGATTGGTCTGGATACCAGTGGTCAGCCCGAAGAAGCTCTCGCGCGTCTTCAGGGCCATGACGACTTCTTCCAGTGAGCAGTTGCCGGCCCGTTCGCCGATGCCGTTGATCGTGCATTCGACCTGACGGGCGCCTGCCCGGACGGCAGCGAGGCTGTTCGCCACCGCCATGCCCAAGTCGTCGTGACAATGCACGGACAGGGTTATCTTGTCGATGCCGCGTACATGGCGCTTCAGGTAGGCAAAGACATCATGGAATTCTTCCGGGACGGTGTAACCCACCGTATCGGGGACATTGACCGTGGTTGCGCCGGCGTCGACGACGGCCTCGACCACCTCGGCCAGGAACTCAAGCTCGGTGCGCGAGGCGTCTTCCGGGGAAAACTCCACGTCGTCGCACAACGCGCGCGCCCGACGAACGCCTTCAACGGCGGTGCGGATGATTTCTTCCTTGGCCATGTTGAGCTTGTACTGGCGATGGATCGCGCTGGTCGCAAGGAACACGTGCAGGCGAGGGCGACTGGCATCCTGTAACGCGCGCCAAGCCGTCTCGATATCGTCCTTGTTGCAGCGGGCGAGTCCGGCAATGGTCGGCCCGTGGATCTCACGGGCGATGGCATTGACGGACTCCCAGTCGCCCCGAGAGGCGACCGGGAAACCGGCCTCGATGATATCGACACCGAGTTCCGCGAGGGCTCGCGCCACTCGCAGCTTCTCGGGTTGCGTCATGCTGCACCCAGGCGACTGCTCGCCGTCACGCAGCGTGGTGTCGAAGATCAATACGCGGTCGGACCCCGGTTGTGTCATGAAGCAGGCAGCCCTCAGCCGTTGAGCCAGGGCATCCGCGCGCGGAGCTTCACGCCGACCTTCTCGATCGGGTGCTTCAGGTCCTGGTTCATCAGCTTCTTGTACTTCTTCATGCCGCTCTTGGCTTCCTTCATCCACTGGCGCGCAAACTTGCCGTCCTGGATTTCCTTCAGGACCTTCTTCATTTCCTTCTTCGTGGTCTTGTTGACGATGCGCGGGCCGCGCGTCAGGTCGCCGTACTTGGCGGTGTCGCTGATGAATTGGTGCATCTTGGCCAGGCCGCCTTCGTGCAGCAGGTCGACGATCAGCTTCAGTTCGTGCAGGACTTCGTAGTAGGCCACTTCGGGCTGGTAGCCGGCTTCCACCAACGTCTCGAAGCCCTTCATGACCAGGTGCGTGGTGCCGCCACAGAGGACGACCTGCTCGCCGAACAGATCCGTTTCCGTCTCCTCGGCAAACGTCGTCGTGAGCACGCCGCCACGGGTGCTACCGATGCCGTCGGCATAGGCGAGGGCGTTGTCGCGGGCACCCTTCGTGGCATCCTGGTGGACGGCGATGAGCGCGGGCACGCCACGGCCCTGCTGGTACTGGCGGCGGACGAGGTCACCGGGGCCCTTCGGCGCGATCAGCACGACATCGAGGTCCTTGCGGGGCTTGATCTGCTTGAAGTGCACGTTGAAGCCGTGCGCGAACAGCAGCGTGGCACCCTTGGGGATGTTGGCAATGACCTGTCCGTAGAGTTCCTTCTGCGCGATGTCGGGGACGAGCATCGCGACGAGCTTCGCGTCCTTCACGGCGGTGGCGGGTTCGGCGACCTGCAGGCCGTCCTTCTTGGCCTTGGCCCAGCTGGCGCCGTTCTTGCGTACGCCCACGACGACGTCGTAACCGCTCTCCTTGAGGTTGAGTGCGTGCGCACGACCCTGGCTGCCGTAGCCGAGGATCACGATGCGGGCGCCCTTGAGCGCCTTCTTGTTGACGTCCTTCTGGGAAAAAATCTGCATGAGCGAACTCCTGAAACGTTTGTATCTGCCGATGCTCGTGGGGCGATGCCCCGTTACCCAAGCTCTCAAAACCGTCAATCGAACCGACTTCGTGCCCGACCCAAATGCGAACCCCGCTTCGGTAACGCCGACGCGGGGTGTATGGACATCAAGTCACAGTAACCACTGCCACTGCCATTCATCCCGCGGAATCCTCGCGAATCCCGGGTCTGTCCCAAGGCAACCCGCAAGGCGTTGCCCAGCCTCTGCTCGCATGCTCGGGACCTCGAGGGACAGGCCAGGGCCTGCGCATGATAGCGGCAGCGCGATCACGGCATGTGCGTAGCGGAAAAATCGGAGCTCGCATCTTAACATAGGAGACTTGCCGGTTGGCATCGTTGCGTTCTGCGTCGCTACGTTCTGGTGCTCGTACCACGCTCGGACGGTCGGTGGCTGCTATCCTTCGGACGACCACAGCGCGAGGTAGTCGCGGTCCTGCTGGCAGACCCCGTTCAGGCCATCCGTTCCGTTTTCACCCGATACAGGCTGACCCGATGTTCAATACCGTCCCCAAACCGGGCTCAGTCCCCCTTCACATTGTGCACGAGGATCAGCTCGAATCCTGGCTTAAAGTGCAGCCGGGGCCTGCACGCGCCTGGCTGCTGGCCAGTGGGTTCAAAGCCGAGAAAAGCAGGGTACTGCTCATCCCTGATGCGCAGGGTGCTGTCAGTGCGGTGGCTTGCGGCGCTGGCAAACGACAAGCCGGTGAAGGCCTCACCTTGTGGCACTCGGCCGGTAGTCCCGAGCGCTTGCCCCAGGGCGACTACCACCTCGCCACGCTCCTCGATCCGGGTGCGGCCGAGCAGTTCGCACTTGGGTGGGCCTACGGGCAGTACCGCTTCGATCGTTTCAAGCGCGATCCCGCCGGACAGGGCGCGAAATCCGTGTGTCTCGAGGTGCCGACCGGCGTGGATGCCGACGAGGTCAGCCGTATTCATGCGGCCTGCACGCTGGCGAGAGACCTGATCAATACTCCCGCAAGCCATCTGCTCCCTGCGGAACTCGCGGCAGCGGCCGCCGCCGTCGCTGAGCGGTACGGTGCCGTTGTCCGGCAGCATTCCGGAGAGGACCTGTTGATGGGCTTCCCGGCCGTCCATGCGGTCGGGCGGGCCAGCACGGCGGCGCCGAGGCTCATCGAGTTCCATTGGGGGAATCCCGCTCATCCGCTCGTGGCGCTGGTCGGCAAGGGCGTCTGTTTCGACTCGGGCGGTCTCGATCTCAAACCGCCGGCGTCGATGCTGATGATGAAGAAGGACATGGGCGGTGCCGCCTGTGTGCTGGCCCTCGCGCAACTGGTGATGGATGCCGGGCTACCTGTGCGCTTGCATGTGGTCATTCCCGCCGTCGAGAACGCCGTGAGCGGCAACGCCTTCCGTCCTGGCGACGTGCTGGCAACCCGCAAGGGATTGCAGGTAGAGGTGGGAAATACGGATGCGGAAGGGCGGCTGGTACTGGCCGATGGACTCGCTCTGGCCGACGCCGGCAAGCCGGATCTCCTGATCGACCTCGCGACGTTGACGGGAGCCGCACGGATCGCCCTGGGTCCGGAGCTGCCGGCCTTGTTTGCCAGCAATGACGAGGTGGCTGCAAGCCTGGTCCATCACGGGACCACGGTGAACGATCCGCTCTGGCAGCTGCCTCTATGGCCCGGTTACGATGATGAACTGGCGAGCAAGATTGCCGACCTGAACAATGTTTCAAGTACCGGGTTCTCGGGAGCGATCATCGGCGCACTGTTCCTGAAGCGGTTTGTCTCCGACGCGCGTCACTGGGTGCATATCGACCTGTACGGGTGGAATTCGCGCGAACGCCCGGGTCGGCCCGCGGGGGGCGAGGCTCAGGGTGTGCGCGCGCTGTATGCCTACCTGAAAGCCAGGTATCCCGCGTAAATCCGTGCTGGCCCGGCGCGACCTGACGCTGCTCGTCGGCATCAGCGGGATCTGGGGGTTCAACCTGATCGCCGCGAAGGTGGGCGTGACCGAGATTCCGCCGATCCTGTTCACGAGTCTGCGCTTCGGGCTGCTGGCCGTGGTGACGCTGCCATTCCTCAAGCTCTTTCCCGGCCAAATGCGGACGCTGCTGTTTGCCGCCGGCCTGAGCGGCGCGCTGCAGTTCTCGCTGCTGTTTGCCGGGCTCGCGCTGGCCCACGATGTGTCGACGGTCGCCATCGCATCCCAGCTCGGCATCCCGATGACTACGCTGCTGTCCGTGTGGCTGCTCAAGGAAACGCTTCGCTGGCGGCGAATTCTCGGGATCGCGCTTGCGTTCGGCGGTGTCGCGGTCATTGCCTTCGACCCCGGCGTCCTCGCCTACTCGCACGGTCTCGGGTTGATCATCGCGTCGTGCCTCGCCGGGTCGCTGGGACTGACCTGTATCAAGCGGCTGAACGGCATCGGCCCCCTGCAACTGCAGGCATGGCTCGCCATGACTGCCTGGCCCCTCCTGCTGGCGCTGTCATTTCTGTTCGAGGACGGGCAGTGGACTGCGCTCGAGAGCGCCAGCTTGAAAGGCTGGGGAGCGCTGTTGTTCACCTCGCTGATCAACAGCCTGTTCGCGCACACCGCCATGTTCCACTTGATCCAGCGTTATCCAGTGACCAGCGTTGCTCCGCTTACGCTGCTGTCGCCCCTCTTCAGCATCTTCTTCGGCGTGACGCTGCTGCAGGACCGGCTGAGTCACCGCATGGTGCTGGGGGGGGCGATCACGCTGGTCGGCATCCTGATCGTCGCAGTGCGCGACCGGCGGATGGTGGACACCGGAAGCTGAGAAAAAGAGGATAGGAGATAGGGGTTGGGGGATGCGGGATAGTACAATCCCGGACCGAACCCGATTTTGGCCAAACGCCAACCCCTTTTTTGCTGCGCACTTCCTCATGGCTACACGCAAGAAGACTTCCGCCAAACCTGCCTCTACCGCTGGACGCCCGTACTCGGGTCTCGTGGTCGACGGACTCAAGCAGTCGGCAAGCAGAGCCATGCTCCGCGCAGTCGGCTACACGGACAAGGACTTCACGAAGCCCTCGATCGGTGTCGCGTCCACGTGGAGCAACCTGACCCCTTGCAACATGCACATCGACAAGCTGGCCGCTGCGGCTGCCGCGGGTGTCGATGCCTCGGGTGGCAAGAGCACCACGTTCGGCACCATCACCGTGTCGGACGGCATCTCGATGGGGTCGCCGGGAATGCGGTTCTCGCTCGTGTCGCGTGAAGTCATCGCCGACTCGATCGAAACGGTCGCGGGTGCGCAAGGCTTCGACGGCGTCGTTGCCATCGGCGGCTGCGACAAGAACATCCCGGGCTGCATGATGGCGCTCGCGCGGCTCAACCGGCCGGCGGTGTTCGTCTACGGCGGCACCATCAAGCCGGGCGCGAACCACACGGACGTGATTTCGGTATTCGAAGCCGTTGGCGCATTCGCCAACGGCAGCATCAGCGCGAAGCAGCTCAAGCAGATCGAGAAGACAGCCATTCCCGGTCCGGGCAGCTGCGGCGGCATGTATACGGCCAACTCGATGGCCTCGGCCATTGAGGCACTCGGCATGAGCCTCCCGAACAGCTCCGCACAGGAAGCGGTATCGCGCAACAAGCTGAAGGATTGCCGGGAGGCGGGCAAGGCCGTGGTCAAGCTGGTCAAGGCGGATATCAAGCCATCCGACATCCTGAGCCGCAAGGCCTTCGAGAACGCGATCACCGTGGTCATTGCGCTCGGCGGCTCGACGAACGCGGTGCTGCATCTGCTGGCCATCGCGCACGATGCCGGTATCAAGCTCGAACTCGACGACTTCACGCGCATCGGGCTCAAGGTGCCGGTGCTCGCGGATGTTCGCCCGAGCGGCAAGTACCTGATGTCCGAATTGATCCGCATCGGCGGCATCCAGCCGCTCATGAAGATGCTCCTGCATGCGGGGCTGTTGCACGGCGACTGCCTGACGGTCACGGGCAAGACGCTGGCCGAGAACCTGAAGCGCGTGAAGCCTTACCCTAAGTCGCAGGACATCATTCGCAGCCTGAAGAATCCGATCAAGCCGGAAAGCCACCTCGTGGTCATGTACGGCAACCTCGCGACGGAAGGCTCGGTTGCCAAGATCACGGGCAAGGAGGGACTGCAGTTCAGCGGCACCGCACGAGTGTTCGACTCGGAGGAAAAGTCGCTGCAGGCGATTCTCGATGGCGTGGTCGTCGCGGGCGACGTCGTTGTCATCCGATACGAGGGCCCGAAGGGCGGCCCCGGCATGCGCGAGATGCTGAGTCCGACGAGTGCCATTGCCGGCAAGGGCCTCGCCGACAAGGTGGCCCTGATCACCGATGGCCGGTTCTCTGGCGGCAGCCGCGGGTTCGTCGTTGGTCACATCGCACCGGAAGCAGCGGTGGGCGGGACGATTGCCCTCGTGCGCGACGGCGATCGCATTACGATCGATGCCGTGGCGCGTACGATCGACCTCGGCGTCGATACGAAGGAATTAGAGCGTCGCCGCAAGAGCTGGAAGGCGCCCGAGCCCTATGCCACCCGCGGCGTGCTGGCCAAGTATGCCCGCTCAGTCAGCAGCGCCTCGAAGGGTGCCGTCACTGACCGCGACTCCACAACCTGATCCCGACTTCTCAAGGAGCACTAGCCATGACGATCAAGATTGGCGACACGATGCCTGCCGGCGCCTTCAAATCCATGACCAAGGACGGCGCCCAGGCGATGACCACCGAGCAGCTCTTCAAGGGCAAGACGGTCGTGCTGTTCTCGGTGCCGGGCGCCTTCACTCCGACCTGCGATGCGAAGCACCTGCCAGGCTTCGTACAGCACGCGGGCGACATCAAGGCCCGCGGCGTGGATACCGTTGCCTGCATGGCCGTCAACGATGTGTTCGTGATGGGAGCGTGGGGCAAGGCGCACAACGTCGGCGACGCCGTCGTGATGCTCGCCGACGGCAACGCCGACTACGCCAAGGCACTCGGTCTCGAACTCGATGCAACGGGCTTCGGCATGGGCGTGCGTGGCAAGCGCTTCTCGGTCGTCGTCAAGGACGGCGTCGTGACGCACCTCAACCTCGAAGGTCCCGGCGAGTTCAAGGTCTCGAGCGCCGAGCACGTCCTGACGCAGCTCTGACTCACGCCCGGGAAATACCCACGCCACAAGGCCGCCATCATGCCGCAACGCTCCATCCGTCCCAGTTCAGGTCTCGCTAACGTCAAGTACGAGATCCGCGGCAAGCTCGCCCGTCGAGCCCATGAGATGGAGCGCATGGGGCACGAGATCATCTCGCTGAACATCGGCAATCCCGGCGTGTTCGGTTTCCGGACGCCCGAATCGATGCGCCTCGCGATGATCGAGAACATGCAGGCGGCGGAGGGGTACTGCCACCAGCAGGGCATCTTCCCGGCGCGGGAAGCCGTCGTGATGCAACAGCAGAATCGCGGTATCCGTGGCGTCAGCGTCGAAGAAGTGTTCATCGGCAACGGCGTCAGCGAACTCATCGACCTGGTGCTGCGCGCGCTGCTGTCTGCAGACGACGAAGTCCTGGTCCCGAGCCCCGACTACCCCCTGTGGACAGCGGCCGTAAACCTGAACCGAGGCAAGGCCGTGCACTATCCCTGCCGGCCGGAAAACGATTTCCAGCCCGATGTGGCGGAGATTGAATCGCGGATCACGAGCCGCACGCGCGCCATCGTCGTGATCAACCCGAACAATCCGACAGGCGCGGTGTACTCGCGCGCTACGCTTGAAGGGATCGCGAAGCTCGCGGAAAAGCATCACCTCGTCGTCTTTGCCGACGAGATCTATGACCAGATGACCTATGAGGATGCCGAGTTCGTCCCGATGGCCACGCTCGTGCACGGGACGCTGTGCGCCACGCTGTCGGGCCTGTCGAAGGTGTATCGCGCCTGTGGTTACCGGGTGGGCTGGGCCGTGTTCTCGGGGGACCTCGAGCATGCGCGCGATTATCTGAGTGCGCTGGAGCTGCTGTCGTCATTGCGCCTGTGCAGCAACGTGCCCGGACAGTGGGCGGTGCAGACCGCTCTCGGCGGCTACCAGAGCATCAAGGAACTCGTGCGCCCGGGTGGCCGGCTGTTCGAGTCGCGCCAGGCCATCCTTGATGGGGTGGCTCGAAGCAAGTACCTGAAGCTGCGGAAGCCCATGGGCGCGCTGTACTCGTTCATCGAGGTCAGGAAGGACGCGCTGCCCGACTTCGACGACAGGTTGTTCGCCATGGATCTGCTCGAGCATCGGCACGTGCTCATTGCGCCCGGCGGGAGTTTCAATGCGCCTTACAACAACCATTTCCGCATCACGAACCTGCCGACACACGAAGTGCTGGCAGACGTATTCCGACGCATGGAGGAGCTGCTCGACAGCTATGCTGCCGGCCAGCGGCCGGCGGCCAGACAGGCGACGGACCTGAAAGTCGTCGAACCGCAGCGACGCTGACCCCGTCGGGCCGACCCGGGACCGTCGTCATGGACGCGCTGCATCCCGGGCTGCTGGCTGCCCTCACCGAGGGATTCACTGTGCTCGCGCCAAATCGGCGCGCGGCCCATTCGCTGCGGCGGGCCTACGGCGAACAGGTGGTCTCCACCGGTCGGCGTGCCTGGCTGACGCCGGATATCCTGACGCCGAGGGCGTGGGCTGACCGCCTGTGGTTCAACGTTCGACCGGGGTCTTGCCGGCTGCTGTCACCGCAGCAGACGCTTGTGCTGTGGGAACGCATCGTTTCGGAGTCCCCTGCGGCGGTCTCGTTGCTCAACCCTGCAAGCGCTGCAAAGGCAGCGGTGCGCTCTTGGGACCTTGCCCAGGCCTACGGAATCTCGCTGACTGCAATTGCTGCGGACGGCGGCGAAGAGGCAGAAGTCTTCGCAGACTGGGCCAGGCAATTTGAGGCAGATTGCAGCGCTCGGGGCTGGTTGGCTCCGGCTCGGATCGTTCATGAACTGGCACGCTGCGAGTCGCTGCCGCCGTTCCGAATCCAGCTCGCGCTCGGCGAGGAGCCGACCCCTGCTCTGCGCACGCTCCTCAACCGGCTGGTCGAACAGGGCAGCATCGTGCGAGAACAACTCCCACCGGGATCGCCCGGTTCGACGGTGCGGTTCGCGGCCGTGGATGCGGAACAGGAAGTCCTGAGCGCGACCCGTTGGGCGCGCTCGCAGCTCGACGCGGGGCGCAAGTCGATCGGACTCGTGGTGCCATCCCTCGCGCTGCGTCGGCATGCGCTGCGCCGCGCGCTCGAAGACGTCTTCGTTCCTGCGGGCCGTCGCTCGGGCGAGGCGAGCGGGTTCGTCCCGTTCACCATCGAAGCCAGCGGCACGCTGACTGAATTCCCGATCGTGAGGACGGCGCTCGATATTCTGGATCTCGTGAAGGGGGAGGCCTCCAGCACGCTTGCCGGGAGGCTGTTGCGTAGTCCGTTTGTCTCGGGCTTTGCCAGTGAGGCATCACCCAGGGCGCTGGCCGATGCCCGGCTGCGTTCCAGCGGGACGGAACAAGTGGATGTTCCGGCGTTGGAACGGCTGGCCGGTGCGAACGGCTGCCCGGTGCTCTCGTCGCTCCTTGCCGGGATGCGGGCAACCTTGCCTCGCAACGGGGAGGTGGCCACTGCCAGCGAGTGGGCAGAACGCTTTCTGGCAGTGTGGATTGCGGCCGGCTGGCCCGGTGATCGCACCCTGTCCAGCGATGAACAACAAACGCTCGCCAAGCTCAACGATGCATTGAGCGGCTTTGGCGGACTCGATGACCTCCTGGGGAAAGTATCGTTTCGGGCTGCCCTTGCCCAATTCCGGCAGTGGGCATCGTCCACGGCCTACGAGCCTCAGACGTTGCCTGCGCCCATTACGGTGGTGGACCCGGATTCGGTCGCCGGAATGCGCTTCGAGGCGCTCTGGATCATGGGATGCGAAGCTACCCGGATGCCGCCCGCGCCCGAGCCGGATCCGTTCCTGCCACTTCGACTGCAGCAGCAGGCGGGTGTGCCGGGTGCGAGCGTCCTGGCCACTCGGCAACGGGCTGAGCGACAGTTCCTGGA
Source organism: uncultured Pseudomonadota bacterium (assembly GCA_903884105.1). Taxonomy (GTDB): domain Bacteria; phylum Pseudomonadota; class Gammaproteobacteria; order Steroidobacterales; family Steroidobacteraceae; genus CAIUGU01. The sequence goes on along the minus strand of CAISDJ010000008.1, from coordinate 37,313 downwards.
CCTGCGATGCGCTGCAGAGTCGATCGTCTGCAGCTGGGCACAGCACCTCGATGATGCCGAGCAGACCCCGAGCCCGATGCTCAACGGGTTTGATCTCTTTGCCGGGGAGATCGAACCGCAGCAAACACTCGGTGGGTGGCTGCAACGACACCGGCCCGTACTGGAGGCATTCGTCGACGACACGGCGCCCGCAGTTCCTGTCGGCCGCGCAAGCGGCGGAGCACGGGTCGTCGAGCTGCAAGCGTGGTGTGCCTTTCGCGCCCAGGCGGAACTTCGGCTCGGCGCCCGGCCGCTTGACCAGGTGTCACCGGGTATCGATGCCCGCGAGCGCGGCACGCTCCTCCACAAGGCACTCGAGACGCTATGGGGTGAATTCGGTAGCCAGCGGGGGCTGATGGCCGTTGCCGAAGAAGCTTTGCGTGAGCGCGTCTTCGTCGCGCTCGACCGGCTGAGTGTGCCGTTGCTGCAGGGGGCGAGTCCGCATCGCGCCCGCCTGCTCCGGATTGAAGTCGACATTGCCACTCGCAAGCTGCGGCACTTGCTGGCGCTCGAGCGCGAGCGTCAGCCGTTCCGTGTCCTCGAACGCCCGGAGTACGCCGAAACCTACACGGCGGCGGGCCTCACGCTCGATCTCAAGATCGATCGCATCGATCTCCTTGAGCCCGAAGGCGGCGAAGTCGTCATCGACTACAAGACCGGCCATTCCGCACAGGCGTCCAAATGGTGGGGTGCCCGGCCTGAACAGCCGCAGCTGCCCCTCTATGCGGTGGCGCGGCGCGCGCAGCTCTCGGCGGTCGTGTTTGCGCTGCTGAATGCCAAGGAGTCAGGATTCGCAGGCGTTGCGAAGCGCGACGGCATCCTGCCCGGGGTCAAGGAATTCAAAGGCGAGTGGCAGCCCCTGCTCGATGACTGGCAGAAGACTGTCGATGGACTCATCGCAGCGTACGGCCGGGGTGATGCCCGCGTCGACCCGCTGCCGCAGGTATGCAATCGGTGCCACCTCTCGAGCCTTTGCCGGATCCATGAATCCGGCCTTGCCGACGGGCTCGACGAGGAGATGCCCTCGTGACGACTGCCAGCCGGCCTGCCGATGCGGCGGTACGAGAACGGGCACTCGATCCGTCGACGAGCTTCATCGTGCAGGCGCCCGCTGGATCGGGAAAAACGGAGCTCCTGACCCGTCGCTACCTGCGACTGCTGGCGGTTGTGGAGCGCCCGGAAGAGATTCTGGCGATAACCTTCACTCGGAAGGCAGCAGCGGAAATGCGCGGTCGCATCCTGAAGGCACTGGCGCTTGGAGCCGAGGACGCGCCCCCACCCGAGGAGTACAAGGAGGCGACCTGGCGCCTCGCGAAGGCCGCACGAGCCGCGGATGCCCGCCATGGGTGGCAACTCGAAGCCCATCCGGCTCGTCTCAAGATCCAGACCATCGACGCGCTGAATCACACCCTGGCGAAACAGCTCCCGATCCTGTCAGGCACAGGGGCTGCGCTGCGCATTGCGGACGACAGCAAGCCGCTGTATGCGCAAGCCGTGCTTCGCGTGATCGAGCACCTTGGCACCGATTCGCCCGTTGCCAATGCCGTCGAACGCCTGGTGCGACATCTCGACAACCAGATCGGGACGCTGACGACGTTGCTGACGGATCTGTTGAAGCGGCGCGACCATTGGCTCGATCTCGAGCTGCTGGACACGGACCGTGCAGAGCTGAAGCGCCGACTTGAAGCCGCGCTGGAGGGTGCGGTTACCCAACGACTCGAGCGTTTGGTCGGGCTTTGGCCAGCCCGGACGTCTACAGAGCTGCTCGGCCTTGCGCGGTCGGCACGGGACCGGCTACGGACAGCCAATGCCGCACACGCCCTCTCGGCGAGCAGCCTGAAGCAGTTCCCTGGAAGCAGCGTGGACGACCTACCTGACTGGCAGGGACTTCGCCAGCTGCTGCTGACCGGGGATGGCACGTGGCGCAAGAAGATCACGAAAAGTGATGGCATTCCCGCCGACGAGAAGCGGGATTTCCAGGCGGTGAATGCCTTGCTCGACGAGCTGCGCACCATCGATGGACGCTTGGGGGGAGGGCTGGCCAGTGCCCTGGACGAGATGCGCGACTTGCCGCCGGTGCGCTACTCCGGTTCGCAGTGGGAGACCCTCGAGACGTTACTGCAGGTGCTGAAGATTGCGGTCGCTGAACTCGCACTGGTCTTTCGCGAGCGGGGCGAGACCGACCATGTCGCGGCGGCGCTGGCCGGTCGTCAGGCGCTCGGCACGGTCGATGCGCCAACCGATCTCGCGTTGCAGCTCGACTATCGGCTGAAGCACCTGCTGGTCGATGAGTTCCAGGACACCTCGCGCAGCCAGATCCGCCTCCTGCGTCTGCTGACTGCCGGGTGGACGCCGGAAGACGGGCGATCCCTGTTTCTCGTCGGCGATCCGATGCAATCCATCTACCGCTTCCGCGAGGCGGACGTCGGACTGTTCCTGAAGCTCCAGGGTGAAGGGTTGGGGGACCTGTACCTCGAGCCCCTGACGCTGACCGTCAACTTCCGCTCCGCCCAGCCGGTGATCAACTGGGTCAACATCGCTTTTCGCCGCGTGCTTCCGGGCGAGGACGATCCGGAGCGGGGTGGGGTGCGCTTCACCGCTAGCGAGGCACGACCTGCCGCACCTCAGGAAGGCGGTGTACATTTTCATCCGCTCGTCGGGCCGAAGTCGCTCACCCAAGCGCAGGAGGCGCAACTCATAGCACGCGTTGTCACTGACGCACGGCAGCGCGATTCGAAGTGCGGTATCGCCATCCTGGTGCCCACTCGGCGGCACCTTGCACTGATCCTGCCGGCACTGGCGGCTCGCGGCTTCCGCTACCAGGCCGTCGATATCGATCCCTTGCGGGACCGACCGGTGGTCCAGGACCTGTTGGCGTTGACGCGCGCGCTGGTGCATCTGGCCGACCGTACGGCGTGGCTCGCAGTACTCCGGGCGCCTTGGTGCGGGCTGCCGTTGGTCGATCTGTTCGGCATCGCCGCCGATGCGGGGGGCAGTCGTTGGCAAGTCGAAACGATCTGGAGCCGTCTGAATGATTCCGTCGTGCTTGCAGGACTCTCGCTCGACGGCCAGCAACGGGTCGCGCGACTGCGAACGGTGCTGACGCTGGCGCTGGAGGAGCGGGGACGGTGGTCGCTGCGCGACTGGGTCGAACGCGCGTGGCTCTCGTTGAATGGCCCGGCGGCGACGGCTACAACGGCGGAACTCGCTGATGCCGAAGCGTACTTCATGCGTCTCGATCGGCTGCAGCAGGCCGGCGATCTCGAGGACATCGCGATCCTTGAAGACGAGATCGCTGACTTGTACGCCGTGCCTGATGTCCCGTTGACAGCGGGGGTCGGGCCACCGCCGATCGAAGTGATGACCTTGCACAAAGCCAAGGGCCTCGAGTTCGACACCGTCATCCTGCCGGGGCTGGAGCGACGGGGCGCCCGTGACGGCGAGCGCCTGCTCAGGTGGCTTGAATTGCCCCGTGCTGATGACGAACCGTCCTTGCTGCTCGGGCCGCTGTCGGCCCGCGAAGCGGAGAAGGACCCGCTTTACAATTGGCTTGGCGAGATCGAGAAAGAGAGGGCTGCCTTTGAGCGCGGTCGCCAGCTGTATGTAGGGGCGACCCGAGCCATCAGGGAACTGCATCTGGTCGGGTCAGTTCAGGTCGTCGACAAGAAAGGCACGCTGGAGCTCAAAGCGCCTGATCCGGATTCCTTCCTCAAGCTGCTGTGGCCGCTCGTGACCCACCAGTTCCTGCCGGGGCTTGCGCAAAGCCAGTCGAGCGAACCTGCCGTGGACGCGTTTGTCGGCACGCCGCTACGTCGGCTCCCGTTGTCCTGGTCGCCGGTACTCGACGGATTGGAAGGGATTACCGCCGAGACGCCTGTGGCCGTCCTCGATAGCGGATTGCAGCCGGAGTTCGATTGGGTCGGCGAGACAGCTCGGCACGTCGGCACGCTCGTGCATCGTGAAATAGAGCGGCTTGCGGGGCGCGGAATACAGAACGCTTTGCGGCCGGATGGCCGGGCGGTCGAACGCTTTGAACGCGAGCTCGCTGAACTCGGAGTGCCCGAAGGGCATCGTCCTGCAGCGGCACAGCGCGTCGCAACGGCGATGCAGAACCTCGTCGAAGACGACCGGGGTCGCTGGTTGCTGGCAGGCACGGAACTGCATCGCGAGGTGGCCTCGGAACTCGCGCTCTCGGGATTCGTCGGCCGGTCCATCGTCAATGGCGTCATTGATCGCACGTTCGTGGACGGTGAGGGCACGCGCTGGATTGTAGACTTCAAGACCAGCCTGCACAGCGGTGCCGGTCTTGAGGAGTTCCTGGGCAGCGAGGCAATTCGGTATCAGCCACAGCTTCGGCGGTATGCCGAGCTGATGCGCGCGTTCCACCCGGGCGAACCCGTGAAGGCCGCGCTTTATTTCCCGCTTCTCAAGGCGTGGCAGGAAGTCGATGTCGCGAGCGGCTGACGAGCCGCGCGGATGACTGAGTCAGAACGTGCCGGACAGCGAGAAAGGACGTCGCCCCGAAGCGTCCGCTTCGCCCAGATACTGAAGCGCCGAGACGACCTGTGACGGCGCCTCTGGTCGCGTCGCGATTTGCCCTTCGATCAGATAGCTGCGATCAGGCTGCACGCGGAGCGTGGCGTTCAGGGAGATCGATCCATCGACATCCGTGAGATCCGCCGCGATCTCGGAGCCAGCCTTTGCAGCGGAGGGAAAAGTGGCGCGATAGCTGCCGAGATCCGCGGGCCGATTGGCAGGACCCACGAGGTTCGCCAGATCGACGGTGCCCGCGATGGCAATGGGAAGCCCGTGCTCGACGACGAGTTCGGTCAGGCGTGCGTTGGCCGTGCCCTTCCAGCCCGCAGGCAACCCGGCGGCGGCCAGTGCTCCAAGTGGCCACGATGCCGTAACGTCCCTCAGCGTGATGCGCCCATTGAGTGCAACGGAGATGTCTGCCTGTGCAAATGCATCGGCTTGTTTCACGGCGACCGTGGCGCTGGCGTGACCGGTGAGCAGCTTGAGTGCGTGCAGGTCCCAGCTAAGCTGGCCAAGCGGGAGGGTGCCGACACGCACCATCGCGGCCTGGCCGTTCCAGATGGATCCCGAAACCCCCGTGGCCTGGATTCCGAGCCTGCCGAGATGCCCCATGACAACCTGCGCCGGTAACGTGACGAGCAACAGCAGCAAGAACGCGGCCAGGCCGAGCGCAATCAGCAGACGAGGGCGATTCATCCGCCGCCCGCACGCTGCAAGGTCAGGGTTGCATTGACGGCGCCCTGGGCGGGCGTGCGGTCGATCGTGGCGGCCTCGATTGAGACCGCATACTGCTGCTGCAGCACGCCGAGCCATTGCACGACGGAATCGAATGGTGCCGCTTCAAGACGCACGCGGATGCCGGTATCCCCAGCCGGTGTCTGCCCTGTCAGGCTGGTGCCAAGACCCGCTTCGCGCGCAGTCCGATCGATGAGCACCACCAGCGATTCGCCGGCAGGGCCTGCTGCCTGCGGTTGCGAAGCAGCGAGCGACTGGACCTCGGCAACCGAACCCTGCAGCCACGCGAGATCGGCCTGCTTCGTGGCGACACGACGGCCACGCGCTTCAATCGAGGAATAGAAGGGCGACAGCAGCAGAAAGTAGATGACCGCGAAGACAGCGATGCCGCCACCGCCGATCACGATGGCCCGCTCGCGGGGACTCAAGGCCTGGAATCGAGCTCGTAGGGCGTTCATGGCGATCAACCCGTCGTCTTGAACTGCAAGCGGCCTTCGACCTTCGCGTCGCGGGGCGTTGCCGACTGGATGACTGCGTTCATGCCACGCTCTGTCGCGACATGCTGGATGCGGTCGAGCGCATCAACGCTGGGCGCGAGCACCCTGAGATCAAGCACGTCGGTTCGATAGGAGAGGGCCTCGACGCTGGTTTCAGGTGCCTGTGCAATGGCTTCGCCGAGTGCGCCGAGGCTGGTCATCAGCCCGCCCGTCACGCTGCTGCCGCGTAGCTGCGCAAGCCTGCCCTCGACCTGCGAGCGTGCATTGACCTGGCGGGCGCCAGGCATCGCCTGCGAGAATACGGCCGCAATCTCACTGTCGAGGCGGACTTCGGCGGCCCCAAGCTTCCAGAACTGCACTCCCTTGACCCCGAGATGAACGATGACGAATGCCCCGGCCAGCATTGCAGCGTAACGCCAGGGAGCCAGCGACACCTTCATGGAACCGGCTACCGCATAGGGCCCCTGCAGCAGGTTCGTGGCGGCCTGCTTGACGATGGTTACCGCCAGCAGCGCGAGTGGGCCCTCGGCCAGCAGCTTCACCTGCAGGCTGGCCGTGAATTCCCGCAAGCCCTCGATCATGTCGCGATCACGCTCGTAATCATCCTGGCTCATGAACAGGGCCACGTTTTCGCGGGTCTCGCTGCCGGACGCCAGCGCGACCTGCAATCCTTCGATAAGGGGTTCGGCCTCAACGACTGTTGGGGGCGCGCCGGCGCGGAGCACATGGATGCGGACGCCCTCAACGAAGAGCGTAACCCCGTTCGGTGTGAGCGGGACTGCAGCCGATTCAGAATACATCGCAGCAGGCGCTATGCCGGCTGCCTTGAGCGCGGCAAGCCAGGTGTTCATGGCGGCCAATGCGACGGCGGCAACGGGCGTGCCCGGTCGCGAGTCACGGCGTCCGACGGCGAAGTGCATGTCCTCCACGTCGCTTGCGATCTGCTCCTCAAGCGCGAAGGGCACGACTTGCGCGAGGCGCGCACCCGACTTCACCGGCAATTCGGGTTCAGCCAGCAGTACATCTGTGCCCGGGACGAGCACAATGACTGGACGCCCCGCCGCAGTCCGAGCAGCCGCAGCGAGTGGCCCGGACTCGACATTGCCGTGCCGCGACCCTGCCGTATCGACGAGCAGCCACTCAGCCTGCAAGGTGTCAGGTTGGTTGCCGTGGAGCCGGATGACGAGGGCTTCTGCCATTGAGATCTCTTAATCGGTCCCGAAACTGCGCAGGATGGGACGTACCAGCCCCGCATCCGTGCGATGCAAAAGACTGTACAGGGTGAACTGGGTAGTGCCAATAGTGACCCAGACCGTCGCGCCGAAATAGGAGCTCTGTTCGCTCAGGCGATCTTTCATGCCGTCGAAAGCCGCCTGGCCAACGGCGGCGCGCAGGTCATTCAGGTTCGGGAAGCACTTGTCCGCCCGCATGTCCGCGAGGTGCTTGAGGTCCGTGCTGAACGACTGCACGCCCTCGGAAAGGGCGTCAATGACGATGCCCGGCGCGGTACAGAGGTTGAGCGGCGTGCCTGAAGGCAGGGCAGTCACATACGGCCTGAGCGTCTGGTACCGCTCGAGTCCGAAGTCCGGCAGCGACAGCAACTCACTGACGCGGGTGATGGGCATGTTGGCCGTGCGATAGGGGGGGGACTCGCCGAGATACACGCTGTCTTCCGCGCCATCCGGGAAGGTCGGGTTGGCATCGGCATCGATCCAGTCGACGATGATGCCCGCCCAGCGGGTTTCGAGGTTCAGCGCTGTGAGGATGCGCTCGAACTGGGCAAGAGCGGGCGGATTTGCCTTGCCATCTTCACGCAGCAGGTTGTTGAGGTTGAAGCGACCCTGCTGGTCTTCCAGTCGTCCTTCGAGCTCGCCGCCGTCGATCGGCAAGGGAGGAATCGGCGTCGCCCAGATTTCACCGGTGTAGTCGGTCTTGGAATCGCGTTTATCGTTGCGGAGGATATCGGCAGCCCAGGCCTCCGCGCCCAGCGCCACCTCATAGCCCTGGTCGAGCGCGAACAGCGTCATGCTGCGGCGTTGCTCCAGATAGCCTCTGAAGCCGACGTTCACCGCGAGGATCGTGGCGAGCGCGACCATCAACACGGCGGTGATGAGCGCCACACCGCGCTCGCGCCGGCGGAAGGAGCCGCGAGCGATCAACCCGCCACCTCGATGAGTCGCACGATGCTGCCCCAGTCCTCAAGCTCCAGCGTCACCTCGACGGCGATGGGCCTGGAACGCTGCCCCTGGGGCCCGGCACCCCCGGAGTCGGGCCAGGCGTCGCGCCAGATACGGCCTGGATCCATGTAGCGCAGCTTCGCCGACGTCACCTTGTCAAGCAGCTGCACGGTCTGCGGTTCGGTCGACAACGTACGATCGAGGACAGCCCACTGGTCGCGGTACAACTTGCCGCTTTCGAGTCGATAGGTCACACGTTGCATTGTGGAGCGCTGCAAGCCGGCCGTATTGGTCCAGCCAGAATGCGTCAATGACACGAGCTCCAGCGAGCGTCCATCGGACTTGAGCGCGCTTTGCGTGCCGTCGCCGACCGGCTCACGGATGGGCCTGGGTTCCAGCTCGGCAAAATCCTGCGAGATGCGCATGACCGCGGTCTGGACGGCTCGCACCCTTGCCATGTTCACTTCGACAGTCGCGCTTTGCCTCGAGAGCTCGTTGTATCCACCCATCGCCATCGCGCCGACGATCGTGAAGATCGCCACGGCAATGAGGATTTCCAGCAAGGTGAAGCCGCGCTGGCGGCGAATCCGCAGCGGCATTCCGGATGAGTTCATGGCGTGCCTCCCGCAGCGACGGGCGGCGGGGCAGGTGGCACGGCCCCATTTGGCTGAGGGCTCGTTGCGGCGGTGGCAGGTGGATCCCGCGTCCCAGCGGCTGATCCCGTGCCATCCTGTGCTGACCCGTTCGGCACTGGATCCCAATTGACCAAGACCGTCCCGGGTTTGGCAAGCGCATCGCCATAGAAGCCTGTCAGCATCGCGAGGGCGGAACCGTCGTCACCGGATTCGGCGAGCGATACCCGCACGTCAAGGCGACGCATGCTCGTGATGCCGGTTTCCTGCACGTCCAGGGTCCAGCGCCAGCGCCGGCCGGCATAGTCCAGTTCGTCCGAAGTCTTGGCGACCGACGGGGCTGCCTGTGCCATCCGGACTTCGGTCAGTCGATTCATTGCGATCCAGTGGGCCAGTGTCTTGTCCCGCAGGTACACGCTGTTGCTGGCCGTCTGGCTGACAGCCTGGATGACGCCGAGCATGCCGAGCGACACGATGACGAGTGCGGCGAGCACTTCGATCAGCGTGAAGCCTTGTTGGGCAGTGGGCGGCCTATCGCGTGGCATCGGCAGCCTCGACGACGATCGTATTGTCGGGCTGGGATTGTACTTGCCAGCTCGCATCGGCTCCTTCACGGGCAATTTCGAGCCGGTAGGGCATGACTTCACCGCTGGCCAGCATGATGACCTGAGGCGCACGCTTTTTCAGCTCATCCGCTGTGGGGGTGCGCGTCGCCTTCAGCACAACTTCGCGGGACTCGAGCCATAGACGCATCCTCACGCCTGGCGGCAGGACGCGACGGGTCAGCAGGTCGTCGTCTTCTACCACCACCCAGCCACTGCGCTTGGGGTCGAACATCATGAACTCGTAGGAGGCGTCATCGATGAATAAACCCAGGTCGCGGCCCTGTAGTTCGGCTTCTTCGCGCCCCTGGGTCATCACCGCCCACAAGCGCCTCGCCTGATCCTCGACTTCGCGGTCGCGCCCGAGGACGCCCACGGAGACCGTCGCAACGGCGATGATTACCCCGAGAATGACGATGACGACAAGGATTTCGATCAGCGTAAAGCCAGATGAGCGTGGCACATCGCGAAACGCAGGGAAAAGGGTGCGGGGGGTACCAGTCACATGCCTTGCCTTTCCGCGTGCGGGGTGACTGGCTTTGAACCGGACAGGCGGTTTACTCGGCGTTCCAGTTACCGACATCGGCATTGATGCCTTCGCCGCCTTCCTGGCCGTCCGCACCGAGCGTATAGAGGTCGTATTCCTTGCCCTTGCTGCCCGGGTTCAGGTACAGGTAATCGTTGCCCCACGGATCCTTCCGCAGTCCATCGATGTACCCGCCCGGCTTCCAGTTGCGGATGGTTGTATCGCCGGGCTGCTGGACCAGCGACTGTAGCCCCTGGTCCGTCGTCGGATACTTGAAGTTGTCGAGACGGAACAGGTTGAGCGCAGTTTCGTACGCGCGGATATCCTGTCGAGCCTTTGCGATCTGGGCATCGTCGATGCGACGAATCACGTTAGGAGCCACCAATGCGGCGAGAATGCCGAGGATGACCACGACCACCATGATCTCGATGAGCGTAAAGCCACGAATCCTGAAAGGCGCTCGCGTCTGCAATCCCGGAGTCACGAATCGGTGAGGTTGGAGTGTCATGCTGCCTCGGAGTGCGTTCGGGGGGGGCTGGTTGCCGCTTCTGGCCTTTGCCAGTACGGCGCCCGTTAATGATAACAAAGCCCCCAATGCGAAATAGTGACAGGCTTGGTGAGCAATGACAGCTGACGGCACGCCACGGCCGCCGTTTGTCCGCTGGTGGCGACAGGGTGGGGCATTTCTCGTGGCCATTGCCCTGGGGTTGGCAATGCTGTGGGCTGGCGGTACCCCGGTCTTCGGCGGGTTGCGCTACGAGCGGTCGACGATTGCGGCAGGAGAATTGTGGCGGCTGGTTTCCGGCAATCTGGTGCACGCGAGCGGCCAGCATCTGCTCGTCAATCTCGCGGGCCTTGCCTTGTTATCCCTGCTTTTTCCCGGCGAGTATTCCCGTCGTGAGTGGTCTCAGATTGCGCTGGCAAGCGCGCTAGCCGTCGCTGCCGGGCTGTGGTGGGGGAGTCCCGAGGTCGAGTGGTATGTCGGGCTGTCAGGCGTCCTGCATGGTGTCCTTGCCGCGGGTGCCATTGCCTGGTGGCGCAGCCACCTCCGCTGGATGGCGATTGTCCTGACGGCAATCCTGGTCGTGAAACTGGCCGGGGAACAGCTGTTCGGCGCGATCGGCTGGTCAGGCGACCTGAACGTGATCGTCGACGCGCACCTCTACGGGGCGGTCGGCGGAACGCTCGCTGGCGCGCTCGTGTCCAGCCGACGCAGGCATGTCGCAACCGGACTGCCGCCCGGCGCGTCCGGACCCGTATAATCCGCGCCCCTCAAGGCTAGCAATTCAACTGGAGGCAGGCATTCATGACGGTGGCATTCGTGTTCCCGGGCCAGGGTTCGCAGTCGATTGGCATGCTCGCCGGTCTGGCTGCGTCGGAAGCGATCGTGGCGGAGACCTTTGCAGAGGCCTCGTCCGTCCTCGGCTACGATCTGTGGCGGCTCTGTCAGCAGGGTCCGGAAGAAGCGCTGGGCGTCACCGAGAAGACACAGCCGGCAATGCTGGCCGCAGGCGTTGCAACCTGGCGCTTATGGCGCGGCAAGGGAGGAGCAGTGCCGTCGGCAATGGCCGGACACAGCCTGGGTGAGTACTCGGCACTGGTCGCGGCAGGTTGCCTCGATTTCCGCACGGCTATCGACCTCGTTCGTTTCCGTGGCGCAGCCATGCAAGCCGCAGTGCCGGCAGGTCAGGGGGCCATGGCGGCCATCCTCGGGCTCGAGGATGCCGACGTCGAAGCGGCTTGTCTGGCAGCAGCCCAAGGCGACATCGTCGAAGCTGCCAATTTCAATTCACCGGGGCAGGTTGTAATCGCAGGGCACGCAGCCGCTGTTGATCGGGCCATCGAGATCGCGAAGGAAAAAGGCGCCAAGCGCGCCATCAAGCTCAACGTGAGCGTGCCATCGCACAGTTCCCTCATGCGGCCCGCGGCCGAGCAGCTCGCCGCCCGCCTCAAGGAAACCGCACTTCAGGCACCCCAGGGTATCGACATCTATTCGGTCGACCTGCGCAAGCACGGCGATCCGGACGGGATCCGCGCCGCGTTGGTTGACCAGCTCGTCAAGCCGGTACGCTGGGCCGACACGGTCAGGTCAATGCTCGGCAGCGGCGTGCGCACCTTCGTTGAATGCGGCCCGGGTAAGGTCCTGACCAGCCTCAACCGACGCATCGAACGTGACAGGACCGTCCGCATGTTGGCGCTCGAGGATGCGGCATCCGTGGCGGAAGCCCTGGGCGAAGTCGCCAGCGCTTGAACTGACCTGACGAAGGGATATCAAGAATCATGAGTGAACAGACTGCCTCGACTGCCGCCGCAGCAACCACGGAACTGGCCAACGACATTGCGTTGGTCACCGGAGCATCCCGCGGAATCGGGCGCGCCATTGCCCACGAGCTTGCGCGCCGGGGTGCGACCGTCATCGGCACCGCCACCAGTGATGCAGGTGCGGCAGCGATCAGTCAGCGGTTTGCAGAAAGCGGCCTGAAGGGGCGCGGGCTCGTCTTGAACGTGGCGGATGCAGCTTCCGTCGAGGCGGCCTACAAGGACGTCGAGGGTCAGGAAGGTAGCCCGTCGATTCTCGTCAACAACGCAGGCATCACGCGCGACAACCTGCTCATGCGCATGAAGCAGGACGAGTGGGATGCCATCATCGAGACGAACCTGTCGTCGGTGTTCCGCATGAGCAAGGCCGCCATCCGCGGGATGATGAAAGCCCGGCGCGGCCGGATCATAACGGTGGCATCGGTCGTCGGCGTCATGGGCAACGCCGGTCAGACGAACTATGCTGCAGCCAAGGCAGGCATCATCGGCTTCTCTAAATCGCTTGCGCGCGAAATCGGCTCACGCGGCGTCACGGTCAACGTCGTGGCACCCGGCTTCATCGCAACCGACATGACCGCCCAGTTGTCGGCAGACCAGCAGGAACAGCTTGCGAAGCAGATTCCGCTCGGTCGACTCGGTGGGGTCGAGGACATTGCCCATGCCGTAGCCTTCCTGGCATCGCCCGCCGCCGGCTACATCACCGGCGAGACGCTGCACGTCAACGGCGGCATGTACATGATCTGAGGGCGCGGGGCCCCTCTGGAATGGCGGGAGCTCCCCTCGGGGCCCGTGGCAGAGCCTGCCCGGACTGTCAAGGTTTTCCTGCTCCGTCAACCTCTTGTTGCACCCCAAGTCTGAAGAGGTTGGACGAGTCCGAGTCTTAACATAGAATACGCCCCCCATGCGGCATCCGGCCCGACCGACCGGCTGCCTTCAAGCTTACGCCTTGAGGTCTCACAGAGGACTCGTACACCAATGAGCAGTATCGAACAGCAGGTTAAAGCGATCGTCGCTGAGCAGCTTGGCGTCAAAGAAGAAGAAGTCACGAACGACGCTTCCTTCGTCGACGATCTGGGCGCGGATTCTCTGGACACCGTTGAGTTGGTGATGGCGCTCGAGGAAGAGTTCGAGACCGAGATCCCTGACGAAGACGCCGAAAAGATCACCACCGTCCAGCAGGCGATCGACTACGTTACGGAACGCCGCAGTCAGGCTTGAGCCTGGCCTTCTGCAGCAAGCGGACAGGCTGACGCCAAAGGGATGCCACGGATGGCGCCTCTTGAATGACCGCTCCCGACCCTCCCACCAGATTGAGGTAACCCGTTGTCTAGGCGCCGCGTCGTCATTACCGGACTAGGCATTATTTCGCCAGTCGGCAGCACGATTGCCAGTGCATGGCAGAACGTGCTGGCAGGTCACAGCGGTATCGCACCGATCACGCGGTTCGATGTGAGCAGTTTCCAGACCCGCATCGGCGGTGCTGTCGCGGGATTCAATCCCGAGGAGTACCTCCAGCCGAAAGAGATGCGGAAAATGGATGCCTTCATGCAATACGGCTTCGCCGCTGCCGTGCAGGCATTCAGGGACGCGGGACTGTCGGTAACCCCGGACAATGCTGCGCGGATCGGCGTTGCCATGGGAGCCGGCATCGGCGGCCTCGAAACAATCGAGGAAAACGCACAGAAGTACTTCGAAACGAAGAGTCCCAAGCGGATTTCTCCGTTCATGGTTCCCGGCAGCATCATCAACATGATCTCGGGCCACGTTTCCATGCACCTCGGGCTGACCGGCCCGAACATTGCCACCGTTACCGCCTGCACGACCTCGACTCACGCCATCGGCATTGCGGCCCGCCTCATCCAGTACGGTGACGCGGATGTCATGCTGGCCGGTGGCGGCGAAATGGCGACGACACCGCTTGGCCTTGGCAGTTTCAGCCAGGCGCGGGCGCTCTCCACCCGGAACGACGAGCCCCAGCGCGCCAGCCGGCCCTGGGATCGCGACCGCGACGGCTTCGTGTTGTCGGATGGCGCGGCGGCGCTCGTGCTCGAGGAGTACGAACACGCCAAGGCCCGCGGAGCGACAATTTACGCCGAGTTTGCCGGCTTCGGCATGAGCGGCGACGCCCACCATATGACGGCTCCACCGGAAGATGGCGAAGGTGCGCGGCTAGCGATGGCGAATGCGTTGAAGGATGCGCGCATGAATCCCGAAGACGTGCAATACATCAACGCCCACGCAACGTCGACGGAAGTCGGCGATCGCGCCGAGACGGTCGCGATCAAGCGTTGCTTTGGCGATCATTCGATGCGTATCGCCGTCAGTTCGACCAAGTCGATGACAGGCCACCTGCTGGGCGCTGCCGGCGCAATTGAGGCCATCTTCTCGATCCTTGCGATTCGCGACCAGGTGGCACCGCCGACGATCAATCTGGACAACCCGGATCCGGTCTGCGACCTCGATTACGTTCCGCATGTCGCCCGGCAGCTGCCGCTTAGAGCCGCGCTGTCCAACTCGTTTGGTTTCGGCGGCACCAACGGCAGCCTGATCTTCCGCGCGCTCGACTGACTGCGGCGCCGTGGGGTCGGCTCCTGATACTCCCGGCGTTTCGGTTCTCCAGCCAGCGAGGTTCGATACCGCGCGGCTTCTCGCGCTGCACTCGGCCAATCCAGAGCGCTATCCTGTCCTCCTCGAAAGCACTGCCACGGGCGGGGTCCTGGGCCAATTCAGCATCCTCATGGCCTGTCCTATCGACCGCCTGGACCTGAAAGCCGACGGCACCCTGAGTGGCGCTGGGGCTGCGCTGCAAAGTCGCACCTTCCTCGATGCCCTCGATGAATGGTGGGATTCGGTGAAGCTTCCGCCCACTCCGTCCTCTCTTCCCTTTACCGGTGGCTGGTTCCTGTACCTGGGCTACGAACTGGCTGCCCAGATTGAACCCTCGCTGGGGCTGCAGGCCCCGACCGACCAGCCTGTTGCGACCGCGCTTCGGATTCCTGCTGCGCTGATCCTGTCCCATGCGAGCGGTGCAGCGTGGCTGGTGGCAGAGGCCGGACACCAGGCGCTGCTCGATACGATGCGTGCGGACCTGCATGACGTCTCTGCCCAGCCTTCGGAGTCGAAGACTTCCGGCGGAGAGATCCTGGGGGGGGCGGTTGCAGAGGAGGCGCCAGAGCGCTTTCTGCACTCGGTCCGGACCGCACTTGAACACATCGCTGTGGGTGACGTGTACCAGGCGAACCTGTCGCGAGCCTGGCGTGCAACTCTCGGGGCCGGGGTTCGCCCCTCGGAGGTCTATCGGCGGTTGCGACTCGCCAATCCCGGCCCGTTCGCGGGCCTGGCAGACCTCGGTACTCATGCGATCGTCAGCTCTTCTCCCGAACGCCTGCTTGAAATTCGCGGCCGCCGCATCTCGACCCGCCCGATTGCCGGCACCAGGCCGCGGTCGGGGAGTGCTGTGGCTGACCTTGGGCTTGCCCGTGAGCTCCGCGACCACCCCAAGGAACAGGCCGAGCATGTGATGCTGATCGACCTGGAGCGGAATGACCTGGGACGCATCTGCGAGGCGGGGAGCGTCGAGGTCGACGAATTCATGTCCCTTGAGTCCTATGCCCACGTACACCACATCGTGTCCAACGTCCGCGGTACGCTGCGCAGGGAGGTGACGCCGGGACAAGCCATTGCCGCGGTGTTTCCCGGGGGCACGATCACAGGCTGTCCCAAGGTCCGTTGCATGCAACTCATCGATGAACTCGAACGCGAGCCGCGGTCGGTGTATACGGGTTCCATGGGCTACCTGAATCGTGACGGCAGCATGGACCTCAATATCCTCATTCGGACAGTGTCAATCGCCGGTGGGCAGCTGGTTTTCCGGGCGGGTGCCGGTATCGTGGCCGACTCGATCCCGGAGCGCGAGCTGGACGAAACGCGCGCCAAGGCACAGGGCATGCTCAATGCATTGCAACCCGTGCGGGAAGCCCCATGAGCGTGGCGCTGCTGATCAACGGACTGCAACCGACAGATCGCACTCACGCGCTCGCAGTCGACGACCGCGGCTTGCAGTACGGGGACGGCCTGTTTGAAACCGCGCTGCTCACTGGAGGCCGGATCCGTTTCCTGGAAGATCACCTGCTGCGCCTTGAGGCTGGCTGCCAACGCCTCGGCATCGCTTGCCCGGAGCGAGCGGAGCTGTTGAAGGACCTTGGGGTTCTGACCGCCGGCCGCGGGGAAGGCATCCTCAAGATCACTGTGACCCGAGGGCCGGGCGGCAGGGGTTACCGCCCCCCGGACAAGGCCATGCCGACCAGAATCCTGGCGGTCTATCCGCCCGACGCCGCCCCGCCAGCAGGAACCGGCATCGTCGTGAGATGGTGCGAAACCCGACTGGGGCGCAATCCCGGGCTCGCAGGCATCAAGCACCTGAACAGGCTGGAGCAGGTGTTGGCACAAGCCGAATGGCGCGATCCCGGCATTGCGGAAGGCTTGATGCTGGATACCGAAGGTGAAGTCGTTGCAGCGACGTCTGGCAATCTTTTCATTGTGCGCGAAGGCATCCTGTGCACGCCTGACTTGCGCTATTGCGGCATTCGCGGCGTGATGCGCGGTCGGGTACTCACCGCAGCAAGGTCGGCAGGCATCCCGGTCGAAGAACAGCCGCTCTGGCGCACTGACATCGAATCCGCCCACGAACTGTTCATCACGAATGCCGTCCGGGGGATCCGCCCGGTTGTTGCGCTTGAGAGCGGTGGCTGGGCAGTCGGGGCAGTAACGACAACGCTTGCCACCGCGCTCACACTCTGGTGATCTTTCGCCATGGCATCCCGAAAAACCGTCTGGACATCCCTGTCGCTGATCGTCGTGTTGGCAGTTGCCGGGGCCATCCTGGCGGCTCGCTCGACGTTGACCTGGCTGCACAGCCCCATTGCCGCACTCACGCAGAGCCAGTCTTACGAGATTCCGAAGGGCACGTCGTTCTCCGCGCTGGCGCGGGATCTCGGTGCCCGCGGTCTCATCGAGTCGCCGCAACGCCTGATCGTCTGGGCACGCCTGACAGGGCAGGGCAAGAACCTGAAGGCCGGGGAATACGAACTCCTGCCCGAGACCACGCCGCAAGGCCTGATTGATCTGTTCGTTTCAGGCCGGGTCTTGCTGCATTCGATCACCTTCATCGAAGGCTCGACGTTCGAGGAAATGCGGCAGACGCTCGCGCGACATCCTGACGTCAAGCAGGAACTCGGCAAGGCCGCGCCATCCGAAATCATGCGACGCCTGGGGGCGCCTGACCGCCATCCCGAGGGTCTGTTCTTTCCTGACACCTATCGATTTCCGAAGCAGACCTCCGATCTGGAGCTGATGCGCATGGCGTATGAACGAATGCAGCGCGAACTGGACGTGGCATGGGCCTCACGCGTACCGGATCTGCCGCTGGCATCCGCGTATGAAGCGCTGATTCTCGCCTCCATCATCGAAAAAGAAACGGCGCGCGAAACTGAACGCGGCAAGATCAGTGGCGTGTTCATCGAACGCCTGCGACGACAGATGCGGCTGCAGACTGATCCGACTGTGATCTATGGGCTGGACGACAGCTATGACGGCAACCTGCGACGCGCCGATCTGCAGCGCGATACGCCCTACAACACCTACACGCGGGCCGGATTGCCACCAACGCCCATTGCGCTTCCGGGGCTGGGCGCGCTGCAGGCAGCGGTCCATCCAGAGGAAACTGGGGCGCTGTTCTTCGTCGCCACCGGATTGGGGGATGGCAGCCACTTCTTTTCCCGTACACTCGCCGAGCACGACGCCGCAGTAGCGCGGTATCTTCAGCGGCTCCGGCAGCAATAGACCGATTCGACGATACGCTGATTCAGGAATGATTCGTGAAGGGCAGATTCATCACCGTCGAGGGAGGCGAGGGCGTCGGCAAGACGACCCAGCTCGCGGTCATCC
This sequence comes from uncultured Pseudomonadota bacterium, assembly GCA_903884105.1. Taxonomy (GTDB): domain Bacteria; phylum Pseudomonadota; class Gammaproteobacteria; order Steroidobacterales; family Steroidobacteraceae; genus CAIUGU01. The sequence continues at coordinate 19,304 of CAISDJ010000008.1, read as the reverse complement.
AGCAAGTCCTCGCCAGCAGCGGGCTTGAATGCATCATGACCCGTGAGCCCGGCGGTACACCTCGTGCCGAGAGGATTCGCGAACTGCTGCTGACGCCGACCAACGAACCCATGCCAGCCACGTGTGAACTGTTGTTGATGTTCGCTGCACGCTCGACGCACCTTGAAAATATCATCAAACCTGCCCTGGATCGAAGCGTCTGGGTGGTGTCCGATCGTTTCACGGATGCGACCTACGCGTACCAGGGAGCGGCTAGGGGCATGCCGCTGACCGACATTTCGGTCCTCGAGGACCTCGTGCAACGATCGTTGCGCCCTGACCTCACGTTGCTGCTCGATGCGCCGGTCGAGGTGGCCCTGGAACGTGCTCGGCTGCGCAATCAGGGCCAACAGACTGACCGGTTCGAGCTGGAACGGATCAGCTTCTTCGAGCGGGTCCGCGCAGGCTATCTTGACCGTGCCGCCCGGGAGCCGCTGCGTTTTCGCGTCATTGACGCATCCCAGCCGATTGCAGAAGTCAGTGCGAGTTTGCGTACGACTTTAGAGGCCTACATCGCCGGAGCGAAAGTACATGGCTGAGCCTGAGGCGCCGTCTGCAACATTGCCACTGGCTTTTCCGTGGCATGAGCCGCTGGTCAAGCAGATCGAGTCGGCCTGGCTGAAGGATCGATTGCCTCACGCCCTGCTGCTGCACGGCCAGGCGGGCCTCGGCAAGCGTCGGCTGGCGGAGTGGGTGGCGCGCGGATTGCTCTGCGGAAATTCGCGCGATCAGCTCGACGCATGCGGTCAGTGCAACGGTTGCCGGCTAGCCGCGGCGGGATCACATCCGGACCTGATGCGCGTAACGCCAGAAGAGGGCAAGCACCAGCTTTCTGTCGACCAGGTTCGGGCTGTGTCCGAGTGGCTCTCGATGACGAGTCACCAGCAGGGCTGGAAGATTGCCATCATCGATCCAGCGCAACTGATGACGATCGCCGCCGCAAACAGCCTGCTGAAGACACTGGAGGAACCTCCGGCACGCAGCCTGCTGATCCTGGTTGCATCGAGCCTTCAGGGCCTGCCTGCAACCTTGCGCAGCCGCTGCCAGCGACTTGGTATTCCCCGGCCTCCGGCTGCCATGGCCCTCAAGTGGCTCAGCCAGGTGACGTCGCAAACGGTCTCTCCGCAGGTCCTCGAGTTTACCGGTGGTGCACCGCTCAGGGCTCTTGAGGTCCACGATGCCTTCGTCAGCCTGGATGAGGAAATGCGCTCGTCCCTGACCGACCTGCTGGCCGGTCGCGCGGATGTGACGCGCGTTGCCCAGTTCTGGGCGAAGGAAGCCATGCCGGACCGCCTGACGTGGCTCGACTTGTGGCTGATGAGCCTCGCGCGGGAGGCAGTTGCGGGAACTGGTGACCTCGTCACGTTCCCGGGGCAGCCTGTGCCCTTGCCAACCAGCGCCAATGTGTTGAACATAAGCTACCTGTATCGACTGGCGGACCGTATCCGTGAACTCAAGTCCCAACTGCTGCGCACAGCCCTCAACCGCGACCTCGCGGCCGAGATGCTGCTCGCCGAGCTGCTGACCGTCTTCACGCGCAGGCAGCCGGGTTAACCGCCTTTTTACGCAGAAGACTGCACGAGACAATGCATGGCAATGCGCCAGCCCAGCAGCAAGCCCGGACTACTCACGCTCACCATCAAGGACAAGAGCGCGCTGTACCTCGCCTATATGCCGTTCGTGAAGAATGGCGGACTCTTCATTCCCACCAACAGCAACTACCGCCTCGGCGACGAGGTGTTCATGCTGCTCAACCTGATGGGTGAGGAGGAAAAGTTGCCCGTGGCGGGACGCGTGATCTGGATGACGCCCAAGGGCGCGCAAGGCAAGAGGACGGCAGGGATCGGCGTGCAGTTCAGCGAACAGGACCGCGGCAATACGCAGCGAAAAATCGAGAGCTACCTCGCTGGCGCCCTGGGGGGCGACAAGCCAACGCATACGATGTAGCGGTAGACGGGCCGAGCGGCCGTCACTTGCGCGTCAGGTCCGTCGCGGCGAGGCCGCCCTTCAGCACGGATGCTTGGAAGCCCCGCTCACTCAGGATGTATGCACCTGCCGAGCTACGCCGGCCCGAATCGCAGCAAACGATATAGTGCAGGTTCGTATCGAGGTTCTTGAGCTTCAGCCGCATGAAGTACAGCGGGATATTGAGCGCACCCTGGAGATGGTAGTTCTCGAACTCGCTCGGCAGGCGCACATCGAGCCACACCGCCCCTTTTTCAACCAGTGCACAGCCCTGGTCGTAGTCGATCCATTCAAGCATCGGCTCGTTCAAGAGCGTCCGGAAGTCGTCCTTGCCGAGGCGCATCAGCGTGCCTTCGCTCGCCATCACGACGCTGGCATTGCGCTTCGCGTCTGAAATCAGGGCTTCCTCGCCGAACGTATCGCCCATGCCAAGCTCGGCCAGCTTGATGCCGTCCTTGTTCAAAGGCGTCTCGCGCAAGACGGTACACTTGCCCTTGACGATGACGTAGAAGAAGTCCCCTTCGTCGCCCTGCTTGATGATGTGCTCGCCTGGCTTGAAGTCCACGCGCTGCATGCGCATGAAGATGGCCTGAATGTTCGCTGGCGGAATCTTGTGGAAGGCTTTGGTCTGCAGCAATGTCGTCATCCAGTCGTCGGAGGAGGGCATGCTGCCATCGCGAAGCTCACCGACTTCATAGGTACCGGTCTGGTCCCAGGTCAGCATCACATCGAGCAGGTCGCTGTCGAGCGTGATGAACTCGATTTCCTCGGAAGCCACCCTCGCGCTGTAGCGGCGGGGCAGGGTTGGCGTAATGGGATAGCGCGCCTCCGGCGTGCCTCCGCGCAGCGTCGCAATGACGACGTTATCCTGCATCAGCTCCAGCGTCCCGCTCACGAGGAAGTACGTACGCTTGTCGCTGTCGCCTTCCTTGAACAGCAGGCGCCCCCCTGCGAGATCGCGCAATGCAGCCTTGCGCGCGAGCGCCACCAGGTTCTCCTGCTTGAGACCGTCGAGCGGCGAAAAAATCCGCAGTAGACTGGTCTCCAGGGGCTTGCTCTCCATTGATTATCCTTGTTCGCAAGAATGCTGCTGCCATCCTTGTCGGTCGGGATGGTAGCATAGGGCGTCCCGGCCAACCCCGTGCGACGCCTTGTAAAACCGTCCACGTCAGATCAGCGTCTGCCACCCGGAGTCGGGTGTGTGGTGCTTGCCATGGGCGGCCGCCAATGCCCTGAGCCGTTCGACAACGTCCGCCACACCTCGAGCCCGTGCATAGTGCAACGGCCCGCCGCGGAAGGGCGCGAATCCCGTTCCAAATATCACGCCCGCGTCCAGCAGATCCGCGTCCGCAACGATCCCTTCGCGCAGCACCGCCACTGACTCATTGAGCATTGGCAGGATCAGGCGGTCCTGTAGGTCAGCGGGTGGCCTGACTCCGCCGACAGGGGGCTTCACTGGCTTGCCATCCTGCCAGACATAGAATCCCTGGCCGCTCTTCTTGCCGAATTTCTTCTGTTCGACCAGCGACTGGACGATCGTGGGCATCGGCTTGCCGAATGCGTCCGCCAGGATCTTGCCGACATGCATGGCAACGTCCAGCCCGACAACGTCCGTCAGTTCGATCGGGCCCATCGGCATGCCGAAATCCGTCGCAGCCTCATCGATCAGCGTGAGCGGCACGCCTTCTTCCGCCAGGATCATGGCTTCCATCATGTAGGGAATCAGGATGCGATTGACAACGAAACCCGGGGCGCTCTTGCAGGGCAACGGCAGCTTGTCGATCTGCCGCGTGAAATTGATCGCCGCCTGCAGCACTTCCGGTCGCGTGGCTTCGCCATGAATCACTTCGACCAGGGGCATACGGGCGACTGGATTGAAGAAATGGAGGCCTACCAGCCTGCCGGCATCTGCGAGCCCGGTGGCGAGCGTCTCGAGCATGATGCTTGAAGTATTGGTCCCCAGGAGCGCGCTCGGCTGCATCTTCGGCTCAAGTCTCGCGTACAACTCACGCTTCGCTTCCGCGTTCTCGAAGATCGCTTCGATGACCACATCCGCTTTGGCAGCGCCGTTGCCTTCGACATCCGGTTCCAGTCGGTCGGACACCGCGCGCAGTTCTGCCTGGTCTGCATACCGCTTCTCGAAAAACGTCTTGGCGCGATCAAGCGCCGGTGTGATGAACTTGAGTTCCCGGTCCTGTAGCGTCACGCTCATGCCGCGCACCGCGCACCAGCTCGCGATGTCGCCGCCCATGACACCCGCTCCCACGACATGCACGCGCTCCACCTTGCGATCGGGTCGCGTCCCCAGCGCCTTGAGTCTGTCCTGCAGCAGGAACACGCGCACTAGGTTGCGCGAGGTGGAAGTCTGGAACAGCTCCGCGATGGACCGGGCCTCGGATTCGTACCCGGTACGCGGACTGCCGCCAAATCGACGCCACAAATCGATCAATGCATAGGGCGCTGGATAGTGTTCTCGAGGCGCGCGCTTGGCGACCTGCTTTTCCATCTGCGCCGCAATGAACGGACGTACCGGCGCGAGTCCCATCAACCATGACTTGAATCCGGCGCGACGGCGCAAAGGTGGAGCCAGTGCTAGCGTCTTGGCCGTGGCTGCCAGTTGCTCTGGCGGTGCAATCCGGTCCACCAATCCGAGGCGGACAGCTTGGTCTGCACGCACGGATTTGCCCGTCAGCATCATGTCCATCGCCAGGACGGGACCGAGCAACTGCACAAGACGGACGGTGCCCCCGAAACCCGGGTGGATGCCGAGCTGAACTTCGGGAAGCGCGAGCGACACCTTCGGATCGTCTGCAGCCACCCGGTAGTGACAGGCGAGCGCAAGCTCGAGCCCCCCGCCCAGCGCAAAACCGTTAATGGCCGCGACAGAGGGGCAGGGTAGGACTTCCAATCTATCGAGGACCTTCTGCCCCGTCCGGATCATCTCGAACGCCAGCTGCGTGGAGGTGAGGGACGTGAACTCCTTGATGTCGGCGCCGGCGATGAAACCGCTTTTTTTACCCGATTGCACGACGACCGCGCGTGGCTTCAAACGCTCGATCTCTCCAAGGCGCGCATCCAGGTCCAGCATGCTCTGCCGTGACAGGCTGTTGGCGGAGGAATCCGGCTTGTCGAATGTCAGCCATGCGACGCGGTCGGCATCGACGTCGAGCTGCCAGCTCTGGCGGGTGGTGGCTGCTGTTTGGTCTGTCGTCATCGCCCCCTCCTTACTCGTTGCCCTTTCCAGACAACCGATCTCTGGGTCCCTGATCAGCGCGCGGTTCGCGTTCCCGTCACGTTGAAGTCACACACCAGAGGCAAATGGTCCGAAAATCGCACATCCGGAATCTCGAACCGCGTGATCTCGATATCACGCGAATACAGGATGAAATCAAGTTCCTTGCGGGGCGTGCGGCTCGGGTAGGACGGCAGCCCATTGGTGTTGGCGCTCTTGAGACCGGACGCTTCCATGAAGAGATAGATCTCGTTGTCGCCCCAGAACGTATTGAAGTCACCCGCGACGATGACAGGCTTGGTGGCCTGCTTGATGAGTTCGTGGAGGTTGCGCAGCTGGTCGTGGCGATGGCGGAACTTGAGCGACAGGTGGACGAGGAACACGCACACTTCCTGAAGTTCGAGCTCGATGATGAGACGCTTGATGCCGGAGTCAAAATAGTGGAACCGCTCGCCCTTCACGCCCGGAGCAGCCAGGAAGGCATTGGCCTGCTTGCGCACAATGGGTACCAGGTGATTGATCGAGGCGGTGCCGTACTTGCATTGGTACGTTGAGAAATGGCCGAGCGAGTCGGCAATGACTTTCGCCTGGTTCACGAGTCCCGAACGGATCGAGCCCGTATCGACTTCGATCAATCCGACGATGTCGGGTGCCAGGCCCTTGATGAACTGCGTGATGCCTTCGAGCACCCGGCGATTCGTCCGCAGGTAACCTGCACCCGGAACGGGGAAGTGGAAAGCGGGCCCGGTCCCGGTGGCGTACCGGATGTTGTAGAGGACAAAACGCATGGACGGGAATTATGACGTTGCCGGGCGGGGATCGCAGCGCCGCATTCTAGCGGTACACGGGCAGGGGCGAAACCGTGGATTCTTGCGTAGACTGGCAGTTATTCGCAGGGAAGACTGCGCTTTGCGGTCAGGAGCTTAAGGGAGACGGGTGGGTGGCCAGCATTTCGCAGACGAATCCGGTGCGATTGTTCGTATGTCACGTTTTCGAGGAGACGGACGACTACCTGCGCGTGTTTGAATATCTCGAAAGTTCGCACAACTTCTTCTACCTCAATTGCAGCGACCCTACGCAGCGCCTCCAGAATGAGGCCGCGATGAAGGAAGAGCTGCGGCGCCAGATGGGACTCGCGGAAACGGTCATCATCCTGTCCACCGCCTTCACTCAGCAGCGGGACTGGATCAACTGGGAGCTCAACTGCGCCAAGGGGCTCAACAAGCCGGTCATTGTCCTGGAGACTTTCGGCGTCAAGGAAAAGCTGCCAGTGCAGCTCGAAGCGCTGGCAGATGAAATCGTCGGCTGGGATGAGCGCCTGCTCTGTGATGCCATCCGGCGCACTGCGCGTCACGAAGATACGACGCGCTGGGATACGATCGAATTCAAGCTGGATTGAGGGGGGGGGGCGAAACGCAGCGTCCTTGAGGCTTAGTCTTCGCCCGAGGCAATCGCACGCAGCATCGGCATGCGCTGCTGCGATTGCAGCCGCGTGATCATGCCGAACAACGTGACGATCTGCGCTGCATACCGGCCTGCTTCATGGTCGGACATCTTTCTCACCGTGGCCTGCACGGCGGTTTCACCCCGCATCGGACGCACCGCGGACAGCGAGCGCTCCAGCGCCACGTACTCGTCGCGCACTTCCTTCGGCAGATCGCCCTCTGCCACTTTTGCAAGGTGACGTGCATAGGCTTCAGTCAGCCGCTGCTTGATCGGACCGGCGGAGGCGAGGATCACCGTCGCCGAAAAGAATGTTTCCCACGTGCTGCTCATGACCAACCTCATAGCACAACCCGTTGCGGATCCGGCACTCCAGTGAGTCGGCTGGAAAGGCAGCGGCGAGCAAGTCTTAAGAAGTTACTTTAACTTCGCTGGAGGCGTTTTTCTTCGCGCTCTCAAGCGTATAGGACTGGAATATACTCCGGCAGGTTCAGAACGCAACCGTGATTTTATTGACCCTCCGGTTGCTTGTCAGATGCGCGCGGCCCCTGCAGTTGCAGGATCCATGATGAGCATCCGCCGGTGATCGTCTCCCGCGACACCGTGGAAAGCTGCTCCAAGCACCGTGACCGCGCGCTTTGAATTCACAATATCTGCGTTGCAGGAGTGGACTCGACTTATTTATAAATCAATGAGATAGAGAATCAATCTTAAGTCATCAGTAAAGTCCTTACAAGGGCAAATACGCCTGCACTCAACAACGCGGTTCCACCGACGCCCATTGCCAGCATCAGTATCCAGAACGCAATTGGCGCTGCCGCTCTGGAAATAGCGCTGCGATACGTCAGGTGTCTGCCGTATTTCAGTCCCTGAGTTGCCATGTGCGCCAGTAGCGCGCCCACGCCGAGGAGATAGCAAGCGCCGAGGATCGCGCCGCCGACTCTGACCTTGCCTGGCAGGAAGTGCTGAACCAGCCAGGTTGCCAACGTGAAGCAAGCAAAGCCGAAGAGCAGCAGCAGCCCTGCGGTGTTGATCGTCATTTGGCTGGTATTCAGCGGAACATCATCGGCGCCCGAGTTCATCAACCGTTTCCCCTGGCTAGGTGCCCGCAGGGCACAAGTGAAGTGGGTGAACCTTTGTAGCCGCGAATGCCCGGATCAGCAACGTGCAGGCGGGGAGACATGCTTAAGGAATGGCAAGAAACCGGCAGCGCGAAGTCCGGGACTCGGCCAACAGACCGAATCTCGTACTTCGCATAAGGTATATTATGGTTAATTATGGATAGACGGCGCTTTGCCGCCTGCATCCGGTCTGGAACAGTCCCTTCAGCAGGAGCAGACTCCAGCTTCGAGACTCGCCATACCGGGGATGATAAATGACAACACCTGATGCTGGCTTCTTGAACCTCACTATCGCGCACGGTGTGATCCTGACACTTGCCACCGCAGCGGGTGTCACAGGATGCGCCCAGAAACCCACCATACCCATCGACGCAGACGATATCGCGGGTGTCGTCACGAGTAGCAAGGGTCCGGAGGCTGGCGTTTGGGTGATTGCAGAGACCAACGATTTCCCGACCTTCTATCTGCGTAGCGTGGTGACTGACGACGCCGGGCAGTATGTCATTCCAGACTTGCCGGCAGCGAACTACAGGGTCTGGGTCCGAGGCTATGGGTTGGCGGATTCGGAAAAGACGGCAGCCAAGCTTGGAACCCAGGTTGACCTCGCCGTCACCCTCGCACCGGACGCCGCCACCGCGGCCAAGGTGTATCCAGCCATCTCCTGGTATTCCATGTTGAAGCTACCTCAAGAGGATGAGCTGAAAGGCATCGTTCCGGGCGGCCTCAATGAATATGTCAGTACCATCAAGAATCAGTCCTGCGTCGGCTGCCATCAGCTCGGCGACCTCGCGACTCGGACGATCCCCAAGGAGTTGGGTCAATTTGCCACTTCGGAGGACGCTTGGCTGCGTCGCTTGCAGTCCGGGCAGGCGGGACCTCAGATGATTCGCGCGGTGGCAGGCCAGCTCGGGACCGTACCGATCAAGTACCTCGCGGACTGGACAGATCGAATTGCGGCGGGTGAATTGCCGGCTGCGCCCCCTGCCCGGCCTCAAGGGGTCGAGCGGAACATCGTGACCACAGTGTGGGACTGGGCCGATGCCAAGTCGTATCTGCACGACCTGATCTCGACGGATCGCCGCACGCCCACTGCAAATGCCTATGGGCCTTTGTACGGTTCGCCCGAGCTGAGCACGGACCGCTTTCCGATTCTCGATCCGGTCAAGAACACAGCGACGGTGTTCAACGCCCCCGTTCGCGACGCGGACACCCCGAGTGAGAGCCGTAGCCCCGTCCAGCAACCCTCTGCGTATTGGGGCAGCGAGGTGCTGTGGGACAGCAAGGCGAATTCGCACAACCCGATGATCGACCACAGGGGCCGCGTCTGGTACACGGCGAGAATCCGTAACGACGCGAATCCTGCATTCTGCAAGCAAGGCTCGCAGCATCCCTCGGCCAAGCTATTTCCGACGCAAACTTCCGGTCGTCAGCTGGCTGTCTACGAGCCCACGACCGGCAAGTACATATTCGTCGACACGTGCTTCGGGACGCATCACCTGCAGTTTGCAGAAGACGCGGACCACACCCTGTGGACCTCGGGCGGAGGTGAAGTGGTCGGCTGGCTGAACACCAAGGTGTTTGATGAAACGGGCAGTGCCGAACAGGCAATGGGCTGGACCGCCCTCGTCCTCGACACCAATGGCAACGGCAAACGCGACGCCTATGTAGAGCCCACTGCACCGCCGAACCCGAAGCTGGACAAGCGCATCAGCTCGGGTTTCTACGCGGTGATGCCGAACCCTGTTGATGGCTCTGTCTGGGGCTCGGTGGCATTCACGTACCCCGGGGCGATCATTCGTCTCGCTCCTGGCGACGATCCTCCCGCCACCGCCCTGGCGGAAATCTACAACGTCCCGTTGCCCGGCTTCGGTGTTCGCGGCGCAGACATCGATCGCAATGGCGTGGTGTGGGTCTCGCTGGCAAGCGGACACCTCGGCGAATTCGACCGTCGCAAGTGCAAGGGCAAGCTCAATGGCCCCGATGCCACCGGTGACCACTGCCCGGAAGGGTGGACATTCCATCCCCTGCCGGGCCCGAGCTTCAGCAATCTGCCTGGATTCAGCGTGGAGTCGAGCTATTACACCTGGGTCGATCAGTTCAATACGTCTGGCCTGGGCGAGAACACTCCGATTGCAACTGGAAATCTCAGCGACGGTCTTCACGCGCTGGTGAATGGGCAGTTCGTGACTCTGCGTGTCCCCTATCCTCTCGGCTTTTATGCCAAGGGACTCGACGGTCGCATAGACGATCCGGCGGCGGGATGGAAGGGGCGCGGCCTATGGACGACAAGCGGCGATCGCACGCCGTTCCATCATGAAACGGGCAAGGGATCGAAGCCACTGGTGGTGCACTTCCAGGTTCGGCCCGATCCCCTCGCCCACTGACCGCGCGGAATGACGGGAATCAGGCTGCGAGGCGCGTCCTGGTTTCATTCAGGCGGTCTGCGACGAAGCCGGCATTCAGCGCTGTTTCAGAAGATCCAGAAAGGCCGCTTCATCGAGGACAGCCACACCTAGCTCAGCCGCCTTCTGTGCCTTGGAACCGGGGTCGACACCGACGACAACGAAGGACGTCTTCTTGGAGACGCTGCCCGAAACCTTGCCACCGAGCGCAACAATGAGGTCGCGCGCTTCGTCCCTGGACATGGCGACCAACGTTCCCGTGATCACGAAGGTCTTGCCGGTAACCAGGCCTGCAGCAGGGGCCGCCTTGGGTTCCTGCTCGGCCCAGTGAATGCCACGCGCCCGCAATGCTGCCACCACGTCGCGATTCCGTGAGTCAGCAAAGAATGAATGGACGTGTGCCGCAACCACCGGGCCCACATCGGGGACCTGCTGAATCTCCAGAGGAGACGCGGCCATGATCCGATCGAGCTGCCCGAAGTACTGCGCCAGTGAACCTGCAGTTGCTTCGCCGACGTCGCGGATTCCAAGCGCGAACAGGAATCTCGCCAGCGTCGTAGCCTTGCTTCGCTCCAGTGCCTGGATGACGTTCCGGGCCGACTTGTCGGCCATGCGTTCCAGCTTGGCCCACTGGGATACCTCCAGCCCGTACAGATCCGCCAGGCTCTTCACGAGGTCCAGGTCCACCAGTTGATCCACGAGTTTCGAGCCGAGCCCCTCGATGTCCATCGCGCGTCGGGACGCAAAATGAAGCAGGGATTCCTTGCGCTGGGCAGCGCAAACCAGACCGCCCGTGCAGCGGGCCACGGCCTCTCCCTCCACTCTTTCCACGACGGAGCCGCAGACCGGACAGTGGTTTGGCAGCCTGACGGCCCGGGCGTCCCCGGGGCGGCGCTCTACGATGACCTTGACGATCTCGGGAATGACATCGCCAGCGCGACGCACGATGACGCGATCGCCGATCCGCACGTCCTTGCGCTCGAGTTCGTCCATGTTGTGCAGCGTGGCATTGCTGACCGTCACGCCGCCGACGGTCACGGGTTCCAGGCGGGCGACTGGCGTGAGCGCTCCGGTGCGGCCCACCTGGAACTCGACATCACGCACGATCGTCGTCTCCTCGTGTGCAGGAAATTTGTGTGCGATGGCCCAGCGCGGCGCACGCGACACAAACCCGAGTTCACGCTGGTAGCCGAGACGATTGACCTTGTAGACCACGCCGTCGATTTCATACGGCAACGAGGCCCGCCGTGCGCCGACCGCTGCGTAGTACTGGAGGCATTCCTCGACGCCACTGACAGCACGCGCCTCTGGCGACACCTTGAGACCCCACTCAAGAAGCTGCGCGATCACGTCGCTGTGGCGCTCCGGCAACGTCCACCCTTCTACTGCTCCCCAGCCGTAGCAGAACATGTCGAGGGGTCGAGATGCCGTGATGCGCGGGTCGAGCTGCCGGAGGCTGCCCGCTGCGGCATTCCTGGGATTGGCGAAGATCTTCTCGCCACGATCGAGCGCGCGCGCATTCATTGCCTTGAAGCCCTTCAGGGGCATGAAGACCTCGCCGCGTACATCGAGAATTCGAGGTGCTCCGGCAGCGAGTTGCAATGGGATCGAATGGAGGGTACGTACGTTGTGAGTGACGTCCTCGCCCGTGGTGCCATCCCCGCGAGTGGCGGCCTGCACCAGCAGTCCGTCGACGTAGCGCAGATTGATGGCAAGACCGTCGAGCTTGGGTTCGGCGTAGTACTCGATGGCTGCCGCGCTCTCAAGGCGATCGCGAACGCGTGAGTCGAACGCGGTCAGGTCTTCGGCCGTGAACGCGTTCTCGAGCGACAGCATCGGTACGGCATGCCGCACCTCGCCGAACTCCGCGACCGGCGCACCCCCGACGCGCTGTGTCGGAGAATCGGCAGTGATCAGCTCCGGGTACTGCTGCTCCAGTCCCTGCAGCTCTTTGAGAAGCCGATCGTAGTCGGAGTCGGCGACCTCCGGATCATCGAGAACGTAGTAGCGGTAGTTGTGGTGGCCGATCTCGGCACGAAGCGCCTTGGCGCGCGCCTCAATTTCAACCGGGACACGCATGGGTCCTCGCGTTGCCAGCGGTCAGGGTTGCTGCGCGCCAGCGCCGAGCAGGTGCTCGAAGTCCAGCACTTCATCACGAATGGCGTCGATTCGCTGGTCGGTCAGCTGCGCGCCGTGCTCGTCGTGCAATGCGCCACCAAGGACCGCTTCCAGCTGTCGCGCGCAGTCGAAAATCTGATCGCACATTTCGCTGCCGGACAGCGGCCCGGGCAACATCGCAAACAACGTCACGCCTGCGAACGGCGCATCGGCCATCGTCGCGAGGTCGAAGGCACCTGGCTCCACCATGCTCGCTATGCTGATGATGCTGGTGCCGTTGCCATCGAGCCGATGAAAAATGCCGTATCGACCGTGCCTCAGCCCCAGGGCTTCCAGCGCCGATCGCAGCTGGCTGCCGGCATAGCGATCCGGCTGGATCGCAAACAATCTGAGGGTGATGATCTTGCGCTTGTCCGTCTGCTTGGGTTGGGCCTTCTGCTCCCTTGCAGCCGCCACCTTGACTGGAACGGGCGCATCCCGGGTGGCGTGCCGGACAGCCAGTGGATCATCCAGGTTCGGTTCGGTCGCGACGCCCAGGTCGGTTGGCGCCAGCATGGCATCTTCGTCGTCGGCGTTCGCCCCGCCCATCGCGCCATAGAAGGGCTGGTCCGCGTCCATACGGATCTCAGGAAGGTCCGCGACCGTATTGATCCAGTCCTCTTCGTCCCAGCGGCTGGCCACCGCGTCGGTAGGGGCAGCAGTGGGCTCCCCTTCACGGATCTCTGCCGTGCCGCTCTGATACGCCATCGGCGGGTCGACGCGCGTATGCGAGCTGTGGTCGCTAAAGTTCGCCGCCTGGCCGCGGCTGCGGCGCCCCCAGAGAGCGATGCCACCCAACAGGAGCACCCCAAACCCAAGAAGAATCCAGCGCAACTCACTCATGGGACTGCCCTACATCGCCGCCATGCGCACGGCCTCGTCGACGTCGACCGAGACGAGGCGCGACACGCCTGGCTCATGCATCGTCACGCCCAGCAGCTGCGAGGCCATCTCCATCGTCGTCTTGTTGTGGGTAATGAAGATGAACTGCACTCGTGAGGACATTTCCTTCACGGTCTCGCAGAACCGGCCCACGTTATTGTCATCGAGCGGTGCGTCGACTTCATCCAGCAGGCAGAACGGCGCCGGATTCAGCTCAAAGATCGAAAAGACGAGGGCGACGGCCGTCAACGCCTTCTCACCACCCGAGAGCTGGTTGATCGTGCTGTTCCGCTTGCCGGGCGGGCGCGCCATGATCGATACACCCGCATTCAGGACATCCTCGCCCGTGAGTTCCAGATAGGCGTGACCGCCGCCAAAGAGTCGCGGGAAACGGTCCTTCAAGCCGGCATTGACGCGATCGAACGTGTCCTGGAAGCGCGACCGGGTTTCGCGCTCGATCTTGCGGATCGCGGTCTCAAGCGTCTCGAGTGCATCGGTGAGATCGGCAAATTGCCGGTCGAGGTACTCCTTGCGCTCCGACTGCTCCTTGAACTCGTCGATTGCGGCAAGGTTCACCTGCCCGAGTCGCTCGATCTTGCCGCTCACCTCAGCGACCGCCTGTTCGAGCGAAGCAATCGTTGCGTCGGGTGCGATTGCCGCGGTGACGGCTTCGAGTTCGAACTGCGTCGCCTTGAACTGTTCCAGCAGCGACTCACGGCGGACCTTGAGTTCCTGCGCAGCCATGCGGATGGCTTCAAGCAGCTGGCGGGCATCGTCGACCGCCCCTTCCGCAGCCAGTCGGCGCTGGTTGATCTCGTGCAGGCCGCCCTCGGCGGCTTCGAGCGCTTCGCGCGCAGCAGTCAGTTCGCGCTCAAGCGCGACACGCCGGTCCAGCTTGTCCTCGAGATCCGCGGACAGCTGTGCAAGGGGTGCCTCACTGGCAGAAACCTGCCGCGTCAGTTCCTCGCGTCGCGATTGGAGCTGGGTCGACTGCGAGCGCATGCGCTCGAGGCCCGCACTGACGGAAGCCAGGGCAGAGCGGCGGGACTCGGAACGGATGGCAATGTCCTGCGCCGAAGCACGATCTGCCTGTGCCTGTGTACGTGCCAGCGACAGGCTCTGCCGCAGATGCTCACGCTGGTTTTCGAGCGCGCCCCGGCGGCCTTCGAGTTCGGCCATCTCCTCCATGCTGCTTTGCAGTCTTTCGCGGGCACTGCCCACTTCGCCCTCGACGCGCGTGATTTCGTTGTTGACGTCATCGCTTTCGGCCTTGACCTTGTCGACGCGGCGCGCAGCCTGCTCCGCCTGGGCACGCAGCGCTTGCAGCTGTGCCGTGGAATCGCTGAATCGACGGTGCAGCCGGTTCACTTCGGCCTGCAGCTCATCACGCTGGTGCGCAAGGTCTTCGAGCCGCTCGCGGGCATCGGCGAGCTGTTCGTCTGCATTCGCCCGGCGTGTTTCCGCGGTGGACACCTGGTCACGCAAGCCGCGCATTTCCTGCTCACGGCCGATGACACCGGCATGCACATCCTGGTCGCGGCTGACCCGGAGCCAATCCCGCCCGATCCAGATGCCATCCCGGGTAATCACGGATTCGTTCATCGCCAGACTGGAACGGCGCGCCAAAGCCTCCGCAAGCGAATCGACGGCACTGATACCCGCGAGCAGCGACTCCATGCCAGCGGGCCCGCGCACGCGCCTCGCGAGCAGGTCGGCAGACCCCATGCCGCCGCCAGCCGCATCCGACGACGAGAAGAACGTCACGGCCCCAACGTTGAGGCTGCCGAGCATCCCTGCAACGGAATCGATGCCATCGACGCACACGGCTTCGAGGTACGAACCGAGCACCGTTTCAACAGCGCGCTCCCACCCCGAATCGACATTGAGCTGCTGCGCCAGGCGCGGACGGCCTTGCAGCGAATGGGCGGCAAGCCATTCGGTCACCTTGCCCTGAACACGACCCAGTGCCGCCTGCTGCAACGCTTCAAGCGAGACGAGGCGTCCCTGCGCTTCTTGCGCTTCACGACGACTTGCGTCGGCGAGCGCCTGGAATTCCCGTTCGCGTTCGCGCAGCTGCTGGAGTTGGCCTACTGCAGCAGCAAGCATGGTTGCCGCTTCCTCGCCTGCCCGCCCGGCCTCCGCTTCCTGCTCCGCGAAGGTCGCGATCTTCTCATTCACATTCGCGCCGGCGAGCACATCCAGTTCGTTCGCCAGACGCTGCTGCTGCGCCACGAGACGCATGAGCTGGTGGTCGAACTGCTCGATGCGTGCTCGATCCACTTGCGAGCGTTCGCTGGCGGAGCGGGCTTCGCGATTGAAGTCCTCCCAGCCTTCCTGCCACGTCTGCATCGCTTCATCGGATTGGGCGAGCGCTTCTGCCGATGCCATGTCGCGCTCGCGCGCAACCTCCAGTTCCGGTCCGAGCCGTTCCAGCTCACCCTGCAGGTCATTGATCTGGGCCTGGTCGCGCTCAAGGTGCAGGCTGACCTCCGTGAAGCCTCGCTCTGCATCCGCCAGATCCTGGCTCTGCCGTTGCCGCAGTTCACGAGCGTGCTGGATCGCCTGCTCGATGCGGGCGATCTCCGCACCAGCCTGGTAGTAGCGTCCCTGGACGACATTCAATTCGTCCGAACTCTCGGTGAACGCTTCACGTGCCGTTTCGATGGCGGACTCCACCGACCGCAGTTCCGCAACCACGCCCTGCAGTCCGGTCTCGCGTTCGCTGAGCAGCAATCCCTTGGTTGCGGCATCCGCCTCGATGTCCTTGAGGCGCAGCGCGAGCAGTTCTGCACCGAGATTGCGCTCCTCCTGCTTCAGGGTCTGATAGCGGCGCGCGGTGGCCGCCTGTCGCTGCAGGTGCCGCAGCTGCTTTTCGACCTCCTCACGCAGGTCGTTGAGCCGCTCGAGATTTTCCTTCGTGTGCGCAATCCGGTTCTCGGTCTCTCGCCGGCGCTCCTTGTACTTCGAGATCCCGGCCGCTTCTTCGA
Source organism: uncultured Pseudomonadota bacterium (assembly GCA_903884105.1). Taxonomy (GTDB): domain Bacteria; phylum Pseudomonadota; class Gammaproteobacteria; order Steroidobacterales; family Steroidobacteraceae; genus CAIUGU01. Next base: position 3,076 of record CAISDJ010000008.1, on the reverse strand, counting down.
TGAAGCCCCGCAACTCTTCGGGCTTGGCGTCGATGACGCGCGAAATCATGCCCTGCTCGATGATGGCGTAGCTGCGGGAACCGAGGCCGGTTCCCAGGAACAGTTGGGTGATGTCCTTGCGACGGCAGCGAGCGCCGTTCAGGAAATAGGCCGACGTACCGTCACGCGACACCACGCGCTTCAGCGAGACCTCCGCGAATCCCGCGTACTGGCCGGCCAACTGGCCATCGCTGTTGTCGAACACGAGTTCCACCGACGCCGTGCCGACCGGCTTGCGGGAGCTTGAGCCGTTGAAGACGACGTCGGCCATCGAGTCGCCACGCAGGTGCTTGGCCGAGATCTCGCCCATGACCCAGCGGACGGCATCGATGATGTTGGACTTGCCGCAGCCGTTCGGGCCGACGACGCCAACGAGGTTGCTTGGAAAGTTGACGGCGGTCGGATCGACGAATGACTTGAATCCGGCCAGTTTGATCTTATTGAGGCGCATCTCGATTCCGCGGCTGGCAGGAGGGCCCTTGGGGCCGAATTAGCGCGGTAGTGTAAGGGAAAGAATTGGCACCTGAGGAGTCATTTTGGGCGCTGATTCCGGACCTAGGCCCGGCCGGCGCGAAGCACAAATCGGCCCAAGAAAACCACCTTCTTGCGGGCGTAAACAACGGGCTGTACGGCACGCGAGTCGTCTGTATAATCGCGCGTTCATTAAATCTGGGTCGATCGGCACCGGAGACTAGGATGCCCGCGAAAAAACCTGCGGCGAAGTCGAAGAAAGCCAGTAAGCCTGCCAAGACCGTGGTCAGGAAGGTCACACCTGCGAAGAAGGCGGCGAAGCCGAAGCCTTCTCCTGCGCGCGTGGCCGACAAGCGTGCGAGCGTAAAGCCTGTGGTGAAAAAGTCTCTTGCTGCGCCCAAGGCAGCTGCTGCCGCCCCGAAGGCAGCCCCTTCCAAGACGAGTGCCCCGAAGACAACTGCGACCAAGGCTCCAGCAAAGGTAATGGCTGCGGCCCCTGCCCCCAAGGCCAAAGTAGCGCCACCCGCCCCCAAAGCGAAGGAAGCCAAGGCCGTGACCCCCAAGGCCCCTGCAAAGGCAGCTGCTGCTGAAAAGCCTCAGCCCATGGCACCGACCAAGGCATCTCCGAAGGCCCCCACGTACGTGACAGCCGTGGCCGAGTGGAGCACGCGCCCAAGGCCAACTGCCCCCGTGCTCGATCCGGACGATCCTGACCAGGAACCCGGTGCCAACCTGCTTGCTGGTCCCCGCAATGTGCGGCCCTACATCGCCAAGCGCGGCGAGCAGTACATGGGCAAGGAGCAGCTCAACCATTTCCGCCAGATCCTCTCCAACTGGAAGCGGGATTTGATGGAGGAAGTCGATCGCACCGTCCATCACATGAAGGATGAGGCGGCGAATTTCCCTGACCCGAACGACCGCGCTACGCAGGAATCGGAGTTCAGCCTCGAGCTGCGCACACGTGATCGCGAGCGCAAGCTGATCCGCAAGATCGATGAGGCCCTGAAGCGCATCGACGATGGCAGCTACGGCTACTGCAATGAGACGGGTGAGGAAATCGGCGTGAAACGCCTGGAAGCCCGCCCGGTGGCCACGCTCTCCGTCGAAGCCCAGGAGCGCCGTGAACGCCGCGAAAAGCAGTACGGGGATCGGGACGATCGCTACCGCTGACGCGGAACGCTATCGGGGGAGGTTTGCCCCCTCTCCCACTGGTCCGCTGCATTTCGGATCCCTGACTGCCGCTCTTGGCAGCTATCTGGAGGCCCGGAGACGGCGGGGCACCTGGTCGCTGCGGATCGAGAATGTCGATCGTACGCGAGAGGTGCCCGGCGCAGCCGACCTCATCATTCGAACGCTGGCCTCCTTCGGCTTCCAGTGGGACGGCCCGATCATCTACCAGAGTGATCGCACCGAGCACTACGCAGCCGCCCTGGATCGGCTCTCACGCCGCGGGCTCGTCTACCCATGTTCTTGCAGCCGTAGCGAAATCGAGTTGGCAGCGCGAGGCTCAGCGTCCTTTGCCGATGAAGTGCGCTATGCGGGGACGTGCAGGTCGGGCCCGCTCCATCCCAATCGACCCCTGGCAAGCCGGTTTCGAACTTCGCCAGGGCGTATTGCTCTCATCGATGGCCTGCAGGGCGAAGTCACTCAGGATGTGCACCTTGAGGTCGGCGATTTCGTGATTCGTCGTCGGGACGGCTATTTCGCCTACCAGCTGGCCGTGGTCGTCGACGATGCCGATTTCGGCACGACGCAGGTGGTTCGCGGGGCCGATCTGCTTGATAACACGCCGCGACAGATCCTGTTGCAGCAGGCGCTCGGGTTCCGGTTCCCGACCTACGCCCACCTGCCTCTGGCAGTCGACCCCACCGGCGCCAAGCTGTCTAAATCCGCCCAGTCTGTGGCTATCGACCCGGCTCGGGGCGGTCTCTTGCTCTGGCAGGCGCTTGCCTTCCTCAAGCAGTCGCCTCCCGCTTCACTCTCGAAAGCCCCGGCGCTAGACGTCTGGGCGTGGGCGCTTGAACAATGGGATCTGTCCCGTCTCCTGGGGCTGAAGAGCCTTCCGGCGCCGCCACCTTGAGCCCCCAAAGCTGGGGCCAATTGGTCATAACGTGGCTGCTCGGTCCGCTTTGACGCCCTTTCGGACGCAAGGCGCGCAACCCCCTCAAAATGAACCTCTTATGAGCGGAAGCTCCCTAGTGGGCATTGCATCATTAATGCATTAGTATCGGGCTACAGCGGCCTTCAGCGCTGGTCCGGGGGGTCATACAAATAAAGGAGCGCCCATGAGCGAGTCCAAGATCAGCGAACCTAGGGTCATCAAGAAGTATCCGAATCGGCGGTTGTACGACACCGTCGAGAGCCGTTACATCACGCTGGTCGATGTGCGGCGCTTGGTGATGGACAAGGTCGATTTCGTCGTCATCGACAAGAAGTCGCAGGAAGACATCACCCGTTCGATCCTGCTGCAGGTCATCGCGGAGCAGGAGCACACGGCGGACCCGCTAATGAGCCAGGATTTCCTGTCGCAATGCATCAGGTCGTATGGCGGCACGATGCAGAGCGT
>CAISDJ010000007.1 GCA_903884105.1 uncultured Pseudomonadota bacterium | reverse complement strand
GGCGGTGGTCAAGCCCAACAAGAAAGGAGAGTTGATATGCCAGGCATGCTGCTCGTTGATTGTGTGACGCGTTGCAGCTGCTTTCCCGGCTTGCTCTCGGAATCGTTCTTTCCGCACAGGTGGACAACAGCGCATTTGCGTACATCCAAAGGCTCGTCAGCGAGTTCGTCCCTCGGCTGCACTCGTTCCTCGCCGAGATGGCCTTCAATGGGAACTTCATCGGAGCGCAGTTTCCAGACGCACGCGCACGCACGCACACACAAGCACGCGCGCTCAGATGCGCGCTCGTCCCCACGCCTGCGTCCAGCTCGGCTACTCCGGTCGTCCCATTCGACAGATCCTGTGGGCTGTTATTGCACCGCACTGTGCCGACCGCGACTTTGTTTCGGTCAACATCAAGCAGGCGCTCGTGACGCGCGAGTACATCATTCTGCCACAGAACGTGGACCTCGTCGTGTGCAAGCTGTCCGACGACGAGGGCATCTCGTGGCTCGTCATCCGCATCGACCTTGAGAAGTGCGGCCGCGCGCGCACACACACGTCCGCTCTCGTGGCTCGTCGTCCGCATCGATTGTGAAGTGCAGTCGTGCGGTCACGTTATCCTTTGTACCAGCCGCTGGGTGCCTCGCCGTCACTCGTAACACCTGCGCTTTCTGCGAACGGCTCAGCTGTGTACCATGCGCGCGGCCGTCATGCCTCTGCAAGCGAGGCTCGCTGCCACGCACCGAGCATGGGGCGAGAACAGCCGTTCGCGTGTCAGCTTCCAGTTCTGCTCGTCGGCTACGGCGGTGGCCGTCGGCGGTTGGGTCGACATCATCCCGTCGTTCGTCGGCACCGAGGTCCCCGATCGCGCATATATGCGCCCACGCACACGCTTGCCGCCGCCCTGCCGTCCGCTGAACGCTGCGCTCGGCGTTCGCTGCGCCGGCAGTCTTCGGTGGTTGGTGCAGATCGAGTACACCACACCGATCGGCGGGCTGGGCGGCGGTGGCACAGATCAAGCGACACGGCCGCCGCTGGACGAGCTCCCTGCCGCCGCGCTCGAGGCGCTGGCATCGTCAGCACAGCGCGTGCGCACCGGCGCTGTGTCGCGTGCGATGGGTGGGGAGCTTGTCCCGGCACGGGGCTGCCCTGAGAGCTACTCGATAGGGCCTGTAGCGCGCAAGTTTTTCCGTGTCGAGTGGCCGCTTGTGCTGTCGCTAGGCTGTTGAGGCTGAGCTTGAATCTTCTCTCGCAGGCCAACCTACTGATGCAGTTGGTGGCTCTGGCACCTTCCGAAACGACCGAGCTGACGGAGGTAAAAGCCCGTCCTGCCCGGCCCCCTGCTCTCAGACAGCCGATCCGATCCTGGCCGCTGCCGTCATTCCAAGGTCATGCTGCATGGGCGTAGTGTGCAAAGCTCCTCTCATCCTGCACAGGGGCGTGCATCATAGATACTGGGTACAGTGCCTGCAGTGCCAACCGGACTCATAAAACTGAGCTCCTCCGGTGGGATGTGCAGCTCCTCTCACTCATTCTGAAAGACGTCGAGGTACATCCGATGCGGAGCCTCGCCGGCGACGCCGAGCGTGCGCCGTGGACTGAGCTCGGCCTGTTCGAGGTCCTCTTGCCTGTAGCAGTCAAGCAGGCAGCCCCGCCGCGCCACGCCTGCCGTCGGGCTGACAAGTGCGCTGTCGGTCGGTCCGGACTGACTGACTGACTGGTAGGTAGTGCGGTCCGACACTGGCCTGGCGGGCGCATGCATGTGCCTTCCGAGCCACAGCCGCTC
>CAISDJ010000006.1 GCA_903884105.1 uncultured Pseudomonadota bacterium | reverse complement strand
GCCCCTGATCATCTGCGTTGCACTGCTGACGCTGGTCGAGCGCAAGGTCATCGGCTACATGCAGGCGCGGGTCGGTCCGAACCGTGTCAACCTGTTCGGCATCAAGGGCCTCGGCCAGCCGTTTGCCGACGTCGTGAAGCTCCTCATCAAGGAAGTGGTGGTGCCCGCGCGCTCCAACCAGTTCTTGTTCGTTATCGCACCGATCCTCGCGCTGGTTCCCGCATTTGCGACTTGGGCGGTCATTCCGCTGTGGCCGGGGTTCACGTTGGCGAATGTCGACGCGGGGCTCCTCTACGTTCTGGCTCTCACGTCAGCGGGCGTGTACGGCATCATCCTCGCCGGCTGGGCCACCAACTCGAAGTACGCCTTCCTCGGTGCAATGCGCTCGGCCGCGCAGATCGTCGCCTATGAAATCGCGATGGGTTTTGCCCTCGTCGGCGTCCTGATGGCGGGCGGCAGCCTGAACCTGGGCGACATCATCGAGTCGCAACGCGGCGGTCCGGGCAGCTGGTTCTGGCTGTGGCTGTTCCCGCTCTTCATCGTGTACTTCATCTCGGGCGTCGCGGAAACGAACCGCGCACCGTTCGACGTTGCGGAAGGCGAATCGGAAATCGTCGCCGGCTTCCACGTGGAGTATTCGGGCATGGCGTTCGCGCTGTTCTTCCTGGCGGAATACGCCAACATGATCCTGGTGGCGGCCCTGACGTCGGTGTTCTTCTTCGGCGGCTGGCTGTCGCCGTTCGAGGGTTACCCGTTCATGCCGGCGTTCCTGCAGGCACCTGGTTTCCACTGGTTTGCAATCAAGCTGTCGTTCTTCCTGTTCTGCTTCCTGTGGTTCCGTGCCACGTTCCCCCGGTACCGGTATGACCAGATCATGCGGCTCGGCTGGAAGGTCTTCATCCCGATCACGATCGTGTGGATCGTCGTCGAAGGCGTGATGGTGTACTTCAAGGTCGGACCCTGGGCGGTTTAAGTCAATGAGCACGACCAGTTTCTTCAAGACGCTGTTTCTCACCGAGCTGATCCAGGGCCTCTGGGTCACGCTGCGGCAGCTCCTGTTCCGGCCCAGCATCACGATCATGTACCCGGAAGAGAAGACCCCGCAGTCGCCTCGATTCCGTGGATTGCATGCTCAGCGCCGCTATGCGAACGGCCAGGAGCGTTGCATCGCCTGCAAGCTGTGCGAGGCGGTCTGCCCGGCGTTGGCCATCACGATCGAGTCCGATGTTGCCGAGGACGGTACCCGCCGCACGACCCGTTACGACATCGACCTGTTCAAGTGCATCTACTGCGGCTTCTGCGAGGAAGCCTGCCCCGTGGATGCGATCGTCGAAACCCGTATCCACGAGTACCACATGGAACATCGTGGCGAGAACATCATGACCAAGGACAAGCTGCTGGCCATCGGCGAGCGCTACGAGGCCATGATCGCGGCAGACAAGGCGGCCGACGCCCGGTATCGCTGACATGACCATCGTCAATATCCTGTTCTACCTGTTTTCGGCGGTGCTGATCGGCTCGGCCATCGGCGTCATCACGGCACGCAACCCGGTGCACGCGGCCCTGTTTCTGGTGTTCTCCTTCTTCAACAGCGCGGTGTTGTGGCTGCTGCTCGAGGCCGAGTTCCTGGCCATCGTGCTGGTGCTGGTCTACGTGGGAGCGGTGATGGTGCTGTTCCTGTTCGTGGTCATGATGCTCGACATCAACCTCGTGCAGATGCGGCAGGGCTTCACGAAGTACGCGCCCATCGGCCTCGTAGTGGCGGCCATCGTCGTTGCCGAGATCGGCAGCGTGGTCTGGGTCAAGGAACTGGGGCTCACCAATATCGGCGACGTCGCGCCGCTGCCGGCTGGCTACAGCAACACCAAGGCGCTGGGCCAGCTGCTCTACTCCGACTACATCTATCCGTTCGAGCTGGCTGCGGTCATCCTGCTGGTGGCCATCGTGGCGGCCATCATCCTGACGATGCGCAAGCGGACGGGACTCAAGCCGCAGGACATTGCGGCCCAGGTAGCCGTGCGCGCCAAAGACCGCGTCCGCATCGTGAAGATGAAAGCGGAAGGCAAGGAATCATGATCACTCTCCCGAGCGTCCTGCTGCTGTCCGGCATCCTGTTCTCGCTCAGCGTGGCGGGCATCTTCCTGAACCGCAAAAACGTCATCATCCTGCTGATGTGCATCGAGCTGATGCTGCTCGCTGTCAATTTCAATTTCATCGCGTTCGCCCGGCAGCTGGGCGACATCGACGGCCAGGTGTTCGTGTTCTTCATTCTCACGGTCGCCGCCGCCGAGTCCGCCATCGGCCTCGCGATCCTCGTCGTGCTGTTCCGCGAGCGACGGAGCATCAATGTCTCCGAGCTCGATTCGATGAAAGGCTAGAACTGGAACCCGCGTTGCCACCACTACATGTGCAAGCTCAAATGACGCCTCTGATCGCAAGACCATGCCCGGTGCAGCTTGCCGGTAACGGCGTCATCTAGGTCGAAGAAGTAACTCCGTGCAACAGACACTACTCATCATCGTTCTGGCACCGCTGTTCGCGGCGATCATTGCCGGCCTGGCCGGGCGGGTGATCGGTCGGGCAGGGGCCCACACCGTCACCATCGCGGGCGTCGCGCTGTCCTGCGGGCTGTCCCTGTATGTCCTGAAGCAGATCCTCGTCGACGGCATTCCCGTCTACAACCATGCGCTGTACACATGGCTGATCAGCGATGGCATCCGCATGGAAGTCGGATTCCTGATCGACCAGCTGTCGGCGTTGATGATGTGCGTCGTCACGTTCGTGTCGCTGTGCGTGCACGTCTACACCATCGGCTACATGAAGGACGACCCCGGCTACCAGCGGTTCTTCGCGTACATCTCGCTGTTCACGTTCTCGATGCTGATGCTCGTGATGTCGAACAACTTCCTGCAGCTGTTCTTCGGCTGGGAAGCGGTGGGCCTTGTCTCGTACCTGCTGATCGGCTTCTGGTTCACGCGGCCCTCGGCCATCTTCGCGAACATGAAGGCCTTCCTCGTGAATCGCGTGGGCGACTTCGGCTTCGTCCTCGGCATCGCCGGCGTCGTGTATCTCACGAATTCGCTGGACTACGTCACCGTGTTCGAGCAGGCGAATTCAATCGCCGCCAAGACCTTCGAGATCATTCCCGGCGCACAGTGGGAAGCCATCACCGTCATCTGCATCTGCCTGTTTATCGGTGCGATGGGCAAGTCCGCCCAGGTGCCCTTGCACGTGTGGTTGCCCGACTCGATGGAAGGCCCTACCCCCATCTCGGCGTTGATCCACGCTGCGACCATGGTTACGGCCGGTATCTTCATGGTGGCCCGCATGTCGCCGCTGTTCGAGCTGTCGGAGACTGCGCTGTCGTTCGTGCTGGTCATCGGCGCAACCACGGCGTTCTTCATGGGGCTGCTCGGCCTCGTCAACAACGACATCAAGCGGGTCGTCGCGTACTCGACATTGTCCCAGCTTGGCTACATGACTGTGGCGCTTGGCGCCTCGGCCTACGGTGCCGCGATTTTCCACTTGATGACGCATGCGTTCTTCAAGGCGCTGCTGTTCCTCGCGGCAGGCTCCGTGATCATGGCGATGCATCATGAGCAGGACATGCGGAAGATGGGAGGCTTGAAGAAGTACCTGCCCATCACCTATTGGACTTCGCTGATCGGTTCGCTGGCGTTGATCGGCTTCCCGGGCTTCTCCGGCTTCTTCTCGAAGGATGCCCTGATCGAAGCCGTGCATGCCTCGACGACCTGGGGCCACACGTATGCTTACTGGTGCGTGCTGCTCGGCGTGTTCGTGACCGCGTTCTACAGCTTCCGGCTGGTGTTCATGACGTTCCATGGACCGGAGCGTTTCTCGACTGACGCGCACGAGGCGAAGGCCGCCGGTCATGACGAGCACGCCCACGATTCCCATGGTCACGACGCACACGGCCACGACGCGCATGCAGACGACCACGCACACGACGACCATGACCATGGAGACCATGGCGGCCCGCCGCATGAAAGTCCTTGGGTGGTGACCCTGCCGCTGATCCTGCTCGCGATTCCATCGATCTTCATTGGCTGGTTCACCATTGGTCCGGTGCTGTTCGGTGGCTACTTCGGCGACGCCATCTACGTCACTGAACACCACGATGTGCTCGCGGAGATCGCCCACGAGTTCCATGGTCCGGCAGAGTTTGTGCTGCACGGGTTCCTGGGAGCGCCGCTGTATCTGGCCTTCGCCGGCGTAGCGCTGTCCTGGTTCCTGTATATCAAGCGTCCCGACCTGCCGCCGGTCATCGCTGATAAGTTCTCGGCGATCTACAAGGTGCTCGCGAACAAGTTCTATTTCGACGAGTTCAACCAGAAGGTGTTTGCCGGAGGCAGCCGCGCGCTCGGCAGCCTGCTGTGGCACATCGGTGACGAGAAAGTCATCGACGGCTTGCTGGTCAACGGCTCGGCGCGCCTCGTGGGCTGGTTCTCTGGCAAGGTCCGCCAGGTCCAGACCGGCTACCTGTATACCTACGCTTTCACGATGATCATCGGGCTGGCCGTGTTCCTGCTGTGGTTTGTGCTGGCGCGGTAGTCACTCCGGAACTTTAAGAAGAATTTCCATGCAGTTTGACTGGTCAATCCTGAGTGTCCTCATCTGGCTGCCGATCGCAGGCGGTGTGGCGCTGCTAGCGCTCGGCGATCGCGCGGCCAATCTGGGCCGCTGGCTCGCGTTGATCGTCACGGTGCTGACGTTTGTCCTGTCGATCCAGCTCTATACCGGTTTTGTCACCACGACCGCGGACATGCAGTTCGTCGAGCGGCTGCCGTGGATCCAGTCGTTCAATGCCTGGTATTACCTTGGCCTCGACGGCATCTCCATGCCGCTCGTCATCCTGACGACGTTCATCACGCCGCTGATCGTCATCGCCGGCTGGACCGTGATCGAGAAGAAGCCGTCGCAGTACTTCGCGGCCTTCCTCGTGCTCGAAGGCCTGATGGTCGGCGTGTTTGCCGCACTCGACGGGCTGCTGTTCTACGTGTTCTGGGAGGCGATGCTGATCCCGATGTTCATCATCATCGGCATCTGGGGCGGTCCGCGCCGCGTGTACGCGACCCTCAAGTTCTTCCTGTACACATTCCTGGGTTCCGTGTTCATGCTGGTCTCGCTGATTTACATGTACCTGAAGACCGGCAGCTACGAAATCGCAGTCTTCCAGAACCTGCCGCTGTCGTTGCATGAGCAGACGCTGATCTTCATTGCGTTCGCGTTGGCGTTTGCCGTGAAGGTGCCGATGTGGCCGGTACATACCTGGCTGCCCGACGCGCACGTGGAAGCCCCGACCGGTGGTTCCGTGGTGCTGGCGGCGATCATGCTGAAGATGGGGGGGTACGGGTTCCTGCGCTTCAGCTTGCCGATTGCGCCGGATGCCAGCAACGAGCTGTCGTGGCTGATCATCGGCGCCTCGCTCGTGGCCGTGGTCTACATTGGCTTCGTCGCACTCGTGCAGCAGGACATGAAGAAGCTTATTGCCTATTCGTCCATCGCCCACATGGGTTTCGTCACGCTGGGTTCGTTCCTGGTGTTCGACATCATGGCGAAGACCGGCGCCCTGCGTGGTGCTGCCATGGGCATCGACGGCGCGATGGTGCAGATGATCTCGCACGGCCTCGTGTCTGGCGCGATGTTCCTTTGCGTCGGCATCATGTACGACCGCGTGCACAGCCGTGAGATCAGCGCCTACGGCGGTGTGGTCAATACGATGCCGATCTTCGCGGCATTCATGGTGCTGTTCTCGATGGCGAATGCGGGCCTGCCAGGCACGTCCGGGTTTGTCGGCGAGTTCCTGGTCATCCTTGCGAGTTTCCGGGCTGACTTCTGGTATGCGTTCCTCGCGGCCATGACGTTGATCCTGGGTGCGGCTTACACGCTGTGGCTGGTCAAGCGCGTGATCTTCGGCCAGGTCGCCAATCACCACGTCGCCGAGCTCGAAGACGTCAATGCCCGCGAGTTCCTGGTACTCGCGATCCTGGCAGTGGCCGTGCTGGCGCTCGGTATCTGGCCCGCACCGCTGCTCGAAGTCATGCAGCCGACGGTCGAGAACCTCGTGCAGCACATCATGACCAGCAAGCTGTAAGCGCCGGTGGACAAGTAGAACCGTATGGCAACCGACATCACTTCCATCGCCGATCTCGCTCCCGCCGGGGCGGAGATCTTTGTGCTCGCGGCTACCTGCGTGGTGCTGCTCGCGGATGTGTTCTGGGGCGAGCGGCAGCGCTGGCTGACGTACACGCTCTCGTTGTTGACCCTGGCGGGCGCTGCAGTCATCACGCTGACTCATGGCGCTCCCGGCCGCGAGCTCGCCTTCAGTGGCATGTTCGTGTCCGACCCGATGGGTGACGTGCTTAAAGTGTTTACCTATGGTGCGGTGGCGGTGTCGTTCATCTATTCCCGCGATTACCTGACGCGCCGCGGGCTCGCCAAGGGCGAGTTCTACGTGCTGGCGCTGTTCGCGATGCTCGGTATCATGGTCATGATCACGGCGGGCAGCCTGCTCACCGTGTACCTGGGCGTCGAACTGCTGTCGCTGTCGCTGTACGCGCTGGTCGCGTTCGATCGTGATTCCGGCATCGCTGCCGAATCCGCGATGAAGTACTTCGTGCTGGGCGCGATTGCCTCGGGCGCGCTGCTGTACGGCATCTCGATGGTCTACGGCGTTACAGGTTCCCTGCGGCTGGACGAAATTGCGGTCGGCGTCAGCGAAGTCGGGGCCTCCCAGCTGGGATTGGTCTTTGGCCTCGCGTTCATCGTGGTCGGCGTTGCCTTCAAGTTCGGCGCGGTGCCGTTCCACATGTGGTTGCCGGACGTGTACCACGGTGCCCCGACCCCTGTGACGCTGTTCATCGGCTCCGCACCCAAGATCGCGTCGTTCGCGCTTGCCATTCGCGTGCTGGCGGAGGGATTGGGCGGCATGGTGGGCGGCTGGCAGGACATGCTCGTGGTGCTGGCCGCGTTGTCGATGGGTCTCGGTAACGTCGTCGCCATTTCCCAGACCAACCTGAAGCGCATGCTCGCTTACTCGACGATTTCGCACGTTGGCTTCATTCTGCTCGGCTTCGTGGCGGGCACCGCCACCGGCTACCAGGCGGCGATGTACTACACGCTGACGTACGTGATCATGGCGCTGGGTGGATTCGGCATGATCCTGCTGCTGTCGCGCGACGGTTTCGAGAGCGACCGCCTCGAGGACTTCAAGGGTCTTGCGAAGAAGAGCCCCTGGTTCGCGCTCGTCATGCTGATGCTGATGTTCAGCATGGCTGGCGTACCGCCATTCGTCGGCTTCTGGGCCAAGATCGGCGTGATCGGCGCCGTGGTCGACAAGGGTTACACCTGGCTCGCAGGCATCGCGGTGTTCTTCTCGGTAATCGGCGCCTTCTACTACCTGCGCGTCATCAAACTCATGTACTTCGACGAGCCCACCGATGTGGGTGCGATCGAGGCGGGCGGCTCCATGCGCTTTGTGCTGAGCGCGAATGGCCTCGCCGTGCTGGCCCTGGGCGTGTTCCCGAGTGTGCTGCTCGACCTCTGCATCCGAGTCCTGCAGTAGGACTTCCTACTTCAAGAAAGTCACCGAACTTATTGATTGTCAGCGTCTCTCGAGGTTTCTCAGAGCAGCTCGAGCACCGCTTCCGGGGGGCGGGCCAGCTTCACGCCCTTGGCAGTCACGACGATAGGCCGCTGCACCAGCACCGGGTGCGCAACCATCGCGTCCAGGATGTCCTCGTCCAAAACGCCTGCTTCCAGCAGCTTCATCTCTGCAACCAGTTCCGCGGCCGGGCTGTTTGTCTTCCGCAGGATATCGAGCGGCCGGGCCTGCATCTTTGTAAGCAACCCCTTGAGCTGCACCTTCGTCCATCCGGTCTTGAGGTACTCGACCACCTCGGGGTCACGGCCCGCGTTCCGAATCAGGGCAAGGACCTGCCGGGACGTGCTGCAGGCGGGGTTGTGATAGATCGTGATCATGGCGTACGGTCCGTGGGTGTGGCTGCGAACACCGTGCATTTTCTCACGCCCGTCTAGCTGCCGGGGCGAACAAATCCTGTTTTGGCCTTGTATTGCCGGCATCCGCCTCGTAGAATGCGCGACCTCTGTTGCGGGGTGGAGCAGTCTGGCAGCTCGTCGGGCTCATAACCCGAAGGTCGTAGGTTCAAATCCTACCCCCGCTACCACTTTGAGATGTCTATAAGTAGCGTCGACGTTAACGGCTATTTTCGGCACGGGAACGGGGGTAAACCCCCGCTACCGCTTTAAGAATGAAGGCCCGATGCGCAGCGCGCATTGGGCCTTTTTCTTTCAGACGCAAGTGCGGCGGGCCCCCGGCCGGGCCGTATTCTGGCGGGGCTACGCGTCTGCCTTACCAGACTAAAGAACTTCACCCTTAACGTGCGATGATGCGAGCCATCCCGCCCGATTGACCGCCCCACCCTGATGAATGAATCCGACCAACCTGTTGCGCGTCGAAAGCTGCTTCGTGACATGACGGAAGACGAGCTGCGTCGAACCATCAGGGAATGCGATGACGAGAGTGCGCGGGTGACGGCCGGTGGAAATCATTGGAAGGCCGCGAGAAACCTGCGTGAGTCGTGCGGCTCCGAGCTGCATCGTCGCGATCCGAAGCGTCGGGCTTGAGTTCCCGTCAGGAATCCGGAAGAGCGGATGATCCTGGGTGACTAAGGAACCCTGAACGCCTAGCGATCTGACTGCGCCGAAAACAGGTTGAGATCGACGGCATCGGCCATCGCCTTGTAGCCGGCGTCGTTCGGATGAAGGTGGTCGCAGGAGTCGTAGGCGGCTGCCAGCTTCCCGGGTTCGCCTGGATCGCGCGTAGCCTTGTCGAAGTCGATCACGCCGTCGTAGGCCCTGCCGTTTCTGATCCATTCGTTGACGGCCTGTCGTTTGGCCTCGCCCTGCTCAGAATAGTACGCGGCGCCGTAGAAGGGCGTCAGCGTCGCGCCATAGATTCTGATGCCCTTCGCGTGCGCCCGCTCGATGAGCTGTTTGTGTCCGGCGATGATGTCTTCCGCCGTCGGCGTGGGATTCCGGCCGGCCTGGCCGATATCGTTGATGCCTTCGTGGACGACGATATGCGTGACCCCGGGACTGCTCAGGGCATCGACGTCGAATCGTGCGAGAGCGTTTACGCCAGCGTTGAACAACCCTTCGCTGAGTACACGGTTACCGGCAATGCCGACGTTCATGACGCCCAAGCGGAGATTGCCGGGCTGCAAAGCCGCTCGGCGTACCAGCTGATCAGGCCAGCGACTATTGGTGTCCGGCGTTGACCGCGTTCCGTCAGTGATCGAATCGCCCACCGTCACCAGTCCCGCGACTCCCGCTGGCGCAAGCACGTCGACCCGCGAGAGCAGGATCCAGTTCTGCAGGGTCGAGACGGTCGGCCATTTCACCTCGCCAACATGATTGCCCGTCTCGGAAATATAGTTTGTCTGCAACGCGGCCTGATGAACCGTCAGGGGTGACGGGCTATTGGTCGATCCCGGCAGGTACACGTCAATCGCCAAGTCTGAGGTCGGAGGCAAGTTGAATTCAATGGGGTCGCTGTACACCACCGCATTGGCAGGCACGGTGATCGTTGGCCGGCCGCTGAAAGCCAGTGGACGACCGGAGTCCGGCAGGATGGTCGATCCCTTGTGGCGGAGCGCGATGTGCGCCGCGCCGATCGTCAGTGGCGTATTGCCGTGGACGTTGCTTAACACGATTCGGACCTTCGACCCGCCGATGCTCGTATGCACCACCTGCCTAAGCGTCTGATTCACGAAGTGGACAAAGGGAGGAGGGACAAACGTCTGGCCTGGCGGCGGAGCCACCGGTGCCACAGCCGGTACGACAGCGGGACACGAGTTGGCCATGAACGGCGCGACTCCGGGCCCGGGTGGCGGAGGGGGAGGCATCTGGGGGCGGGCCACGCTCGCTGTCGCCCAGGTGCCAACCCAATGTTCAGTAGCGCCTTGCGCTGCGAACGCCGGGCATGCAAGCACGCACGACATCGCCACGATACCCACTCTGAGAACCGCCGCGACCAACTGACGGGTGCCATCCAGGACTCGAGTCATCGGTGCTGCTCCCTTCATGATCTGTTGCTCCCTCCGCCAATAATATCAGTGGCGTTTGGTGCCGGTCAGGCTTGAGCGATCACCTGACCGACTGCGAACGCGCCGAGCGGCGTCGACGCGATACGGGTGCCGGGTCGGCCTCGGTTTCAGCAATCTTCGCGGGCGCGCAATGCACGGCCGCCAGCAGCGCATCGAGCACGTCATAGACCTGCTTCAACGTCTGGACGCCCACCTGTTTCTCGATGGCTGCATAGCGCTTTTCGATCGCGGGAATCATGCGCTGTCCAAGCTGTCGGCTGCGCGCGGTAACGGAAATGCGGACCCGGCGCTGGTCACCGGCCATGCGCTTGCGATCGACAAGTCCGGCCTCTTTCATTCGCAGCAGTACGCCGACGATGCTGGGGCTTGAGATCTGGCACAACTCGCACAACTGTCGCGGTTCCAGCGGGCCGTGCGTCAGCAGGGCCTGGATAATTCGCCATTGCTGTTCCGTAACGCCGTTCTTGTTCAGGATCGGCCGGAACTGCGTCATCAGCGCTTCGCGTGCCTGCAGCATCAGTTGAGGCAGATTGCGGTGACGCATTGCGGTCGACATGCTCTTTACCTTGCCGGATGCTGGCCGGGAGTTCGTTGACGGCCGCCGCAATCACTTGACCCACCAAGATCTTAGCGAAATACTTACGTACATGTTAGCAAGTTGCACGACTGGAGAGGACATGCAGGTTGCCAGACGCAATTCGAGTGCGGAGAGTCGTGACGGGGCTCAGCTTCCGCGGCACGCCGCAGATGGACATGTCGATCCGGCGGTCGCATCGCGGCGACTGAGACCGGGAACGGAGAGATCCCCTTGATCTTCATGCTGGACGAAGCGCTGGCCCATCCGCAGGGCGCGCCGCTCGTGATCGAAGCGCCCGTCAAGCATTGGGAGGCACTGTCGGGGAGCGGGAGCCATGGCCAAGCCTTTCTGCCACCCACCCGCGGTACAGTCTACGGCACGCTGCTGAACCACCGTGACGCGCTGGCAGCGCTGGGAGATCAGGTCAATTCCGCGCCTTACAAGGCGCCACCCCGGGCACCCATCCTGTACATCAAACCTCGCAACACGGTGGTTGGCCACCGCGTGCCGGTGGGTGTGCCCGGCGACGCGCCCGAACTCGAAATCGGCGCCACGCTCGGCATCGTGATCGGACGCACCGCTTCAAACGTGGCAGAAGATCAGGCGCTGGATTTCGTGGCCGGCTATACCGTGGTCAACGACATCAGCGTCCCGCATGCGTCGGTCTACCGGCCCTCGTTGCGCTTCAAGTGCCATGACGGCTTCTGCCCGATAGGCCCGGCTATTGTTGCGCGTCGCCTGGTGCCAAACGCCGATGCCCTGGACATTGTCGTTGCGATCGACGGCGAGACGGTGCAGCGCAGCAGCACAGCAGGACTCATCCGGCCGATCGCACGGCTGATCGCCGACGTCACCGAGTTCATGACACTCTTCCCCGGCGACGTGCTGACGGTCGGCGTGGCGTCCGGCGCGCCGCGCGCGCGCGCCGGCCAGACAGTGACGATCACGATCCAGAACGTGGGTCGGCTCGAGAACACGCTGGTCGCAAGGGCAGGGGACGGTGCATGAAGCGCGCGAGAGTGGCCTACGGCGGTGCGATTCACGACGCGACCCACCATCTCGCAGGGGTGCAGCTGGCCGATGGCCGCGTGCTGCCCGAAGACGCGGTTGTCTGGCTGCCGCCATTCGAGGTGGGTACCGTCATTGCACTCGGCCTGAACTACGCCGATCACGTGAAGGAACTGGCGAAGGAACTGACGGTCAGCGCCAAGGACGAGCCGCTTGCGTTCCTGAAGAGCCCAGGGGCCGTGATCGGCCACCGCGGCCAGACGCGCAGACCGGCGGACGTGAAGTTCATGCATTACGAATGTGAGCTCGCGGTGGTCATTGGCCGCAGCGCGAAGAATGTCAAAGCCGAGGACGCCATGCAGTTCGTGGCCGGTTATAGCGTCGCAAACGATTATGCGATCCGCGACTATCTGGAGAACTACTACCGTCCGAACCTGCGCGTGAAGAACCGCGACACCTGCACCGTACTCGGCCCCTGGCTGGTGGACGCATCCGACGTTCCGAACGCACACGACCTGGCCTTGCGCACCCTCGTCAACGGAGTGGTAACGCAGCAGGGCAACACGCGCGACATGATCTCTGACATTCAGACGCTGATCGCCTACCTCAGTTCGTTCATGACACTGGGCGCCGGCGATGTCATCCTGACTGGCACGCCAGACGGCGTGGTCAACGTGAACGTCGGCGATGAGGTTGTCACCGAGATCGACGGGATCGGGCGTCTGAGCAATACGATCGTCGGTGACGCTGAATTTGGGCGTTGAGCCACAAGGAACGGAAGACAATGCAAGTTGAACACCTGATCAATGGCAAGGCAACCAAGGGCCGCGAGTATTTCCAGACAGTCAACCCGGCGACTCAGGAAGTGCTGGCCGACGTGGCTTCTGGCACTGTAGACGACGTTAACGCGGCCGTCGCGGCCGCCAAAGCCGCCTTTCCGGGGTGGGCCGCACGTCCGGCGACCGAGCGTGCCGCGATGATGCGCAAGCTCGGTGACTTGATTGCCAAGCACGTTCCCGAGATATCGGAAACGGAAACCCGGGATTGCGGCCAGGTGATCGCGCAGACGCGCAAGCAGCTGGTGCCGCGCGCAGCCGATAATTTCTACTACTTCGCCGAGATGTGCACACGCGTCGATGGCCACACCTACCCGACGCCGACTCACCTGAACTACACGCTGTTCCATCCGGTCGGCGTCTGCGCGCTGATCAGCCCCTGGAACGTGCCCTTCATGACCGGCACCTGGAAGATTGCCCCTTGCCTGGCCTTCGGCAACACCGCGGTGCTGAAGATGAGCGAGCTCTCGCCGCTGTCGATCTCGCGCTTCGGCGAACTCGCCACCGAAGCCGGCCTGCCACCGGGTGTGCTCAACATCGTGCACGGCTTTGGCCGTGAGGCGGGCGAGCCGCTCTGCGCCCACCCCGATGTGCGCGCGATTTCTTTCACCGGGTCTACGGTCACCGGCAACCGCATCGTGCAGTCCGCGGGGTTGAAGAAGTTCAGCATGGAACTTGGCGGCAAGAGCCCGTTCGTGATCTTCGAGGATGCCGACATGGCGCGCGCGCTGGATGCAGCGATCTTCATGGTCTTCTCCCTCAACGGCGAGCGCTGCACCGCCGGCTCACGCATCCTCGTGCAGAAGTCGATCTACGCCGCGTTCGTGCAGAAGTTCGTCGAGCGTGCGCAACGCCTTGCCGTTGGCGACCCCATGGACGAGAAGACCCTTATCGGCCCGATGATCAGTCCGGCGCACCTGGCCAAGGTGCGCAGCTATATCGAACTCGGTTCCAGAGAAGGGGCAACGCTGCTGTGCGGCGGTCTCGATGCGCCGGACGTACCGGCCTCGATGGCTCGCGGCAACTTCGTGAAGCCGACGGTCTTCGCCGACGTCGACAACCGCATGCGCAGTGCACAGGAAGAGATCTTCGGGCCCGTGGCGTGTCTGATCCCGTTCGACGACGAGGCCGACGCGATCCGCCTCTCCAATGCCATCGCCTATGGTCTGTCGAGCTATGTCTGGACCGAGAATATCGGCCGTGCGCACCGCGTAGCCGCCGGTATCGAGGCTGGAATGTGCTTCGTCAACAGCCAGAACGTGCGCGACCTGCGCCAGCCGTTCGGCGGCACCAAGGCAAGCGGCACCGGACGCGAAGGCGGCACCTGGAGCTACGAGGTCTTTCTCGAGCCGAAGAATGTCGCCGTATCGCTGGGATCGCACCATATCCCCCATTGGGGCGTCTG
>CAISDJ010000005.1 GCA_903884105.1 uncultured Pseudomonadota bacterium | reverse complement strand
GATCACGGACCTCGGCAAAGCCAAGCGCGTCACGATCGACAAGGACAACACCACGATCATCGACGGCAAGGGCAAGGCTTCCGAGATCAAGGCTCGTGTGGAGCAGATCCGTCGCCAGGCCGAAGATGCCACGTCGGACTACGACAAGGAAAAGCTGCAGGAGCGCGTTGCCAAGCTCTCGGGCGGCGTTGCCGTGATCAAGGTCGGCGCTGCCACCGAGATCGAAAAGAAGGAAAAGAAGGCCCGCGTCGAAGACGCGCTGCACGCAACCCGTGCTGCCGTTGAAGAAGGCGTGGTTCCCGGCGGCGGCGTTGCACTCATCCGCGCCCAGAGGGCGGTCGAAAAGCTCGAGGGCGCCAACGAGGACCAGGCGTTCGGTATCCGCATCCTCGCCCGCTCGATCGAAGAGCCGCTGCGCCAGATCGTCACCAATGCCGGTGAAGATGCGGCCGTGGTTCTGGCCAAGGTCAAGGAAGGCAAGGGCACGTACGGCTACAACGCGGCGACCAGCAAGTACGGCGACATGCTCGAGATGGGCATTCTCGATCCCACCAAGGTGACGCGTCTGGCCCTGCAGAACGCCGCTTCGGTGGCCGGCCTGCTGCTGACGACGGAAGTGATGATCGCCGAGGCTCCGAAGGACGATGACCATGGTCACCCCGGTGCCGGCGGCGGCATGGGTGGCATGGGCGGAATGGGCGGCATGGATATGTAAGCCGCTCTATGAACCCGCATGGAGGCCCGGGGAAACCCGGCCTCCATGTTCAGCCCAGGTTCATGAACAAAGCCCCGCCTTGCGCGGGGCTTTGCTTTTCTTGTCTTGTGATGTGTTCGGCGTCTACGCTAGCTCCCTTGCGCATTTTCCAGGGGACGCATATGGACCCACTTCCCTTCGCTTATCGCCGTCGCATCGTGCTTGCCTCGTTGCTGGCACTGCTGTTGCCCGTGCTGGGGAGCGTCAACGCTGCGCAGCCCGGCTTCGAGCCGCGGGTCGGCCAGGCGGGCAAGGATGTCATCTGGGTCCCGACACCGAACAGCCTCATCGACCGCATGCTGCGCATGGTGAACGCGGGACCCAACGACAAGCTCGTGGATCTCGGTTCCGGTGACGGCCGGATTGCCATTGCCGCTGCCCGTGACTTCAAGGTCGGCTCGGCCATCGGCATCGAGTACAACTCCGAGATGGTCACGCTGTCGAACCACAATGCTGTCGATCAGGGTGTCGCGCAGCGGGTGAATTTCATCCAGGGCGACCTGTTCGCCACCGACTTCTCCGACGCCACGATCGTCACGATGTACCTGCTGCCGGCGATCAACCTGCGATTGCGGCCGATTCTGCTCAACATGAAGCCCGGTACCCGCATCGTGTCGCATGCGTTCACCATGAGCGACTGGCGGCCGGACGACCGTGCAAGCGTGGCAGGGCAGAACGCCTATTTCTGGATCGTGCCCGCCCGCGTGGCAGGAACCTGGAAGGCCCAGGCCGGCGCCGAAACAGTGGAGTTGAAGCTGACCCAGGCCTTCCAGGATTTTCGCGGCACGGCTGCGCCGATGAATGCAGCGGTACAGGGCTCGTTGAAGGGCGACGAGATCCGGCTGACGTTGCCGGACGGGAAGGGGGGGCAGCGGGAGCTCGTGGGGAAGGTCGCAGGCGAACAAATCACCGGCAAGCTGGGTGCCGACAGTTTCACTGCCAATCGCATCGCGCCACCTGCGCCCTGACTTCCGGGCCAACCTTGTCTCCACAAGACGCAGCGCGGGCAGCCAAGCCCGGATCACCAGCGCGTCCCCTCGGCCTTGCCACTGCTGTGGCAATGGTCGTCGCCAACATGATCGGCACCGGGGTGTTCACTACCAGTGGCTTCCTGCTGGCGGACCTGAGGAGCCCGGAGCGCGTCCTGTTCGTATGGATTCTGGGCGGCGTGATCGCGCTGCTCGGTGCGCTGTGCTACGGAGCGTTGAGTCGTCGTATCCCCGAGTCCGGCGGTGAGTATCTGTTCCTGTCGCACACGCTGCATCCGTCGCTCGGCTATGTCGCCGGATGGATTTCGTTGCTGGTCGGCTTCTCCGCGCCGTTAGCGGCGGCCGCGTTCGCTTTCGGCCAGTATGCATCGCCGTGGACGGGCTCCATGGCACCACAGATCCCGGGTACCGCGCTGCTGGTTGTGTTCTGCCTGCTGCATGCGTTCAGTACCCAGCGCGGTGCGTGGGTGCAGAATTTGACGGTCGCCGTGAAGGTCGTGTTGATCGCCGGCTTTATTCTGCTTGGTGCGACTCGATTGCCCGTGCTGCCTGAAGTGCAGCCAGCAACGGTGCCGGCAGCCACCGTTGCGGTGTCACTGGTCTGGGTGATGTTCAGCTATTCGGGCTGGAATGCGGCGATCTACATCGGCGGTGAAGTGCGCAACCCGGAGGTGAATCTGCCGCGCGCGCTCGTGATCGGAACGCTGCTGGTGACGGGCTTGTATGTCGCGCTGAATGCGGTCTTCGTGTACTCGGCGCCCGCTCCCGAACTTGCCGGGAAGCTCGAGATCGGTCGCATCGCCGCCGAGGCGCTCGGCGGTTCCCGCTGGGGAATCGCTGTCACCCTGATCGTGGCGCTCGCGCTCATCAGTTCGGTGTCGTCGATGATGATGGCGGGGCCGAGGGTGTATGCGCAGATGGCACGGGATGGCTATCTACCCGAGCTGCTGCGTGTCCGACCAGGCGTCGCTCCCCGCAACGGCATGGTGCTGCAATTGGCGCTGTCGCTCGTGATGCTGTGGAGCACGACCTACGACGGATTGCTCACCTATGTCGGATTCACCCTTGGCATGAGCACGGCGCTCACCGTTGCAGGCCTTGTACGGTTGCGCAGACGGGAAGGGCCCGCGCTCGCTGTTCCCGGGTGGCCGTGGGTCCCGTTGCTGTTCATCACTGCCATCATCGTGATCACGGCACTCACGATCCGGATGCGTCCCGTCGTGAGCCTGTATGGCATAGCGACACTGGCCGCGGGCTGGGGGGTGTGGCGCTTCCATGCGCGGGCCCTGTCGCGCACGGCAGCCAAGTAGAACCACGCGGCGTCCGACCCGTTCGCAGGGCATAATTGCCTGCCAAGACGCCCGATCCGTTTCATGCAGAACCTGCTGTCCCGCTCCAACACCGTCCCGCTGCTCGTCGCCTGTGCGTTGTTCATGGAGCATCTCGACTCCACGATCATCGCAACGACGTTGCCTCAGATTGCGCGCTCGATGCAGGAAGACCCCCTCCGCTTGAGCCTGGCGATCACATCGTACCTGCTGAGTCTCGCGGTCTTCATCCCGCTGTCGGGGTGGGCGGCCGATCGCTTCGGGCCCAAGCGGATCTTCCGCAGCGCCATCGTGCTGTTCACGATCGGCTCGATCCTCTGCGGCCTGTCGCAGAGCCTGATGCAGCTCGTCGCCGCCCGCATCCTGCAGGGCATCGGCGGAGCGATGATGGTGCCGGTGGGTCGGTTGGTCTTGCTGCGGCAAGTGCCCAAGAGCGACCTCGTGCGGGTGCTCGCCTACGTGACGATGCCCGCCGTGCTGGCGCCGATCATCGGGCCGCCACTCGGTGGCTTCATCGCCAGCCATACTTCGTGGCGCTGGATCTTCTTCGTCAACGTGCCCATCGGCATCATCGGTTATCTGCTGGCCGCACGCTTTATTGCAGGCGGGCCCGAGCGGGACGTGCCGCGGCTCGATTTCCTCGGCTGGGTACTCATCGGCAGCGGGCTGGCGTCGTTGCTGTTCGGCTTCGAAAACCTCGGTCGCAACGTCTTCGATGCCGCCGTCGTGCGTACCTTCCTGCTCGGTGGCTTCGCGCTGATCGGGATCTATGTCTTGCGGTCGCGACGACTGGCACACCCCATTGTCGACCTGTCGCTGCTACAGGTGCCTACTTTTGCCATTGCGATGTTGTGTGGCATCTTCTTTCGCATTGGCGTCGGTGCGCAGGCCCTGTTGATGCCCCTGCTGTTGCAGCTCGGCTTCGGCCTGACGCCGCTGCAATCCGGCCTGACAACGTGCGCCGGGGCCGTGGGCATCTTCCTGATGAAGCCCACGGCTACGCCGATCGTGCGCCGCTTCGGCTTTCGCCGCGTGCTCACGATCAACGGCATCCTGTGCGGACTACTGATCGCGGGCTGTGCCACTTTCTCGCTGGCAACCCCGCACTGGCTCATGGTGGGGTACCTCCTGTTGCTCGGCTACCTCCAGTCGCTGCAGTTCACCGCGATGAATGCGATGAGCTTTGCGGACATCTCGGAACGCGGCATGAGCCAGGCCGCCAGTTTCTCGAGCACGACGATCCAGCTGTCGTTGAGCATGGGTGTCGGCATTGCTGCCCAGTTGCTGCACTTCTCCGTGTCGTCGAGCAACAGGACGACGATCCAGGCCGACGACTTCTGGATGGCCTTCCTGTCCTTCGGCACCTGTACGGTCCTGTCGGCTTTTCTGTACCGGCGGCTCGCTGCTACGGCCGGGAGCACAGTCAGCGGCCATGCAGCAGAGGCCGGAAGCCTAAGGAAGCTAGGAAGCTAGGAAGCTAGGAAGCTGGGAAGCTAGGAAGCCAGGAAGCCGGGAAGCTAGGAAGCCAGGAAGCCAGGACTTCCAGAGGATTCAAGAGCAGGGTTGATCTCAAGTCCTGCTCCGGCTTACCAACTTCCCGGCTTGCTCGCTTCCTTGGGCTTTCCCGCATTCTGGATGACCCCGCACCTCCGCTACACTTCGCGAATGCACGCAGCCGAACCCGACTTCACTCTCCCTGCCGACCTCGCGCAGGCTTCGGCCCGCCAGATCGCGGCGGCCCAGGCTGCGTCACCTGAAGAATGGGCCGCTGCCCTCGCCGAGCCAAGGCTCTCGGAGACACTGCCCTTTGTATGGACGATGAGCGAGTTTGTCGCCACGGCCATCAAGCGCGATGCCGCGCTGCTGCCGGCCCTGCTTCAGGACGACTTCCTGTTTCGCAGCGCCGACCGGGCTTCCGTGGCCGCATCGCTTGCGGATGCGCTCAAGGACGTGACCAGCGACAGCGAGGTCATGAGCGTACTGCGCCTCTTCCGCCGCAACCACATGGTCCGAATCGCGTGGCGGGACCTGTGCGGGTGGGCGCCGCTAGATGAAGTCCTGGCGGATCTGTCCGCGCTGGCCGATGCCTGCATCCAGTCTGCGTGCGACTATGCCAGCCGCTCCTTCAGCGAGCGCCATGGCCAACCACGCGATGAGTCAGGCGCTCTCCAGCCGCTCGTGATCCTCGGCATGGGCAAGCTCGGCGGCGGCGAGCTGAATTTCTCCTCCGATATCGATCTCGTGTTCCTCTATCCGCAGGGCGGGGAGACCGACGGGGCGCGGCCCATCAGCAACACCGAATACTTCATCAAGGTCGGGCAGCGGACGATCCATCTGCTTGCGAACACCACTCCGGACGGATTCGTCTATCGCGTTGACATGCGCCTGCGACCGTTCGGTGAAAGCGGTGCGCTGGCGACGAGTTTCGATTCGTTCGAGGCCTATCTGCAACAGCACGGCCGCGATTGGGAGCGCTACGCCTATGTGAAGGCCCGTGTCATCACGGGGCAGGCGTTCGAGGCGGACCTGTACCGCAACGTGCTGCGTCCGTTCGTGTACCGCCGCTATCTCGACTTCGGCGTGTTCGAGTCCCTGCGCAGCATGAAAGAGATGATCGCTCGCGAAGTGGAGCGGCGCGACCTCAAGGACAACGTGAAACTCGGGCCGGGCGGCATCCGGGAAATCGAGTTCGTCGTGCAGGCCTTCCAGCTGATCCGCGGCGGCAGCGATCCGCGGTTGCAGTCGTGCCAGCTGCTGCCGACGCTGAAACTGCTGGTCGGCCAGAAGTTGCTTCCCCACTCTGCCGTCGAGGAACTCGCCGGGTCTTATCGCTTCCTGCGTCGAGTGGAGAATCGCTTGCAGGAATGGAACGACGAGCAGACGCATTCATTGCCTGATTTCCCCGACCGGCAGGTGCGCCTGGCGCTCTCGATGGGCGCGCCCGACTGGGATCAGCTGCGCGAACTGCTCGATTTCCACCGGCAGCGGGTGAGCAGGCACTTCGATTCCATTGTCTTCGCTCCGGCCAGCGGGGCCAGCGAGTCTGCAGCCGCATTCGAAGCTCTGATCGAGACCCGCGCGAACCCTGCTGATCGACAAGCCGAGCTCGCGCGCCAGGGCTTCGAGCACCCGGACGCCATGCTCGAGCTCATCGACAGGCTGCGCAACAGCGGCTACTACCGCCGTCTCGACGAAAACGGCCTCAAACGCTTGCACGTTCTGTTGCCGCGATTGCTCAAAGCCGTGGTTCACGACGGGCATCCGGATGTCACGCTGGGTCGGCTGCTCAAGATCGTCGAGATGATCGGCGGCCGCACGGTCTATCTCGCGCTATTGAACGAGAACCGCATTGCACTCGATCGGCTGATCCACCTCTGCGCCCGCAGCCAGTTCCTCGCCGACCAGATCGCGGCCTTCCCTCTGCTGCTGGATGAGCTGATCGACGAGCGTCTTTTTGAGGCGCTTCCGAGCCGCGAGGAATTCAAGGTGGAGCTGAGGCAACGCATGGAGGGTGCGCGGCAGGAAGACCCCGAGCGGCAGATCGATCTGCTGAAGCAGTTCCAGCGAGCGACGCTATTCCGCATCGCGGTGGCGGACCTGAGCGGCCATCTGCCGTTGATGAAAGTGAGCGACCGGTTGACGGATCTCGCGGAGCTGATCCTGGGCGAAGTGTTTGCGCTTGCGTGGTCACAGGTGACCGAGCGGCATGGTGTGCCGTGGCGCGGCCCGGACGAAGCCAACCTGCAGGCAGCAGGCATGGTCGTAGTGGCCTACGGAAAGCTCGGCGGCATCGAACTCGGCTACGGCTCGGATCTCGACCTCGTGTTCCTGCACGACTCCTCGGGCGAGGTGCAGCGTACGGATGGCAGGCAACCGATCGACAATGCCGTGTTCTTTGCGCGCGTGGGCCAGAAGATCGTGCACCTGCTGACGGTGCATAGCGCAGCGGGTCGTCTGTACGAAATCGACACACGCCTCAGGCCGAGCGGCAAGGGTGGCCTGCTCGTGCAGAGCCTCCACGGTTTCGCCGAGTACCAGCGCAAGGAGGCATGGACGTGGGAGCATCAGGCATTGCTCAGGGCGCGGGCGGTCGCGGGCGGGGGCTCGTTGCGGGAGGAGTTTGAGCGGATTCGCATCGACACGCTGCGCACGGCAGTGCAGCGTGACACTCTGCAGGAAGAGGTTCGGACCATGCGTGCCCGCATGCGCAACGAGCTGTCGCGCGCCAAGGCGGGGCAGGTGGACCTCAAGCAGGACGCGGGCGGCATCGCAGACATCGAGTTCCTGACGCAGTACTGGATGCTCAAGTGGGCCGACCGCCATCCCGAGATCATCTACTTCTCCGACAACATCCGGCAGCTCGAGAGTCTGGCTTCGGGTAATCGCGTGCCGCAAGCCGATGTGGACTTCCTGACGTCCACCTATCGCAAGTACCGCGAACGCATGCACCACCTGTCGCTGGATGAAGGGGGCGGCATCATCGACGCCACCGAGTTCGTCGATGAGCGCAAGCGGGTCATCGAGATGTGGACATCCGTGATGGGGGAGTAGGGAATGGGGGATAGGGGATAGGGGATAGGGGACAGCAAGAGTGCTGCCGCAGTTCCAGGAACCGCTCGGGGAGAAGGCGTTGCGCCCGAGAGGCGCACTGCCTTGCCACTGATCCCGCTCTGCTTGCCGCGATTGCGGCTGTGCGCATTGATGCATCGCCGCGCATGGGCGCAGGCGCGAACCCTCGTCATCTCCATCGGCGTGCTCCACAGGTGAGCTGAATTAACTCCCATGCATCTGCGTGTGCTGCGCTATTGCTTTGCTGCGTTGCAATTCAGTATCTATATGCCAGCTGACGTGAGTGCCTCTCCACTACAGCAGCATCTGCAAGGGTGCTGAGAACCAAGGGCACTTCGCGCGGCGCGTCCTGTTGCACAACGAGTCTAAAAAAAGGGCAGGGGGACTCCAAAGGAAGCAAGTGAGGATGGCCATTGCCTTGGGGGAACGTACGTCTGCGCGACTTGCGCAGTGTGGCGCCATCCCCGTTGAGGCTAGCCGGTGTTCGTTTGACGATCCAACAGAAAAGCAGGCTCTTGAAGCCTGAACAACTATGGGGAATGAAAAGATGACCAGAAAGACCAAGTCGGCCACTCCGTCAGCGAGAGCTGTCCGACGCCATGGACTCACGGTGTCAGCAGCAGTCAGCATGTTGCTGGCCGCCGCCGTAGTGCAGGCACAGGGCGGGCGACCCGCGCTCGAAGAAATCATCGTCACGGCCGAGCGTCGCGCGAACACGGAGCAGACCACCTCGATTTCGATGGAAGTCCTGTCGGGCGACGACCTCGCGGATAAGCAGGTCCGCACCGTCACCGATCTCGCGAACGAGGTGCCCAGCCTGCAAGTCCAGGCATCGGGGACCTCCAACTTCGTCAACATCCGCGGTGTCGGCAACAATGTCAGTTCCCCGGACGTGCAGATGGGCGTGCAGATCGTGAGCGACGGCTTCACGCAGGGTGAGCCGATGGGCCTGAATGGCGCGTTCCTCGACGTCGGTTCCGTCGAAGTTCTGCGCGGCCCACAGGGTATGTTCATCGGTCAATCCGCGGCGGGCGGCGCCATCCTGATCAACTCCTCGAACCCGAATTTCAAGGGCGTGAACGGCTATATCGAGGGCACCTATGGGGCTTTCGACCGGATGAAGGTCACCGGCGCCGTGAATCTGCCGATCGGTGACACCTTTGCTGCGCGTATTGCCTTCAACCAGGATCACCGCGAAAGCTTCTACAAGAACCTCGGCATGGATACCCAGGTCGGCGGCAACCAGCTCACATCCCCCGGATCGATGGAAGACCGCACCATTCGCGTTGGGCTGCTGTGGCAGCCCAACGACCGGTTCTCCGCCTTGTTCAAGATCGAGGACAACTCGGTTAATAACGGCGGCATCATCACGCAGCCGAACCAGAAGTCGTTCACGGTCTACACGAATCCGCTCAATATCCCGATCGGGGGTGTCGTGCCGGCCAGCGCAGTCAAGGTGCCTGTGGCGACGCAAACGCGCCTGCTGAGATACGATCCGGCCGATCCGTTTGTCATCTGGCACAACGATCCTGGCCAGACGCTGCAGACCAACCGCCTCGAAACGCTGAAGCTGACCTATGAGTTCGGCAACGGCAATACGCTGACGTCGACGGCAGGCTATAACAAGATCCACAACCGCCAGTTCAACGACAATGACGGCACCCGGGTCGCAACGTACCTGAATACGTACGAACTGGGTCCGATCAATCACTCGTGGTCAGAGGAGCTCACACTGGCATCGCCAGATGGCCCCAACAACTGGATCGTCGGCGCGTTCTACCAGACGCGCAACACACCGTTCCGGAACAAGGGCTATCCGCAGCAGTTGAACAACTCTTGCGGCTGGCAGGCAGCGGATACGGTCAGTGCCGCAGGAGTTCTGCAGATCCGCGCCGGCACGCATGTGGACTGCATACAGCCGCTGAGCTATCCAACAACGATGACCTACACGAATACGCTCGGCATAGCGACGATCGAAGCGCTGGCGGCGTTCGGTCAGTACAACTGGGCGATGACGGACACGTTGGAGCTGTCTGTCGGCGGACGTATCAACCACGACGAGGCCGGCCGTACCAACACGATCTGGACTGCGACCCAGAAGCCGGTTGGTACAGCCATGGGTAATCTCTATGTCGACGGCACGACGTCGCCCGCCACGACCGCTCCGGCGACGACTGTCGACTGCGCGAGTGAAGGCGTCGATCTGCTCGGCCAGCCGTTCATCGACCCTACCCCGTGGAGCTGCTACATCTCGTCTTACGGTCATTGGGACCTCGCGGGAGTCAAGCAGACCAACCTCACGTACAAGGTCGGCCTGAACTGGAAGCCGGACGACAACAACTACATGTACGTCTTCTATGCGCACGGCTACAAGGCACCTCGCGTCAATCAGGCTCGTCCCCAACAGTCCGTCATCGCGGAGCAGGTGGACGACTATGAGTTTGGCTGGAAGGGCTCTGCGTTCGACGGCGCGCTGTCGGGCGACATCGGCTTCTTCTACATGAACTACCATGACATGCAGGGTCAGCAGTTCACGACGGGTCGATTTGACGGTTCGGGAAACGAATCTGCCACGTTGGCCGATGCGGTTATCAAGGGTGTTGAGGCTTCGTTCCGCGCGGTGGCGGGCAACCTCGCGCTCTTGGGATCGGTGGGTTACACGAATTCCGAGATCGGGCAGACCCGCGACCTGAATACCGCGCTGCTGCCGTTCCAGGTGTTGAGTCCCACGAACGTGGTCACGAACGTGAACAAGGGTGGACCCGCTGAAACTGCCTACCTGCCGCAGTGCGGTGTTGCCGGTGTGACGGGCGCTTGCGTCAACTACACGCCGTTCTTCAGCGATCTGACCGGCGCGCAGCAGACTTATGCACCGGAACTGTCGTGGAATCTCTCGTTGACGTATGACTGGGCCATTGGCACGGGCACCCTGACTCCCCGCGTCCAGTACACGCATGCGGACGGATCGTGGGCTTCGTACTTCCAGTCAGAGGACTACTACAAGAGCGACGACCGTGATACCACGGATGTCTCCCTGACCTACGTCAGGGATGCGTGGACGATCCAGGCGTACATGAACAACGTCACCGACGAGTACTACGTCTCGAATGCCGGCACGAGCGTCATCTACGCCGAGCCGAAGACCTCCGGTCTGCGCGTGAAGATGACGTTCTGATGGTTGCGATGACTTGAGCGAAAAATAAAGAAGTGGATTGAGCCTTGGGTAGGGGCCGCCGGTGCAAGCCGGCGGCCCTTTTTTCTGGAAACTGGGTCCGTGCTGATTGCCGCGGAATGCTGCGGCAATCAGCACGGACCCTCAGTTTCCTGACGGGGAAATAGCGGGCATTCCTGATTTCGTCTCAGGGACGTCGGCAATCAGAACCGTCCCCGATTTCCGCCGTGTCCACCGATTTCCTGGCGGTCAATGGCCGCCCAAGCGAGGGTCCCTAGGGCCGCCCTCGCCACAGCATCGGCCCGTTCTGCAGCGCGTCGAAGTTGTTTTCGGGGCAGACGAATTCGAGAATTTCCTCGTTCGGCACGAGGCCTGCCGCCATCTTCATGCGGAACTCCCCTACCCACGCGCCGGAGTCAGTGGCGGAGATCTCGACTTCAAGCCGCCCTTTGCTGGGGCGCGTATAGCGTTCGATGATCTTGAGCTGCTCGGTGTGGACGGAGAAGCCCGGCGTGATTTCATTGAACCCCACGGTCTCGACCACGAGCGCGTCGCCTTCCCAGTGGCCGACAGAATGGCCGAGCCATGCCGGATTCCATTCGTCCGCAGGCGGGTGCGGGCGTCCATCCAGGAAGATCTGACGATAGCCTGGTGTCATGAACTCCGTGAGGTGCACGATCAAGTCCTTCGTCTGCACGATCTTCTGCGGGAAGGAGAGGCGAATCGGGCTCGCGTCTTCCGGCAGGCAATACACGCTTGCAGGCTGGCGGTTCATGCGCTGCAGCTGCTGGTTCATTTCAGAGGCCCAGGGCATCAGCTTCGGCACCTGCGCGCGGGCGTCCGGGGCGTCCAGGATCTTGATCCACATGCCGCTCAGGTCCGGTTTGCCTTCGGGGGTCCGCGGCGCGGGGCCGCTGACTTCCCCGGCGCGAGCACGCATGTCCATGCTCAGCTGGCCCGGATCGTCACCAATGGTTCCAAGATTGCTGCCCCAGCGGAGATTGATGTCCTGCTTGAGCGCCTGCCCCGCGACGATGGTGAGGCTCTTCTGCTCGAAGCTGCGGAACAAGCAACAGGCTACGGGAATCCGCAGGTCGTAGGCGCCCGCCGGCAAACCCGAGATCTCGTACTCGCCGTTCGCCTGTATGCGGGCTTTGTATTCCACCTCAGTGACCGCGCGCCGCATCGTGAGGGTGGCCTCAAGGCCGGTGATCACATCGCCATTCTCGTCGATCAGCCTGCCGCCGATGCTGCCTCGAGACCCCTGAGCCATCACCGCGGCGCTGATGACGAGCGCCGCGAGCAGCGTCATCCAGCCTGTCACGCGAGATTTCATGCAGCTCCCCCCCAAGTGTTTCGTCGTTCCGAACAGCACATACCGAGTTGACCCGACCCCAGATTACCCCACACAGTATCGAGAATGACAACGCGACCCGCTTATCTCGTCCGGGATGCCACGGCTGCCGACCTGCCGGGCATCGTTGCGATCTACAACGACTCGATTCCGGGGCGTCTCGCCACGGCCGACGTTGAGCCGGTGACGGTCGAGCAACGCCGCACGTGGTTCGAGAAGCATTCTCCTGCGCGTCGGCCGCTGTGGGTTGCTGAAAACGGACAAGGCATTGCAGGCTGGCTCAGCTTCGAATCCTTCTATGGGCGCCCGGCTTATGACGCCACGGTAGAGTTGAGCGTGTACGTGGCGAATGCCGAGCAGCGCCGCGGCATCGGCGATCACCTGCTGCGCTGCGCACTCGAGCGCGCGCCTGCACTCGGCGTGAAGACTGCGCTCGGCTTCATCTTTGCGCACAACGAACCGAGTCTCGCGCTGTTTCGTCGGCACGGCTTCGCGGAGTGGGGGCGGTACCCGGATATTGCGGTGCTGGATGGGGTCGAGCGGACGCTCGCGGTGTTGGGCAAGAGAGTCGGATAAACCGGCCGACTTCGTACCCTGGTTAGGGCATAAATAGGCGAGGGGCCTGCCGGCGGGTCAGAGGCGCATACGCCAAGAGAGCCGTCCCCCGGACGGGGTGTACGTTTGCTCCTGACGATTGCTACCGTCACCTGGTCGGCAGTTGATGGTGCCCGCCACGAGCTGTCAGCTAGCGATCAAACTTAGTCTCCGCTCCACACTCCGCGCACCACTGGCACGGCCGTCTAGCCGCAATGTGTCTTCGATATGGCGGCTGTGCCGGGTGGCACGGGTTGGGCCAAACGTACACCCCGTCCGTGTGCCGGCTCGGAACGGTTGCAGCTATCCTTCGACTTTCTGCACGAACACGCCCGATTTCGATATCGCAACTGCCTGGGCCACGGGCTGAGAATCCTCTGGACGATTCACTATCGCGTAACTCCGGCACCTTGCCGAAAGTCCCGGGTCGCGCCCCCCAGATGCCTTGGCATGGTCAAGCAAACCAAGTACTTTGAATCTGTACGCAATCGTCAGGATCGCGTGGCTATCGTCGACGCCTGGCTTGAGCGAGCCATTTCTAGTCCGATCAGAGAGTACGTTCAGGCTGACGGTCGGATTCGCCGGTGGTGCCGAGTGCCGGAGATGGAAAATCGTGTCCTTCGGGTTATCCTGCTGGAAGACGGCGAAACGGTGCGCAACGCGTTCTTTGACAGGAACTATTGAAATGAAAATCCGCTACTTCAAAGACACCGACACAATGCTGATTGAGTTCAAGGATGCGCCGGTTGCGGAAACCCGCGATCTGGACGAGAACACGATCCTCGATCTCGATGCCAGCGGCAACATCTGTTCAATCACCATCGAGCACGCCTCTACGCGTGCAGATGCTCCCAAGGTTACGTACGAGCAGGTTGCGGCCTGACGAATCAAGCTAGCGGATCTTGTCCGCTATTTCACATCCAGTGGACTCCTGACCCCGCGCCCGCCGCGGTTGAGCACGTGCGTGTAGATCATCGTGGTCTTCACGTCGGAGTGCCCGAGCAGTTCCTGCACCGTGCGGATGTCGTAACCGGACTCCAGCAAGTGGGTCGCGAAGCAATGGCGGAAGGTGTGGCATGACGTGGGTTTGGTGATGCCGGCCCGGCGAACAGCCAGCGTTACCGCGCGCTGCACTGTCTTGGGGTGCAAATGATGCCGCAATGTGCCGCTGCCATAGGGGTCCTCGCAGAGAGCCGATGACGGAAACAGGTACTGCCAGCCCCGGCTGACCGCTGCATTCGGGTACTTCCGATCCAGCGCAGTTGGCAGCGACACACCGGGTGCATTCCTTCGGCGTTCCTCCTCGTACCAGCCATGCAGCGCTGCAAGATGCTGGCGGAGTGCCGGCAACAGTGATTGCGGCAGCACGGTAATGCGGTCATTGCCGCCCTTGCCGTCACGCACGATCAGAGCGCCCTGATCGAGGTTCAAATCCTTGACCCGCAAGCGCAATGCTTCGAGCAAGCGCAGACCCGATCCGTACAGCAAGTTGGCGATCAGCAGATAGACCCCGTCCAGCTTCGACAGAACGGATCGAACCTCTTCCTGCGTAAGAACCACCGGCAGCCGCCGCGCGGTCTGGGCGCGCACCACATCGTTCAGCCAGGGCAGCTCGATCTCGAGAATCTGTTTGTAGAGGAAGAGAAGCGCTTGCAGCGCCTGATTCTGCGTGGATGCCGACACCTTGCGGTCTACAGCCAAGTGGGTCAGGTACGCCCGAACCTCGGTCGCCCCCATGTCGCGGGGGTGCCTCCTCTGGTGGAACGAAATAAAGCGGCGCATCCAGCCCAGATACGCTTTCTCTGTCTGATAGCTGAGATGCGGCACCCGCATCCGGTCGCGTGCAACGCGCAATAGCCCCGGCGACGATTCCATGTCGCATAACTCCCCAGCTGGAGCCTGTCCATAATGATTCCACCTGGTGTAGGCTAATCAGGAAGTTACAGCGGAGGGAACCCGCATATGGAACGCGTTTGTCCAGTTATTAAAATTACCCGCCGTCCCATAATTAATAGTTAGGTTGCAATGTGAACGTCGACGAAGCTCTGAAAGCGTCAGTCGTCCGAAACCTCGCCTTCGCGGATATCGAGGCATTGCTGGTGGCGTGCCCCGAGCCAGCGCGAGAGGCCTTGGATCGACTGGCCATCGAACTAGCCTCAAAGTTTGTGTTTGGGAAGGCGGAGTTTCGGGAAGCCGACGACTTAGCCAACGTCATGTTCGCCTACGCGACGCGGAATGATTTATTGGGAGACACCCTTCACAAGGTGTTCCTTGCGTTCGATGCGGGCGAGTACGTACCTGACAAAATGTCGGCGGCCACGGATCCGATTTCGACCTTTACTCGTCCACTGCTAGCTGCAATTCTGACCCGCCTTGTTGCAACCTAACCCGTCGTTGGAGCGGCCGTGAACGATAAAGTGCCCTGTCATGTGCGCCGGCGCGCGGCCGCTCAACTAGGTCGTTAGGCCACCGCAAGACATCAAGGACGCAATCTCGGTGCCATGAGCCCCACAATCTTTCGCGACGGTAGCTTTCGGTTCTTTTTCTTCTCGCGCGAGGAACCAAGGATGCACGTTCATGTGCAGTGCCCTGATGGTGAGGCGAAGTTTTGGCTTGAGCCAGGGATCGCTCTGGCGCACAATTATGGCCTGACAGATCAACAGGTTCGGGCTGCTCTGGCCCTGGTGGAAGGACATGCCGGTGAAATCCGTAGCGCTTGGCAAAGGTACTTCGGGCGTTGAAGTCTCCAACGTCTCGACCCACGGCTTCTGGCTGCTGCTTGGGGCCGAGGAGCTGTTCGTTCCTTTCGCCCAGTTCCCGTGGTTTCGCGATGCGACGATCGGCCAGATCACCCATGTCGAACTGCCGTCCGCTCATCACCTGTACTGGCCCGATCTAGACATCGATCTCGCCGTAGAGTCCATTCGTCACCCTGAGCAGTTCCCGCTGGTCTCCAAAGCGGTTTCCTAACCATGCGATGCAGCGGACGTCATCTGGCGTCACGCCGCTCGCATGCGCAACCGGCGCGCCGCCAGCCTGTCGCCGCTGAGCGCAGTCGTTAGAGTCCGATTTGCAGCGGGCTGCGGACTGGGTTTAAGGTATCCACATGAGCAACGCGGTCGTCACCTCTTCGGCAGACATAATGGGCGGCACTCCTGTGTTCCCCGGCACCCGCGTTCCCGTTCAAACCCTGCTCGACTACATCGAGGCTGGCGACAGCATCGACGCGTTTCTTGAAGGTTTTCCGACCGTTACGCGGAGTCAGGTGGTGGCGTTCCTGGAGCACGCCGCCAAGCTCGCAGTTACCGAAGCGGCTTGAAGGTTCTACTCGACGAATGTGTCGATAGCCGGCTCGCGCCACATCTCGGCGCATTGCACGTGCGAACGGTAGCGGAGCGGGGCTGGGGCGGAATCACAAACGGCAAGCTGCTCGCCCTTGCTGCAGCCGAATTTGATGTATTCATCACCGTCGACCGGAATTTGTCCTTTCAGCAGCATCTGCCGAAATTCGACATTGCAGTGTTACTGATGATCGCAAAGACAAACCGAGTCAACGATCTCGTAGAGCTTGTTCCAGACCTGCTGGCAATTCTGCCCCGTGCAGCAAAAGGTGCCGTCACTCGTGTCGGACTCTAACCACCGGTTGGAGGGCGGCGCGTTTGTTCGTCCAATCGGCCGCACTAGCGCGCCTTAACCGGGTCGTTTGGCGTCATGGCGGTCTCGCCCTCGATGCCAGATCAATATAGGAGAAGCAGCCCCTTGTTACCGTACCTAGACAAATTCGAGCGGGCCATAACCCACATCCTGCTCGTGTTGTTGGCCTGCGTAGTGCTGCTTGCCACCATCGAGTTAGCATGGATCCTCGTCAAGGACGTGCTCACCCCGCCCGTGTTCCTGTTGGAAATCGACGAGCTGCTGGAGCTGTTCGGCCTGTTCCTGTTGGTGCTCATCGGAATCGAGCTACTTCACTCCGTGAAAACCTACGTCGTTCGCCGGGAATTTCACCTCGAGACAGTGCTCACGGTGGCGATGATTGCAGTGGCCCGAAAGATCATCGTCCTGGAGCCGAAAGAGTTGCCGGAAGGGACCCTATTGGGGATTGCTGCCTTGGTGATTGCAATTGCCCTGGGCTACTACCTCATGCGGCGCAGTCGCCAAGAGCAAGGCAATGGCGATCTGGAGAGCAAGTCATGATCATCGAATCCACCGGCACCCCGATTCTCTATCTCGGCTTCTCGCTACTCGTCATCGTCTTGCTGGCGGTGGACTTCTTGGTGCTCAAGAACCAGGGCGCTCACCGGGTAAGCGTGAGGGAAGCGGCAGGGTGGTCAGTGGTGTGGATCACCATCGCGTTGGCCTTCTGCGGTTGGTTCTGGTGGTACCTCGATGGGCGATTCGGGCGAGAGCTGGCCAACGAAAAGGCACTCGAGTACCTCACCGGCTACCTCATTGAAAAGTCGCTCGCTGTGGACAACGTCTTTGTCTGGATCACGCTCTTCAGCTTCTTCGCGGTGCCCGCAGAGTTCCAGAAGCGAGTGCTGCTCTACGGTGTGCTAGGCGCCATTGTCATGCGCGCCGTGCTGATCTACGTCGGCGCACTGCTGCTCGCTGAGTTTCACTGGATTCTTTATATTTTCGGCCTGTTCCTCTTGTTCACAGGCGTGAAAATGCTGATTTTCGCAAACCACGAGCCCGATCTGGAAAAGAACCCGATCTTGAGCTGGATGCGTAGACACATGAAGATCACCAATGACTATCACGGTGAGAAGTTCTTCGTGCTGAAGGAAGGGATGCGCTACGCCACGCCCATGTTCGTGGTGCTAGTGCTGGTGGAGGTGACCGACCTCATTTTCGCAGTGGACTCTATCCCTGCAATCTTCGCCGTAACCAGCGACCCGTTCATCGTCTTCACCTCTAACATCTTCGCCATCCTGGGACTGCGCGCCATGTATTTCCTGCTCGTCGATATGGCGGAGCGCTTCCACCTGCTCAAGTACGGACTGGCGGTGATCCTGATGTTCATCGGGGTGAAAATGCTACTGCTCGATGTTTACAAGATTCCTGTGGGGATCGCTCTGGGAAGCGTCGGGTTGATCCTGTTAGTGTCGGTGGTGGCAAGTCTCCTAATATCCCGCCGCTCGGACCCGAGTGCCAATGTCAGGCACTGACCCGAGGAGTGCATATTTCTCTGCGGAATCGAGATTGGCGAGTAGCGTAGATGTGACGCCCAGCCACGCGATCGAGCCGACCGGACAACAGCGGCGCTTCGCTTGCTGTTGTCCGGCGGTTCATCTCGGACGTTATTTTTACGGAGACCGGCGTGGGATTCATTTCCAACCAGTACCGGGCAAACGAGCGTCGCTCACCTTGATCATGTTGAGCGGCCCGTGCCTCACCGCAGCGTATTGCGAATAGCCGATCGCAGATCTTGAAAGCAGCGACGCAATAAGGAAGCCGACAATGGAGAAAGCAAAAAGCTTTACCCGGGAAATGTCGTGGCTGCATTCGTGGTCGGGCCTGATTTTCGGCTGGTTGCTGGTTCCGATTTTCGTCACCGGTTCAATCTGTGTCTTTTATTTCGAGATAGGCGTTTGGGCCAAACCGGAAGCTCACGCCATGCGCGTGGCGGAACCGGCTGCTCTCGTGGCATTCAGCGAGGCTCATCTCAAGAAAGCGGCTCCGGACTCAAGGCTCTGGCAAATCATCCTCCCCGATGTCCTGCCCCGCGATCCCTTTTTGAGGCTGGGCTGGCTCGACAAAGACGGCAAACCCGCGGGCGGCGGTTTTGCGCCTGACGGTTCGGGGCCCCAGGCAAGAACACCTACGATCGGCGGGCTCTTCTTTGTCAGATTTCACTATGCCTTGAACATACTGCCTTGGCAGAAGCATCCTCTTGGGCTGTTGATCGTCGGATTGGCCGGTATCGCATTTCTCGCCAACGTCATTGCCGGCGTTGTTGTCCATAAAAGGATATTCAAGGATTTTTTCACCTTCCGGCCGAAAGCGAAGTCGGAACAGCGGAAGTGGCTTGACGCGCATAACGTGCTCAGTGTTCTACCGCTGTCATTTCATTTTCTGATCGTGCTGACGGGATTTGCAGTCTTTTGCTGGGCCTACATCCCTTCCGGTATCGCTACGCTGTACAACGGCTCTGACGATGCGTTCCATGTGGATGCGAACCTGCCCTGGCAGGGCTTGGCCATTTCGGAATTTTCCGATTTGAAAGGAACGCAACCGGGAGCCAGCGCGCGCACTGTTCCCCTCGCGTTGCTGCTTGCCCGCGCCCAGGCTGAATTTGCCCCGGAAAGGGTGGCCAACATCGTTGTTCGAGATCCCGGGCGGGCCAATGCTGTGGTTGAAGTGTTCGGGTCGGACAGTCATGACCACGATCCAGTGCTGCGCCGCAAGAACACGCCTCGCATTGCTTTCGACGGAGCGTCGGGACGGGTCATCCGGATCCAGCACGGTCGTCCGCTCATGGCGACCATCGCGGACGCCGCCTCCGCCTTGCACTTCGCCTCGTTTGGGGGAACGGCGATGCGCCTGTTGTATCTGGTCGCCGGGATGACCGGGGCCGTGATGATGGCGACCGGCCAGCTGGTATTCACCATCAAGCGCCGCGAGAAGGCCGTGTCGCCTGGCGCAGAGCGGTTCTTCAAGATCGTCGATCGGGTCAATGTGGCCACGATCGCGGGCGTGTGTTTCGCCTCCGCGGCCCACCTCTGGGCCATCCGCCTGCTGCCCTACGACTTGGCAGCCAGACCCGCGTGGGAGGTCAATATCTTCTTCATCGCCTGGGGGATCGCCTTCTTGCACGCCGCAGTGCGACCGCCTGGATCGGCCTGGATCGAACAGCTGGCGGCGACCGCACTCCTTTGCATAGCCTTGCCGGTCCTGGGCTTCATGGTCCCGAACTCCAACCTCTTCGCCATGATCGCCAAGGGCGATTGGAAGACGGCGGGCGTCGATTTGGGCAGCGTCGTCTTCGGCGTCCTCTTTGCCTCGACCGCCTGGGTCATCAGTGGAAAGCGCGCGTCCCGATCGATGTACAACCGTTCGCTTCAGGGGGCCTGATGCTGCAGTGTCAGGAAAGCGGGACAACTCTTCAGTAGGCGGATCCCGCACCCCAAGGACGATCTGGCCATCACTAAACCTCAAGATTGAAGTTGAAGAAGGAACGAAAGACATGAGACACCTCATCGGCATTGTCGTTGGACTGCTTGCCGCATCGTCCGTCTGGGCACAGACCCCACTGGGCGCAACGGATATCACGGCCGCAGAGGTCCAGGCGTTCCTGAAAGAGTCGCCGCGTGATCGCAACACCGATCGACCGATTCGAGTGGTCGATGTCGGGGGATATCGCACTGCTGTATTCGGTGTGTTCCGCCCGAAGGTCGCCGCGGTGGCTGCAACGGTTCACCAAACGAAGGCGACCGAGGTGTACTACATGCTGGAAGGCGCCGGCATCCTCGTCACCGGTGGAACGCAAAGCAAACCGGCGACGCCCCGGCCTTCGGCCATGGGTAACTGGACGGACATTGGCAGTACCGGAATCGACGGTGGCACTGCGCGTCGCGTTGCCAAGGGAGATGTCGTCATCATTCCGGGCGGCGTGCCGCACTCTTGGCGAAGCGTCGAGGGCGACCTGACGTACCTGATCATCCGTTCCGATCCGGACAATCAGATACCGCTGCAGTAGCGTCGCTCGTCAGCTGTAGTCTTGTTGCGCATGGGATCTCCGGTTGACGCTTGATACGCATGACTTCCGCGCCGGACCGGGAATGTGAAGAACCACGATCAAGAGAACCACAATGAACCGACGTGAACTGGCTCTTTCCCTGGGCGCTGCCGTGATGGCAGCGGGTCTGCGTGCCGAAGCAGCGGCACAGGCGTCGCCGTTGCCGACGGGCCCGAGTCCACGCCCGCAGGTGGCGATGCTCGTGCATCCGGACATGGTGCTGCTCGACCTCATCGGCCCGCAGACGGTACTGGCGATTGCCGGTGCCGAGATCCATCTCGTGTGGAAGGATCAGCAGCCGCTCTCGACGGATGTCGGTGTGCCGATTGCCGCGACCACGACGCTTGCGAACTGCCCCAAGGATCTGGATGTGTTGTTCCTTCCGGGTGGTCTCAAAGGCAGTGCTGCGCTGATGGAAGATCAGGAGGTGCTGTCGTTCCTGCGCGATCGGGGATCGCGAGCGAAGTACGTCACCAGCGTCTGTACGGGTTCGCTGGTACTCGGCGCGGCCGGACTGCTGAATGGCTATCGGGCCACGTCGCACTGGTATGTTCGTGACCTGCTGCCGCTGATGGGCGCGACGCTCGCGAAAGACCGTGTCGTCATCGATCGCAACCGCATCACGGGGGGCGGTGTCACCGCCGGCATCGACTTCGGATTGCGTCTTGCCAGCATCATGGGCGGTGAAGACCTCGCCAAGCGCATTCAGCTGCTCATCGAATATGCGCCCAAGCCACCGTTTTCATCTGGCGAGCCGGAGACTGCGGCCAAGCCGCTCGTCGATGCCGTGCTCGCAGCGAGGCAACCATTGATTGCCGCGGCCCGCGCAGCGGCAGAGCGGGCCAAGATCGGCAGGTAACCACAAGAGTGATGCCCTCTTGATCGTGCCGATCATTCGGCAGACTTCGCGCAGGGCGGGGAGTGAGGCGATCGAGCGGGCCGATTGCTATCATGGCGAATGAAAGAGATTTTCCTGATTCGCCACGGCGAAACGGACTGGAATGCGGCGGGTCGGCTGCAGGGCAGGGAAGACGTGCCGCTCAACAGTACTGGCGAAGCGCAGGCGCACCGGGTCGCCGAGGCGCTGCACGGCCTCGGCATCGAACGCATCGTGACGAGCTACCTGTCGCGGGCCCGGCGGACAGCCGAGATTGTTGCCGCTCGATTGGGTCTTGCAGAACTGGCCGTGGTGGAGGGATTGCACGAGCGGGACTACGGAGACATATCCGGGCTCACGCCAATCGAGCGGTCCGCACGGTTTCCGCCCGGCACGGCGCCGGCGAACCAGGAGTCTGCGGTTGCGATGAAGGCGCGCGTCACGGCTGCGCTGCAGGACATCGCGGCGCGGCACGTCGAGCGCAAGATCCTCGTGGTCTCTCACGGCGGCGTCATCAATACGTTGCTCGCCCACTTCACGGACGGCCAGGTCGGGACGGGCAAGACGCTGCTGCCCAACTGCAGCGTCACCAAGTTCAGTCGCCATGGCGACGCGTGGCGAGTGCAGTACTTCGGCGTCAGTGCCGCAGCGCTTGCCACGCACGAGTCGCCGGCCTAGTCGGGCAATGGCATACTGCTTGCTGGGCTATCGTGTGCCAGGAGTCGTCAGCGGGTGGCCCCTTGGGTACCGCGCCGTCTTCGCAATTGCCAATGAAACAGGGATGGCAGCATGAGAATCGCAGCAACTCTCGTCCTTGGTGGCGTGCTCTGTGCGGCGTCTGGCGCGGCGACGGCAGCCACGAGCCTGCTGTTCATCGGCAACAGCTTCACGTACGGCGCCGGCTCGCCGGTGAAGTTCTACCGCGCGAATTCCGTGACGGACCTGAACAACGAAGGCATTGGCGGTGTGCCGGCGTTGTTCAAGTCGTTTACGCAGCAGGCGGGTCTCGACTACGACGTGTCCCTCGAGACCCGCGGTGGCAGCGGTATCGAGTTCCACCTCGACAACAAGCTCGGGTACATCGGCAAGCGGCCTTGGGACACGGTCGTGATGCAGGGACAAAGCACGCTGGACTTCGACAAGCCCCGCGATCCGGCGAAACTGGTCGCGACCGCAAAGCAGATGGCCGAGTTTCTGCGTGGCCGGAACCCGCAAGCGAATATCTACCTGATGTCCACGTGGGCCCGGGCCGATCAGGTCTATCCGGCGACGGGTGCCTGGGCGGGCAAGACGGTCGAGATCATGGCGCAGGATGTGCGGGCAGCGTACGACAAGGCCGCGGCTACTGCGCCCGGCGTCAAGGCCGTCATTCCGGTGGGCGAAGCGTGGACACGAGCCATGCAGGCCGGCATCGCCGATCCGAATCCCTATGACGGCATCGACGCCGACAAAGTCAACCTGTGGACGTACGATCACTATCACGCGAGCGCTCACGGGTACTACCTCGAAGCACTGGTGATCTTTGGCAGCCTGACCGGGCGCGACCCGCGTTCGCTCGGCGAGAACGAATGCTCGGGCTATGAGCTCGGCATGCCGACGGCGCTGGTCAAGACGCTGCAGCAGGTGGCTTTCGAGCAGTTGGGCAGTGCGGTGACGCCGGCGCCACTGGTCCTCTCCGCGCCCAACCCTCCCGAGCGTTGTCGCCAGCCGTAGCGTTTCACCTGTGGAAACAGTGGCGTACGGGTGAATACGGACCCGCCGTCCTGCCTTTGCAATTCTTGCATTGAAAACGAGTTTCCCGCGGGTAGACTGCGGCGTACGTCGGCTTCGGGGTAGCCCGGGCAGGCCGTTTTTTGGGGGACTCTTCTCGGCGACGACCTATGCGGTTGCCGCTCTATTGCACCTTTAAGGAATCGGAACAATGCAAGCAACTTACAAGTTCGGCACGCTCGCCGGCATCGTAGGCGCGATCCTCGCCCTCAGTGCCGGATCGGCGTCGGCCCAGGATGCCGCGATCACCAACGCCCGGATCATCGTCGGCAGCGGCCAGGTGATCGAGAGCGGCACCCTCATCGTCCGCGGCGGCAAGATCGAATCTGTCGCGGCTGGCAAGGCTGGCAGCACCAAGGGTCTCACGGTCATCGACGCCAAGGGCATGACGGCCATGCCGGGCTTCATCGACAGCCACAAGCACATCAATACCGGCCCGAATGAAAAGGCCCAGATGCTGTCGCTGCTCGAAGCCGGCTACACCACGATCCTTTCAGGCGGTGGTCCGGGCGACGGCAATATCCAGTTGCGCGACAAGATCGAGAAAGGCGAGTTCGTTGGCCCGCGCATCATTCCGTCCGAGCGCGTGAACCTGCGCAGCACTCCCGACGAGGCTCGTGCAGCCATCCGTGCGATGGCCGCCAAGGGCATCAAGCACACGGGAGAGATCGCGCTGACGCCCGAACCCGCCCCGCCCCAGGCCGAGATCGAAGTGATCAAGGCCATCGTCGACGAAGGCGCCAAGCAGGGCGTGCAGATCAACATCCACTCCGTCAGCACGCCAGCCACGATTGCAGCGCTCGATGCCGGTGTGCGCCGCTTCGTGCACCTGTCTAACAAGGACTGGATGGGCTTCGATGAAGCCGCCAAGATCGCTGCCGCTGGCGGCATCATCGCGGGCCTGAACGCATTTGGCGCGCCGATCATCGATCGCGAGTCGCCGGCCCCGGCTCCCGTGCAGTTCCCGAAGGACAACTCGCCCCGCTTCCGTGACG
The DNA here is from genome assembly GCA_903884105.1 of uncultured Pseudomonadota bacterium. GTDB lineage: Bacteria > Pseudomonadota > Gammaproteobacteria > Steroidobacterales > Steroidobacteraceae > CAIUGU01. The sequence continues at coordinate 27,797 of CAISDJ010000005.1, read as the reverse complement.
GCAAGCCATGGCCTGAGGCGATTGCCGGTGCCAACCGCGATCCGAAGGGTCGTGCGACGGGCACCGAAGGCGGCTACACGATCGTGAATGCGCGTCGCATCTGGGATGCCGGCAACAACGCGTTGTCGTGGTCGACCGACCAGAACTACGCCGACATCGTCGTGCTCGAGCATGAGCTCAAGTCGTTCAGCATCATGTTCTCGCAGGCGGACATCTTCAAGATCATGGGGCCGAACTCGGCGGCGTATGTCGGCATGGGTAGCCAGATCGGCACGCTTGAAGCCGGCAAGCTCGCCGACATCATCCTGATCGATGGCGACCCCCGCGAAAACATCTACCCGATGCTGAAGACGAAGGTCGTGCTCAAGGAAGGCAAGGTCGTCGTGGACAAGCGCAAGAAATAGCCGCAATGGCAGTACAGCCGAGCCCGACTCGGGGCGGCTGACTGTCATCAGGTTGGCAAGCGGGGGCAGGTTCCAGTGGACCTGCCCCTTTTTTATTGCGCCGACGCACGCGAGGCATTACCAATTCGCTGTAGTGGGCCCAGGGGAAGTCGCCAATTTCTCATGGTTGGCGTGTGCCGAGGCAGGGTTCGCTACAATCGGAATCGGGCAGCCTGACCTGCTGTTCGAGTCTCCACATCCGCACCACTGATCGACTGCCTACATGTCACGTATCCGAGCCAGCATTGTCGGCAGCCTTCCGAAACCGTCCTGGCTGGCCGAGCCCGAGAAACTGCGGGGTGCCTGGCGGTTGCCGCCCGACCTGCTGCCAGAAGGAACGGATGACGCGGTGAAGCTCTGGGCCGACGAGCAGGAGCGCGCTTCGCTCGACGTGATCACCGATGGTGAGCAGCGTCGCCGGCACTACATCTGGGGATTCATCGAGGCCCTGATGAAGGTCGATTTCGACCAGCTCGGCCTGCGCAAGAGCCGCGGGCAGCGCTACGTGCAGCAGACGCAGGCGCCGCGCGTTCTTGGGGAAATGCAGTGGTCCGGTCCGGTACTGACAGAAGGGCTCCGGTTCCTGAAGGCGCGCACCCAGCGGCCGGTCAAGATCACGCTGCCTGGGCCCATGACCGTGGCCGACAGCATCATCGATGAATCCGGCGGCCGCTCGGATGCCGAGTTCGCGATGGCCTACGCGAAGCTGCTCAACAAGGAAGTCCGCGCACTGAGTGAAGCGGGGGCCGATGTCATCCAGATCGACGAGCCCTGCTTCAACATCTACCTCGACGAAGTGTCGGAGTGGGGCATGGAGGCGCTTGAAGTCGCCTTCGCAGGCGCGACCGCCAAACGCGCCGTGCACATCTGCTACGGCTACGGTGTCCCCCAGGTGCTCGCGTGGAAGAGCGCCAACAAGGACTGGAACCAGTACCACCACACACTGCCGCTGCTCGCGAAGAGCACCATTGACCAGGTCTCGGTCGAGTGCACCGCCTCGGGGATCAATCTCGAAGTACTGGAATTGCTCAAGGGCAAGGAAGTGATGGTCGGCGTCATCGACGTCGGCACCGAACAGGTCGAGACGCCCGATGTCGTTGCCAGGCGCATTGAAGCTGCCCTCAAGTTCGTCCCGCCCGATCACATGATCGCCTGCACCGATTGCGGCCTCGTGCCGCGCAGCCGCCACGCCGCCGTCGGCAAGATGCACGCGCTCTCGAGAGGGACGGCGTTGGTGAATGGAACGCCACAGCCGTAGGCGATGCAGGCCAACTCTGTTGGCCAAGGGCCTGACGGCGAATGGCTCGGACGGGGCGGGCCAGAATCCGGACTGATAACGATGGTCGGTCATTCGCCACGTCTTCGTGGCCCTTCGCCAACGAAGTTGCCCGGTCTCTCTTCGCCTAATCGGCCTTCGTCACGCTCGCCGCTTCCGCCTTGCTGTCCATCGCCTCCGCAATCATCGGCAGCAGCTCGCTCATGTTGCCGACGGCGGGGCGTGAGGGCGTGACACCGGGACGGAAACCGTGTGCAAGCAGTGGCTCCAGTAGTTCCGCGCGGCTGGCGATGATATGGACGGGCGTATCCCACGGTGCATCTTCGCCGCTGACATTCGCGGCGGGCTGGTGGTCGCCGAGGACAACCAGCAGGAAGTCGCGGCCCGCGTTCTTGCGCAAGTAGCCCGCCAGCGTGCGGTAAACGTACTCCATCGACTGCGCGTAGTCGTTGCCCATGTTGAGCCAGTCAGGCTGCTGGGCATTGACCGCCGCTGCGGCTGCGGCGTCGAACGGATCGGCGGACAGCAATCGCTGCCAGTCCGGCTGGTACGGCGGCGTCGGCAGGAACGGCAGGTGCGTGTTGATACTGGTGAACAGCAGGAACAGCGGAGCCCGCTCGGTCTTCTCCAGTTCCATCGCATCGAACTTCGCGAGCGAATACTGATCCGGAATGCGCCACCAGCCGAACTCGGGGCCGTGGTATTCCAGCTTGCTCTCATCGAGCAGCTCGTCGAACCGGTAGAAGCGGCCTTCCGGCCAGTCGAGCCGAATGCCGGGCATCAGGCCAACCGTGCGATACCCCTTGCTCTGCAGGACCGTTGGCAGCGAGTCGCGATCCTGCTGCGCCATCAGCACCGCATATTGGCCGGGGTCCTTGACCTGCTGACCGCTCATCAGACTCAAGTGGGCGAGCCACGAGCCGCCCGCGAACGTTGGTGAAACCGAAAAGGCCGATACCACGGCACGATGCGTGTCTGCCACGGCTGCTGCGAACTCGTCGCGGCTGGTCTTCAGTGCGCCGTTGACGTCCGGCCGGTCATAGGACACGGCGCCATAGGATTCGATGAACATCACGAGCACGTCGGCGCCCTTCAGTCGCGCAAAGTCGGAGGACAGGTCGGGCGCGGGTCCGAGGCTCGCAAGCACATCGCCACCCGTCATGGAGTCGCGAACGAGCGCTGCCTGGGTCACATACAGTCCAGTGACGGGCGGGGTGAAGACGATGCGTTCGCCGACACCGAAGCTGCGCTGTGCAAAGAACAGTGCAACCACGACGGCTGCCAGTGCGCCAAGGCTGCGCAGGCCTGCGGGCGTCGTCATCGCGCGGGCACACTGACGCAGCGACCAGTAGCCGATCCAGAACAGCGCACCGATGCAGACGGCCAGCGCAGCAAATGCCAGCAGCAACAGCCACAGCGGCGTCACGCTGACGAACATGTTGCCGACATTGGCGACATGCGGTGCGTCCCAGTAGACGTTGATGTCACGGCCATACAGCGAGTGCGACATCACGGCGCCGTAATGGCCGAACACCAGCACGACAAACACGCAGGAGCATGCAATCAGAAAACCGCGGGAAGGGGCGCCGCTCAATGCCTGCCATCCAGCGAGCGCCAGCAGCAGTACGGCGGCCTCCACCGACAGCTCGAGCGTGGGCCGGATCCAGAAGGTGGGCCAGACGCTCGCGAACGACAACGCGCCGTTCAACAAGAACAGGGCGACCAGGGCGAGTCCCCAGGTGCGCAGTCGGGCGTCAAAATTCATCAAGGACCTTTCGCAGCCTGGCGAGCTGCCGATTCAGGGCCGGCCGAGGTCCCGGCATTGTGCAGCCAGAGGACATCGACCAGGAAGGAGTAACACAGCAGGCAGAGTGTCGCGGCCGAGAGCAGATCCGAGAGCGGCGATGTCACGAACGGTAGCAGAACCGCGAGCATCACGGCGATCTGGATGACGCACACTGTCTGCCGGCGGCGACTCAGGGGCAGCGCGCCCTTCATCCACGGGAAGACCCAGCCCGCTGCGATGAACAGATACCGCAGCAGTCCCGACAGGACCACCCACGGTCCCGCCTTGTCCAGCTGCCATGCCAGCAAGCTGCAGACCAGGATCAGGAAGGCATCGGTTTCCATGTCGTACCGCGCGCCGAAGGAACTCGCCATGCCGCTGCGGCGTGCAAGCCGCCCGTCGAATCCGTCCAGAATCAGCGACGCGAGGCCGATACCGACGAGGGTGAACGCGGTCGCAGAGTCGACGCGGGAGCCGAGGAACCCTGCGATGACGGCTGTCAGCACGCCGCGCCCCATCGTGATGCGATTGGCCGGACCAAAGGTGGTGAACGGATGGTCCCGGTGCAAGGCAGGGACGAACAACAAAGTGCCGAGCACGAACACGGCTACGGCCTTGGCGACATAGGCCGCGCCCACCCCAAGCGCGATCCCGAGGCTGGCAGCCACTGCGCCGCACAGCAGGGCTGCCACGACGAAGTGCCAACCCGCATTGCGCAGCAACGCGCGACCCCCTGTGTCAGCTGTTAACGCAGGGGCCATCGCGTACACTTGTCCGGCTGGTTCTGATCCTTATCCATTGTTCTCATTCTAAACATGACAGGCAGCACGGGGAGCGAGGTTTCTGCATTCTGGGTCGCCACCCCCGGCCAGGGTGAGCTGCGCACCGAGCGCTTGCGCGCTATCCGGGAGAATGAGGTGCTCGTGCGGACGCTGTTCAGCGGTGTCAGCCGCGGGACCGAATCGCTGGTCTTTCGCGGCGAAGTGCCTCCGGCCGAATACATCCGCATGCGGGCCCCATTCCAGGGCGGTGACTTTCCCGGCCCCGTGAAGTACGGCTACACCAATGTCGGTGTGGTCGAACAGGGTCCGGCGGCGCTCGTGGGCAAGACGGTCTTCTGTCTCTATCCGCACCAGACGCGCTTCATCGTGCCTGCCACCGCAGTCCATGTCGTCCCGGACTCGATTCCCGCCGGCCGGGCGGTGCTGGTCGCAAACCTTGAGACGGCGTTGAACGGCCTCTGGGATGCGTCACTGCGCCCGGGAGAGCGCGTGGCCGTGATCGGCGCCGGCGTCGTGGGGTCGCTGGTCGCCTGGCTTGCCAGTCGCACCGCCGGGTGCGAGGTCGTACTGATCGACATCAATCCGCAGCGCGAAGCGTTGGCGCAGACCCTCGGGCTCGCGTTCTCCACGCCGGCGCAGGCTGCAGCGAGCCGGGTACAGCAGGTCGACAAGATCATCCACGCGAGTGGCTCGCCCGACGGGTTGCTGCTCGCGCTCCAGCTTGCGGCCTTCGAGGCGACCATCGTCGAGATGAGCTGGTATGGCAACAAGCGCGTTTCCTTGCCGCTCGGGGAAGCGTTCCATGCGCTGCGCCTGACGCTGAAATCATCGCAGGTCGGCAGCATCGCGCCTTCCCATCGCGCGACCTGGAGTTACGAGCGGCGTCTTGACCATGTGCTTGAACTGCTGGCCGACGAGCGTCTCGATGCGCTGATCAACAGCGAATCCGCCTTTACCGATCTTCCCGTCGTCATGCCGCGCCTCGTCGCTGCGGGCGGCGATATCCTCTGTCATCGCGTCATCTACTAGGAATCTCATGTACTCAGTCAGCGTCCGCGATCATCTGATGATTGCCCACAGTTTCCGCGGCGACGTGTTTGGCCCCGCACAACGGCTGCATGGCGCCACGTTCGTCGTCGACATCGAGTTCCGCCGGCCTGAACTCGATGCGGACGGCCTCGTCGTGGACATCGGTCTCGCAAGCACCGCGCTCAAGGAAATCGTCGCGGTCTATAACTACCGCAACCTCGACGACATCCCGGAGTTCGCGGGCAAGAACACCACCACCGAATTCCTTGCGCGGATCCTGTTCGATCGCATGGTCGACCGGATCAGGGCCGGCAAGCTCGGTCCCGCCGCAGCTGGCGTCGGCAGCCTGAAAGTGGTCATCCACGAATCCCACATCGCGTGGGCCGGGTACGAAGGCACGCTCTGAGTGTCCCGCTCGCTGTCCTTCCTGCTGCCCGGCGATCTCGATACGAGAACGGGCGGCTATGGATATGATCGCGAGCTCATCGCCGGACTGCGCGAGCTTGGCTGGCAGGTCGAGGTCCACTCGCTCGATGCGAGTTTTCCATTCCCGTCCGTCGCGGCACTCGAGTTGGCCAGGGCGACGCTGGCGGCAATGCCGGACAATCAGCTGGTCATCGTGGATGGCCTCGCGTTCGGGGCCATGCCGGATCTGGCCGAGGCGGAATCCCGCAGACTGAAGATCGTCGGGCTGGTGCATCACCCGCTTGCGCTTGAAACCGGATTGACGCCCGAGCAGAGCGACGCATTCGCGACCTCGGAACGTCGTGCCCTCGCGACCACGCGCGCCGTCATCGTGACGAGTACAGCCACGCAGGGTGTGCTGCGTGACTATGCCGTGCAGGCGGACCACATCACCGTCGTTGAACCGGGTACGGCAGCCGCGCCGGTTGCGTCCGGTTCCGGTTCCAGCGAGCTCTCTCTGCTGTGCGTGGCCAGTCTCACGGCGCGCAAAGGCCATGATCTGCTGTTTGAAGCGCTCTCCGGCCTGAATGACTTCGAGTGGCGGCTCGACTGTATCGGCGGTGCAATGGGAGACGACCGCATGGTTGCCCGCTTGCAGGATCAGTTGAGCAGATTCGGATTGCTCGAGCGAGTGACGTTCGCGGGTGAGGGCGACGATGCGATGGTGGGCCGGGCCTACGCCGCCGCAGACTTGTTCGTGCTGCCCACTCGATACGAAGGCTATGGCATGGTCGTCGCCGAGGCGCTGGCCCGGGGCTTGCCGGTCGTCAGTACCCGCACCGGTGCAATTGCAGAGTTGGTCGGCGAACACGCCGGACTCATCGTGCCGCCCGGCGACGTGGCGGCGCTGCGTTTGGCGTTGCGGCGTTTCCTGTCTGATGCCAATCTGCGCGCGTCGCTCAAACAGGGCGCGTTGGCGGCTCGCGCTCGCTTGCCGCGCTGGCAGGATTCCGCGCTCAAGCTGGCCGCTGTTCTTGAAAAGGTGCGTTGTTCATGACCGGATTCAGTGCCGACTGGCTGTCCTTGCGCGAACCTGCGGACACCGCAGCGAGACCCCCCGCCCTCATTGACTGGATCGCGCCGTCCTTGCCGCGCGACCGCTCGGTGCATGTGCTTGATCTTGCAACCGGAACCGGCTCAAACCTGCGCTACATTGCGCCCAGGCTGGGCGGATTGCAGCAGTGGGTGCTGGCCGATCACGATTCCGCCTTGCTCAGGGCGATGCCCGAGCGGCTGTCGACATGGGCGGTGAGCAACGGCGCTGAGGTGAGTGCAGCGGGCGCGTTATTGACAGTGCAGGGCGAGGGGTTCGGTTGCCGCGTCGATCGACTGCAGGTCGACCTGGCCCGTGATCTCGATGCCGTCGAATTCAGCCGCTTCGACCTGGTGACGACCGCGGCGTTGCTGGACCTCGTTTCCGATGTCTGGCTTGAGGACCTGGTGCGTCGCTGCGTGGCAGAAGGGTGCTCGGTGCTGTTCGCGTTGAGTTACGACGGCCGCATCGAGTGCACGCCTGCCGACCCGCTCGACGCACGCATCCGCGATCTCGTGAATGCCCATCAGCGCACGGAGAAGGGCTTTGGGCCAGCGCTGGGTCCGGACGCCGCGACACGCACGATCCGCCTGCTCGAACGACTGGGCTATGAAGTGCTGGCCGAGCAAAGCGACTGGCGAATCGACGCCGCGCAGCCGCAGCTGCAGTCCGAGCTGATCTCCGGCTGGGCCTCTGCGGCCGCCGCAATGGCGACCAGCGATCGTGCCCTCATCGACGCGTGGCGGGAGCGCCGGCTGGCGTGGGTTCGGGACGGACAGTCGCGTCTCGTCGTCGGCCATGTGGACGTGGTGGGCCGGTTACGATAAACAGGGAGTCACACCGTGAAGAACCAGCCCTTTCATCTCCGCCTGTCGTATGCCCTTGCCGGCATCGTGTCAGCGTTGCGCTCCGAGAAGAGTTTCCGCACGCAGGTGGCTGCAGCTGTCGCGATCATCCTCGTATTGGCGTGGATGCAGCCGGCCCCGGTCTGGTGGGCGCTGATCTCGCTCGCGATCGCAGGCGTTTTCGCCGCGGAACTCATCAATACGGCGCTCGAAGCGCTGGCTGATCACCTGCACCCGGACCAGCATCCACGCATCAAGCTGGCAAAGGACTGCGCGGCCGGGGCCGTACTGGTGGCGAGCCTCGCCGCGCTTGCGGTCGCAGCCGCGTTCCTGCGCAGTTTGCCAGGCTGATCAGTTCAGGGGCAGGCTGAACGCGAGCGCGAGGCCACCATCGACCGGCACGACGCTTGTTGTCACCTGCCGATGCGTGTGGTCGCGGCGATCCATGACGAATTGCGCGGTCGTGAAGCCGAGCGCAGCCCCTGCCACGACATCCGACGTCCAGTGGGCGTTGCCTTTCACGCGCCAGTAGGCCGTCAGTCCGGCGGCTCCATAGCCGATTCCGCGACGGATCCAGCGATAGCGGTCGCTCCCCGATTCAGCAAACACCGTTCCCAAGGCAAACGCGAGGCTGGTGTGGCCGGACGGAAATGAGTCGCCATTGGCAAACCAGCTGTCGACTTGCAGCGTCTCGTGGGGGCGTTCGCGTCCCAGCGCATACTTGAACAGGGTCGTGCTTGCGGCCGTGAGGATCCCGGCTTCGAGCATCGTTCCGGTTTCGTAGTAGCCATCCTTGCTGTGAACCAGCGCCGCAGAAGCCAGCGTGCCGGCTGCCAAAGCCAGCATCGGCAGGGCGTCACGGGTGCCCTGCGGGTCCGTTGTGCCAATGGCTGCGGCCGGATCCGCGACGAAGTGCTTGCGGACATTGCCGTCGAACTCATGGGCGACAGCGATCGCTGCCATCGTCGATCCGAAATACAACCAGTCGGTCCGGTCCCACCGCAGCGGTGCGGTGAAGTACAGCTTCGTATCTGCGAACGCGGCCTTGGGCTCGAACATCTGCGCATGGGCAGGCTGGCACAGCAGTAGCGTAGTGAGCGCGGCCCAGAGTGCACCGGTGACCCGGGCGGGAAGAAACCTGTCGAACTTGTGCATGCGCAATCCAGGGTGGGGGAGTTGACCCATTCAGGCTGATGTTGGACGCCCGCGAGCCGCAAAAGCAATCGCGAGGCGGTGTCGGACGAGGGCCTACTCCACGAGTTCGACCAGCAATCCGTCGGGGCTGCGGACCAGGGCGCCCTTGTGTCCATCACCGAGTGCAACGGGAGCGCCTCCCGGCGTCTCGATGGTGATCCCGGCTGCCTGCATTCTCTTGAGCAGTGCGGGCAGGTTCTCCACCTGGACCGAAATGGCGGACGCACCCGGGTCCTGCACGCTCGGAGCCTGCCTGGTCCTCTCGATATCGCTGAATTCCCACAGGACCCACATGTTGTTGGAGCCGGGTGGCATCGACCTGGCCAGCAGCACCGATGCGCGTGGCGTCCCTTCGAGGGCGAGCACGGCGTCGTTGGCTTTGTTGGGAGCACTGATCTCGAACCCGAGCAGGTCGCGATAGAACCGGGCGGAGGTCTCGAGCTTGTCGAGCGTCAGCGAAGCCCTCGCGTTGTAGACATTGCTGGAAGCCGGTACGTCAGTCTGCGGCATCGCGCCCGCCTCGACGAACTCGAGCACGAAGCCGTCGGGGTCGCGCATCATGACGGCCTGGGTGTTGTTGGCGGGCCGTTGCGTGAACACGGGGCCCGCGCTCGTAGAGTCCACGGTGACGCCACGATCCTTCACCCGGTTGAAGGCCTTGTTGACATCGCGGACCTGTACGGAAAAGCGGGTGACGCCCGGATCGTAGTGGCGCTGCGTGAACGGTTTCCCTTCTATCCCGGAAAATTGCACAAGTTGCAGCTGCAGGTTCGATCCCGGGATGCGCAGCGTGGCGGCCCTGGCCTGGGCGGTGGCGGCGGTAGCCATGGCCTTGTGTACCAGCGTCGAAGCCTTGAGTTCGGCTGGTGGCGTGAGGACGTCGTAGCCGACGGCCTCAGTGTAGAACGCCACGGATTTCTCGAGATCCGGGACCACGTGAATGATCAGGCGCGGCTGCACCATCCTGCCGGTGGTGGCGCTTGGAGCTGTTTGCGCCTCCGCCACTCCGCTGCCCGTCAAGGCAGCCAATCCGAGCGAGACCGCAAGGACGAGGCGCTGCATCGGTCTGGTCATGACGCGGTTTCCTTGGGTTTTCGATTCGGGGGTCATACGGCCGCCGCTGGGGTGATCCAGCCGGTGAGTCCTTCCCGGGCATGCACTTCCTGCAGCGAGTTCAGGCTGCGCATCCGGTTGATGTAGGGCAGCAGGTGCGGGAATTGCGTCGCCGGTTTTGGCATGTTGCGCGACCAGCGCGTCAGCATGGTGGCCAGGAAATCGACCGCCGACAGGCGGTTGCCGAGCAGGTAGTGGCGGCCGTTGGCGAAGTGCGCGTCGAGCCGCGAGAAGCAGGCCTCGATCTTCGCCCGTGCCTTGGCCTTGGCGGCTTCGTTGTTCTCCGTTCCGGCAATCTCGTCCGGATAGAACCACGCGCGAAACGCAGGCTGCAGCGTGTTGGCCAGATAGAAGAACCATTGCAGGTAGTCGGCTCGCTCGGGGGTACCGGGGACTGGCTCGAGGCCGGCATCGGCGTGGCGTTCGGCGAGCAGCATCAGGAGCGCTGCACACTCGGCATGGGGTTTCCCGTCCACCACCAGCGCGGGAACGTGCCCGCTCGGATTGATGGCGAGGTACTCAGGTGACTTCTGGGCGTTCGCCGCAAAGTCGACAAGCCTGAGGCTGAAGGGAGTGTTGAGGTGAATCAACATCCAGTGGACGGCCAGGCTCGCGGTGCCGGGGGAATAGTAGAGCGTGTACATCGGCAGGTGATCCTTCTGCAGGTGTCTGGTGTCCTGCCTGTCCTCTTAGTACTCTGAGTAGGGCGGCAATGGCAAGGGGACAGCGTCATGCAGGCGGCAGTGAACCGGAAGGTGTCCATGGCGGTGCTGGTCGTGCTCGGTCTGGCGGCGTGCCAACAGCAGGCCTCCGCCCCAGCGGAGAAGGCCGACCAGTTTGTCGAGCGGCTGAACACGGACTTTGCGGTGCTGCACGTCGAAGGCGCGCAGGCCGGCTGGGTGCAAGCCACCTACATCACGCCGGACACCGAGGCCCTCAATGCCCGGACCAACGACCGTTTTCTCGCGTACTTCAATGCGGCGGTCGAGCAGTCCCGGCAATTCGATGGCCAGCCGATGTCGCCTGCCAGTGCCCGAGCCATCGCGTTGCTGCGCCAGGGAGTGAGTTCCCCGGCCCCCAATGATCCGGCCTTGCGGGCGGAGCTGACCCGACTCGACGCACGGCTCGAAGCCGTCTATGGGCAGGCGAAGTTTTGCGTGCAGGGCACGCTGTGCGAAGGCGTCGACGTGCTCGGCGAGCGTCTCGGCGCCACGCGCGACTATGCAGAGGCCGAGAAGCTCTGGACCGGCTGGCATGACCAGGGCGCGCAGATGCGCAAGGACTACGAGCGCTTCGTCGAGCTCGCGAATCAGGGTGCCCGCGAACTCGGCTATGCCGACATGGGTGCGATGTGGCGCTCCGGCTACGACATGTCACCGGAGGAATTCACTGCTGTCACTGAAAAACTGTGGAATCAGGTGAAGCCGCTGTACGAGGCGATGCATTGCTACACGCGGACGCAACTGGCGAAGAAATACGGTGAGGACAAAGTGAAGCCGGGTGAACCGATCCCGGCGCACCTGCTTGGCAACCTGTGGGGCCAGCAGTGGAACAAGATCTATGACAACCTGTTGCAGCCTTACCCGTCAGTCAAGGTGGAATCGGCCGACCGCGCGCTGAAGGAGCAGCAGTGGGATGCCATCCGCATGACGAAGTCGGCGGAGAGCTTCTATACCTCCCTGGGCTTTCAGCCTTTGCCAGGCACATTCTGGGAACGCTCGATGTTGACGCGGCCACGCGATCGCGATGTGGTGTGCCATGCCAGCGCGTGGACGATCGACACGAAAGAGGACGTGCGCATCAAGATGTGCATGCAGCCGAACGAAGAAGAGCTGTTCACGATCTACCACGAGCTCGGCCATCTCTACTATGACCTGAGCTACAACAAGCTGCCGTACCTGTTCCAGGGCGGCGCGCACGACGGCTTCCACGAGGCCATCGGCGATACCGTGAATCTCTCCGTGACGCCGGGCTACCTCGCGAGCATTGGACTCGCGCGCGCCATTCGCCCGAGCAATGAGGCTGTCATCAACACGCAGATGAAGATGGCCGCCGACAAGATCGCGTTCCTGCCGTTCGGCAAGGTCATCGACGAGTGGCGGTGGAAGGTGTTTTCCGGCGAGATCAAGCCGGCCGACTACAACCGCACCTGGTGGGAGATGCGGCGTCAGTACCAGGGCATCGCGCCCGCCAGCCCACGCGACGAATCGCAGTTCGACGCCGCGGCCAAGTACCACGTCGCTGCGAACGTGCCCTACACGCGTTACTTCCTGTCGTACATCCTGCAGTTCCAGTTCCACAAGGCGCTGTGCGATGCCGCCGGTTTCAAGGGGCCGCTCCATGAATGCTCGGTGGCGGGCAACAAGGAGGCTGGTGCGCGACTCAAGGCCATGCTGGAGGCGGTGCAAAGCGAGCCGTGGCCCGTCACGCTGGAAAAGCTGACCGGCACGCGCGCAATGGACGCCTCCGCGATCATCGAGTACTTCCAGCCGCTGCTCACGTGGCTGGCCGAGCAGAACAAGGGACAGCAGTGCGGTTGGACTTGAGCCGATAGCCGATGGCCGGCGGAGGCGAATGGCGCACCGATTTCCCGGGGGCTACTTGATTGCTGCGCGGCGAAAGGCGCAAGTTAGCGGCGACGGACAGAACAAAACCGGGAATCCATTCCGGCAGCTGGGGGAGTCATGAAGAAGTCGAGCAGCCTCGTAACGGGCGCGTTGTCGCTGTGTATTGCCTTTCCGGCCATGGCTGCCGATGTGCCGCCGCCCTGGGCCTTTGGCTTCCAGACGCCGCCTCCCGAAACGCCCGCTCCGGCTGCAGCGCCTGCGCCTGCCCAGGCCCCCGATCCGACGCTGTACGGCGTGCCGGGAGCGAAAGAAAAGTACACGCGCGTGCAGATCGGCAACCGCTTTGGTCCGGCCGACTGGTTCCCCGGGGACCATCCCGTGATGCCCGACGTGGTGGCCCACGGCAGGCAGCCGGATGTGATCGCGTGTTCGCTCTGTCACTACCCGAACGGCAAGGGCCGGCCGGAGAATGCAGCCGTCGTCGGCCTGCCGGAGGCGTACTTCATCGCGCAGCTCAATCACTTCCGTGCTGACGAGCGCAAGACGTCCGATTCGCGCAAGACCAATACCGGCCTGATGGCGACCATCGCCAAGGGCATGACGGAAGACGAGATGAAGGCTGCGGCGGCGTACTTCGGCTCGATGAAATTCACGCCGTGGATCAAGGTCGTCGAAACGGACACCGTGCCGAAGACCACAACCTCCGTCGGCATGTTCCTGCCCATCGCGGGCGCGGACAAAGAGCCCATCGGCCAGCGAATCATCGAGGTCCCTGAGGACGTTGAAGCCGTCGAACGGCTGCGCAATCCCCGGGTCGGGTTCATCGCGTACGTTCCGCGCGGGAGCCTCAAGAAGGGCGAGGCGCTGGTGCTCACCGGCGGCGGCAAGTCGCCCCTGCCGTGCGGCGCCTGCCATGGTCCGGACCTCAAGGGCATGTTGAACATCCCCGCCATCGCCGGGCGCTCGCCCAGCTACATGGTCCGGCAGATGTTCGACATCAAGACCGGTCACCGCACAGGGCCAGGCACTGAGCTCATGAAGCCTATCCTCGCGAACCTGACTGACGAGGACATGCTGGCGATTGCAGCCTATACCTCGTCGCTCAAGCCTTAGGCGACAGATACACAACGTCATCGAGGCGTGGTATTGGAATGCACCATGACCCGCGCATTCCTCTCCCTCGGCGTCGTCGCCATTGGCTGCCTGCTGGCCGGCTGCCAGGGACAGGTCTCGGCTGAACTGACGACGGAACGCCCGGCGGACGGGTCCCTCCGGCAGGTCGTGGCCAGCCTTGCCGGGCTTGAGTTCGAAAAGGCCGATGGGACGACAAAGCAAGTGGCGTTCACGGCCAACAAGCTCGTGAACCTGAACGGGTTCCAGAACGGCAGCCTCCTCAGCCTGCTTGCCAACGAGTCACTGCCTGAGGGGACCTATACGGGCGTGCGCCTGGTGTTCGATACGGACACGGCGGGGCGCTTCGTGTCTGACAGCCTCGCCCGGCGCTTCTCCCTGCAGCTCGCGGCTGGCAGCTATGCCGATTTCGATTTCAAAGTCGAGAAGGACAAGTCAAGCAGGGCGGAGATCATCCTGACGCTGGATTTGCGCCAGTCGTTGCGCTTCGAGGGCGCCACGGGGCTCTTCACGCTGGCCCCGTACCTGCGCTCCGTGCCCACGGCGGATGCGAGCACCATCGCGGGGACCGTGTCTGTGACCTGCGATGCCGGCACCTCCCTCGCCTCCGGTGGCGCCGTCTACCTGTACCGCGGAGTGGATCTCGTACCGGATGATCGCGATGGCAGCGGCATTGAACCGTACGCAACCGGTGTCGTGACGCTGAATTCGGTCACGGGGGTGTACAGCTATCGAGTGCTCGACCTGCCTGCGGGCGACTATACGGTGGCGGCAACCTGCGACGGCCTGCTGGAGAATCCCGTGACCGACGACGTGCTGGTCTTTCGCGGAATCCGCAACGTGAAAGTGGCTCGCAACGACACCCTCACGGCAGACCTCGCGAACTAGTCCGGCGCCAGGCCGGCGCCGTCATCAGCAAGCAACATCTTCGATCTATTTTCCCTTTCCATCGATCCTCGATGCCACGGGAAGGAAGGGTGCGATGGGTGTTGCCTTGTCCAGTCAGTGCTATATCGAAATGCGTGCGGATCCCGCCTTGCTGGCTGGCCTGCAGGGGCCGGGCTCGTCCGTCGAGGCCGCTGCGGGGGACACTGCCCACTGGTTGCCCGTGGGAGCGTTGTTGAGCACGGAACAGCAGCGCGAATGGCGTTTCCTGCTTGAGTGCTGGTGCCTGTACAACGACATGAAGATGCTGCCCTGCCAGCGCCCCGCACCCGTTCTCGCCTGCCAGGACCCTGCTTTCAAGGGATCGGGAGTCAGGGGCGTTGCCGTGGCATTGAAGCCCGCCCAGATCCTTGATTTCATCGAGTGGGCCCGGGAAGTGCCGCGTCACGAAAACCACCGCGAGGCGCTCGCGACCGTTCACCTGGATCGTCTCCGGGCCTATCTGGCGGACGACGTGAGCGCATCGACTGAAATCCGCATCATCGCCGCCGATGCCTGACTGGCGCAGGGACTGCGCACGCATCCAGGTGGACGCACGATCAAGCGCCGCTGCGCTGGTCAACCCCGCGTCCGTCTGGATCAGACCCTGCGCGCCACGTACATGATCAAGAGGACAATCAGAATAAGTCCGAGTAGGCCGCCACCCTAATACATGTGAGTCTCCTGGTTGGATTGAGTGCTGATTAAGCGGCGGCTGGGCCCGGGCATTCGGTTCGGTGGCGAACTGAGCCAGATCGATTTTTCCCCCGCAGTGCGGCTCCAGAGTGCCGATTCGTTGCCCGCCGGCGGGTTTCGGCGTAGCGTCATTCGGTACGGACACCGGCGTCGACCGGGAGAACAACCATGTTTGCACTGAAGCGCATCCTCGTTCCGACCAACCTGGGCGAGCCGTCCAAGGCGGCGATTCGCTACGGCGTGGCGTTCGCCCGGCAGTTCGGCGCCCGGCTGATCCTGGTCCATGTGCTGGCCCCGAAGGAGTTCGATGCCGCGATCGAAACGGAGCGGGTCATGGAGGCGCTGCTACCCGAAGAGCAACCGGCACCGGAACCCGATCCCGTTGCCGTTGTCAGAAATGCTGCACGAGAGCAGTTGGGCCGGTTGCTGACGGCGCAGGAGGAGCGGGACACCCAGGCCGAATACCTGCTGCGTCCGGTCGGCGCGGGGGGTTCCGGCGATGAGATCGTGGCGTGTGCCCGGGAGCTCGATGTCGAACTCGTTGTCATGGGCAAGCATCGACTGGGCTTTGTCGAACACCTGATGGCGGGCAGCGTGACCGAGAAGGTCATGCGCCATGCGCCTTGTCCGGTGCTGATCGTCCAGCATCCGGAACACGAATTCGTGGTGCCGGACGTGGCTTGAGCCGACTGCGCGGCGTGACGCAAGGCGCGCCGGCTGGCATAGTGGCTGCACCGTGATTGATTGTTCGAGGAGCGATGACAATGGATGCCCCGTCAGGCCTTGCCCGCCCGGTTTTTCAGTGGTCCGGCATGCGGCACCTGGGATTCGTGCTCGCATGCCTGTGCGCGGCATCGGCGGCGGAGGCACAGGAGCCTTCTACCCAGGAGTTCTGGAAGCTGGCCGGCCTGATGGAACTGGCCGTGCCGCTCACTGAGGACAAGGTCGAGTCCGTCCTCGGCACCGGCGTGAGCAAGACCGAGCTCGGCAAGCCGCCTGTCGTTGCCTATCACACGTCCGGCTTCTGGCTGAAGGATCGCTCGCGCATTGAAGAGGCGACCTGGGTGCCGAAGAACGCGACGTCCGCGTCCGCGCTCACCGTAGTGCGGCCGATCATGGGCTCGCGCCTCGACGTCTGCGTGACGCGATCCGAGGTCAGCCGCCAGTACGGCGCTCCGACGAGATCGTGGAAATCGAACGAAGGCGACGCCACCAATACGAATTATGAATTCATGCGCCCCAAGACCAAGATCAGCGTGGGCTTCAGCGATGCGACCAACTGCCTGCGGTCGCTGACCGTGGCCGAGCTGAATTAGGGCCGGACAGCGCCCGCGTTCCGATCAGCCGAGACGCGTCAGGCTGGCCATCTCTTCCGCAGACAGCTTGATCGCTGCGGCCGCGACGTTCTGCTCGAGGTGCGCGACCTTCGATGTGCCCGGAATGGGCAGCATCACCGGGCTTCGCTCCAGCAACCACGCAAGCGCGACCTGGCCGGGCGTTGCCTGATGGGCCGCTGCAATCCGGTCGAGGACCGACCCACTTCTTGTCAGGCCGCCGGCGGCGAGCGGATACCAGGGAATGAAGCCGATGCCCTGCTGCGTGCAGTAGTCGAGCACGGCTTCGCTGCCGCGGTCGGTCAGGTTGTAACGATTCTGCACCGTCGCCACCTTGAAGTACCGCGACGCTTCGTGGATGTCTGCTACCGATACCTCGCTCAGGCCCGCGTGCCGGATGACACCTTCATCCAGCAAGGCGCGGACCGCTGCAAACTGTTCCTCGCGAGGGACAGTCGGGTCGATGCGATGCAGTTGCCACAGGTCGATCTGTTCAACCCCGAGCTGCCGGCAGCTTTTGCGGGCCTGTTCGATCAGGTAGGCCCGACCTCCATTGGGGGTCCATCGGTCCGGTCCGCCGCGCGTGAGTCCGGCTTTGGTCGCGATCAGCAGCCCTTTGTAAGGATGCAGCGCTTCGCGAAGCAGCTTCTCGGACACATCGGGGCCGTAGGAATCGGCGGTGTCGATGAAGTTGACATCCAGCTCCGGCAAGCGCTTCAGCGCGCGCAGCGCTTCATCACGATCCGCAGGTTCGCCCCAGACGCCGCGGCCGGTGATGCGCATCGCACCGAACCCCAGCCGGTTGATCTCGATCTCGTCGCCGATCCGGAAAGTCCCGGAGGCACCTGCATTCAGCGTAGTCATCGATCGCGCTCCTCGAACAGCGACCGCTATCGTCGCACATCGAGTTGCCGTCAGGCAGCCGAATCTAGTGAGCAGCGCTTGCCGTCGGGGAGAGGAGCCGCTGCATGCGCCGGGCGATAGCGGGATGCTTGACGAGGTCCTCGATCGTGTAGCGATCGAGCACTCCAAGGAACGCGGTGAGGGCTTCCTGCAGCGGATTACGCAGTCCGCAGGCGGCACTGACGATGCAGGTGTTGCTGGTCCGGTCGAAGCACTCCACGAGCGTGAAGCCGTCTTCGGTCGCGCGCACGATGTCGCCGAGCTTGAGGGTTGCGGGTTCGCGTGCAAGACGCAGGCCGCCACCGCGTCCGCGCAGGCTTTCGACGAAGCCTGCCTGCACCAGCGTCTGCGCTACCTTCATCAGATGATTGCGCGAAATTCCATAGCGCCTGGCGATGTCCTCGATCGTGCGCGGACTGCCGGGCTCCAACGCGAGGAACATCAGCGTCCGCAGCGCGTAGTCGGTGTGTACGGTCAGCCTCATGGAGGCTCCTCGCTATTCCGCAGGCTCGACGTGCAGATGCCCCATCATGCCGACTTCCGCGTGGTCGAGGATGTGGCAGTGGTACATCCACATGCCGGGCCGCTCGTCGAAGTCGATGGCAATGCGCACCTTCGAGTTCACGGGCACGTTGACCGTGTCCTTCCATTCCGGGATGCGCTTGTCGTCCTGCACCTGGAAGAAATAGCCATGCAGGTGGAACGGGTGGTCGAACGGTGAATTGTTCACCAGCGTCCAGATGTGTTTCTCGCCGATGTGCGCCACCAGTGGCTTGGCCTGCCAGTAGGGAATGCCGTTGATGCCCATTTCCACGATGCCGCGCTCGAGCTTGATCGTGAGTTCAAGCGTGTGCTCCACCACCTTGGACAAATCGATGGGCTTGATCTCGCGCAGCTTCTCCGGGATGACCGCAGGCTTGACCGGCGTGTCGGCGACCGTCTCGATGGTCATGATGTCCTCGGAGTTGCGCGCGTAGGCCGTACCGTAGCCGCGATCGACCGGCAGCCAGCGCAACGTCGAGACGCTGCCGGGCGCGAGTGCCGGCGTATAGACGACGTCGAGCCGTTCGGCCGGCGTGATGGTGAGTCGCGGCAGTTTCTCGGAGCGCTCCATCAGCCCGTTGTCGCCCCCGATGCGCGTGAACATGTTGTTGCGCATCGCGAACGACCAGTAGCGCGACCTCGCGGCGTTGATGATGCGCCAGCGCTGCTGCTTGCCGGAACGCACCTTGAGGCGCGGCATCACCTTGCCGTTCACGAGCAGGATGCTGCCCTCGCGGCCGAACAGGTCGCCAAACGCGCCCCCGTTGTCCTTGGGCTGCAGCACGCCCTTGTCGTCAATGCTCATGTCCGAAATCATCAGCACCAGATCGTCACCGAATTCCTTCGGGTCACCGGGGTCCTCGACGACGATGGGTGCGTAGAGCCCCCAGCCCACCTGTGCGGGTGAGTCCATGTGCGGGTGGTACCAGTACGTGCCCGCATCCCTCAGGATGAAGTCATACAGAAACTCGCCACCGGGTTCGACAGGGGCCTGCGACATGTTGGGCGTGCCGTCCATGTTGTTGGGCACACGGACGCCATGCCAGTGGATGGTGGTCGCCTCGGGCAGCGAGTTCTTGAAGTGGACGATCAGCCGGTCACCGACCTTCGCCTTGAGATATGGGCCGGGCAGCAGTCCGTTGTAGGTCCACGCCTTGACGATCATGCCGGGCTTGATCTCGACGTCCGCAATCTTCGCCTCGATGTTGACCTCGAGGATATTCGGGTCGGGATTGAGGTCCGGTGCGGGCTGGAGCGCCACCTCCTTGTCCCAGCCGTCGGGTTGGGCCACGTCGAGTGCGCCGAGTTGCGGAGTCGCCGGTGCGGACTCTGCGGCCATCACGGCAACGGAAGGCAAGCTGCCAAGCAGCAGGATCAGAAGGGCAAGCGGGCGTGACACGAACTCACCTCGGCAATGCGGGTTGTTCAGCGGGGCGGACTCCAGAGTTGAAAGAGGTATATGGCATGCCTCTTTGCGGAGTCAATGGTGAGTTGCCGCAGCCGGCCGGTGGTCCTTCAGCCAAGCGGTCCGAGAGCGTCGTGATGGCGGGCGATGGAGAGGATCAGCACGAACACGCCGAGTGCTGCGAGCCAGCAGACGGTGCGGATCAGCTGCGTGCGGCCCCGCTTCAATGCGAAGGTGCCAAGCACGATATAGACGACCAGCAGCCCGACTTTCGCCGTGAGCCAGCCGTGGACAAACGGATATTGGTGGACGATCACTGACAGTGCGATCGCCGCGCCAAGCAGGACCGTATCGATGCAATAGCTTGCGTAGCGCAGCGGCGCCGCCATGGCCCACGTTGCGTCAGCAGCGCGGCCAAGGCCCCGGATGCAGAACAGGCCGCCACTCACAGCCACCGCCGCGATGTGCAGGAGCTTGATGGTGGGATACAGCTCGATCACCACACCCTCAAGTGTCCGCTACAGATGGTACTGGGAGAAGAACTCCCAGATCCGCTCGCTGGCATTGATTTCGGTGGAAGGGTTGTTCGGCTCGGCCCCGTTCGCGGGTTGCACGCGACGCGTGGAGCCTGGCCATGTGTGACCACCGCCTGCCGACTGCGGTGCATCGATGCGGTTGAACTCGACGACCACGCCGTTCTTGCAGCCCTCGAAACGCCGCCGCTCGACGTGTTCAGCGACCTTCGTGACGACGGGAGTGGGGCGGCAGCCGTCCAGCCTCGCCCAGCTGCTCACGGCCGTTTCCACGCTGTACTGCCAATAGTCGTTGGCGCCACCCTTGTACGGGTTGGTGTGATCGTCGGTGCCATGGAACGTGATGACGGGTACGGCGCGCGAGGGCTTGCAGCTCTCCGGATCAGGGCGCGAGGTGTCCGACTTGAGCGGCATCCCTGCGCGCAGCCCGACCACGGGGGCGACGGCAGCAATCCGGTCGGACAGCTGGCAGGCCAGCAGTGAGCTCATTCGGGCGCCCCCGGAATTGCCGGCGGAATAGATGCGGGTGGTGTCGAGGCAGAATTGCGATGCGAGCTGATCGATGGCATCGCTGAAGAATTGCACGTCGTTCGGGGCGTCGGCGGGAATGGGCCGGTTGCCGGTCAGCGGCAGGCCGTAGATGTTCCAGAAGTGTTCCTGTGGGGCCGTGGGCAACGAGATGCCGCCATCCGGCCACGCGACCGCAAAGCCGTGCTTCTCCGCCGTCTTCTCGAAACTGCTGTTGATGGCCTGGGCTTCGCCGCTGCCGCTGCTGCCATGCAGGTCGAATACGAGCGGGATCGCCTTCCTGCCAGTGTAGCTGCCCGGCAGGTACATCTTGAACTCGCGGACCCGGCCGCCGGAGCGAATCGACACGGTCCGCATCCCGCCAGCGGCCGAGACTGCGCAGCTGGCGCTTGCTGCGGACGCTGTCTGGGCAGGGGCAGAGAGGGCCGACAAGATCAGGGTGGCGCTGAGCACTGCGCCTACAGAGCTGGCCCGGAGTCGATCCACGATGATCCGCTTCATGTCTGCCTTCTTCTTTGAGGTTTTTAAGGGGGTCCTGCGGGAGCGTCAAGGCGCAGGCCACCGACGCTCGCGAAGGATGCGGCAAGCCACTGGCCTTGTATAGGCAGCCATTGAGACGAGACTTGATCATGACCGCATGCTGCAATGCGGCGCAAGGTCGATCCGGCGGGGCTTTAAGGGTCTGCACTCCTTGCCGAGTCGCGGCCCGGTGCGTAGGCTCTCACGACCAATGACGCCGAAAACGACGCCGCTTCCTCGCAATCCGACCAACCGCCGCGCGTTCCTCAAAGAGCTGCTCGCCGGCGCGGTGACGGCATCGCTGCTGCCACTCGGCCTCCCGGCGGCAGCCCATGCGTCATCCACGGCATTGAACGTCGTGCCCCTGGACGATCACCTGCGGTTGATCACGGGCGCGGGCGGCAATGTCCTTGTCGCGGAGACGGCCGAGGGGCTGCTGCTCGTGGACGGAGGCAACGCCGCGAGTTCCTCGGAGCTGCTGAAGCTGCTCGGCAAGGTCCGCCCGGTCCGCGTGCTGATCAACACGCACTGGCACCCGGACCAGACTGGCTCGAACGAAGCACTGGCGAAGGGCGGTACCAAGATCATCGCCCATGCGAATACGAAGCTCTGGCTCAGTACCGAGATCGATGTGCAGTGGCAGAAGAAAGTGTATCCGCCGCGTCCGGCGATCGCCCTCCCGACCGAGATCCTCTACACGCAGGCAAAGCTCGATTTCGGCGGCACGAAGCTTGAGTACGGGCATTTGCCCCAGGCGCATACGGACGGCGATCTCTATGTATTCCTGCCTGAACGCAATGTGCTGTTTACCGGCGATGTCATGCATGCGCACGCTTACCCGATCGTCGATTGGTCGACCGGCGGCTGGATCGGTGGCATGACGAATGCCGCTCGCAAGCTCCTCGACGTCGCCGACGCATCCACCCGGATCGTGCCCGGCCTGGGTCCCGTACAGACGAAAGCGGACCTGCAGGCCCAGTTCGACATGCTGGACGTGGTCCGCGGTCGCCTCATTGCCCTGCTGAAGCAGGGCATGTCGGCTGCGGACATGATCGCCGCGAAGCCCACTGCCGAGTTCGATGCGAAGTGGGGCGATCCCACCTTGCTGATCCGCAATGCCTATCCCGGCCTCTGGGCCCATGTCCGCGAACACGGCGGGATCCTGTGATGCGGCGTACCGCGCTTGCCGTCGCTTTCACGCTTGCGGTCGCCAGTGCGGGATCTGCCGGCGCTGCGGTGCCCGCCGACATCGCGAAGCAGAATGCGGCCCTGATCGACACCTACTGCTCCAAGTGTCACAACGACACGGAATTCGCGGCCGAGGTGGCGTTCGAGCATCTCGATACTGCAGCTGTCGAGAAAGACGCGAAAGTCTGGGAAGCCGCCGTCCGCAAATTGCGGGGCCGCATGATGCCGCCGCCCGGATCGAAGCAGCCGAGCCAGGCTGAACTCGATGGGTTCGTCACCTCGATGGAGTCGAGCCTCGATGCGGTCGCAGCGGCAAAGCCCTCACCGGGTCACGTCGGACTCCGCCGGCTGAATCGCACCGAATACGGTCGCGCGATCGAAGACCTGCTCGGGTTGAAAGTCGATCCCGCGGCGTTGTTGCCCAAGGATATCGAAGCCGACGGCTTCGATACGGTCGCGAGCGCGCTCAAGGTGTCCCCCTCGTTCCTCGACCAGTACATCTCCGCGGCTCGCGAGATCAGCCGGCTCGCGATGGGTGACGCCCATGGTCCGAGCTTGACCCGCTCGTTTCCTGGTCCGACTGACGAGCAGGCCTTCCACCGTGACGGCCTGCCGCTCGGGACGCGCGGCGGCATGCTGGTAGATCATGAGTTTCCGGCAGATGGCGACTACGTACTGAACGTCCGCTTGAGCATTGCGGACCAGCGTCGGGGCGTCAATGTGGGCTACATTTCGGGCCTCGATCACCAGCATCGCGTGATTGTGACCGTCGACGGCACGCGGGTATTCCAGCAGGTGCTTGGTGGGCCAGCCGAACTCGAGGCAGCCGATCGCGACCAGCAAGCCGTGCTCAAGGCGCTGAGCGAGCGCTTCTCCACTATCCGCGTGAAGCTGCCCGCGGGACCGCATCGCGTCGGCGTCGCATTCGTGGCGCGCACGTTCGCCGAGTCGGACAACCCGCTGACACCCCTGATGGCGGATGCGGGAATCGAGCGTCAACCGCGCGTGGCCAACCTCGATATCGTCGGGCCGTTCAACGCGACCGGCGTGAGCGACACGCCGAGTCGGCGCCGCATCTTCTCTTGCCGGCCGGATAACGCTGCGGATGAAGAACCCTGTGCGACGCAGATCGTCACGAACCTGGCGCGGCAGGCCTATCGCAAGCCCGTGACGGCTGCCGATGTCGCGGGGCCGCTCGGGTTCTACCGCGACGGGCGGCAGAAGGCAGGATTCGAGGCCGGTATCGAAGACGCAGTGATGGCGATCCTCGCGAGCCCGCGCTTCCTCTTCCGCGCCGAGCCTTTGCCTCAAGGCACGAAGCCTGGAACCGCGTTGCCACTTGGCGACCTTGAACTCGCCTCGCGACTGTCCTTCTTCCTGTGGAGCCAGGGACCCGATGACGAGTTGCTGACCCTGGCCGAGCGGGGTGAACTCAGCCAGCCGGCGCGGCTCGAGCAGCAGGTGCGGCGCATGCTGGCGGACGACCGGTCGAAAGCGCTGGTCACGAACTTCGCATCGCAGTGGCTGCGCTTGCCGAAGATCGACACCATCGAGCCGGATCCCGCGCTGTTTCCCGGTGTCGATCTGGCGCTGCGCAGGGCATTCAAGCAGGAGACCACGCTGTTCATCGACAGCATTCTGCGTTCGGACCGGAGCGTCGTCGACCTGTTGACCGCAGACCACACGTTCGTCAACGAGCGGCTCGCCAGCCATTACGGTATCCCGAACGTGCGCGGCGACCAGTTCCGCCGCGTTACGCTGACCGATTCGGTCCGCTTCGGGCTGCTGGGCAAGGGCAGTACGCTGCTCGGCACCTCCTACGGGAACCGCACCTCCACTGTCCTGCGCGGTGCGTGGATTCTCGAAAACCTCACGGGGACGCCGCCGCATGCGCCACCCCCTGGCGTCGAGACGTTGAAGGAGAACATCATCGGCGGACAGGCGCAGACAGTGCGCGAGCGGATGGAGAGGCACCGTGCTGATCCGTCCTGCAACGCCTGCCATGGCGTGATGGATCCGCTCGGGTTCGCGCTCGAGAACTTCGATGCCACCGGCAAGTGGCGCACACGGGATCGCGAGACGCTCACGCCGATCGATGCCAGAGCCAAGATGTCCGACGGCACCGCGCTCAACGGCCCGAACGACCTGCGGGCATTGTTGATTCGGCGCCCGGAGCAGTTCGTGCAGACGCTTACCGAGAAACTGATGGTGTACGGGCTTGGGCGGAGCATCGAGTATCGCGACATGCCGGTGGTCCGGCAGATCATTCGCGACGCTGCGCGTAACCACTATGCGTTCGCGTCGCTCGTCCTTGGGCTGGTCAACAGCGCGCCCTTCCGCATGGCGGAAGTTCCGCTCGAAGGGCCGGCCGCCGGCCAGCAGTCGGTCGCGGCGCAGGAGAGGAACCTCTGATTGTCCTATACGCACTCGCGTTGCGTCTCCAATCCTCTGCTGCGAGGCATCGGGCCGCAGGCGATATCGGGAATATCGGCAAGGTCCGTAACGACGCAGCAGAGGATTAGAGGCGCAACCCATTGAATGACTATTTATTCTTTGATCGGGACGGGATCCATTTCGCTCAGGGCAGTGTTGCTCCTCCCTTGAGTACATCGAGTACACGGCGGTCGTCGCGCCTCGCCCTGAGCGAAATGGCTCGCCGTCGCGGGCGCGTAGAGGTCAATCAGAGGTTCCTTGAGGTCATCATGTTCATCACGAAGAAGCATCTGCCCCGGCGCACGTTCCTGCGCGGTCTCGGCGCGACGATCGCGCTGCCGCTGCTGGATGCGATGATCCCGGCGCGTACCGCGCTCGCCAACACAGCGGCGGCGCCGAAGATGCGCCTCGGTTTCGTCTACTTCCCTCACGGCGCGGTCATGGACAAATGGACGCCGGTCGGGGAAGGCACGAAGTTCGAGCTGTCCCCGATCCTTGAGCCGCTGGCCGCGTACAAGAAGCAGCTGACCGTCATCAGCGGCCTGGGTAACCGGCCGGGCGAGAGCCAGGCCGTGCACGCGATCGTGCCGGCGACGTGGCTGAGCTGCGTCCACCCCAGGAAAGGCACCCAGGAACCCTTTGGAGGCGTGACAGCCGACCAGTTGGCAGCCCTGCACATTGGGCAGGACACGCCTTTGCCCTCGCTCGAGGTCGCGACTGCACAGGCTACCGACGGCGGAGCCTGCGATCGGGACTATGGCTGCAGCTATTCCAGCACCATCTCGTTCCGCACGCCGTCGAGCCCGCTGCCGATGGAGCACAATCCGCGCAAGCTGTTCCAGCGCCTGTTCGGCCAGGGCGATACCGTCGACGAGCGGGTCGCGCTGATCGCGCAGCAGCGCAGCCTGCTCGACATGGTTCGGGGGGAAGCCGCCGCCCTGCAACGGACGCTCGGCCCCAGCGACCGCGCGTTGCTCAGCGACTACCTCGATACCGTGCGCGAGATCGAGCGGCGAGTGCAGAAGACGGCGCAGCAGGACCTGTCGAACGTGACGCTACCGCAGGTGCCGGTGGGTATTCCGGATGCCTTCGACGAGCACTTGAACCTCATGTTCGACATGATTGCCCTTGCCTACCAGGCGAACCTGACCCGCATCTTCAATTTCATGATGGCGGCGGAGGTCAGCAACCAGACGTACAATCACATCGGCGTCGCGGACGCGTTCCATCCGCTGTCGCACCACGCGAGCGATCCCGCCAAGCTCGAGCGCCTGTCGCGCATCCAGCGCTACCACACGGAAGTCTTCGCGAAGTTCGTGACAAAGCTTGCGAGCCTGCCCGACGGCGACGGTTCGATGCTCGACCACTCCATCCTGCTCTACGGCAGCAACATGAGTAACAGCGACAAGCACAACCAGTTCCCGTTGCCGACGGCGCTGATTGGCGGCGGTTGCGGCAAGCTGAAGGGTGGGCAGCACTTGCGCTACCCGGACCACACGCCGCTGTCCAACGTGCTGTTGACGATCCTCGATCGCTCGTCCGTGCCTGCGAAGGCCTTGGGTGACAGCACCCAGGTGCTTGCGGAGGTCTGACATGAGGGTTCGGCTCCTGTCCATTGTGCTGGTGGCGCTGATGACGAGCGCGGCGTATGCCGATGCGTCATTGCTCGCCGCTGCCCGCGAGGGCAAGTCGGTCGAAGCGCTTGCGCTGCTTGCACAGCGCGGCGAGGCCACTGCACGCGAATCGGATGGCACGACAGCACTGCACTGGGCGATCTATCACGATGACGCCGAGCTGGTGCGGCGCCTGCTCAAGGCGGGGGCCAATCCTTCCCAAGCCAATGACTATGGCGCGACACCCCTCTCCGAAGCCGCCGTGATCGGCAATGTCGACGTTCTGCAAGCGTTGCTGGATGCAGGTGCCGCAGTCGATGCGCGCAATGCCGATGGGCAGACCGCGTTGATGGTGGTGGCACGCACCAGCAATGTCGAGGCGGCACGCCTGCTCATCAAGCGGGGCGCGGACGTCAATGCGACCGAGTCGTGGCGCGGGCAGACGGCGCTGATGTGGGCGGCGGCGCAGAGCCAGCCGTTGATGGTGCGCGAGCTGCTGAAGCACGGCGCCAGAGTGAACGAGAGATCGGTCGTCAACGACTGGCAGCGGCAGGTGACCGGTGAGCCGCGCTTCCAGGCCCGACCGGCCGGCGGCTTTACACCCTTGCTGTATGCCGCCCGGCAGGGGTGCGTCGAATGCGCAAGGCTGCTGATGGACGCCAAGGCAGACGTGAACCTCGCCGATCCTCAAGGCATCACGCCGCTCGCGATGGCGACGAACAACTTCAAGTTCGACGTGGCCGCATTGCTGCTGGAGCGGGGCGCGAACCCCAATCGCTGGGACTTCTGGGGACGCACACCGCTTTACATGGCGGTCGATCTGAACACGCTGCCGCATGGTGGCTGGCCTGATCTGCCTTCGCTCGACGAGACCTCCAGCCTGAAGCTCATCGAGCTGCTGCTCGCGGCGGGCGCAAATCCCGATGTGCAGCTCAAGCTCTTTCCGCCTTACCGCCACCTCAGCAATGACCGCGGCTTTGACCTGATGCTCACCATCGGAACGACTCCGCTGCTGCGCGCAGCGAAGGCGGGCGATACGCCAGTGGTGAGAATGTTGCTCAAGGCGGGTGCGAATCCAAACTTGCCGAATGTGTTGGGCCATACCCCCGTCATGGCGGCAGCGGGACTCGGATCGAACATCGTCGATACGCGCGGTCGGTTCAAGACGCAGGGCGAAGCGATCGAGACCCTGGGTCTGCTGTTCGCCGCCGGTGGAGAGGTCAACGCCGGCGACGCGCGGGGTCAGACGCCGCTGCACGGGGCGGCTTACTGGGGCTGGAACGATGTCGTCCAGTACCTGGCTGACCAAGGCGCCCACCTTGAGGCCAAGGACTCGAGCGGCAAGACGCCTGTCGATTCTGCGCTGGGCCGAGCAGGCGGGCATGGCCGCGGCGGGCAGACCATCATGGTGTTCGAGAGCACGGCTGCGTTGCTCAAGGCCCTCGCTGCGAAGCCCGCGGCCGGGACTGCACAAGCGAGTGCCGCGACCCCCTGAGAGCACGTGTCCCCGCGGG
>CAISDJ010000004.1 GCA_903884105.1 uncultured Pseudomonadota bacterium | reverse complement strand
TCTCGCTGTTGCCACCGGGCTACCCGGTCGATCTGCACTTCAAGCCGCGCTACAACCCGTGGGACCAGCGGCTGTGCCTCGTGGCCGACGGTGATTTGTTTGCTGCCATCGGCATGGGCCGCGTTGAGGTGTTGACCGACCATATCGATCACTTCGATGCCAGCGGCATTACTCTGAAGTCCGGCCGTTACATCAACGCCGACATTGTCGTTACCGCCACCGGTCTGCAACTGCGCGCCCTCGGGGGCGTGCGCCTCAGCGTGGATGGGCAGGACGTCAAACCGGAGGAGCGCTTCTCCTACAAGGCCTTCATGCTTCAGGACGTGCCCAACCTGATCTGGTGCATCGGCTACACCAACGCCTCCTGGACGCTGCGCGCCGACATGACGGCACGCTCGGCCGCACGACTGATCGCGCACATGCAATCGAAGGCCTACACGCGTGCTGCGCCTCACATCGGCAACAAGGCGGTCACCGAGAAGCCGCTGTGGGATCTGCAGGCGGGCTACGTGCTGCGCAACCCGCATGCGCTACCCAAGTCGGGCACCAGGCGCCCGTGGATCGTGCGACAGAACTATGTGGCCGATGCCCTCGATCACCGCTTTGGCGACCGCATCGACGAGGACATGGCGTTCGGGCGTCTGCCGCCCTGAGGCGATATCCCGCAGCGCAGTCCTGCGGGAGGCGGCCCGACCGCCCGAGCTGCCTTCACCTCTCGCCATCAAGCGACCCTGCGCGGTGGCGTAGGCAAGCCGGTCAGCGATCTTTCAGGAACGGAATGGCGGCGCGTGTGCTGTCGAGATCGCTGCGCGAGAGTGTCAGCACGCTGACCGTTTCCTGCCCCGCGGGGCAGGCGATCTCGTTGCCCAGCAGGTCTATGCAGGCGGAGTCGCCGGAATAAACGAGCCCCTTGCCGTCCTCGCCGACGCGGTTCACGCCGATCACATAGCACTGGTTCTCGATGGCGCGGGCGCGCAGCAGCGTCTGCCAATGCAGGCTGCGGCGCTGCGGCCAGTTGGCCACGTAGAGGATGGCGTCATAGGCGGGATTGCCGCTCGCATCCAGACGGTTGCGCACAATCTCCGGGAAGCGCAGGTCATAGCAGATCTGCAGCTGCAGCTTCCAGCCGCGGAACTCGACGATCACTTCCCGTGTGCCTGCCGTGTAGGTGCGGTCTTCGCCGGCCAGCGTGAAACATTTGCGTTTGTCGTAGGTGTGGACGCTGCCGTCGGGCCCGACGAAGACGCCGCGGTTCAGGTACCTTCCGTCCTCGCTCGCGATCAGTGACGCGTAGAAGGCGCAGTTGCGCGCCGCGGCCTGTTGTTTCAGCCAGGCAATGCCAGGGCCATCGCTGTCCTCTGCGAGTTCTGCGGCGTTCATCGAGAAACCGGTGTGGAACATTTCGGGCAGCACAACGAGATCTGCCTCGCCCACGTTCCCGAGCAACTCCTCGTAGTGGCGGAGGTTGGCGGCCTTGTCCTCCCAGATCTGGTTGGCCTGGACGAGGACGGTGCGCAAATCCGGCATGGTGAGGCTCTCTGGCTGGTGGATGCGGGCGGGCGCTGCAGGCCCGTTGTCGCGATGTATTGAACGATGCCCGTGATCCGGTGCGCAACCGTTG
>CAISDJ010000003.1 GCA_903884105.1 uncultured Pseudomonadota bacterium | reverse complement strand
GCGGCCGGCGTCGTGCTCGCTCTGCCCGGCCCACACGAGGTTGTTCTGCGCCGCGCGGTAGGTCGGCTTCTACACGTCGACGACAACGTACGTATCTCGGGCTATCGCTTATTGCTCGCGGCGGGGGCAGTGGATGGTGCGCCGCGTGTGCCGTTGTTGGACGAATTCGGCCGGCACCGGCGGGTCCAATAGCCGGGTCGATGAGTGATTGCCGCTGGCGCGCGCAGACGGCATAAAGATAGGGCGGCTGACGCTTACGAGGTCGTGTCTGAGACTGCTCAGTGGAGCGCTAGCGTGTCGCTGCGGACAGCTTTGGCAAGCAACGGCTAGGGTGAAGCTTGGGTCGCAATCTGCTTATCCGCATAGCAAGACAAGTAGACTATAGCTAGCGTAATTACCGGACCTCTAACCCGCATAAAGGGAGTCCCCTGTTCAACCGCGATGACCATCGCGATGGCGAGGTGGCTAGCGTTTCGCCGCCTATGCCACGATGGGCGGGCACAGGGGCAATGTCGTGCCGCTCGAAGAAGTGCTGCACAGCGCACACTTCCGCGCCGCAGGCTAGCGCACCCCCAATCCCTGGCCGATCAAAGGAGAACAGCATGGATAGCACGCGTCGCGAAAGCCTCAAGGTGTTTGCCGCATTGGGCGCAATTGCACTGGGTGGCGCAGGCATGCGCGCTTGGGCAGCCCCGCTTAAACCCGGCGCGGACAGCGCGCTTATCGTCGTCGACGTGCAGAACTGCTTTGTCACCGGCGGCACGCTGCCCGTGAAAGGCGGCGAGGAAGTCGTCCCGGTCATCAACAATCTGGCCAAGCTTTTCGAGAACGTGGTCGTCACCCAGGACTGGCACACGCCCGGCCACGCCTCGTTCGCATCCAGCCACACGGGCAAGAAGCCGTTCGAGACCACCAAGCTCCGCTACGGCACGCAGGTTCTGTGGCCCGACCACTGCGTGCAGGGCTCGCAGGATGCGGCCGTCCACAGGGACATCGCCATCCCGCAGGCCCAACTCATCATCCGCAAGGGCTTCCACAAGGACACCGACAGCTACTCTGCGTTCATGGAAGCCGACGGCAAGACCAGCACGGGCCTCGGCGCCTACCTCAAGGCACGCGGCATCAAGGAGGTGTACGTGGCAGGCCTCGCCACCGACTTCTGCGTCGCATGGACTGCGCTCGACGCGCGCAAGGCCGGCTTCAAGGCCGCAGTCATTGAGGATGCGTCCCGCGGAATTGACCTGAACGGGTCGGTCGCCAAAGCGTGGGCGGACATGACCAAGGCCGGCGTGCGGCGCATCCAGTCGACCGACCTCGGATAAGTGTCCCGCGACCGTGCCCGCCTCGTCCCTGCGCTTCGCTGACGGCCGGCTGCACCTACAGCATGGCCCGTTCGACTGCATCGTCGAAGCCATCGTCGAAACCATCGGGGAGCGCGACGAGGTGGACACGGCCGATGCCCAGGCCACCCGCCGCTTCGAGGACATCCTGCCGACGCTGGTTGGAGAGCTTTCCGTGCTGCGCACCCCGCTCGGCGCGGCGCATCCGCTGGTACGCGGCCCGGTGGCCAAGAGGGTGGTGGCTGCGGTATGGCCGCATCGATGCGGCCGATATTCCAGGCTCACGTGAATGAAACTCGGGCCAGCCGAACTTCCACCGGGGCTCTATGAGTTACTCATCACGGAGGGACTCAAGAGCCGTCTCTCCGCGGTGGATGACCGACTACTCGAACAAGTCGCGATACATCGCGCCGAGGCACCGTCACGTTTTGCACTTCACCTGGGTCGATTGATCGAAAACGTCATTGCGGCAGTGCCCGATGGCGATCGAGTTAAGGTCGGCATGGTTGTCGCGCGGGACCTCATCGCGCAACTTGAGCGGCTTATCGCCAGTGCCGATCTGGATCTCGAGCAACTGGTCGATCCGGGCCTGGTGCTTCGTTCGATAACGACACTTCGTCCCGACGGATCGCCGAAGCCGATCGATAGCCCGCTCATTCCACTGCTGGATACCACGCTCCTCACGAACGCCCCGGGCGAGCCTAGGGTGGGTCATCAAGTCGTTGCAGAGATTGGCTCGGCCGGCAGTATTGATTTGCTGATGGCCTTCATCCGCACGAGTGGGATCAACCCGCTGCGCGAGGCGCTGAAACGACATTGCGACGCGGGTGGCGCACTCCGCGTGCTCACCACAACCTACACCGGATCGACCCAGCGTGAGGCGTTAGATCGGCTCACGGAGCTTGGCGCCGAGGTGCGGATTTCGTACGACGTATCTTCGACGCGGCTCCACGCGAAGGCCTGGTTGTTCCGCCGGGCATCAGGATTCTCGACGGCCTATATCGGTTCGTCGAACCTCACGTATTCGGCGCAGGTTGCGGGGCTTGAATGGAACGTGCGAGTTTCGGGTGCGCGTAACCCTGATGTCATCGACAAGGTGCGGGCGGTGTTCGACACCTATTGGGAGAATCCCGATTTTCGCGCGTATGACCCTGACGAATTTGACCAGATGACTGAGAGGAAGCACTCGGGTCCCACCATCTATTTGAGTCCGGTTGAGATCACGCCATTACCATTTCAGCAACGATTGCTTGAGCAACTCGCGCTGTCGAGAACGCAGGGCCATCATCGCAACTTGATCGCATCAGCAACCGGCACGGGTAAGACGGTGATGGCGGCGCTCGACTATGTGCGCCTGCAGGCGAGCATGCCCCGATGTCGCTTGCTCTTTGTTGCCCATCGGCAG
>CAISDJ010000002.1 GCA_903884105.1 uncultured Pseudomonadota bacterium | reverse complement strand
GTCAGACTGCTGGTGATGCCGATGGTACCGTCGACAGCGTCGCTTTCGCCGCTACCTTGTTTACCACCGGACCGACATCGGAACAGCTGTTTTTCTGGCAGCACTTGCGTGCGGCAGGCTTCATTCCTGGTGATGCAGTAGCGACTGCTGTTACAGCCTTGCCACAGAACCCCTTCGGCGGTCTTACTGCCGTCACGTCAACCGCAGCATTCTTGCTGCCCGCCGGTCAAAACAAGGTCTGCATGAACAACGTCCCCGGTTCTGCAGCCAGCGCCCTGGATACTACTCTGGACGATGGTGATCCCGTTACTGGTTCATTCCGCGCCGCCCTGACTGCGATAGCGACTTTATCACCACTCACTGGCTACGACGAAACTGCACTGCACTTCGTATGCCTGCGTATGTAACACGTCACCTTGTGTGACTGCTCGATGAAAAAGCCCCTTCCGAGGGGCTTTTTCATTTTCCCCCTTGGAAAAGCCATCCGCTTTGGCATATGATTCGGGCCCTGTCGGCCTCCTCGGAAAGCCAAGTTCTCAGGCCATCTGAAAAGTTCGGAAGCAAGCAGAAATCGGAGTGTAGCTCAGCCTGGTAGAGTGCTACGTTCGGGACGTAGAAGCCGGAGGTTCGAATCCTCTCACTCCGACCATTTGATGTCAGACAGTTAGCAAGCGCCGTTCAGGCTCGGCGCCAAAATCAATGCGGGTGTAGTTCAACGGTAGAACGAGAGCTTCCCAAGCTTTAGACGTGGGTTCGATTCCCACCATCCGCTCCATTCCTTCTGCCTTATTCACCAAGACTGTGGCTTTCGTTCGCGCAACGCTTCTTCCATAATCACGGAATGAACCTCAACCGCCTGCACGTCACATCGGTGAGAAGCAAGATCACGCTTTTCACCCTCATGATTTTCCTCGCCAGCATCTGGTCACTGGAACTCTATGCCAGCCGGCTACTGCGGCAGGATATGCAGAGGCAGTTGGGAGATCAGCAATTCTCCGTCGTGTCGTTCATCGCCTCGGCCATCGAAGACCATCTGCAGGACCGCATTAATGCACTTGAGCTGCTGGCTGGCAGTGTCGATCAGCAGGCGCTGAGCGACCCGGCCGCCGTCCAGTCGCTGCTGGCCAATCAAGGGGTCTTGCAAAGTCTCTTCAGTGGCGGGCTATTGATTGCCAATGCGAATGGCATCGTGATTGCAGAAGCTCCGCTGAGAGGGCGGATCGGGTTCGATCTGTACGCGCGTGCCGCGATCGTCGAAGCGATGAGCGAGCGCAGGACCGTTGTCGGTTCGCCGACCATGGGCACTAAACCTCCGATGCCTCTGGTGGGCATCGCGACGCCTATCCTGAACCGGCAAGGGGTAGTGACTGGTGTCATCGTTGGGATAATCGATCTGCTGAATGCCGAGTTTCTGGATTACCTTACCCAGAGCAGATACGGCTCAACGGGGGCCTACCATCTGGTGGCGCATGACCAGCGCCTGATCATGGCCTCGACTCGCAAAGAGCGGACTCTGCAAGCGCTCAGCGTGCCCGGCGAGGTTCCTGCCATTGATCTCTTCGTTGAAGGTTATGAGGGG
>CAISDJ010000001.1 GCA_903884105.1 uncultured Pseudomonadota bacterium | reverse complement strand
CTGCGTAGGTAGCCGCCGACTCCTATTTCCCGAATCGACCGGTGTGCGGGTCGGGTGGCGGTGGCGTTTGCGCGGGCATAACTTTTGCTGCGTGTTACCGTTGTGCGTTGTGGGTTTGAGTTTCGTACGTGTAGGCGCACCTCTCAAACCTACAACGCATCGATAGCAACCAAGGCGCCTACCACGCATGACGCGTGGCGCTAAGATCGCGCCAGGCCCAGGCCTGGGCGGCCCGGAACTGGGCGAAGTACGCACGCAATCGAAGGCCGCTGCGAAGTCCAGCGACGTGCTGGACAAAGAAAATCAGCTGGTGGAGCTGCAAGCCCAGCTTGATGCAGACCTCGGGGCCGCCCGCGGATGGAATCCGGTCGGCGCGAACGGAACTACATACATGCGAAAATGGACCCATGCCTCAGCACTAGCGCCCCACACGCCCTCATTCAAGGCCAGATTTCCATATTACCCCTGACTGCGCTGGTGCTGGCGCTGCTACCCCAGTTCCAAGCCACGGACGCGTTCTCATCGGTGGCGAACAGGTAGCTGGTGAATACGTCGATGGGATACACGGGGAAGTTCTCAGAGAAGGTCGGAATATCAACGCGATCAAGAATGCGAGGGCCGTGGCGTAGTGCTTGCTCGGCCCGATCACGTGTGGCCTGCGCGTTCATCGGGCGGGAGGCGATGACGGCCGGAATGGTCGAGGTGCACGTCGCGGACCGTGTCGACGCTGGCTGTACATCATCTCGATGCACTTCACTGCCTTGGTGTTGGTCAGCGACATCGAGGCTCACGCGGCCACCCTCCAGATTAACGTCGTCACGATCAGAAGATTTTCCACGCTTCCGAGGGTTGCGCAAGAGCCCCGGCCTGACCATCCGGCAAGTGCGCCGGCTGAATCCAAACGCCGCGGCCGAGATGGGGCGGGCGTCGCGGACCGTCCGAAGAAGCGCTACCGCGAGCGTCAGAAGGACGGACCCCAGCACCACCAAGTCTGCCGGGACTACAGCACGCCGAAAGTCTGCACCAGAACCGACGACGTTGCACTGGAGTAGGCCCTGGTATCGGGCTCCCGTACGTGAGGCCGTATGCGTCGTCGGAGGGTAGACACGAGTGAGGCTATTCGGGTGCGCGCGCGGCGGCGGACATGGTGCCAATTATCGCTGAGTTAACCAAAGGGTATTACATATGACCCCTGCGTGAGCCGCCTTCGCCGTGATGAAGCTGAACGGGTGGTTTGGGCGTGCCCAAGGCACCGTCAACACATACTGCGTCGCGAAGTACCAGATATGCGTGCCATGCTCGACCATGCGCCGGGTCGGGGGTCGCATCGTCGCGGGCAAGGTATCCTTGCGCGGGCTGGTGGCTCTGCAGTGACTTGGTTGACTTCGACTACGCGTACAAGTCGGTTTGTGTGGCTTCTGGATGTGCGTGTTCTGCGTGTGGAGTATGGAAGAGGGATGCTGGCACTACTTTGTGGTGAAACGCTTGAACGTCGGGGTGCTCGGATCCGGCTTCAGCGTCGGGCGCATCGCCGTGCTGGTGGTCTGGATCATGGCGATCCTGGGCCTGGGCCCCGAGCTGTGGGTCGACGAACGTTCTATTCATCGATACCATCAAGCAAATCTCCTGTGCGCAGCGGGCGGCGTCCATCCTGGCGTAGATGCTGGGATGCAGCTGGAAGATCGCCAAGTCCGTCGGCTCGTCTGACGACGTTCGCTGGTGCGGGTTCAACTGGGAGTCCCCCAAGCACCAGATGCGGGCGACCCCGGAGTTCCTGGCCAAGATCCGCCGTCGTGCAGCGGCGCAACACGTTGGAGTCGCTGTTAGGCCTCCTGGAGCGGGCAGCCCCGGCGGTGCGCAACGACATGCTGTAGTGCTTTCACCTGCGGACCGCGCTCCGCGGGGCATCCACCGAATGGGCGAATGTGCCGGCTGCCGCACGTGGTGGGGCAACATCGCTGGCAAGTGGAGCGGGGTCTGTACGCTGCCGCTCCCGGCGTCCGAGCGTCCGACGGAGCCCGCGGGGCGCAGCGATTCCTACGCACTGGTGATGGGCGGAATCTGGTTCAACCCGTCGGCGAAGGAGTACCGCTACTTCTACCACCCATTGACCTCGAACCGGGCGGCAACGCTGGACATGTGTGCCAAGGAGTTTTTGGGCGCGGCCGCCCTGATCATGCTGTGCGTGCGCGACACTGCACGTCAAGCACATACGGCTTTCCGCGTTCATGATTGAGACCGACTCCATTGTCACGTGCAGTGCTGGGAGTGGCGATCGGCGGGCCGGTCTGAGGGCGTCGCGCACGCGCTGCGGCCGGTGGACGATGCCACCACACTGTTCGACATATCAACATACACTTACCTAGAACACATTTCTGGGGTCCAGAACCCACTGGCAGGTGCAGTATCGCGCGCGCAGCGGGATATGGTGTTCCATCCCACTCGCCCTTATCGTTGCGTGCGCGTGGAGATGAATTTGTCGTGGCAGACGCGATGGCTGTAGCGGTGCTGTGGTTGCATGCGGTGGTGGCAGCGACGCTCGTGCATCGTCATGTCAGCTTCAACAAGTGGCGCTCCTTCTGCGAGGACCGTGGCCTCAACCCCATCCGGCGCGACGGG